>NZ_JBIVFZ010000004.1:636789-741007 GCF_044748475.1 Oerskovia enterophila
TTTTTTCCCCACCCCGCCGCTCTCCCCCCCCCGCGGGGGGGGCCCCGCCCCCCCGGGCGCCGCCCCCCGGGGGCCCCCCCGGTTTTTTTTCCGGGGGGGGGGGGGCCCCCCCCCCCCCCCACTTCTGACAACTACGCGCTCGTGACGCCGGTGCTCGTCCCGACAGGAGCTCAGGTCCCGGCCAGCGGGTGACCGCTTCTCTTCGTACCGTGAAGAGGTGCCCGTCATCCCGCGGGCCGCGACCACCAGCAGACCCCAGGAGCGACGACCATGGACTGGAAGCTCGAGCTCGTCCCCGTGCCCGTGTCGGACATCGACCGGGCCAAGGCCTTCTACGTCGACCAGGTCGGCTTCAACGCCGACCACGACATCCCCGTGAACGACGACCTGCGGTTCGTCCAGCTCACCCCGCCGGGGTCGGCGTGCTCGATCGTGCTCGACGTCAACATGACCGACATGCCCCCGGGCGGGCAGCGCGGTCTGCAGATCGTGGTGCCCGACGCCGACGAGGCCCGTCAGCACCTGCTCGACCACGGCATCGACGCCCCGCCCGTCGAGGACCTGCCGTGGGGCCGGTTCACGTACTTCTCGGACCCCGACGGCAACACCTGGGCGCTGCAGCAGCTCGTCACGCCGCAGGCATGACATCGGCACGGTCCGGCCAGTGAGCCCTCCGCGAGGCGCCGCGCCCCGTGAGGCGGGCGGCGCCGTCGGGCCCGACGACGCCACGTACCCTCTCCGGGCCCGTCCGGCCGGGAGCGTCGCGGCACTCGACGAGGTGCTCGTGGCGTGCCGAGCCTGCCCCCGCCTGGTCGCGTGGCGCGAGCAGGTCGCGACCGTGAAGCGGGCCTCGTTCCGGGACGAGGTCTACTGGGCCCGGCCCGTGCCCGGGTTCGGCGACGAACGAGCGACGGTCCTCGTGGTCGGTCTGGCGCCTGCCGCGCACGGCGCGAACCGCACGGGGCGCATGTTCACGGGCGACCGCTCGGGCGACTTCCTGTTCGCGGCGATGCACCGCACGGGGTTCGCGAACCAACCGACGTCGGTGCGTGCCGACGACGGGCTGGTCCTCACGGGCATCCGTGTCACCTCGCCCGTGCACTGCGCGCCACCGGCCAACAAGCCGACGCCGCTCGAACGTCACACGTGCGCGCCGTACCTGGGGCGCGAGCTCGAGCTCGTCGGGCCGCGCGTCGCGGTGGTGCTCGGCGCGTTCGGGTGGCAGGCGCTGCTCGCGACGCTCGACGACCAGGGGTGGGTGGTGCCCCGTCCGCGGCCGCGGTTCGGGCACGGGGCCGAGGTACGGATCACGCACCCCGACGGGCGCGGCCTGACGCTGCTGGGGTGCTTCCACGTGAGCCAGCAGAACACCTTCACGGGTCGCCTGACGCCCGAGATGCTCGACGCGGTGCTGCTGCGCGCGCGCGAGCTGGGCGGCTGACCGGCGCTACGCCCGCACCGCGAGCGTGCTGGCCCCGTTCGGCAACCGTCTGACCTCGATGCGCTCGGCGATGGACTGCTTGAGCGCGTCGACGTGCGACACCACGCCGACGACGCGGCCACCCGCGCGGAGCTTGCCCAGCTCGCCGAGCACGGCCTCGAGGGTCTCGGGGTCGAGGGTCCCGAACCCCTCGTCGACGAACAGGGTGCCCAGGTCCACGCCGCCGGCCTCGGCGGTCACGACGTCGGCCATCCCGAGCGCGAGGCACAGCGACACGTAGAAGGTCTCACCGCCCGAGAGCGTGCGCGGATCGCGGGCGGCCTCGGTGCGGTGGTCGAGGACCTTCATCGCGAGCCCGGTCCGGCGCGTGCGGACGTCCTCCTTCTCGTCGGAGCGCTCGAGCTCGTAGCGCCCGTCGGACATCTCACGGAGCCGCTCGTTGGCAGCCGCGACGACGTCCTCGAACCGCCTGACCAGCACGTACGTCGCGAGCGAGAGGGCCTTGGCGTTGTCCGAGCCCGACCCGGCCGCGAGGCTCGCCATGCGGGCGACGGGGGCTGCGGCGTCGCGCTCCCGAGCCCACCCCTCCACGGCCGAGGAGATCTCGCTCGCCGCGCGTGCGGCGAGCCGGGCGCGCTGAGCGGCACCGTTGGCCTGGAGGGCGGCTCGCCGTTCGGCGGTCTCCGCCTGCCCGACGACGTCGCGCGCCCCGTCGAGGTCGACCTCCACGTCCGCGGGCAGGGTCGCGATCGACTCCTCGGCGAGCCCCTGGCGCACGCGCTCCGTGTCGGCGTCCACGGTGCGGAGCCGCCGTTCGAGGGCTTCCCGCTCGGCGGGCGGACGGGCCGCGTCGAGCGCGTGCTGCTCGTCGTCGAACCCGGACTCGGCCACGACCGTCGCGACCTCGGTTGCCCGGGCAGCCACGGCGTCGCCTGCGTGGGCCACGGCGGACTCGGCGTCGAGGAGCGCCTTCACCGCGATCCCACGGTCACGGAGGGCGGCCTCGATGACCGCGACGGGGTTGGCGGGAGAGCCCTCGTCGGCCAGCGCGTCCGGCAGGGCGGCGTCCGCGAGGAGCGGACCGGTCGCGTCGAGCTCGGCAGCGATCTCCTGGCGGTCACGCTCGATCCCCGTCGCGAGGGCGTCGAGGCGGGCGGTCTCGCCCGCGATCCGCTCGGCGAGGCTCGCGGCGAGGCCGGTCAGGGCTGCGGTCGCGGTATCGAAGTCCGTGAGCGCGGTCGCGGCCTCGGCACGCTCGGCGACCGCGGCGGCGGACTCCGCGACCAGCTCCTTGGCCGCGTCGAGCGAGCTCTGCGCGTCGTCGGTCGGCACGCCGCCCGCGGTGCGCAGGAGCCCGTCGAGCCGCTCGGCGAGCGTGGCCGCCTCGGCCGAGGCCTCGGCCACGGACTGCTCCGCGGCGCGACGAGCGGCCTCAGCCGCCTCCACCACGTCCCGCCCGACGTGCTCGGTTCCCGTGCGGGCCGGAGCAGGGTGCTCCTCGGCGCCGCAGACCGGGCAGGGGCAGCCGGGCTGCAGCTCTGCTGCGAGGTCTCCGGCGATCCCCCCGAGCCAGGCGGTCCGCAGAGAGTGCTCGGCGTCCGATGCGGCGCGCGCGGCGGCGACCGCCGAGTCCTGACGCCCGCGCGCGACCTCGAGGTCGGCGCCGGTCGCGACGGCCTGACGGGCGGCACGCAGCACCGACTCGGCCCCGAGCACCCGCTCCTGACGCTCGCCGAGACGACCGGCGGCGTCGGCGAGGGTGTCGCGGCGCGCCTCGAGCAGGGCCCGAGCAGCGGGGCGGGCCTCGAGGTCGGCGAGGGTCCGGCTGCGTTCCTCGCGGTCGCGGTCGGCCTCCTTGCGCCCGTCGACCACCTCCCGCTCACGAAGCGGGAGCGACTCGCCCAGGGGCAGCAGCCGCACCAGTCGTGCCTCGGCTGCGGACAGGCTCGACCGCAGCACCTCGAGAGCGGACACGTCGGACGCCGCCAACGACGCGGGCACGCCGGTCCGCGCGAGGAGCAGGCGCTCCTGGGCGGCTGTCTCCTCCTGCGCGGCCCGGCGCGCACCGGCGAGCACGGGTTCCACCACGGCCGCGCGACGCGCGGCCGCGAGGGCCTTCCGGTCGAGCGCCACCTGCTCGGCCGCTGCGTCCAGGGCGGCCTGCTCAGCCAGCAGTGCATCGCGGCGCGCCGCTGCTGCGCTCACCGCCCGGGCGGCCTCGAAGGCCTCCCGGGCCGCGACGAGCACGGTGTTGGCCGTGATCTCCTGCGCGCCGAGCTCTTCTGCGACCCGCTCGAGCGCGACGACGTGGCGGCGGACGAGCGTACGGACCGAGGCCCCGGGCTCGACGGGCGCGAGCGTCGGGATCTCGTCTGCTGCGAGACCCGCGATCGCGAACAGGTCGTCGTCCGGGACCGGGGTCTCGTCGACGGGCCCTGCGAGTCGTGCGTCGTCCCGCGCGGCCTCTCTCAACGCTGCAGCGTCCTCGCTCGTGAGCCCTGCCGCGCCGACGAAGTTCTCGACGGACCCCGTGGCGACCGACCTGGCCGCGGCGACCGCGCTCTGCGCCTCGCGGTTCAGGGCCGCGAGCTCGCTCTGCACCCTGTCGTAGATCTCGGTGCCGAAGACCTTCTGCAGCAGGTCGCGGCGGTGCTCGGGGTCGGCACGGAGGAAGCTCGCGAACTCTCCCTGCGGGAGCACGATGGTCTGGACGAACTGGCGGCGGTCGAGCCCGATCGCCCGGTGGATCTCGAGCCCGGCCTCGTCGAGCCTCGTCGAGAGGAGCTCGCCCGGGACGTCGTCCGCGTCAGCGCGCTCCCCGGGCGCCCCGTCCGCCGCGAGGACGGCCTGGTCCGCCCCCGCGAGCCGCCAGAGCCTGACGCCCGCCTGCTGGGTCGTGGTCCCGGTGCCGCGCTTCTTGGGGCGCTGGAACTCGGGGCTGCGCCGCACGCGGTACACGCCCGATCCGGTCTCGAACACGAGGTCGACGAAGGACTCGACCTCGGGCGGAGCGTAGGCCGACCGCAACCGGTCCTCGCTCGCGGCCTCGGAGGCGACCTTGCCGTAGAGCGCGAAGACCACGGCGTCGATGATGGTCGACTTTCCCGCACCCGTCGGTCCCTCGAGCAGGAAGATCCCTGAGGTCGCGAGCTGGGCGAAGTCGATGCGGTGGGTCCCCGCGAAGGGGCCGATGGCCTGGAGGGTCAGGGAGTGCAGGTACATCAGGCGCTCCGCTCGCTCGCGAGGGCCCGCTCGAGCGCCGTGCGCAGCGCCGCGGCCTCGGTGGGACCCGGCCCCGATCCGGTGACGTGCTGGACGAACTCGTGGGTCACCTCGAGCGGGTCACGCCCCGAGCCGACGACGGAGACCACCTCGCGCTCGGCCGTGCGCGGCGGGCGGTGCTGGACCTGGAGCGCGTGCGGGAAGCGACCACGCACGCGGGCGTACATCTCGGCGGGCCGGGACTCGTCCGTCACGAACACCCGCAGCCAGTCGTCGGTGTACGCGTCTCCGGGCGCACCGAGCAGCTCGTCGAGCGTGCCGCTGACCTCGCTGAGCCGTCGCGGCACGGGGGCGGGGACGAGCTCCGCCCGGGCCTCGCCGGTCGCGTCGAGGTCCAGCAGGACCGTCGACTTGTTCTGGTGCATCTCCGAGAACGAGTACGCGAGCGGCGACCCCGAGTACCGGGCCATGGTCGCGCCTGCACCGCCCTGGCCTGTGGTTTCACGTGAAACATCGCTCGGCACGCTGACCTTCTGGGGGCCGTGCAGGTGGCCCAGGGCCACGTAGTCGACCCCGACGCCGCCGAACACCCCCGCGGGCACCGAGTCCACGCCGCCGACCCGGATGTCCCGCTCAGACTCCGAGGCCTGCCCGCCGACCACGAACGCGTGCGCCATCACGACGTTCCGCACGCGTTCGCCCTGGCCGGCCGCCCGACGAGCCGCCACGTCGGCTGCGATCCGCCGCATGGCCGCGGCCGTCACGGCCTCGTGCGAGCGGGGCAGAGGTCGCCTCTCGGCGGCGGGTGCGGTCGGCGGGGGCGCGTCGTGCGCCTCGGGTGCGTCCGGCTCCCCACAGCCACAGCCGTCCGCGAGCTCCCACCGGACGGCGTCCGGGTCGAGGTAGGGCACGGCATAGACCGCGACCTGCCCACCCGAACCACCGCGCGAGGCGGGGTCCAGGAGCACCGGTGCGCCGACGTCGGGAACACGGGTCCGGAAGTGGACCCCCGGACGCATGAGCGACGCCCCGAACCCCAACCGGATCGCCGAGTCGTGGTTTCCCGGCGTCAGCACGACGTCCGCGTGCTCCGCGAGCCGCGCGACCGTGTCCGACAGGAGGTTCACGGCGTCGACCGGCGGGATCGCCCGGTCGTACACGTCCCCCGCGACGAGGACCGCTCCCACGCCCTCCGAACGCACCACCTCGACCAGGTGGTCCAGGTACGCCGCCTGGTGGCCCAGCAGGTCGACGCCGTGCAGCGTCCGGCCGAGGTGCCAGTCCGAGGTGTGCAGGATGCGCATGGTCCGAACCGTAGCCCGAGCCACCCACAGCACGGCAGGTGCCGAGGCGTGACACGCGCTCGGGCCGCACCCACCCGCGCGCTACGCTCCTCGTTCACACCGATCAGCACCGGAGGCCCCGTGGACCGCAGGACCCTGGACGTCGCCGTCCCCGTCACGTTCGGCCTGCTCGTGGCCTCCTCGGCGATGTGGTTCAGCGCCGCACAGTTCCCGATCATGATGGTCGGGGGCGTGCTCGTGGGCCTGTACTTCTCGGCGTTCCGGCAGAAGCTGCCGCACGAGCTCCCCGCCCCGGACAAATCGCTGCGGATCGAGCCACCCGTCAGTGACCGGATCGAGCCCGCACGGCCCGCCGACGCGGGCGCCCCGTGGGGCACCCCACCCGCGGTCGAGGACCGCCGCGACGACGCCTAGGACCCCGCGGAAGCCGTCCGCACGACGGGGATGGTGCCGGCCATGCCGATCATCTCGAGCAGGTCCTCGAGCGTGCTCGTCGGATCCTGCAGGACCACGGGGCGTCCGTCCTCGGAGCCCAGCATGTAGACCTGCAGGATGAAGGCGATGCCCGAGGAGTCGATGAAGGTCACCCGACCGACGTCGATCGTCACGGGACCTGGGTGCGTGATGACCTGCGCCATCGCGTCGCTCGCGCGGTCCCGCAAGGCTGCGTCGATCTCTCCCCACAGCGTGATGAGAGACCCCTCCGGGGTCGCCTCGTAGGTGATGCCTGCGTCCAAGGTGCTGGGGATGGTCATGCTTTCTCGTGCTCCGTCAGTCGGTGAGGCTGGTCCTCGCGGACCGTCCTCCTGGTCAACGATCGGGCAATGAACGGTGTTCCCGGGGTCGGGGCCGTGATGGTCAAACCCTGTGAGGCTAGACCGGCTCGGTCACGTCCGCGACCTGCGCGCCCAGGACGGCGGCAAGTCGCGCCCCGTCGACGGTCGCCGCGACGCCGAACGCGCCCCCGCCGATCGAGACGAGCGGCGAGGCGCCGTCGGGCTCACCGAGAAGGTCCGCCCCTCCCTCGTCCTGCCCGACGACGTCCCCCGCCTCGCGGAAGACGACGCGCGAGTCCGCGACGACCGGCCACGCGGTCGTGGAACCGAACGGCGTGATGGTGCCGCGCTCGTACCCGGTGACCTCGCGGGCGACGTCCTTGTCCGGCATGGACAGTCGCGAGACCCCCAGGAGAGACCTGAGCTTGGGCCACGAGATGGTCCGGTCGCCGGGCACCAGGACGAACAGGTAGTCGTCGTCACCGCGGCGGACCACGAGCGTCTTGACGATGTTCGCCGGGTCGATCCCCCGCGCCTCCGCCGCCTCTTCGAGGGAGCCCACCGGGCCGTGCCGGGTGATCGTGAAGTCGATCCCGGACGCCTCGAGTGCGGCGCGTGCTCGCTCTTCGCTCATTCCTCAGACCCTAGGCCCCGCCGCCGACACCCACCGCCCGAGGGAACGGCCCGCACAGTTCGTCCACGTCTCCTCCCCTCGTCGTCCGCGCTGGCCAGCGGTCGCGGTCCCGTACGCACGGTGCTTGCATCGGAGGGACGTCCCGCCGCCCCGACCCGAGGAGCACGATGCAACCGGAACCTCCCCCGCTCCTGCGGCCCGAGCGTCGCGGACGCTTCGGGATGGATCGCGTCGGGTCGGTCGCGACGACCCTCGTGCTGCTGGCCATGGTCGCCCTGTGGCTCGTCCCGACCGCCGTCGACGAGGGCACCCCGCCCACCGAGACCGAGATCCCCGCAGGGAGGATCGTGACGGTGTCCGACGGCGCCTCGACCGCGACGATCCGGTTCCCCGAGGGGTGGTCCACGACGGCCGACATCAGCCCGTCGGGCGACGCGAGCGAGTCGACGTTCGAGGGCGCGAGCCTCACCGTGGACCGCGCCGGCGTCGGCGTCCAGATCGAGGTCGCCTCGGGGGTCGAGAACGCGAACGTCTTCTTCACGCGACGGGCCCGGCTCGCCGAGCTCTCGACCGGCACGAGCCTGTACGACGCCCGGATCGTCTCCGAGGGCGACCCGGCCGAGGTCTCGGGCGTCTTCCGGTCGGACGGCCCCGCCGCGGCAGCGCTCACGGTCAAGGTCACCCGGCAGTACGCCCAGGGAGGCGTCTCGATCCTCGCGTACGGGACCTCGTCGGACCTGCAGGCGCAGGCCGAGGCCGTGGCCGCGCTCGTGAAGGCGGTGACGATCTCGTGACCGACCACCTCCGCAACGTTCCCGTGGTCCTGCCCACGGGCGCTCCCGCACGACGGCGGCGTGGCCTGTTCCCCCACTACCAGTGGGCGACCTGGCTCTACTGGGCCTGTCTGGTCGTGACGGGGTTCTCGATGCTCCGGACGGCCCGCCAGGACGCGCTGCTCACCCCGGAGGGCCTCGGGATCGGGGTGCTGCTCGCCGCGCTCGTCACGCTGCTGCTCACGGCGATCATCCGGCGACTCGACCTGTTCGAGGACGAGCCGGGCCCCCTGCTGCTCGCGGCCTACGCGTGGGGCTTCGTGGCCGCACCGACCATCGTCGTGGTCGCGAACGACCACCTGATCTCCGCGCTCGAGCGCGTCGGCCTGGCCTCTTGGTCGGCTGCCCTCGCGGGGCCGACCGACGAGGAGCTCATCAAGGTCCTCGGTGTGGTCCTGGTCCTCTACGCGGGGCGAGCGCACGTGACCCGACCGCTCAACGGGCTGATCTACGGAGCCATGGTGGGCCTGGGGTTCGAGGTCAGCGAGAACATCAGCTACATCGTGCAGGGCGCGATCATGGACCCGAACTCCGACGCCGTGGGCGCGCTCCAGGTCGGGCTGAGCAGGGTCCTGATCGGGTTCGGCGCGCACGTGATGTTCAGCGCGATCGCCGGGTTCGGCGTGGCCTACGCGCTCACGGCGTTCCGCATCTCCGTGGCCCGGCGCATCGGCGTGGCCCTCGGGGCGTACCTGCTCGCCTGGGCTCTGCACTTCGCGTGGAACGCCCCCGAGATCTTCTTCTCGTCGTCCGAGACCGGCGCCTTCGCGTCGGTCTTCCTCAAGTACGTGGTCCTGATCCTCGCGTTCGTCCTCGTCTTCCGGTACGCCCGGAGCATCGACCACCGCTGGTTCGAATCGGTCCTCGCCGACCAGCCCGCGGACGTCGTGACGCCGGGCGAGATGGAGGCGCTGCGGTCCGTCCACGCGCGGCGGGCGGTGCGCAAGGCAGCCCGACGCGCGGGCGGCGCGGCCGAGAGCCGCCGGCTCGCCGACCTGCAGGAGGCCCAGCTCCGGCTCGCGACCCTGCTGGGCATCTACCCTGACGGGTCGCCGCCGGTCGAGGTCCAGAAGCAGGTCGTCCACGAGATCCGCTCGCGGCTGACCGTGCCCGTCGAGGTGCCGGCCTAGCCTCCGCGCGGCTCGGTCGAGCGCCCGAGCCGGGGAGCCGCCGGGTCCCCCCGAGCTCCCTGCGCGCAGCCGTCAGCCGAGGTGCACCACGTCGCCCTTCCAGGTCCGCCGCAGCCACCGGTCGTGCGAGGCGACCACCACGGCCCCCGGCCACGTCTCGACCGCGGCCATGAGCTCCTCGGCGAGCGCGAGCGAGATGTGGTTGGTCGGCTCGTCGAGCAGCAGCACGTCGGGGGCCTGCGTCACGAGCATCGCGAGGACCACGCGACGCCGCTGGCCCACGCTCAGCATCCCGAGCGGTCGGTCCAGGTCGCGTGGTGCGACGAGGCCGTGCGCGTTCACGAGCGGGCGGTCGGCGGGGTCCTGACCCGTGATGAGGGCGAGCAGGTCGCGCGGGGTGCGTTCGTCGTCGTGCAGGCGGACGTCCTGCTCCAGCAGGGCGACCTCGACGCCTCGCGCACGCCCCACGGTGCCCGACGTCGGCACGAGGTCGCCCGCCAGCACGTGGAGCAGCGTCGACTTGCCCGAGCCGTTGGCCCCGGTCACGAGGAGCTTGGCGCCCGGCGCGAGGTCGATCGACGGCACCCCCGCGGCTCGCAGGTCGAGGCGGGGACGGCCGGGCGTCGCGGGGTCGGGCTCGGTCGCCCCTCCCTGCACGACGACGTCACGCGCCCAGAGCGCCAGGCCGTCGGTGCCGTTCGACGCCCCCTGGGAGCCGCGCCGACCGCCCGACCGCCCGGGCGACGAGCTCGTCGCACGCTCGCGCACGAGGTGCGGCGGCGCGAACCGCAGCGGCTCCGGGGGCTTGCGCACCTGCTCCGCCTCGAGCGTGTCGAGGCGCTGCTGGGCGTTGCGCACGCGCCGGGAGACCTGCGACTGCACGCGCTCGCCCTTGGCGTCGTAGAGCAGCTTGGACTGGTTGCCGCGCTCACGGTTGTGCGAGACGTTGCGGGCCGTGGTCGCGACCGACCGCCGCAGCGCCTTGAGCTCGTCCTGCTCGGCCGCGAACTGCTGCTCCCAGCGGGCACGCTCGACGCGCTTGGCCCGCAGGTAGTCGCGGTAGGTCCCCGCGTACAGCGTGCCGCCCGTGCGGCCCGCGGAGCTGGCCTCCTGCGAGGGGTCGAGGTCGAGGATCTCGGTGCAGACCTCGTCGAGGAACACCCGGTCGTGGCTCGCGAGGAGGACGGCCCCGGGCAGCGCGCGAAGCGCTGTCGCGAGGAACTCGGCGGCCTCGTCGTCCAGGTGGTTGGTCGGCTCGTCGAGCAGGAGCGCGCCGGGCTGGCGGATGAGGAGCGCAGCGAGGCCGAGGCGCGTGCGCTGACCGCCCGAGAGCCGCGCGACCAGGCGGCCGCGGTGGATCAGGTCGAGGCCCAGGCCGGCCAGCGCGCGGGACGCGCGGGCGTCTGCCCCCCACACGTCCGACTGCTCGGCGCGCGCGAGGGCCAGGTCGTAGGCCGCGGTGAGGGCATCGACGTCGGCGGACCCGTCGTCAGAGCTGGGCCGGGCTGCACTCCGGCCAGGTTCTGACAGCTCAGCGAGGGCCGCAGCCGCCGCCTCGAGCTCACGCTCGATCTCCCGGACCCCCGCGAGGGCGTCCTCGACGACCTCGCCGACGGTCGTCGTCGGACCGTAGGGGAACTCCTGGTGCAGGTAGCCGAGGTCGGCCGGTCGGGTGACGACTCCGGAGTCGGGGTCCTCGACCCCCGCGAGGAGCCGCAGCAGCGTCGACTTGCCGACGCCGTTCTCACCGACCAGGCCGGTCCGGTGGCCGGGGTCGACGGCGAGGCTCACCCCCGCCAGGACAGTGCGGTCGCCGTAGGACTTGGTGAGGTCCGTGGCAGTGAGGAGGGACGGAGAGGCATGGGGCATGGGGTCACCTGACTGGAAGGGCGCCACGGCGGCACAGGAGGCTGCCTGCCGACGTCGAGCGCTGCCGGGACGCGACGAGGTCGTCACGTCGCGGGGCGACGTCGGGGCGCGAGAGGAAGGGGGTCTCGCGGGCAGGCTCAGATCCACATGGCCCCCACCCTACGCGGTCGCCTCGGCGCCCCGCGACCGCATTGTCGGGCTGCTCCCGCCGCCTGCGTCCACTCCCACCCTCTCGTCCCCGGCGCCCCTGGAAGGCACAGGCAGGTGGGACGCGAGCGGCGCGCGTCCCCTCGCAGGGACGCGCGCCGCTCGTCGTGCGGTCGTCACGGGGTCGCCGTGGGCTCCTGGGTCGCGAAGGCCGTCGACGTCGGGTCGGAGGTCGGTGTCGCAGTGGGGGTCGGGTCCGGCGTCTCGGTCGGCGGTGCCGTCGTCGGCGGGTCCGTCGTCGGCGGGTCCGTCGGCTTCTCGGTCGGCGGTGCCGTCGTCGGCGGGTCCGTCGGCTTTTCGGTCGGCGGCGCCGTCGTCGGCGGGTCCGTCGGCTTCTCGGTCGGCGGCGCCGTCGTCGGCGGGTTCGTCGGGGTCGGCGGGTTCGTCGGGGTCGGCGGGTCCGTCGGCGCGGGTGTCGTGGGCGTCGGGTTCGGCGTGGGGGCCGGGCTCGGCGGCGTCGTGGGCGGGGTCGTCGGCTTCACGGGAGGAGTCGACGGCGTCGCGGGGTCTCCCCCGGTGTAGCGGTCCGGCATGGCACCCGCCGCGTAGAACTCGAAGTGCCAGGGCTCGGGCTTGCGACCGTCGAGCCGCGCCCACGACGGGTTGTCCCACCCGTAGTCCGGTGCGTGCAGCCGCATCCACAGGTACTCGGCGCTGCGGCCCGTCGAGACGGGCTGCCCGACGTCGATCGCCAGGCCCCAGCCGTGCTGCGAGGTGCCCGGCACGGCGGCGAGGTACGGCTTGGCGGCCTTGACCGCGACCTGCGCGTCGTAGCTGCGGTACGAGTCGGTGATGCGGAGCGGCTTGCCGAACTCCTTCTGGTACTCGACCGCGAGCGCGTTGAGCTGCTCGGCGGCGTCGCAGCGCAGGCTGTGCCCGGAGGCGAAGTCGAGACCGCAGAGCACCGAGTCCGGCAGGAGTCCGTTGCCGTACTGCGCGGTGCTGTCGGCGTACTTGGCCACCACGGCCGCGAGCTGGTCGGCGAGCGTGCCACCGGTTGCGGCCGTGATGCCTGCTGCCGGCAGGACGTCGCCGGGCGCCAGCGCGTAGGACGGTCCCATGAGCTCTGCGAGCCGGGTCGCGGCGACGACGACGTCGTCGAGCGTCACCAGGTCGTCGTGGTCGGGGGCGTCCTCGTCGGTCGGGTCGTCCGTGAGGTCGCCGGGGAGCGGCTGCCCGTCCTCGACCGTCCCGTCGGGAAGGATCGTGTCGTCGGGCGCCGCGGCGCCGTCCGGGACCGTGCCCGACGGCGCGTCCCCGCCTGCCGCGTCCGGCGCGGCCGGGGCCGTGGGCTCGGGCTCGGGCGGGACGGGAGCGAGGTCGGTCGCCAGGGCGTCCGCCGCGCCGGCTGGCACGTCCCCCGCGGGCAGGCCGGACGACAGGCTGTGCGCTGCCGCGGCGGCGTCCACGACCTCGGCGGGTGCCTGTGCGGGAGCCGGCCCCTCGATCACACCGGAGGAGCCCGGAGCCGCAGGGTCGTCGGGAACGACCGGAGCCAGCGGAGACAACGGTGCAGGGGCAGGCGGGGTGGCCAGGCCGTCCGGGAAGAAGCTCCCCGCCCCGCTCGTGCCTGTCCCGCCGCTCGTCCCTGGAGCGCTCCCACCGGCGGCAGCCTGCTGCGCCTGGTAGGTGGCGAGCAGCATCCCGAGCTCCGAGCGGGCCTGGAGCACGCCGTCCGGGACCTCCGCCTCGGTCGCGATGTACTCGTCGGAGCGGTCGACCGCAGCGACGACCCGTTCGAGCTGGACGTCCTCGTGGGGCGGTTCGTAGGCGGCGGGGAGCACGCCGAACGCCGCACCCGGGGTCGGGGTCTCCGGCGCGGCGTACTCGACCGACCAGGACTCACGGTGCGTGATCGACGACCCCACGAACCCGACGGTCATGACCGACCCGAGCACGAGAGTGGTCGACAGGATCCACGGGACGGCACGGGACGCGGGACGCGGGCGGGCGCTCGCCACGCGGCACGGAGGCGTCGTGGCAGAAGGAGGAACAACCGGAGCGTCGGTCGCCACCACGGGGTCGACGCGGACGGACGAGCCGGTGACGGGACCTGCCTCGTCGTGCGGGCTCACTGCTGCTCCCGCAGGGCGGCGTGAACGCACACGGTGCGTCGGCAAGGTCACCACGAGACTCCAATTGTCCGGTCTTGCGTCTTTCGACGTAGCGAGGCTATCGCGAGAAAGGCCAAACTCAAGCCTGGACGACGAACGGCGTGTACGCCACCCCTCCTGGATGAACACTGAGGGTGACTTCTCAGGTTGCGCGAGCACAATGGGCGCATGGACACCTCGAACCCG
Organism: Oerskovia enterophila; assembly: GCF_044748475.1. NCBI lineage: Bacteria > Bacillati > Actinomycetota > Actinomycetes > Micrococcales > Cellulomonadaceae > Oerskovia > Oerskovia enterophila. The sequence goes on from NZ_JBIVFZ010000004.1 coordinate 650,506, forward strand.
TTCCAGGCGCCCCCCGCGCAGCGCACCCGACGCACCCGCCGGAGTGCCGCCGTCGGGCTCGCGCTCGTGCTGTCCACGTCCCTGCTCGGCGCCTGCGGCGACGACGGGAGCATCACCCTGCCCGAGTTCACCATCACGAGCGACCAGCTCGACCAGCTCCTGAACGACGCCAAGGCCCAGGCCGAGACCATCGGTGCCGACGTGCAGTCCCTCGTCGACGGGCTCGGCTCCCTGCCCGAGGACAAGCGCGCCCAGGTCGAGGAGGCCGTGACCTCGGCGCAGACCGCGTCGCAGGACCTCCAGGCCGCGATCGACGAGGCCGCGACCGCGAGCGAGGACGCCAAGGCGGAGGCGGAGCAACGTGTCGCCGAGGCACGCACCCGGCTCGACGAGGCCTCGGCGCGGCTCCAGTCCGCGTCCGACGCGGTCGAGTCCGCCGACCAGGCCGTGAGCTCGAAGCTCGACGAGCTCCGCACGGAGGTCGACAAGCTCTCGGCCGACGTCGAGGACGCCACGTCCTGACGGCCGTGTCGCACCCCGCCGGGCGAGGAGCCCGCGGGGCAGACTGAGGCATGCCGTCCGCCGCTCCCCCGCCCGAGCCAGCGCTCGCCCGCACGCCCGTGCCCGACCTCGACCTCGACCTCGACCTCGACGAGACCCTCGCGCTCGCAGGCGCCGCGCTGGGGGCTGCGCTCGCCGAGCCCGAGACCCTCGGCGGGTCGACGAGATCCCTCGTCGTCCGTGCCCGCGTCGTCGCGGGGCTCACGACCGACCGCCTCGACACGACCCGCGCCGCCGCGCACGCCGCGGGCAGCACGGTCGTCGTCAAGCGTTTCCTCGACGGCCCCGGGACGCACGGCCTGCCGTTCGAGCACGAGGTCGCAGGGCTCCTGGCGCTCGACCGCACGCCCGTGCTCCTGGCGGTGGACGAGGCGCACCGCCTGCTCGTCATGAGCGACGTCGGCGACGGGCCGACGCTCGCCGACCTGCTGCTCGGCACCGACCGCGACGCGGCCTGGCACGGAGCCCTCTCGTGGGCGACCGCGCTCGGCGAGCTCGCGGGCGCCTCGGGGCCGCACGTCGAGCGGTTCTCGGCCGAGCTCGCGGCCCGCGGCGTCGTGCGCGGGTGGGACCTCGACGCGGACGCGCGCGCCGGGGTGCACCGGCTCGTCGCGGCCCTGCCGACGCCCACGGACCTCGCGCGCGACCCGCTCGACGCGACCCTCACGTTCTTGCACGACGACCTCGAGGCCCTCGCGAGCCTGCGTGCGCCGGGGAGCGCCGTCGTCGTCTCCCCGGGCGACACGTGTCCCGACAACGCCGTCCTCACACCCGCCGGCTGGGTCTTCCTCGACCTCGAGGACACCACGGCCCACCACCCCGCGCTCGACGCCGCCTACACGCTCATGCCGTTCTCGACGTGCTGGTGCGTGTTCGACCCGCCGCCCGGCCTGACCGACGAGCTCCTCGCGGCGTTCACCGCGGGGCTCGGCCGACACCTTCCCGACGCCGTCGTCGAGCCCGCCTGGACCCACGACGTGCTGGTCGCCTGCGCAGGCTGGATCCTCGCGATGACGGGCTGGCTGCTCGACGGAGCGGTCGAGGACCGCCCGCGCGTGGGGCCCGAGGGGCGCTCGCCGTCGTACCGCCAGCTCGTGCTGTCCCGGTGGCGCTGGGGCGCCGAGCACCTGCGGGACGTCACCCCGGGCATCGCGTCCCTCCTGTCCGACGGCGTCGCGTGGGCCGAGCGCGAGTGGGGACCTTCGCCGTCGGGCGGGTATCCCGCGTTCTCCTGAACCTGCCGCTGCGTCCGCGCCGAGCCTCACGACGGGACCTAGGTCCCCCGAGATCCTCGACCTTCGCCCCAGGTCACGCCCCTCGCGCTCCGGTGGAATGGAGTCAACGAACCGGAAGGGGATCCGGTCCTGGAGACGAGGAAGACAGACGACATGAGTGCAACGATCGAACGCCCGGCCGGCTCGGCCCGCTCGGCCCGAGCAGTACGTGCCGTCCCTCACGAGGTCACCGGGGCGACCACGACCGCGAGCCTCGCGGTCCGCGGCACCCTCCCGACCCAGATCGTCCTGGGGATCTTCCGGATCGTCATGGGCTTCTACTTCGTGTGGGCCTTCCTCGACAAGACCTTCGGGCTCGGGTTCTCGACCCCCTCGGAGCGGGCCTGGATCAACGGGGGCAGCCCCACGGCCGGCTTCCTCGGCGGGGTCCAGGGACCGTTCGCGAGCTTCTTCAACGGGATGGCCGGCGCGGCCTGGGCCGACTGGCTCTTCATGGCGGGCCTCCTCGGGATCGGGCTCGCCCTGATGATCGGGATCGGGATGCGGATCGCGGCGATCGCCGGGACCGTCCTCCTCGGCTTCATGTACCTCGCGTCGCTGCCCCTGACCACCAACCCCATCATCGACAGCCACGTCGTCGAGGCCCTCGCGATCATCTCGCTGGCCATGATCGGCGCCGGCGACACCCTCGGCCTCGGCCGACAGTGGAAGAGCCTGCCGCTCGTCCGCAAGAACTCCTGGTTGGTCTGATCCCCGGTTCGGCGACGCGATCCGCTCGCCACGGCGATACACCCAGGTAGACGCGGGAATCACGGGGAACGCGAGACCCCGGCCCGCCCGACGGCCCTCCCGGTCACCTCCCGGAGGGCCGTCGCTCTTTCCCCGGCCGGTCGGCCACCCGCCGACCGGCCGGGGGCACACCCGTCGGAACCCGCGGCGGGTGCCGGGACTGTCCAGATCGAGGGGGTTCGTCATGGAATACCTGAAGACCCACCACCAGTGGGAGAGCACCGTCCCGGTCCTCCCGAGGCCAGCTCCGGTCCGTACATCTGACAGACTCACGTGGGTGACCGAGTCCCTCCCGTCCGCCGTCGCGCACCGCGTGCTCGACGCCGTCGTCGCCATCACGAGCAACCTCGACCTCGACACCGTGCTCCGCCGCATCGTCGAGGCCGCCATGGACCTCACCGGAGCCCGCTACGGCGCGCTCGGGGTCCGCGACGGCGACCGGCTGGGCCGGTTCGTCCCCGTCGGCATGGAGGACTCCGAGGTCGAGGCGATCAGCCACTGGCCCCACGGCCACGGCCTGCTGGGCGAGGTCATCCGGCACCCGCACCCCCTGCGGGTCGACAAGATCGAGGGCTACCCCGCGGCGTCGGGCTATCCCGCGGGCCACCCGCCCATGCACTCGTTCCTCGGCGTGCCGATCCAGGTCCGCGACTCGGTCTACGGCAACCTCTACCTCACGGACAAGCGCGACGGCTCCCCGTTCACGCAGGACGACGAGGCCGCGGTCCGCGCCCTGGCCGCCGCCGCGGGCGTCGCGGTCGACAACGCCCGTCTCTACGAGGACGGCCGCCGCGTCGCGGTGCTCGAGGACCGCGAGCGCATCGCCCGGGACCTGCACGACGTCGTCATCCAGCGGATCTTCGCGTCCGCGATGACGCTCATGAGCACGACCAAGCACATCGAGAACGAGATCGTGCGCTCGCGCGTCGAGGAGGCCGTGAACGACCTCGACGACACCATCCGGGAGATCCGCTCGACGATCTTCGCGCTCCAGGCCACGACTCCCCCCGAGGCGAGCCTCCAGGAGAGGCTGACCGCGGCGGCCGACGCCGTGACCCCCGCGCTCGGGTTCGCCCCGTCGGTCATCATCGAGAGCGACGACTCGTCGCTCGTGCCCGCCGAGGTCGCGGACCAGCTCGTGGTCGTGGTCGGCGAGGCGCTCACGAACGTGGCCCGGCACGCACGGGCCTCGCGCGTCGACGTGCGGCTCAAGGTCACGGACGACGCCATCACGCTCTCGGTGGTCGACGACGGGATCGGCTGCGAAGGGGTCGACGCGGGCGACCACCGCGGCGGGCTGCACAACCTCGCGACGCGCGCCGAGGCCCTGCGCGGGAAGCTCGCGGTGGGGCCCGCCGAGGCCGTGGCACGGGAGGTCGTAGGCGCAAGGGCTACCGAGGCCGCCCCGTCGACCGCGGTCCCGACGGGCCGCGGGACCGCGCTCGTGTGGAGGATCCCGAACGCCTGAGTCGTTCCTCGGGCGGGGTCCGGACCTGCTGGCCAGGGCGACCCGCGCACCCGACCCACGCTCCGTCGTCGGGCGATGCCCTGCGCCGGTGCGGCTCAGCCGCGCGGGCGGTCCTCGGTGCGCATCTCGGTCGCGAGGACCGCGACCTGCGTGCGGCGCTGCAGCCCGAGCGTCGACAGGATGTGCGACACGTAGTTCTTGACGGTCTTCTCCGCGAGGAACAGGCGCTCACCGATCTGGCGGTTCGTCATGCCCTCGCCGATCAGGTCGACGATCTGCCGCTCCTGGGGCGAGAGCCCCTCGAGGCGGTCGACCTCCTGGGCCTGCGGCGTCCGCAGCCGGTCGAGGATGCGCGCGGTGCTCACCGGGTCGAGCAGCGAGCCGCCGCCCGCGATGGTCCGCACGGCGCCCACGAGGTCGGACCCGTGGATCTGCTTGAGGACGTAGCCCGAGGCCCCCGCGAGGACGGCCTGGAACAGCGCCTCGTCGTCCGCGAAGGACGTGAGCATGAGGCAGCCGATCTCCGGCATCTCGGAGCGCACGTCGCGGCAGACCTCGACGCCCGAGCCGTCGGGCAGGCGCACGTCGAGCACGGCGACGTCCGGTCGCACCGCACGGATGCGCGGCAGCGCCGACGCGGCCGTGCCGGCCTCGCCGACGACCTGGATGTCGTCCTCGGCCTCGAGGAGGGCGGCGACGCCACGGCGGACGACCTCGTGGTCGTCGAGGAGGAAGACCCGGATGGGGTCGGGGGTGGTGCCCATAGGGAGAACTTATCGGAGTTGTGTCAGAACGAGGGTGCCGGACGAGCAGGAGGCCCGACGGCGCCGCTCCCGCAGGAGCGCGGGCTCGACGTCACAGCGCGCGGGCGGGCAGGGCCGGCGGGGCGGCCCTACGGTGGAAGGATGCCGTCGTCCTCCTCCGTCCCCGTCCGGAACCGTCGGCGGAAGCCCCGCTTCACGGGCCTCATCAAGCCCCACGAGGCCTTCCCCGCGATCGGCCGGCTCGACCGCCGCATGAACGAACGGACCTTCGGGCGACGGCTCGGCCCGCAGGCCGATGCCGCGCTCGTGCGGCTCTCGACGGCGGCGAACCACAGCGTCCTGTGGATGGGGCTCGGCGCCGGGCTGGCCGCGACGGGTGCCCGAGGGCGCCGGGCGGCGGTACGGGGCCTGGGGACGCTCGCCGTCGCGAGCGCGGCCGCCAACCTGCTCGGCAAGGGCCTGTTCGGTGGCGATCGTCCCGCCGCGGACGTGCTGCCGCTCGTGCGACGGCTGCGCCGCTACCCGACCACCCCCTCGTTCCCGTCCGGTCACTCGGCGTCGGCTGCCGCGTTCGCGACGGGCGTGGCCCTCGAGTGGCCCGCCGCCGGGCTGGTCGTCGCGCCCGTCGCCGGCGCGGTCATGTACTCGCGGCTGCACGTGGGGGCGCACTGGTTCTCGGACGTCGTCGGGGGTGCTGCGCTCGGGGTCGGGCTCGCCGTGCTCGGCAGGTGGCTCGTGCCCTCTCCCCCGGGCCCCGCACCCGACGTGCCCGCCGGGCCGCCCACCGACGTGCCCGCGCTGGCCGACGGCGAGGGCCTGTTCGTCGTCGTCAACACGTCTGCCGGGTCCGGGCGCCTCCTCAAGGAGGACCCGCTCGAGGTCCTCCGCCGTGACCTCCCCAGGGCCCGGGTGCACGTCCTCGCCGAGGGCGACGACCTGCGCGAGCTGTACGACCGCGCGGCCCGCGGCGTGCCCGTGGGGTCCGGTGGGGCGGCGGGCCCCGGCACGGAGTCCGACGACGTCCGCCCCGCCGTCGCGCTCGGGATCAGCGGGGGCGACGGGACCGTCTCGACAGCGGCTGCGGCCGCCCGGGAGCACGGGCTCCCGCTCGTGGTCCTGCCCGGCGGGACGCTCAACCACTTCGCCAAGGCGGCCGACCTCACGTCGATGTCCGCGACGGTCGACGCGGTCCGGACCGGTTCGGGCGTGAGCGTCGACGTCGCCGAGCTGCGCGTCGACGGCAAGGACCCGCTCACGGTGCTCAACACGTTCTCGCTCGGCATCTACCCCGAGCTCGTCTCGCAGCGCGAGCGCGCCGAGAAGCGGCTCGGGAAGTGGCCCGCGACCGTGTGGGCCACCTCGCGCGTCCTGCGCTCGGCCGCCCCGCTGCGGCTGTCCGTGGACGGCGTGGTCGGCTCCTACTGGTCGTTCTTCGCGGGGGTCAACAAGTACGTCCCGCAGAACCTCGCCCCTGTCGAGCGCGTCCGGCTCGACGACGGCGTGCTCGACGTCCGCACGGGCCGCGCCGAGAAGCGTTACAGCCGGGTCCGGCTGTTCCTCGAGACCGTCGCGGGCGGTGGCGCGTCCTCGCTCGCGCAGCGCGTCCAGCCTCTCGAACGCCACCTCGCGGTCGACTCGTGGACGACGCCCGACCTCGCGCTGCGCTTCGGGGACGGGACACCGCACGACCCGGTGATCCTCGCGCACGACGGCGAGACGCTCGAGATCGACGGCGACCGCGTCGTCGACGCGACGCTCACCATGGTGCGCGGCGGTCTCCGGATCTACGCACCCACCGATCCGACGGCGGGCTGAGGCCGAGCGGGTCCGGGGACGGCCCGTCTCCTGGACGACGACTCGGCCTGAACCGATACCTGCCGCCCCGGGCGGGACGTCAGGCGAGCACGCCTCGCAGGGCCGCGAGCGCTCGCTCGTCCTCGACGATGCTGTCGGTCGCGAAACGGTCGTCTGACTCGACGAGCGGCAGCAGGACCTGCGCGACAGATACGACCAGGTCCGCCCGTGCTGCGATCCCCGCCCGCAGCACGGGCGCGACGAACGGAGCCACCCGCGGCAGGTCGGCCTTGCCTGCGGCCCCGACCAGGAGCGCGAGCCCGCGCTCCACCGCCTCCTCCGGCGTGGTCCAGCCCGCCGTGACGAGGGCGTCGAGCGCGACGGCACCGGCCCACGGATCGGGGCCGGACCACGTCGTCCGGCCCGACCACGCGATGTCGTGGAGAAGCGCGGACCACTCGTCGCGGAGCCGCGGGTCACAGCCCACGAGCCTGTTCCCGACCTCGATCGCCTCGACGAGCGGCGGGCCGGCTGCGTCCACGATCGCCCGGACGGTCGGCCACGCACCCCGGTCCTCGGTCTCGGATCCCTCGCTCCCCGCGGAGGGCGCATCGTCCGCGCCCGCCCCGTGCAGAGCCTCGTGGGCGGTTCCGACGGAGGCGGCACCGGCGACAACCCCTGCCGCGACGAGCTGAGCCCGACGGCCCGGGAACGACCGCCGCGCAGCCCCGTCGAGGAGCCTCGAGCAGGTGGCGTGGACCAGCTCTGCGGAACGCGAGGCCCACACGGCGAGCAGGTCGGCGTCGGGGCCCGCGTCCCCACCACCCAGCTCCCACGCCTGCGCGAAGGCCCCGGCCAGGTGCTCGTCACCCGGGGTGAGCAACGCGCGGGCCGTCACCTGCCACGCGGCTGAGGCTCCGTCGCTGGTCTCGCTCGTCCCCAAGGCATCGAGCACCTGTGGACGCAGGTCGCCCGTGAACACCCCAGGATGCGCAACCGCCGTCCGCGCCAGCAGCTCGGCGACCTGGCGTGGAGCCTGCGCAGCGACGGGCAGGACCGCGTGCACGAGCGCCTGGGTCGCCGGCAGCCTCGCGAGGAGCCCGACCCAGCCCGCAGCGCCGCCCGGCCACGCGCCGAACGCACCGCGCGCGACGCGCAGCACGTCGTCTGCTGCCCAGACGACGGGGTGACGTCGGGCAGGGAAGCCCTGCAGTGCCCGGGAGAACGGCATGTGCGCAGAGTCAGTGGCGACCCTCGGCTCGTCGGCCGCGAGAAGCCCCCGCACTGCCGAGGCGGCCCATCGTGCGTCCTGCGCGACGAACAACGCGACCGCAACGGTCGCCGCGAGCACGTCCCCCTCCGCGCCCCCCTCCTCGCGGGACGCGAGCTCCCCCAGGTGCGCGACGACGTCCGCCACCTCGCGCTCCCGCTCCGGGACCGCCGCGACCACCTGCACGAGCGCGTCGACGAGACGAGCGGCCGTCCCGGCAGACGTCGCAGACGGGACGAGTGCGAGCAGCCCGGCGAGGGCCGGAGCCGCACCTGCGCGAGTGGACTTGGCGAGCGCAAACCACGCGTCGGCCAGCTCCGGGAGGATGGCGGTTCCGGCCGCCTGGAGGCCTTCCACGACCGAGACCGCGCGCACACCCGCGAGCGTCGAGAGCACCTCGAGCGAGGTACCGTCGGGGCTCGCGGGGTAGCCGTCTGCATGATCGGGCCACAGGTGGACCAGCAGGTCGACCGCTCCGTCGAGCGGGTGCCCCGAGGCGACCGAAGACCACGCCGCTGCGAAGACCGCCTCGTCCAGGTGGCGCGCCGCGAGCACCGCGAGGTCGGTGTCGTCGAACGCCCCGTGCCGCAGCAGGGGCTCCATGAGCGCGACCACCGCCTCGTCCTCGATCGCGAACCGGTCGCGCAGGGACCCCGCGACCGTGTCCGCGAGCGGGCTGCCTGTCAGGTGCACGGCCCATCCGTAGGCCTCCGCGCGCACCTGGGGATCGGGGTCGTCGAGCAGCACGATCAGCGTGCCGACCGAGGCGTCGCGCGCAGCCCGGGTCTCCGCGTCGAAGGCGACCGGATCGGTGCCCTCGGGCAAGTAGGTCTCGACGCGGCCGGCACCAGCGGCGATCGACTCGGCGTACGCGCACAGGAGCCAGAGGGCGCCAACCCGGCCCGGCGCCGCCGCGTCGCGTGCGACGTCCTCGAGGAATGGCAGCGCCGCGACCGTGGCCGGGTAGACGCTGCCCTGGTGAAGGATCGAGCCGAAGAGCTCGCTGACGACCTCGCTCCAGTCGTCACCACGGAGCCCGTCGAGCAGGTCGGGCGTGTCGTCGGCGGGCCCGTAGGCGTGCCGGAGAACCGACCAGTCGACGACGCGGGCAGGGGCGTGGGGACCGGTGGGCGGCAGGCTCATGCGGGGAGGGTAACAACGAGGGCCGACAGGCGATGGTCGGCCACCAGCGAGGCGGCGAGCAGCCGCGATAGGCCCGACGGCGCCGCGCCCGTCAGACGCTCGGGTCGCCCTCTGCGGCACTCGCCCCGCGGGCGGGCCGGTCCTCCTCGCGCAGGCGCGGCTCGGTGCGGCGCGACGGGTCGAACCCGGCCTTGTCTGCGTAGAACGCGCGGACCAGGTCCATGTCGGCACGGACGTCGCCCGTGAGGTCGAGCGTGGGGCCCAGGCCCGCGGTCATGGTCGTGCGGTCGACGTAGCCCAGGGTCACGGGCATGCCCGTCTCGCGCGCGATCCGGTAGAAGCCCGACTTCCAGTACTCGCCCTTGCTGCGTGTGCCCTCGGGCGTGATGACGAGCGAGAAGACCTCGCCCGTGCGGACCCGCGAGACGATGTCGTCGACCACACGGCTCGGGTCCGTCCGGTCCACGGGGATCCCGCCGAGGGCCCGCGCGAACGGTCCCACGACGCCCTTGAACAGCGTGTGCTTGCCGAGCCAGCGGACCTTGACGCCGACGCTCGCCGAGATCGCGAGCATGAGCACGAAGTCCCAGTTCGAGGTGTGCGGGGCGCCGATGAGGATGCCGGGGCGGTCGGTCGGGGGCTGCTCGGTGCGCAGGGTCCACCGGCTCACCGCCCAGTAGGCGCGCGCCAGCGCGCGGCGGATCATCGGGCTGCCTCGAGGGCTACGGGGTGGGACACGGCAGCAACGCTACCCGGGCGCGCGGACCCCGCCGGCGCCTCACCGGAGCCGGAAGGACGGCCCCTGCGTGTGCCGTGGGCGAAATCTCCACGAGCCCTCCATGTCCTCCCTGTCTTTTCCCAGGTTCACCGGGCAGACTTCTCGGCATGACGTCGCCGAAGACATCAGGACCTGCCGCCCGGCTCGCCGCCGCCAGCTTCCTCGCACTCGCGATGATGCTGCCGCTGAGCGCGACCGCATCGGCCGCCGAGGTATCCCGGCTCATCGAGGACACGCAGTGTCAGGTCGACTCGATCGGCGAGGACCTCGAGAAGGCCAGCACCCAGCTCTCCACGCTCCCCTCCGGCCTGCGCCTCGAGGTGGAGGACGCCGTCGCGAACGCCCAGGCCGCCACGGACGAGGCCAACGCCGCGCTCGCGCAGGCTGCGACCGACGAGTTCGGCGACGGACGCGCAGTCCTCGCCCTCACCGACGCCCAGGTCGCGCTGGACGCCGCCTCGGCCCAGGTCCGATACGTCGCCGACAAGACCGTGGCACAGGGCGCCGACGTCGGTTCGACGCTGCGCGACGTGCAGAACACGATCGACCACCTCCGGGGCGAGACGAGCCGCGCAGCGGCCTGACGCGGCACCTGACGCGGCGGCCACCTCGAGCACTGAGCCCGCCGCGGCTCTGCCGAGAGCAGAGCCGCGAGTCGTTTTTCACCCCCATGGGGAGAATTACCCCTGTGCAGGCGCGCCGTTTTCCTCCACAATGAGCACCGCACTCCCGTGGCACTCCTTGCCACGATCCCCACGCTCCCGACAAGGCTCGGGCGCGCGAGAGAAACGAGAAACCCCCGTGACCACTCCCTACGGCGCCCCGCAGGCCCCGCAGTCCGACCAGGCCCCGCAGTACTACGGCGCCCCCGTCGAGGACCCGGGCAAGACGCTCGGCATCGTCGGCTTCGTCCTGGCGTTCGTCTTCGCGATCGCGGGCATCGTAGTCAGCGCGATCGCCAAGAAGAAGTCCCGCGAGGCCGGCTTCGACAACCAGCTCGCCAAGTGGGGCCTGATCCTCAGCATCATCTTCACGGTGCTCGGAGCCATCGGCTGGGTCGTCTACATCATCGCCTTCGCCGCGCTGGCCGCGTCGGGCGAGCTCAGCACGTACTGACCTTCCCGGTCGCCCACGAGGCCGTCGTCCCCTTCCGGGGGCGGCGGCCTCGCTGCGTCTTCCCGTGGGCCGCCCGCGGTGCGAGACTCCGGTGATGACCGAGCAGCGCGCGCACTTCGACGCCCACGTGACCTTCGCCAACGGCGGCAGCCTCCGCACGGAGGGCTTCCGCCTCGACGTCCCGTCGGGCGATCTCCTGCCCGACGACGTCGCTCGCCTCCTGGTCCGCCACCTGGGCCTCGCACTGGTCGGGTCGGTCGAGATCACGGGGCTGACGTTCGTCGAGGAACCGCACGTGGGGAGCCGTGGGGTCGGTCGCGCCGTCGGTGACGCTGGGGTCGGCGAAGGGGCCGTACCCCGCGAAGGAGCGGGCCGCGCGGCGCGGCTCGTCGACCTGAGCCACACCGTGCGCGAGGGCCTCGTGACCTACCCGGGCCTGCCCGCCCCGACGATCACGCCGTTCCTGACCCGGGCGGACTCGATCACGAAGTACGCGCCCGGGACCCAGTTCGCGATGGACGTCCTGACCATGATCGGCAACACGGGCACCTACCTCGACAGCCCCTTCCACCGGTACGAGGGCGGGACCGACCTCTCCGGGCTCGAGCTGGAGTCGCTCGTCGGGCTGCCTGCGGAGGTGTTCCGGCTGAGCGAGGTCGTCGACCCCGAGCGGGGTGGTCGTCGCGGGATCGGCGCCGAGGTCTTCTTCGACCGCGACCTGGCCGGGACCGCGGTGCTGCTCCAGACCGGCTGGGACCGGCACTTCGGCACACCGGCCTACGGGGAGCCCGCGCCCTTCCTCACCGAGGCCGGCGCACAGCACCTCGTCGACGCGGGGGTCACGCTCGTCGGGATCGACTCGTTGAACATCGACGACACGGACCCCGTGACGTCCGGCGGGGCGCGCCCCGCCCACTCGCTGCTCCTCGGCGCGGGGATCCACGTCGTCGAGCACCTGACGAACCTGGGTGCCGTGCCGCCGCGCGGTGCGCGGTTCACCGCCGTGCCGCCCAAGGTCGAGGGGTTCGGGACGTTCCCGGTGCGGGCGTTCGCGGAGGTCCCTCGCCACGTCGACAACCTGGCAGGTCAGGACAGCTAGCCCCGGGGGACGAGCCCCGCGGTGTGCGCCAGGACCGCTGCCTCGACCCGGTTGCGCACGCCCAGCCGGTCGAACAGTGCGCTGACGTAGCCCTTGACCGTGCCCTCGGTGAGGTGGAGCGTGGCGGCCACCTCCGCGTTCGAGAGCCCGCGCGCGATCGCGACGAGCACGTCCCGCTCACGGGGCGTGAGGCTGTCGAGGACGGCAGGACGGTCGACAGGGCGCGCGCCGAGCCCCCCCGCAAGGTGACGGATGAGCCGCGCCGCGACGATCGGCGAGAGGCACGCTCCCCCGGCCGCGGCCGCGGCCAGCCCGTCCGTCAACGCCGCGGGGTCGCCCGACTTCAGCAGGAACCCGGCGACGCCGACGCGCAGCGCCCGGTCGACGTACGCGTCCTCGCCGAACGTGGTCAGCAGCACGACAGCAGTAGTCGGCAGCTGGGCCCGCAGGGCCTCGGCGGCATCGAGGCCGTCCTCGCGGGATGCCATGCGGATGTCGAGGAGGGCGACGTCCGGCCGATGCCGACGTGCCACCGCGACGGCGTCCTGACCGTCGTCCGCCTGCGCGACGACGTCGAACCGCCCGTCGGCCGCCAGCACCGTGCAGACGCTCGCCCGCACGATCGGGTCGTCGTCGGCCACCACGACGGAGATCCCGTTCAGAGCCACGAGCGCTCCCGCAGGTCGACGGTGCGGACCACCTCGTCGCCGTCGAAACAGATCTGGAGGGTGGCCATGGCGAGCGGGAAGTTGCCGTCCGTATAGATCGCGCAGTCCCACCCAGGCTCCGCGGCGGGGGCGCGGACCGGGCGCAGCGGCGCCTCCCGCTCGGGCAGCTCGGCCTCGACGGCGGCGCGCTCCTGCCCGACGACGATCCCGGCGAACACGTCCTCGTCGAGCACGGCGTCGTGCGCCGCCCACGAGTACGCGAGCACGAGGCCCGTCACCACCACCGCCGCGGGCAGCAGGGCCTGCCGCACGAAGACGCGCAGCGCCGACGGCGGCAGCGGGAGATCACCGTCGGGCGCGACGGGACGGGCCGGGAGGCTCACCACGAGCACGAACGATCCGTCGCGCTCACCGTGGGAGAGCATCCCGCCCGCGGCGCGCACGCGTCGCTCGAGAGAGTCCAGCCCGAACGGCTCCCGGCCGTCGTCCGGCCGCGCCCCGGCGGCTGCGAGACGGTTGAGGACCGTGACGCCGCGGGGAGTGATGTCGATCTGGACCGGCTCGGCGGGCGCGTGGCGGACAGCGTTGGTGAGGCCCTCCCGCACGACGGTCCGCAGGAGCGGTGCACCCGCACCGTCACCCTCGGCGCCGGTGAGAGTGACGTCGAGCCCCACCGCGCGTGCCGCGCGGACCAGGTCCTCGACGGGCTCCAGGGTGTCGTCGCGCAGCACGTCGACGACACGGTGGAGGTCCTGCACCGCGTCGTCGGCCTCACGCCGCAGGTCCGCCGCGTCCGGGACGCCCGTCACCGCGAGCGCCGAGGCACGCAGCGCCAGGCGAGCGAGCCGGTGACCGAGCGCGTCGTGCAGGTCGTCCGCGAGGCGTGCCCTTTCGGCTGCCGCCGCCTGCGCGACGGAACGGGCGTGCAGCTCACGGGCCAGCGAACGATAGCGGCGGACTGCCGCGACCGCGCCCGCGACGGTGAGAACGAGCACCGCCGTGGCGAGCAGCGCGAGGGGCGAGGGCATGGGGATCCTTCCGTCAGGCGTCGCGGCGTTCGAGCACCCCCACAGCGACGGCGAACCCGACGGCCGCCCACGCGGCCAGGACCCAGGGCGCGCCCTCTCCCGCGACGAACGTTGCGGCGGCTCCGGCGGGGGTCCAGCGTGCGACCGGGTCGGGCAGGACGAGCACACCCGCGAGCAGCGCGGCGGCCAGTGCCAGCGTACCGACCGCATGCCGGACGACCGCCGCGAGCGCCGCGGTGAGGATGGCGGCGAGCGCGAGGACGACGCCGGTGCGCAGCCCGGCTCGGAGGGCTTCGGCGACGGCGCCGTCCGGGGCGGGGGCGGCGTGCTCCCCGAGGTAGGCGCGCACGGCGAGGGTGGCGGCGGTGCCCGTGGCCACCCCTGCGAGCAGGGCGGTCAGGGTGACGACCGCCGTCTTGGCAGCGAGGACCAGCCATCGGCGGGGCTCGGCCTGGAACGTGAGCCGGGCGGTACCCGTGGCGTACTCGGTCGTCACCGGATGCATGGCCAGGGCAGCGAGGACGACGAGACCGAGCTGGACGGCCGGCCCGAGAGCCTCCGCCGGAGCGGTGGAGGTGCCGGGCGGGAGCTCACCGGTGGAGACCGCGTGGACGACGTCGTTCGCCAGGACGGTCGCCACGAGCGGCACGGTGACCAGGACAGCGGCCAGGGTGACCCACGGGGCGCGCACCGACCACGTACGACCCCACTCGGCACGGACTGCGGCCATCATGCGATGCGCTCCTCGGGACGTGCGCGGTACTGGACGTCGTCGGCGACGAGGTCCAGGTAGCGGGCCTCGAGCGTGACGGGGGCGGCGGCGAGGTGGTGCACGCGGAGGCCGAGCGCGTGGGCGAGGTCGCCGACCAGCTCGACGTCGACGCCCTCCACGGTCAGCGCGTGCCCGTCGACCTGCGGGTGATGACCGCTCGCCACGAGCGCGTGCGCCAGAGGTGCCGGGTCGTCCGGGGTCCGGACGACGACGGGGGCGTCCCGTCCCACGAGGTCGGCGATCGGGACGTCTGCCAGGAGGCGACCGCGTCCGAGGACGACGACGTGGTCGGCGGTGACCTCCAGCTCGGACAAGAGGTGGCTCGACAGCAGGACGGTGCGACCCTGGTCGGCGAGGTCACGCAGGAGGCCGCGCAGCCACAGGACGCCGTCCGTGTCGAGGCCGTTGACGGGTTCGTCGAGCAGGACGACCTCCGGGTCGCCCAGCAGCGCACCCGCGAGGCCGAGCCGCTGGGCCATGCCGAGGGAGAACCCGCCCGCGCGCTTGCCCGCGACGTCGCTCAGCCCGACGAGGCCAAGGACCTCGTCGACCCTGCGTGCCGGGATCCTGTTGTAGCGGGCGAGGGCCGTCAGGTGGGCCCGGGCGGAGCGCCCGGGGTGGAAGGCCCGCGCATCGACGTGCGCGCCGACGGTGTGCAGCGGCTGCCGCAGGGCACGGTACGGGGTGCCGTGGACGGTGACGTCCCCGGCCGTCGCGTGGTCGAGGCCCAGGGCCAGGCGGAGGGCTGTGGACTTGCCCGCGCCGTTGGGACCGAGGAGGCCCGTGACCCGACCGGGTAGGACCGTGACGGTGAGGTCGTCGAGGGCCGTGGTGGGGCCGTAGCGCTTCATCGCGTGGGCGAAGGTGATCATGGCTCCATCGTCGTCGGGCCTCGTGAGGTGCGGTACCGACGAAAGTGAGGACCCTGGGACTCCGGGCGCCCTGCACGCCGATCCGTCTGCCCGCGTCACCCTCGTCATAGGCTCGGGGCATGTCCGACGACCTGAGCCCCGCCCACGACGTCCTCCCCTTCGGTCGCGCCCCGCGCCCGGACACGGGCCCTGCGCTCGCCGAGCGCCTGCGCGAGGTCATGACCAGGAACCTCGGGCCCCACGCCTCCGGCCTGGACCGCGTCCGCATCGACGCCGCGACCGTCCCCGGCAGCCCGGACGTCCAGAGCCTCGACGTCGACGTGACGGGCCTCGTCGTCCGCGCGATGGGTGCCGCCGACGCTCCTGACCCGGCCGAGAACGTCGAGCACGTCGTCGGGCGCGAGAAGGCCGTCGCGCGGACGATCCGCGCCCAGGGGCATCCCGTCACGGTCGCCGGCGTCGCGGTCGACCTCGACGCCGAGATCCGCGACCTGCGCTTCTCCTGGGTCGAGGGTGCCGACGGCTCGCTCTCGATCGAGGAGTCCGGCCAGAGCACCGAGCACCCCGTGAGCGGTCACCTGCGTGCCGCAGCGAGCCGCGACGCGCTCGTCACCACGGTCCGCGAGCTTGCGACCAAGGCCCTCGCGGACCAGGGCTTCACGCTCACGGCCCTCGACGTGGACCTCGCGTCCCGTGGGCCCCGCGCGGCGTCGATCGTGGCGTCCGCGAAGATCCGCAAGGGCTTCCTGTCCGCGAGCGCCCAGATCACCGCGACCGCCGAGATCGACCAGGCCATGGTCCTCACGCTGAGCAACATCGGGGCGACGAGCCGCAACCCGGTCGTCGCGGCGCTCCTGCTGGCCGTCCGCGGGAAGCTCGAGCAGGTCGACGGCAAGCGCATCGACCTCGCGTCCTCGCTGCCGCCGGGCGTCACGCTCTCGGACGTGCGGCTCGACGTCGGCGAGCAGCTCGTCCTGAGCGTCCGGGTCGGCTGAGCGTCCCGGTCGACGCGCGTCGCACTGCGCTCAGCGTCTCCCGCGGGGGAAGAACAGGCTCTCGGGGCGCGGCATCTGGGTGCCGTCGAGCGTGAGGTCGGTGCGCTCGCACCAGAAGGCGACGTACCCGCGCACCTTCTCGCCGTCGGAGAGCGGGGCCTCGTAGCTCCAGCCGATGTCCGCGCCGTCGGGGTCGCCCGACGCGAGCGACCAGTAGCGGGCGTGCCCCTTGTAGGCGCAGTCGCTCGTCGTCGTGCTCGGCGTCAGCGCGTCCCACTGCACGTCCTCGCGCGGGACGTACCACCGCAGCGGCAGGTAGGTCTCGGTGAGCGCCATGGCCCGCGAGCTGTCCGCGAGCAGCAGGCCGCCGAGCGACACGACGACGTGGCGCGAGCTGGGCACGACGTCGACCCGCTTGAAGGGGTCGCGCGGGTGGGCCGCGAGGGGCTGGTCCTCGGCGAACCAGTCGTACGCCTGGAAGTCGACCAGGACGTGGCCCGCGAGGTCCTCGTCGTCGGGACGGAAGAACGTCGCCGACGTGCTGGGCTCGGGGACGCCGTCCGGTCCTGCGAACCACAGCTCGGTGCCTGCGCACGTGTGCCGTTCGAAGTGCAGCGGGTGCGGGATCAGCCCGTGCCTCACCTGCCCCTCCTGGTGCTCGCCCTCGACGAGGGGTACGCGGAGGTCAGCTGCGGGGACCGCGTAGACCGGGAGCAGGCGCCACGGCTCCCAGACCAGGCGCGCGGTGATCGAGCGGAGCACGAGCGTGGTCGGGTCCTCCCGGCGCACCGCGCGGATCTCCTGGGCCGCGGGGTACCAGCGCAGCCGATCGAGATCGAGCTGCCACCTGTCGACCCAGGACGTGGCCATGCCCCCAGCGTGCGCCCGACGCCGAGCGGCTGCAATCCCCCGGGAGGCCGAGCGGCTGCCATCCCCGGGCCTGCCGGCTGCAATGGCCCCCGGGACGGGGCCGTCCGACCGAGCCCCTACAGCTCCCCGATCGCGTTCCCCAGGACCGTCGCCCCGATCACGAGCAGCAGCACCCCCATGACGAGCGACGTGTTGGCGGTCAGCCACTCCCGCAGGCGGTCGAGCCACGGCACGACGCGGGCGGGGGCCACGAGCGTCGCGACGAGCGGCACCACGACCGACAGCCCGCCCACCAGGACGAACGCCAGCACGACCACGACCTCCTGCACGAACCCGAGCGCCGCTCCGCCCACCGAGACGCCCGCGGCGAGCACGAACGCGAGCTCCTTGGGGTTGGCGACCGTGACCAGCGCACCGACGCCGAAGCCACGCGCGGGGGTGGCGTCCGCGATCGATGCCAGCCAGCCGGGGAGGCTCGCCACCTCGCCCTCGGGCTTGGGGCGCCACTGCGTGAGGCCGAGCACCATGAGCGCGGCCCCCAGGACGATCCGCACCCACGCCGGGAGCTCGCTCGACCCCAGGAGGTGCTCGACGACGTCCGACGCCGCGACGACCACGCCGAGCAGGGCCGCGAGCGTGAGCAGCCGGCCCACGACGAAGGTCACGCCCGAGGCGCGCCCCCGGTCCGACGTCAGGAGCAGCGCGAGGGCGATGATCGGCAGCGGGCTGAGCGCGACGGCCACTGCGAGGGGAAGTGCGGCGCCGACGACCTCGGCCATGGAGTTCACGTCGTCACCGTAGCGCCACGCCTTCCCACGAGCGGGCGCGCCGGGCCGGTCCTCCTCGCCACGGCACGTGCCCGACGGCGTCCGGGGCAATTGAAGTTGCGACCGCTTGAGAGAATGGTTGGTCGTGAGCACCGAACCGCACGGCCCCGCACGGCCCGCCGTGGACAGCCCTGCGAGCGCCCCCACGGGCGAGGCGGGACGCGAGCCGCGCACGGGCTCGAGCCCACGCCGCCGACGCGGAGGACGCGGACGGGCGAAGCCCCAGGTCAGCGAGCAGAACCCCGCCCCCGAGCAAGCCGACGAGGCCGCCGGTCGCACGGGCTCCGCCCCCCGCCGGGACGCCGGCCGCGCCCGCGCCGAGAAGACGCCCGAGGGCGACAGGAACGCACGGGGCGAGCGTCCGACGTCGGGCACCTCGACGCGCGGCAACCAGCGCGGGACCCGCCGCCAGCAGGTGAGCCCCGCCCAGCTCGCGCGGGCCGCCGAGCGGCGCGCACAGGTCGTCGTGCCGCCCATCACCTATCCCGAGCAGCTGCCCGTCTCCGCGCGGCGCGAGGACATCGCGAAGGCCATCGCGGAGAACCAGGTCGTGATCGTTGCGGGCGAGACGGGCTCGGGCAAGACGACGCAGCTCCCCAAGATCGCGCTCGAGCTCGGCCGAGGCCGGAAGGGCCAGATCGGGCACACGCAGCCCCGACGGATCGCGGCGCGCACGGTCGCGGAGAGGATCGCCGAGGAGATCGGCACGCCGCTCGGCGAGATCGTCGGCTACCAGGTCCGGTTCACCGACCAGTCGAGCGACCAGACGCTCGTCAAGGTCATGACCGACGGGATCCTGCTCGCGCAGATCCAGCGGGACCCGCAGCTCCTGGCGTACGACACGCTCATCATCGACGAGGCGCACGAGCGCTCGCTCAACATCGACTTCCTGCTCGGGTACCTCACGCGGCTCCTCCCGCAGCGCCCCGACCTCAAGGTCATCATCACGTCGGCGACGATCGACTCGCAGCGGTTCGCGCGGCACTTCGCGCCGGGCGGCCCGCTCCCGCCGCTCACGGCCGACGAGCTGTCAGAAGCAGACCGGGCGGGGGACCTGGGCACCTCTGACAACGGGTCCATGGACGACGGGCCCGACGGCGCCGCTCACCTCCCCGCGACGGCCCCCGTCATCGAGGTCACGGGTCGCACCTACCCCGTCGAGATCCGGTACCGGCCGCTGAGCCCCGACGTCGACCCCGAGACGGGCAAGACCAAGCGGGGCGCCGCCAAGGGGGCCGCCGGGCAGGAGAAGGACCTCGTCACGGGCATCGTCGACGCGGTCGAGGAGCTCATGGCCGAGGGGCCGGGCGACGTCCTGGTCTTCCTGTCCGGCGAGCGCGAGATCCACGACACGGCCGACGCCCTCGAGTCCCGCCTGGGCGAGCGCACGCGCGACGCCAAGCGCCCCGACTTCGTCGAGATCCTGCCGCTCTACGCGCGCCTGTCCTCGGCCGAGCAGCACCGCGTGTTCCAGGCGCACTCCTCGCGCCGCGTCGTGCTCGCGACCAACGTCGCCGAGACGTCGCTGACGGTCCCCGGCATCCACTACGTCGTCGACCCCGGCACGGCCCGCATCTCGCGCTACTCCAAGGCGACCAAGGTGCAGCGCCTGCCGATCGAGCCCGTCGCGCAGGCCAGCGCCAACCAGCGCTCGGGGCGCTCGGGCCGTGTCGCGGACGGCATCGCGATCCGCCTGTACTCCGAGGAGGACTTCCTCTCCCGCCCCGAGTTCACCGAGCCGGAGATCCTGCGCACCTCGCTCGCGTCGGTCCTGCTGCAGATGATCTCGGTGGGCGTCGTCTCCTCGCCCGACGACGTCGCGCGCTTCCCGTTCGTCGAGCCCCCGGACACGCGCTCGATCCGCGACGGCGTGCAGCTCCTGACCGAGCTCGGCGCCCTCGAGACCGTGGCGGAGCCTGCCGGTCGCAGCGAAGCCGCCAAGGACGCACAGCCCGGCCGCGCCGTCACGCGCCTCACCGAGGTCGGCCGCGTCCTCGCCCAGCTCCCCATGGACCCGCGCCTGGCCCGCATGATCTGGGAGGGCTCGCGCCGCGGCGTGGCGCGCGACGTCGCGATCATCGCGGCCGTGATGTCCATCCAGGACCCGCGCGAACGCCCCGCCGAGTTCCGCGCCCAGGCCGACCAGCTCCACGCCCGCTTCGCGGACCCCCGCTCCGACTTCCTCACCTACCTCAACCTGTGGGAGTACGTGCGCGAGCAGCAGCGCGAGCTCTCGTCGTCGGCGTTCCGGCGCCTGTGCAAGGCCGAGTACATCAACTTCCTGCGCGTGCGCGAGTGGCAGGACGTCGTCGCGCAGCTGCGCGAGATGAGCAAGCCGCTCGGCATCGACATGTCCTACACACCACGCACCCGGGGCGACGCGACCTCCGGGAGGGGAGCGGCGTCGTCGGGCACCACGATCGCCGAGGCGACCGACCAGCCCGTCGAGCACCGCCTGACCTGGGACGACGACACCATCCACCAGGCGCTCCTCGCCGGGCTCCTCTCCCAGATCGGCATGCAGGAGGCCACCGAGGTCAAGGCCTCGTCCGTCGCGCACCTGCGCGGCCCGCAGAAGGAGCTCGCCATGAAGCGGGCCAAGAAGCAGGCCCGCAACGAGTACCTCGGCGCGCGCGGCGCACGCTTCGCGATCTTCCCCGGCTCGCCCCTGTCCAAGAAGCCGCCCGTATGGGTCATGGCCGGCGAGCTCGTCGAGACCAGCCGCCTGTGGGGCCGCGACGTCGCCAAGATCCAGCCCGAGTGGGCCGAGGAGCTCGCCGCGCACCTCGTCAAGCGCACCTACTCCGAGCCGCACTGGTCCACCAAGCAGGGCGCCGCGCAGGCCAAGGAGAAGGTCCTGCTCTACGGCGTGCCCATCGTGGCCGACCGCACCGTCCTCTACGGCAAGGTCGACCCCGAGGCCGCGCGCGAGATGTTCATCCGCCACGCCCTGGTCCAGGGCGAGTGGACCACGCACCACCAGTTCTTCCACGAGAACCGTCGCCTGCTCGAGGAGGCCGAGGAGCTCGAGGCGCGCTCGCGCCAGCGCGGCCTCGTGGTCGACGACGACGTGCTCTTCGCGTTCTACGACGAGCGCATCCCCGAGGACGTCGTCTCCGCGCGCCACTTCGACACCTGGTGGAAGTCTGCCCGGCGCCGCGACCCCGACCTGCTCACGTTCACGCTCGAACAGCTCGTGCCCGACGCCGAGTCCGTCGACACCTCCCTCTTCCCCGAGACCTGGGCCCAGGGCGACCTCACGCTGCCCCTCACCTACCAGTTCCAGCCCGGCACGGACGCCGACGGCGTGACCGTGCACATCCCCATCAGCGTCCTGAACCGCGTCGTCCCCGACGGCTTCGACTGGATGGTCCCGGGCCTCCTCGACGAGCTCGCGACCGCGACCATCCGCTCGCTGCCCAAGCCCGTGCGCGTCCAGCTCGTCCCCGCCCCCGACGTCGCGCGCGACGTCGTCGCCTGGCTCCGCGAGAACACCCCGGCCTGGGAGGACATCACCCGCGCGGGCGACATGGCCGAGCCCTTCCACGTCGCGTTCACGCGCGCGGTCCGCGCCCTGCGCGACGTCGTCATCCCCGACGACGCCTGGGACGACGCCCGCACCGAACGCCTGCCCGCACACCTGCGCATGACGTTCCGCGTCATCGAGGAGCGCCGCGGCGGCGAGGTCGTGCTCGACGAGTCCAACGACCTCGTCTCGCTCCAGCGGCGCCTCGCACCCCAGGCGCAGGCGGCGGTGCGGGCGGCGGTCAAGGGGGCCGTCGGAGCGGCGTTGCGTGAGGCTGCTGCTGGGGCGGACGCGGGGAGGGGGGCGGAGGGCGAGGCGGGATCGACGCTCGGTCTTCCCGGGTCTGCTCGTTCCTCGCAGACCCCTGCCAGGCCCACCACGACCTTCGCCATCGATCCCGCCTCACCCTCCTCCGTTTCCGGGTCGCCTTCCGCGGGCCGCCCTGGAGGGGGCTCAAGGGGTGACGGTGCTTCGGACGCCGGGCCCGACAGCGGCGTGGCCTCCGTGGTCGTCGACGAGGCGACCGGGCTCACCACGTGGCCCACGGGGCTTCCCGACGGCGTGCTGCCCGAGGTCGTGTCGACGCCCGCCGGGGGCGGCATGGTCGTGCGGGGGTACCCCGCGCTCGTCGAAGAGGTCGACCCCAAGGGCAAGCCCAGCGTCGCGCTCCGCGTGCTCGCCGACCGCTCGACCCAGGACCGTGCGCACGCGCGCGGCGTCCGGCGCCTGCTGCTCGGGGAGACCGCGCTCCAGACCCCTCGCATCACGAGCCGCTGGACCGGGACGCAGTCGCTGACCATGGCCGCGAGCCCGTACCGGAACACCGAGGCGCTCGTCGCCGACCTGCAGCTCGCGGCCGTCATGGCGCTGACCTCCGGAACCAAGGCTTCGCAGTACGGGCCGCTGCCCGATGCCGTACAGATTCGGAGTGCTGACTCGTACACCGCTGCGCGCGAGCTCGTGAAGCGGCACCTCGAGAACGAGGTGCACCAGATCGTCGGGCACGTCGTCGCGGCGCTCACGGCAGCACGGAACCTGGACGGCGAGATCCGGTCGGCCAACAGCCTCGCGCTGCTCAACACGCTCCAGGACGTGCGCGACCAGGTCGCAGGGCTCGTCCACGCGGGCTTCGTGTCGCAGACCCCGGCCCACCGCCTGCCGCACCTGACCCGCTACCTGCGTGCGGCGTCGTACCGGATCGAGAAGGCCGCGACCAACCCGCACCGCGACGCCGAGCTCGCCTGGCGCGTGCACGACGTCGAGGAGGCGTACAGCAAGGCACGCGCGGCCTACGCCGCCGGGCCCGCCGACCCGGCTCGCCTGGCCGAGCTCGACGAGGCCCGCTGGCTCATCGAGGAGTTCCGGGTCTCGCTGTTCGCGCAGCAGCTCGGGACCGACGGCCCCGTGAGCGAGAAGCGCATCCGGAAGGTGCTCGCGCCGGGCGGGTGGTAGACGGCGGCCGCAGGTGTTCGGGACCTTCGTCACGACCCCTCGGTCGGAGGTCCCGAACGCCCGTTCTCCACAGTTTCGCGGCCTAGCCTGAAGGAGACGGCCAGGACATGGGACTGGCCGCACCAGCTGCTCTGGAGGGCATCATGCGCACCGTCGTCGTCACCGGCTCCGCCTCGGGCATCGGCAGGGCTCTGAAGGGTCTGCTGGAGGCCGACGGCCATCGCGTCATCGGGGTCGACCTGCGCGACGCCGACGTCACGGTCGACCTGACGACCGACGCGGGCCGGGCCGAGCTCGTCGAGAAGGTCACCGCGCTCAGCGGCGGCACGATCGACGCGGTCGTGGCGAACGCCGGGCTGTCGAACGGCAGCCCCGCGACGCTCGCGGTCAACTACTTCGGTGCGGTCGCGACCCTCGACGGCCTGCGCCCGCTCCTCGCCGGGTCGGACGCACCCCGCGCCGCGGTCACGTGCTCGATGGCGAGCCTCCTGCCCGTCGACGACCGGCTCGTCGACCTGACCCTCGAGGGCGACGAGGCCGCGGCCCTGGCCCGAGCCGCCGAGCTCACCGAGGCCGGGACGGGCGACATCATCTACGGCAGCAGCAAGGCCGCGGTCGCGCACTGGCTGCGCCGCGCCGCGCCGACCGCCGACTGGGCCGGGGCAGGCATCCCGCTCAACGCGATCGGCCCCGGGATCGTCCAGACGGGCATGACCCGCGAGATGCTCTCGACCGACGAGTCGACCAAGGCCGTCGAGGCCGTCGTCCCCATGCCGCTCGGCGGCATCATGGGCCCCGAGGTCCCGGCCTACCTCCTGCGCTTCCTCGTCTCCCCGGAGAACAGCCACATGTGCGGACAGGTCGTCTTCGTCGACGGCGGTTCGGACGTGGTCTTCCGGAGCGACAAGGTCTGGTGACCTGACCGGCTCACCTCGAGGAGGCGGTCCGACGGCGGAACGTGCGTACCGCCGTCGGGCCGCCTCCTGCACGTCCGGGCGAGGGCGGGCGCGCGCGACGTGCGCGAGCATGGAAGGCATGCGCCTCACCGCAGAGCTCGGAGACATCACGACGGTCGACGTCGACGTGATCGTCAACGCTGCGAACTCGTCGCTGCTGGGCGGAGGAGGGGTCGACGGCGCGATCCACGCCGCGGCGGGCCCCCGGTTGCTCGCCGCGTGCCGCGAGCTGCGACGGACGACCCTGCCCGACGGCCTGCCCGTGGGCGGGGCCGTCGCGACGCCGGGCTTCGACCTGCCGGCACGGTGGGTCGTTCACACGGTCGGCCCGGACCGGCACCGCGGCCAGACCGATCCGGCCCTCCTCGCCTCGTGCTTCACGACGTCCCTCGACGTGGCCGCAGGGCTCGGGGCCCGCACGGTCGCGTTCCCGGCCGTGAGCGCGGGCGTCTACGGGTGGGACGCGCACGAGGTCGCGCGGGTCGCGGTGCACGCGGTGCGCGCGTGGGAAGCCGAGGGAGACCGGGGCATCGAGGCCGTGCGGTTCGTGCTGTTCACCCAGCGACTGCTCGGTGCGTTCGAGGACGCGCTCGCCGCACCTGCGTGACCTTTACCAACTTGTGATTTTCGAAGTATCAGATACTTGCTTTCCTCCTCCTCTCCGCCGTTGCTAGCGTCGACGGTGATTTACCTGATACTCGGAGTCGCACCAAGGTGATGGGCGCTCCGTGATCAGACCGGCAACGAGGCCGGCCACGAGAGGACCCTCGCACATGACAACCCACGCTCTCCCGCGCCCTTCGCGCGCGCACTCAGCCCTGACCATCGGCGCCCTGGTCGCGTTGGCGCTCGCCGTCGTCGTGCTCGTCGCCTATCTCCTCGTCTTCAACGGCAAGGTGGCCGACGGCGCCACGCGCCTCGACGACGGAGCCTCACGTCTCGAAGCGGGCGCAGCCGAGCTGGCCGACGGCGCGACCCGCGCCGAGGGCGGCGCGGGCAAGGTCGCCGACGGCTCGAAGGCACTCGAGGACGGGGCGAAGACCCTCTCCGCGGGTGCGACCCAGGCCTCGAGCGGCGCCGAGCAGCTCGCGGCCGGCGGGGTCACCGCGCTCGACGGTGCCGCACAGCTCGCTGCGGGCGCCGATGAGCTCAACGCCGGCGCGGCGAAGCTCGCCCCCGGAGCGGCCGACGCGTCCACCGGAGCGAACAAGCTGGCCGCGGGCGCCAAGGAGCTCGACGCAGGCCTCACCGGGCGACTCGCCCCCGGCGCCGCCAAGGTGGCGGACGGTGCAGCGCGGCTGTACGCGGGGTCGACCGACCTCAGCACAGGCCTCACCACCAGGCTCGCCCCCGGCGCAGCCCAGCTGCACTCCGGGTCCGGAGTCCTGAGCAGCAAGCTGACGAGCGAGCTCGCCCCCGGAGCGGCAGAACTCGCACTCGGGGCGTCGGATCTCTCGACCGGCGCCGCGGGAGCGGCCACGAAGAGCGGCACGCTGGCCTCCGGGGCCCGCGACGTCTCCGACGGCGTGAATGCTCTTGCCGGGGGAACTTCCTCCCTTGCTGCCGGCGCCTCACGCCTTCACGACGGCGCGAGCACCCTCTCCACAGGGCTGGACCAGGCCGCGGGTTCTGCGAAGGCACTCAAGGAGGGGGCAGCAGGGACAGCCGCAGGGGCCGCTTCCGTGGAGGCTGGTGCCGCTGACCTCGCGGGCGACATCGCCGCACTGGCCGCTTCGGTGCCGTCGGACTCGCCCTTCAAGGCAGAGCTCGATCGCCTTGCGGGCACTGCCGGGGGGCTCTCGACAGCAGCGTCGTCGGTCGAGGACGGGGCAGCGGCGGTCGCCACCGGGACAGCCCAGCTCCACGGTGGCCTCGCGGCCGAGAAGGGGCTCGTGAACGGAGCCCGTGCCCTGGTGGCGGGTTCCGCTGACGTCAGGTCCGGGAGCGCCCAGCTCGATCAGGGCGTCAGCTCGCTGAGCATCGGGGCCAAGAAGGTCGCCGATGGGGCCGCACAGCTGTCCACCGGCCTGGGCGATCTCTCGACCGGGGCCGCACGAGTCCAGGCCGGCTCACAGCGTGTCGCCACCGGCGCCCAGGATGCTGCCACCGGCGCGACGAAGATCAAGGTCGGTCTCGACGAGCTCGCCCCGGGCATCGTCAAGGCCGCGGGAGGCGCGACCGAGATCAACACCGGACTCGGCGCCCTCGCCCCGGGTGCGGCTGAGGTCTCGGTCGGTGCGACCGACGCGGCAAAGGGATCGCAGAAGCTCGCGACCGGCGCCACGACGCTCGCCGCGGGCAACGCCAAGCTCGCCACGGGCGCCCGTGACCTCTTCGCGGGCACGACCAAGCTCGAGGACGGCTCGCTCTCGCTGCACACCGGCATCACGACGCTGTCGAACGGCGCCACGACGCTCGCCGCGGGCAACGCCGCGCTCGCCGAGGGCGCGGGCACGCTGCACGCCGGGACCACGACGCTGGCCGACGGTGCGGGCGACCTCGCCGAGGGCAGCTCGACGCTCGCGGACGGCGCCGGAACGCTCGCCGACGGGACCGTCGAGATCTCGGACGGCACGGCCAAGATGAAGTCGGACGTCGAGAACAGCCCCGCGGGCAAGCTCTCGCTGGGCGCCTCGGCTGTCGTGGGCGGCGGCCTGCTCGCCGGAGTGTTCGGCGTCGGACTGGGACTGCGCCGCCGGCTCACCATCTGAGTACCGGCTGACCAGCGCGATCCCGCGCGGCGCCTTCACAGTCGACGGTGACGCCGCGCATCTCGAGGGTGGCGGGGCCGTGTCCATGACCTGGACGCGGCTCCCGCCGCCCTCGCTCTACGTCACCGGACGGGGGCGGCACAACAGGTTGCCGAACGGACGTGTACTTGCCAAGTGGGAAAGTAGATGCTTCGATGGATCCATGAGCCACGACGCACTCGCTTCCGCCGCCCCGACCCCCCAGGAAGCCGCCGCGGTGCTCGCCCACGCGGAGTCCAGCACCCGCCTGACCCGGCTGCGCGGCGCCCGCTGGGTCCGGACCTACCTCCTGGGATGGGGGCTGGGCAGCGTCGGCCTCGTGCTCGCGATCGGCATGGGCGGGCGGGTCGGGTTCTTCGTCGGCATGGCGGCCTGGGCAGCGCTGGTCACGATCGGCGTGACCTGGGCGTCGCGTCAGGGCTTCCTGGCACGGGGGTCGCGCCGGCGCCTCGCCGTGGCCCCGGCGGCATGGGCCGTCGTCTACGGCGCGACGCTCGTCATCGGCCTCCCCGGCCAGGCGGGCAACCTCGCCTACTGGCTGCCCGCGGCACTGGTCTCCGCCGTACCGATGGTCGTCGTCGCCCTCTGGCCGCGCCGCGAGGAGCAGGCAGCATGACCGAGGCTCACCCCCGCCACCGGCTCGACGACGTCATCCACTCGCCCGTCCGCCTCTCGGTCGTCGCGGCGCTCGCCGGGGTCGAGAAGGCCGACTTCAAGTCCCTGCGCGACGCGATCGAGGTGTCCGACTCGGCTCTCTCCAAGCAGCTCACGGTGCTCGAGGAGGCCGGCTACGTCGAGATCAGCAAGGACCGCGTCGGCCGTCGACCGCGGACCTGGGCGGCCCTCACCGCTGCGGGCCGGGCCGCGTTGACCAGCCACCTCCAGGCGCTGCGCGCGATCGCCGAGCAGCAGCTCCCTCCGGTCGCCGACGCCTGATCCACAGGACCTGTGGACAGGAGCCGTGCACAGGCCCCTCGACCGGAGCGCGCTCCACAGGACCACGCCCCTCACGCGCCGCGCGTGGGTGCCGTGCGCAAGAGTGGGGCCATGACCACGACCGAGGCCACGTCCCCCGAAGCCCCCTCGCCCGCTCCGCTCGCGGCGCCCGCCGACGCGCCCGGCCCCGCGCAGGGCGCCCGCTGCTTCGGGGACGGCGACCCGCTCTACGAGGAGTACCACGACACCGAGTGGGGCGCCCCGGTCCACGGGGACGAGGCCCTGTTCGAGCGGCTGGCCCTCGAAGCCTTCCAGTCGGGGCTCGCCTGGATCACGGTCCTGCGCAAGCGCCCGGCATTCCGCGCGGCGTTCGCGGGCTTCGACCCCGAGGTCGTCGCGCGCTTCACCGACGCGGACGTCGAGCGGCTGCTCCAGGACGCGTCGATCATCCGCAACCGGATGAAGATCGAGGCGACCATCTCCAACGCGCGCGCCCTGCTCGCGCTGCACGACCAGGGCCGGACGCTCGACGAGCTCGTCTGGTCGTTCGCCCCGGGCGGTTCGCGCGCACCCGAGGGCGGCACCCCCCTCGACCGCCCTCGCCCCGCGACGTTCGCGGACCTCGCGGCCAGCACCCCCGAGTCGGTCGCCCTGGCCAAGGCTCTCAAGAAGGAGGGCTTCAAGTTCATCGGCCCCACGACCGCCTACGCAGCCATGCAGGCGTGCGGGCTCGTCGACGACCACCTGGCCACGTGCCCGGTCGTCACCTCGCGCCGAGACACGGTCCGGGACCGCTTGCTATAGCAGAAGAGTTCCACTCCGTGAGATGAGGTGCGATCATGAGGACCATGTCCTCGTACGTCAGCGTCCTCGACCTCTTCTCGGTCGGCATCGGACCCTCGAGCTCGCACACCGTCGGCCCCATGCGGGCGGGCACCACGTTCGCGCGCGAGCTCGAGCAACGCGCCGTGCTGGACCATGTCGCCGCGGTCAAGGTCGTGCTGTGCGGGTCGCTCGGCGCGACGGGGATCGGCCACGGAACACCGGACGCCGTGGTCGCCGGCCTGCGCGGGCTCGACCCGGAGACGTGCGACCCCGACGAGGTGCCCGGGAGCTGGGAGCGCCTGGGCGACGGCCACGAGGTCCGCATCCTCGGTCGCCGGGCCGTGACCATGTCGAGCACCGACGTCCGGCTGGCCCCGCTCACCCGCCTGCCCGGCCACCCCAACGGGATGCGGTTCACGGCACTGGACGCGGCCGGCGACGTCGTGGCCGAGCAGGTGTACTACTCGGTCGGGGGCGGGTTCGTGCTCACCGAGCAGGAGCTCGAGGCCGCCGCCGCGAACGAGGAGGCCCAGCACGCAGCCGAGCTCGCGGGCGCCCCGATCGACCCGGCCACCGAGCCCTCGGACGTCCCGCACCCGTTCGCCAACGCCGCCGAGCTCCTGGCGTCCTGCACGCTCGAGGGCCGGTCGATCGCCGAGACCGCGTGGGAGAACGAGGTCTCCCTGCGTCCCGCGTCGGAGGTCGGGGCAGGACTCGACCGGATCTGGCGGACCATGAGCGAGTGCGTCGACGCGGGCCTGGACCGCCGAGGGATGCTTCCGGGGAGACTCAAGGTCCGCCGTCGGGCCCGGGCGCAGCGCGAGAAGCTGGAGGCTGCTGAAGCCGCGAGCGGGGCGGCCGCACACAACGACCACTCGATCGAGTGGCTCCAGGCCTACGCGATGGCCGTCAACGAGGAGAACGCAGACGCCCGCCGCGTCGTCACGGCCCCCACCAACGGGGCCGCGGGCATCCTGCCCGCCGTCGGCCGCCACTTCCTGCGGATCCACCCGGACCTCGCCGCCGACGAGGACGCCACGCGCCAGGCCATGCGCACGTTCCTGCTCACGGCAGGCGCGATCGGCGCGCTCTACAAGCGCAACGCCTCGATCTCGGGGGCGGAGGCCGGCTGCCAGGGCGAGGTCGGCTCGGCCTGCTCCATGGCAGCGGGCGCCTTCTGTGCGGTGCTCGGTGGCACCCCGGCGCAGGTGGAGAACGCCGCGGAGATCGCGATGGAGCACAACCTCGGTCTCACGTGCGACCCGGTCGGCGGACTCGTCCAGGTCCCGTGCATCGAGCGCAACGCGATCGCGGCCTGCACCGCGGTCTCGGCCGCCAAGCTGGCCCTCCAGGGAGACGGCGCGCACGTCGTCTCGCTCGACACGGTCATCGAGACCATGCGCCAGACGGGGCTCGACATGTCGACCAAGTACAAGGAGACGTCGACGGGTGGCCTCGCGGTCAACGTCATCGAGTGCTGAAAGCGGTCCGTGTGATCGAGTGCTGAGAGCGGTCCGGTTCATCGAGCGCAGAGAGCGGTCCGGCCGCCGGCCCCGCAGCACCCGCGCCGGCGTCCCAGCGCGCCGAGCACGCCCGCCTGACATGATGGCGAGATGTCCGGCTCGTCCCCCGATCGAGCGCGCCCCGCGCCGCGGCCGCGCTTCTCGCCGCGCGCTCTGGTCGCGCCCCTGACCTCCGGCGCGACGGTCCGGGCGGGGGTCTTCCTGGTCGTGGGCGGCGTGGTCGCCGGAGCGTACGGGCTGCTCGGCGCGGGGTTCGTGCAGATGTTCGCCGAGCCACGCACCGCGACCCCCACGACCGTCGTGCTCGCGATCGTCGCGACCACCCTTGCCGCCGTGCCCCCTTTCCTCGCCCCGGTCCGTGCGGTCGAGGTCCTCGCGGTACGCACCCTGCTCGACGTCGACGTCCCGGTCCCGTCGGGCCGGCCCGGCCCGGCAGCCAGGTGGCGCGGTGCGGCCTGGTTCGCGCTCCACCTGCTGCTCGGTCTCGTCGCGGTCGTCGTGCTGCTGGCCGTGGTCCCGCTCGTGCTCGACCTCGTGCTCTCGGTGCTCGGCGCGCCGTTCGTCGACCCCGGGTGGCTACCGAGTGTGCTGGAGGGTGAGGCGGCGCGCATCGCGCTCGCGCTGCTCGTGATCCTCGCCCTGCCGTACGCGGTCGTCGGGGCGCGCGCGGTGCTGCGGTCCGCGGCACCCCTGCTGCTGGGCCCCGACCAGAGCGAGCGGATCGCCGAGCTCGAGGCGCAGGCCGCGCGCCTGACCGCGCGCAACCGCCTCGCTCGCGACGTGCACGACGGCGTCGGTCACGCCCTGACGATCACCGTGCTCCAGGCCGCGGCGGCGACCCGCACCCTGGAGACCGACCCGCGGGCCTCACGTCGCGCGCTCGAGGCCATCGAGGAGACGGGCCGCCACGCCCTGGCCGAGCTCGACGACCTGCTGCGCCGCCTGCGCGACCCAGCGAGCGAGGCGTCCGCCGAGCACGACGACGTCGCGATGCTCGTCCGCCACGCGCGCGCCGCGGGAGCCCACGTCACGCTGCGTCTCGTGGGCGAGGTGGGCCGGGCGCCGCTCACCGTGACCCGCGAGATCTACCGGATCGCCCAGGAGTCGCTCACCAACGCCCTGCGGCACGCGCCGGGCGCGCCGATCCACGTCCGGGTGGTCCGCGCGGACGACCTCCGGATCGAGGTCCGGCACCCGTGGTCGCCCCCGCCGGGCGGGGCATCGGTGCGACGGGGCCGCGGGCTGCCGGGCATGCAGGAGCGCGTGACCGCCCTCGGCGGCACGCTCTTCGCGGGGCCCGACGGCGGAGCGTGGGTCGTGCGCGCATCGCTGCCTCTTCCCGAGGCCGCGTCGGACGAGGTGACCCCGTGAGGCCGGCGGACCCCGACGTGCCCGGGCGGGCAGGGGCCGGTGACGTGCCGGCCGGACCCGCGAGGGTCCTGCGCGTCCTCGTCGTCGACGACGAGCCGCTCGTCCGGGTGGGCCTCCGCGTGATCCTCGACGCCGAGCCCGACATCGAGGTCGTCGGGGAGGCTGCGGACGGCGCGGACGTGCCAGGTGCCGTCGAGGCGACCCGGCCCGACGTCGTGCTGCTCGACGTCCGCATGCCGCGGGTCGACGGGATCGCCGCGACCCGCGCGATCGTGGCCCGTGCCCCCGCGCCCCGGGTCCTCGTCATGACGACGTTCGAGAACGACGACCACGTGCTCGACGCGCTGCGCGCGGGAGCGCACGGCTTTCTCCTCAAGCGGACCCGCCCCGAGGACCTGGCCCAGGCCGTGCGGGTCGTGGCCCACGGGGAGTCGCTCCTCTTCCCCGACGCGGTGCGACGGATCGCGACCGCTCACCCGGCGCGGGGCGATGCCCTGCGCTCGGCCCGGCTCACCGAGCGCGAGGGCGACGTGCTGCGCCTCATGGCGACTGGGAGGTCCAACCAGGAGATCGCCGGCGAGCTGTTCCTCGGGGTCGAGACCGTGCGCACCCACGTGGGCAACCTGCTCGCCAAGCTCGGCGTCCGCGACCGCACGCAGGCCGTCGTCGCGGCCTTCGAGTCGGGCTTCGTGCGACCGAGCCCCTAGGACGGGTTAGGGCGGCCCGCAGATCCCTGTGCAGAGCACCCGTACGTCGGCGAGGATGGTTCAGAGCCCCACGACACGATTCCAGGAGGCGACACCATGACGAAGTACCTGATCACCTTCCCGAGCGCTGCGATGGTCGTTCCCGACGACGAGCTACCGGCTGTCTCCGACGCGTCACGCGCGGTGGTCGAGGAGGCGAAGCAAGCGGGGGTCTGGGTGTTCGGCGCCGCGATCGACGAGGGCGTTCCCCCCGTCCTGGTCGCCGGGGACGGCACGGTGACCGAGGGCACGTACCCGCAGACGAAGCAGCTCGACGGTGGCTTCACCCTCCTGGAGGTGCCCTCGCGCGAGGCAGCGCTGGAGTGGGCCGCGAAGTTCGCGGTCGCCTGCCGGTGCGCGCAGGAGGTGCGCGCCTTCCACTACGACCCCGCCAGCTGAGGGGTCGTCCGCCCGACGACTCCTCGACGACGTCCCGATCGTTCACCCGTACGGGGGATCCCGCTCACCGGTGCGGGTGATCTCCTCCTGGCCGCGCGCCGGGAGCCTGGAGAGACAGCGCGCCGGACCGTCCGGCGGCCGTCACCTCGGGAGACACCATGGACGACACCGACCTCACGACCGGCACGACCGGCACGACCGGCACGACCACGACGTCAGCACCACCCGGGCGCAACGCCCCCGGTCACACCGGCTCACAGCCGAACCGCACACCACCCCCATCGCGGGGCGCCCCGCGCTGGCCGCGGTGGGTCCCGGGGCTCACGGTCGCGTGGTGGCTCGCAGGAGCGATCACGGCCCTCGCTGCCGTTCTCACCGGCCGTCACCTGCCCGTCGGGGCCTCGACGCCCGACGCAGCAGGGACGATCGTCGACTCCGTCCCGAGCGACGGCCTGACCGCGGTTCTCGCCACCCTGGGACTGGTCGGGGCGGCGCACGCCGCCTGGATGACGTCGCGTGCCGGACGCCCGGCGACGCGCCGGGTGCGCGCCGCGGCGGTCACGGTCTCCGGGCTCGTCGTGGCCCTCGGCGTCGTGTTCGCCGACACCAGCCTTCTCGCCCGCATGGGGTATCTCCCGGTCGTGCTCGTCCGGGCCCCGTTCGACCCGGAGCTCGCGGGTGCCTTCGACCAGTACGTCGCGCCCGCGTTCCTGCTCCAGCTCGGCGTGCTGGCCGCCCTGGTCCTCCTCGCGGTCACGACCGTCCTGTTCGTCCGGCGCAGCAGCGGGGCGTGCGCGGTCTGCGGCCGACTGGACGCCCCGGCCGACCACCACGCACCGGCACCCGCCGGGAAGACCTCCGCGACACCGTCGGGCATCGTGGCCTGGGGACTGCCCGCCGCGATCGTCGCGGCGACCATCCCGTGCCTGTACGCCCTCACGCGGCTGATCTGGGTCCTGGGGTACCCGCTCGGGCTCGACCCCGAGATGTACGAGCAGGACGCCGGCAGGCTGGTCGCCCCCGCGGTGGGTCTCGGGCTGTTCGCCGTGGTCGGTGCCGTGCTGACCCTCGGCCTCGTGCAACGGTGGGGAGAGGTCTTCCCTCGCTGGATCCCGGGCCTGGCCGGGCGACGGGTCCCCGTCGCGCTCGCGGTCGTCCCCGCCTCGGTGGTCGCGGTCGCGATCCTCCCGGCCGGGCTCTCGATGATCAAGGGTCTGCTGGAGATGTCGACGCCCGAGCTCCTGGCCAACTGGGCGGCGTTCGGTCCTGGCGTGCTCTGGCCTCTGTGGAGCGTCGCGCTCGGTGTCGCGACGGCCGCGTACGCGACCCGACGCCGTGGCACCTGCCGGCTGTGCGGTCGTTCGCCCTCGACGATCACGCCCCGCGTCGCCCGATGAACCGGGCCCCCGTGTGCCAAGGTGGGAGACCAGCACCTTCGACGATCGGACCTCATGCACCAGGAGCACCTGCCGTCCCCGACCCCTCCGGTCCAGCACCTGCACCTCTCGGCGCGTCTCGAGGACCGGATCCGTGCGGCTGCTGTGCGATTCCTCCGGTCGCGGGGGTGGACCCCGCGGATCGAGCCGTACGTCGGCTACGGCACCGAGGGCTCGGTGCGCGTGCTGGCGCGCGTGCTGCTGAGTCGTCCGCACCGCCGCGCGGACCTGGTCTGGAACCGGCGCGGGTGGCGCAACTACCTCACGGTCTCGGCTCCCGGAGAGGTGGTGCGTGCGTCCGTGACGCGCACGGGGGCCTCGGGGGTCGACGAGCGTCTCGTCGTGGACCTCGTGGCCGACCGGGACGGCTACGTCGACGGGATGCTCGACGTCGCGCTCGAGCCCGGCTGGCACGACGTGCAGCTCGCGACCGCGAGCGGGGCCGTCGCGACGTCGCGGGTCTTCGTGGTCGGCCCCGGCCGGCGCCTGGGGGTCATCAGCGACATCGACGACACGGTCATGATCACCATGGTCCCGAGCCTGTTGCGCGCGGTATGGAACACGTTCGGGCTGCATGCGAGCGAGCGGCGCCCCGTGCCCGGCATGGCCGACCTGTACCACGGCATCGCCTCTGTACATCCGGAGGCTCCCTTCGTGTACTTGTCGAACGGGGCGTGGAACACCGCGGGAAACCTCGAACGCTTCCTCGACCGCAACGGCTTCCCGCCCGGGACCCTGCTCCTCACCGACTGGGGCCCTACGGCCACGGGCTGGTTCCGCAGCGGCCAGGAGCACAAGGGCAACGCGATCGACCGGCTCGTGCGCGAGCTGCCCGACGTCGGCTGGCTCCTCCTCGGCGACGACGGCCAGCACGACCCCGAGATCTACGCTGCCGCGGCGCGCCGGCACCCTGAGCACGTGGCAGCGATCGGCATCCGGCAGCTCAGCCCCACCCAGAGGCTGCTCGCGCACGAGCCGCCCGCGCCGTCGGGCAGGAACGGTGCGGCGAGCCGTGGCGGGACGGGCACGCCCGGCTCGCGCCGCACCCGGCGCCCCGCGCACGGCGTCCCCACGGCAGGAGGGCCCGACGGCGCAGCGCTCGCCCGGGCGCTCGGGCGCGCCCTGCGCTGAGGTCGGCCCGCGCTCGACGCGTGCCGCACCGCCTCCTGCGGACCGCGCCGAGCGGCCGGGCCACGGGTTCGGCCGCGCGGCGCACAGGATGCCGGGCACCTGACCGGTTGGCCCCGTTCGTCACGGGATGATTCCCTGGACACATGACGGACGACCAGGAGCGACGAGGCCCCGCAGGTAGCCAGGACCCCACCGAACCGATCAGACCCGGCTTCCCGGCGCCGGGCGGTCTCACCGGGGGCAGCGTCCCGCCGGCCGAGCCCATCCCGAACGCACCCGACCCGTTCTCCCCGACCGGCGCACCGACCACTCCGCCCCCCGGCGGTCCGGGTGAGCCGCCGCCCGGAGGCCCGGGCGAGACCCCCTCGGGGAACCGTGCATGGTGGTGGGCGCTCGGAGGGCTGGTCCTCCTCGCGATCGTCGCCGTCACTGTCTGGCTCGCGACCCGGGGCGACGCGGGGGGCGACGACGGCGCCTCCCCCGGCGCGACGCCGTCGGGCACCGTGACCTCCGAGGCACCCTCGGAGGAGCCCAGCCCCGAGCCCACGACCGAGGTGACCACTCCCCCCGCCACGGGCTGCACGCCCACCGAGGGCGGCACGCCCGCCGGCGCGAGCACGCACGAGATCATCGACGTCGACTTCGACGGGCGCCCCGACACCGCCTGGCTGACCACGGGTGCGGACCGGCGCTTCGGGATCACGACCGCCTCCGGGGCGACGTTCTCCGCTCCCGTGACGACCGCGAGCCCCGTCCCGGCGAGCGCGGTCGTCAACCTCGTCGCGGCGGGCGACGGCGAAGCGCCGATCGCGCTGGTCGACGTCGGCCGCGAGGTCCTCCTGTACTCGGTCGCGAACTGCGCCGTGAACGTCACGCAGAACGCGCAGGACGAGCCGTACACGTTCGACAAGGGCTTCAGCGGGTTCGGTACAGGAGTCGGGTGCACGGCCGTGGACGGCGTGCTGCACCTGGCCGGGCTCAACGCGATGTCGAACGACGGCTCGACCTACACCGTCGCGCGGACGTTCGTCGACCTCGACGAGTCCGCTCGCCGAGCCACGAACGGTCAGACGGAGACCGTCGCCGAGGGGGTCCCGGCGAGCGACCCGGTCGTCGTGACGGCACAGGAGACGAGCTGCGGCGACCTCGTCGCGGGCGGCGCCGACCCCGGGGGCCCGGTCGAACCGCAGGGCTGAGCATCGAGAACGCCGAGGGGCCCGTCATCCACAGGATGACGGGCCCCTCGGCGTTCGGGAGAGGCTGCGCTCAGGCCTGGGGGGCCAGGGCAGCGATCATCGGGTCGTCCTTCTCGATCATGCCCATCTTCGCCGCACCACCCGGCGACCCCAGGTCGTCGAAGAACTCCACGTTCGCCCGGTAGTAGTCGCTCCACTCCGAAGGTACGTCGTCCTCGTAGTAGATCGCCTCCACCGGACACACCGGCTCGCACGCACCACAGTCCACGCACTCGTCAGGATGGATGTACAACGACCGCTTGCCCTCGTAGATGCAGTCCACCGGACACTCCTCGATGCACGCCTTGTCCTTCACGTCCACACAAGGCTGAGCAATCACGTAGGTCACGGCGGACCACCTTTCTGGAGGGTTCTGGCTGCCCGCAGGAAGGCCCCGGCAGCGTCGCGCGTGGTGCGCGCCGCGGTGCCGGGGCCATTCCCGTTCACGCGGGTCTCGTCGCGGCGGCCCCTGTGGGCCGCCACGGTGAGGGAGATCAGGCGGGGATGATGAGGCCTTCGCCCTGGGTGCGGGCGCGTGCGAGGCGTGCGTCGGCGTCGGCCCAGTTGACGAGGTTCCACCAGGCGGTGACGTAGTCGGCGCGCACGTTCTGGTAGTCGAGGTAGTAGGCGTGCTCCCAGACGTCGAGCAGGACGATGGGGACCAGGCCCAGGGCGATGTTGCCCTGCTGGTCGTAGAGCTGGACGATGATGAGCTTCTTGCCGAGGGTGTCCCAGGCGAGGATGGCCCAGCCCGAGCCCTGGACGCCTGCGGCGACCGCGGCGAAGTGCTTCTTGAACTTCTCGAACGAGCCGAAGTCCTCGTCGATGGCTGCGGCGATGTCGCCCGTGGGCTCGCCGCCGCCCTCGGGGGAGAGGTTGGTCCAGAACGCGGAGTGGTTGACGTGGCCGCCGAGGTTGAACGCGAGGTTCTTCTCGTGGAGGTTGACCGCGGCCAGGTCGCCCGAGTCGCGGGCCTCGGCGAGCTTGTCGAGGGCGGTGTTGGCGCCGGTCACGTAGGCCTGGTGGTGCTTGGAGTGGTGCAGCTCCATGATGCGGCCGGAGATGTGGGGCTCGAGTGCGCCGTAGTCGTACGACAGCTCGGGAAGGGTGTAGACAGCCATGGTGAGTCCTCTCGTTCGGTGTCGGCCACGCTAGGACCTCAACCTGGGTTGAGGTCAAGTCGGACGCCCCGGGTCGCGGCCGCGGCGGACGGACCCGCTCGGCACGATCCCTGGGGCACGTGGCCCTGCCCCGAGCACATCATGACCGGGCGCGACCTGCACGTCCTTCTCAGGAACGGGCGTGTCCCGGTGGCAGACCGCGGTACGTCAGGGGGCGAGACTCAGCTCGCGCGCTGCTGGCCGCTCATCGCGTGGATCGACTCCATGACCTGGTCGGTGAGCTCGCGCCGCGCCTGCGCGGGCTTGCCCGAGGTGATCTGGCGCGCGGGCTCGATGGGCTTGCCGAACTCGACCGTCACGCGGTGGATGCGCGGGAGGCGCGCGCCGACGGGCTGGACCTTGTCGGTGCCCTTGATCGCGACGGGGACGATCGGCGCGTGGCCCGCGAGCGCGAGCCAGGCGACACCGGTGTGCCCCTTGTGGAGCTTGCCGTCGCGCGAGCGCGTGCCCTCGGGGTAGATCCCGAAGGCACCCCCGTTGTTGAGCACCTCGAGCGCGTCCTCGAGCGAGCGCTGCCCGGCACGCGGGTCGTCGCGCTGCACGGGGATGTGGCCGAGGGTCGTGAAGAACCAGCGCGAGACGCGCCCCTTGAGCCCGGT
Organism: Oerskovia enterophila; assembly: GCF_044748475.1. Classification (NCBI taxonomy): domain Bacteria; kingdom Bacillati; phylum Actinomycetota; class Actinomycetes; order Micrococcales; family Cellulomonadaceae; genus Oerskovia; species Oerskovia enterophila. The sequence continues at coordinate 688,621 of NZ_JBIVFZ010000004.1, forward strand.
GCCCGTGAAGTACTCGGCCTTGGCGAGGAACGTGACGTGGCGCGGGGCGACGATCGGGATGAGCAGCGAGTCCACGAACGAGAGGTGGTTGCTCGCGAGGATCACGGGTCCGCGCCGGGGGATGTTGTTCAGACCGGTCACGCGTGGCCTCAGGAACGCGTAGGCCAGGAGCGACAGGATCAGCTTCAGCACCCGGTAAGTCATCCGTACATTGTGCACCGACGTGCAGGGCTGCCCGACGACGACCGCCCACCCGGGCGTGGTGCGCGGTGGTCGCGCGGCGGACCACCGGGGAGAACGCCCGGGATTGCACAGATGTTCACGGCGCCTGGTTCGGCGCGCACCCCGCGACTGCTCAGGGTCTCGTCAACCGAACGCGACGACCGTCCCGTTCCTCGTGCCGAACACGCCGCCACCGACCGCGAAGAGGCTCCACGCGTCGACGGCCACCTGCTCCTCCCATCGCGTGCTCCCGTCGGCCACGTCGATCGACACCCAGCGGGACTGCGCGCCGTTGTCCTCGCTGTAGGCGATCGTCAGCCCGCCGCGGCTCGCGAAGGCCGCCGCGACCTGGCCGTTCGTCCTTCCGACCGCGGGGTCCTTCCACGCCCACACCTCCTCGCCCGTGGCCGAGTCCACGGCCACCGCGCCCGGGTAGGACGAGATGACGGTCACGTCGCGGGTGACGAGGAGCACCTGGGTGGCGTAGCCGGAGAAGGTCCACCGCTCGCCACCCGCCTCGTCGAGAGCCACGAACCCGGGCCCTCTCCTCGAGAACAGCAGGGGCGGCCCCGTGCCATCCGTCGCGAGGGGCTCCATGAGCTCCCCCTGGGCGCTCCAGAGCACCGTCCCGTCGGTGTCCAGGAGCTCGGACTCGGTGAGCCCGCCCCGGACGAGCCGCCCGTCGCGGAGCTGCTCCAGGCGGGTCAGAGCCGTGGAGAGGACCGTCCCGTCGCTCGAGAGGCTGGCGTTCACGTCGCACCCGAGGAGCATGAGGACTCCGTCCATGCCGTAGAGCTGCACCTCGTCCCAGCCGCCGACCGTCGCGCCGTCCTCCTGGTAGGCCATGCACGAGCTGTCGGACGTGCGCGTGGGCACGGTCTGCGTCCAGCGCACCTCGCCCGTGCGGGCGTCCTCGACGAGCACGACGACGTCACGTCCGTCCCGTACCACCCGCGCCAGGTCACCGGTCGAGAGCACCGTGGCGTTTCCTCGGGCGGGGTCCAGAGCACGCTCGGCCATGGTCCTCCCGTCCAGCCCGAGGACCGTGACCGTGCTCGGGGGGAGCGTGAAGGCCGGGGCGGCCTCCTCTGCCTCGGCCCAGCCCAGGCACGTGACCGACCGCGCGTCGAGGGCGTCGGCCGACGGACCACCGGAGGCGCCGCACTGCACGGACCCCAGGCCGTCGCGCCGCCACGCCTCTGCGCCCGTCGCGCGGTCGTACGCGACGAGCGCGCCCTCGGCGGCGACGACGAAGAGCTCGCCCGCCGCGAGCGGCCAGGCCTCACCGACGTCGACGGTCCACAGCTCGCGCGGTGGTCGCTCGAGCCCGACGACGCCACCGGGCACCGCCCGCAGCAGCGCCTCGGCCTGCCGGGCACGCACCACGTCCACGAAGGTCAGGCCGCCGAGCACCAGGACGAGCGCGGCCGCGACCCCAGCGAGCAGCACGCGTCGGCGCTTCCTGGCCCGCAGGTCGGCCGGCGCGTCCTCATGGGCGGACCCGTCGGACCCCGACGGGTCCGACACGGCGCCGGTCTCACCTCCCTCGCCCGGCGAACCCGCGGCGACGTCCGCGCCCGGGCGCGCGGCGCCGTCGGGCAGGGGCGTGCCGTGGACACCTGGCACGCCACCGGGCGCGCCCCACCCCCCGGGCTGCGGCGCGAAGAGGTCGTCACCGTCGTCCAGGTCGTCGACCACCTCGAAGGTGATCGGGCGAGGTTGCTCTCGGCGTCGAAAGGGCACGCCCGGAGCCTAGCTCCCGGGCGTGCCCTCGTGACGGGTCCGCTCAGCGCGACGCGACGGTCACCAGGTAGTCGTCGGCGTCGTCGTCCCAGCGCAGCTCGATCGCGCCCGCGGTCTGCGCGGCCTTGCAGAACTGGAGGAAGCTGCGGTAGCCGAGCGCCTTCTCGCTGAAGTCCGGACGCTTCTTGCGGAGCTGGTTCTTGAGGCCCGACAGCGGCGCCGAGTCGCCCTGCTCCCCCACGACCGTGCGCAGCAGCGCGAAGTCGTCGCCCGCGTGCCCGCGCTCGGGCAGCGAGACCTCGGGGTCTCCCGTCGCGGGGCCCGCGCTGAGCTGCACCACTCCGCGCTCCTCGAGGTAGCGCAGGAACTCCCCGAAGTTGCGGAAGCCGTAGTCGGCCTCGCTGAACGTGGGGTCCTTGCGCAGCAGGGTGCGCTTGAGCGTCGAGGCCACGACGGCCCCGCTCGACGAGCTCGACAGGTCCGCGAGGGTCTGCGCGACGAGGACCGCGAGGTCCTCGTCCTCCGAGGCGGAGGACGCGCCGTGCCCGACGGCGGACTCGAGCTCGGCCTCGACGTCCAGCGGGGCGGGCGTGGGCTCGGGCAGCGAAGGTACAGGCTCGGTGGCCGTCTCCGTGGCCGATGCGGGCGGCGTCGCGGACCCGCCCGAGGGAGCGGCCGAGGCCTTGCTCGAGGAGCTCGACGAACCCGACGACCTTCCCGAGGACTTGCGCGCCGTGCTGCGGTTCGAGCTGCCCGAGGACCGCTTGCGCTCGACGGGCTCGTCGGGGATCTCGACGCCCTCGAGGCGGTCGTAGAAGAGGAACTCGTCGCACGCGGGCGGCAGCAGCTTGGACGTCGAGTTCTCGACGCCGATCCCGATCACGCGCTTGTTGAGCTCGCGCAGCTTGTGCACGAGGGGCGAGAAGTCGCTGTCCCCTGTGCACATGACGAACGTCGAGATGTACTCGCGCTCGAACGCCATCTCGATCGCGTCGACGACCATCTTGATGTCGGCGGCGTTCTTGCGCGAGGCCCCCATGCGCTGGGGCATCTCGATGAGCTCGACCTGGTGGCGGGTCAGGGAGCGTCGGTCCTCGTCGAAGTAGGACCAGTCGGCATAGGCGCGGCGGACCACGACCCGACCGCGCGCGGCGAGCGCGTCGGCGATCGGCTTGAAGTCGAAGGTCATCCCGCCCAGATGGTCGCGCGCACCCAGCGCGAGGTTGTCGTAGTCGAGGAAGACGGCCAGACGTTCTTCGGTGTCCATGTCCGCCAGGGTATGGCCCGGGCGGGGCGAACGCCCATCCGCCGGGGCGGCCGGGTGGCGGAGCGCGGGGCCTCGTCCGGCCGCGAGCGCCGCGCTAGCATCGGTCGGTGCGCAAGATCGGGCTGCTGGGTGGCATGAGCTGGGAGAGCTCTGCCCTCTACTACGCCGTCATCAACGAGGGCGTGAAGGGTCGCCTCGGCGGGCTGCACTCGGCGCGCTGCGTGCTGGGGTCGGTCGACTTCGCCGAGGTCGAGAAGATGCAGTCGACGGGCGACTGGGAGGCCGCGGGCACGCTGCTCGCCACCGAGGCCGTGGCGCTGGAGCGCGCAGGTGCCGAGCTCCTCGTCCTGTGCACCAACACCATGCACAAGGTCGCCGACGCGATCGAGCGCGCGGTCGGCATCCCGCTGCTCCACCTCGCCGACGTGACGGCTCAGGCCGTGCTCGCTGCGGGGCTCAGGACGGTCGCCCTCCTCGGGACGCGCTTCACCATGGAGGAGGCCTTCTACCGCGACCGGCTCGCGGGCCACGGCCTCCAGGTCCTGGTCCCCGGCGCCGACGACCGGTCGACGGTCGACCGCGTGATCTACCAGGAGCTCGTGCTCGGCGAGGTGCGCGACGCGTCGCGCGACGCCTTCCGTCGCATCATCGACGAGCTCGCCTCGCGCGGGGCCGAGGGTGTGATCCTCGGGTGCACCGAGATCGAGCTGCTCGTCGGGCCCGCGGACAGCGCGCTCCCGACCTTCCCGACCACGCGCCTGCACGCCGAGGCCGCGGTCCGCGAGGCCCTCGCCCCCCTCGCCTGAGCGCACCGACTTCCCCCTTCTCGGCCAGTGCGGGCGCGGCCGCGCGGCCGCCCGCCCTGGCGCGCGGGGACATGTTGGGACATGAACCCCCTCTGCGCCAGTTTTCCGACACTTGTTGACGTTTCACCCACCCCTCAGTAGCGTTCTTGCTGAGTTGATGCAAGAACTGAACAGTTGTCTGCTCGAAGTGGAGCAGATGGCTGCAACTCTCGAAGGATTAGCCAGTCGAGCAGCCCGGGATCCCCGGGCCACGCCTGCGCCTTCAGGGCCTCAGCGATGGAGCGAGGCCGGTCTGGCACGGGGCTCGCCCTACCACCGTCACCGTTGACGGGAGATCGAGGACCTACCGATGAGAAGTCCACGCACGTCACTCCGGCTGCTCGCAGCAGCCACCAGCGCCACCCTGCTCCTACCGTTCGCCCTGGCGACGTCGGCCGCCGCGGCTCCCGTCGTCCTCTCGGCGGGCAAGCCCGCCGCGGCGAGCAGCAACAGCTCGCCCTACCTGGCGGGCAACCTCACCGACGGCAACCAGGGCACCTACTGGGAGTCCTCGAACGGCGCGTTCCCCCAGTGGGCGCAGGTCGACCTCGGGTCGGAGGCCACCGTCGAGGACCTGGTGCTCAAGCTCCCGGCCGGCTGGGGAGCACGGACCCAGACCATCACGCTCCAGTCCAGCACCGACGGCTCGTCGTACAGCACCCTCAAGGCGAGCGCCGCGTACACGTTCGACCCCGCCTCGGGGAACACCGTGACGGTCGACGTGCCCGACACGTCCGCGCGGTACGTCCGTGCGAGCGTCTCGGCCAACACCGGCTGGCCGGCCGGGCAGCTCTCGGAGCTCGAGGTCCGCGGGACGGCCGGGACCGGCGGGGGCACCGACCCCGGCGGCCCGGGCACCCCGCCGACCGGCACCGACCTCGCCCAGGGCAGGCCCGTCGAGGGCTCCTCGACCGAGTGGACCTTCGTGGCGTCGAACGCCACCGACGGGAACCCGGCGACCTACTGGGAGGGGGCGGGCGGGCAGTACCCGAGCACCCTCACCGTGGGGCTGGGGTCCGACGTGGCGCTCAGCGACGTCGTCGTGAAGGTGCCTCCGGCGGCCGCCTGGTCGGCCCGCACCCAGACCTTCGAGATCCAGGGCCGGGCCCAGACCGGCGGGGCGTGGACCACGCTCAAGGCCTCGGCTGCCTACCGGTTCGATCCCTCGACCGGCAACTCGGTGTCCGTCCCCGTGAGCGGCACCGCGGCCGACGTCCGGCTGCGCTTCACGGGCAACACCGGTTCGGGCAACGGTCAGGTCGCCGAGCTGCAGGTCTACGGCACCCCGGCGTCCAACCCCGACCTCACCGTCACAGGGGTCACGGCGACCCCGGTGTCCCCGCTCGAGTCGGACGCCATCACCCTGACGGCGACGGTCAAGAACATCGGGACCAAGGCGTCGGCCGCGACCGACGTGGCCTTCACGCTCGACGGGCAGACCGTGACGACCAAGCCCGTCGGGGCGATTGCCGCCGGCGCGCAGTCCGTCGTCACCGCGAGCATCGGCAGCCGGACGGCGGGCTCCTACGCGATCGGGGCCGCCGCCGACGCGGCGAAGACCGTGGTCGAGCAGGACGAGTCCAACAACGCCTACACGCACCCGACCCGGCTGGTCGTCACGGCCGTGCCGAGCTCCGACCTGATCCCCACCCTGACCTGGAACCCCAGCAACCCCGCGGCCGGCAGCACCGTCACGTTCACGGCGACGCTCGCCAACCAGGGCAACATCGCCTCGGCCGCCGGCAGCCACGGCGTGACCGTCACGCTCAGGGACACAGCGACGGGCGCCACGGTCAAGACGCTCACGGGGAGCGTCTCCGGGTCCGTCGCGGTCGGCGCGACCAGCGCGGGCGTGAACCTGGGCACCTGGGTCGCGGGCGACGGCAGCTACGACGCGACCGTGGTCGTCGCGGCGGACGCCCACGAGGTCGCGGCCAAGCAGGCCAACAACACCGCGACGCGGTCGCTCTTCGTCGGGCGTGGCGCGAACATGCCCTACGACACCTACGAGGCGGAGGACGGCGTCGTGGGCGGGGGCGCACAGGTCGTCGGGCCCAACCGGACCGTCGGTGACATCGCCGGCGAGGCGTCGGGCCGCAGGGCGGTCACCCTGAACACGACGGGCGCCTACGTCGAGTGGACCACCAAGGCTCCGACCAACACGCTCGTGACCCGGTTCTCGATCCCCGACTCGACGGGCGGCGGCGGGACCGACGCGACGCTCGACGTCTACGTCGACGGGCAGCTCCTCAAGACCCTCGACCTCACGTCGCGGTACGCGTGGCTCTACGGCAACGAGACCAACCCCGGCAACCAGCCCGGGGCCGGCGGCCCCCGTCACATCTACGACGAGACCAGCGTCCTGCTCGGGACCACCGTCCCGGCCGGCGCGAAGATCAGGCTCCAGAAGTCCGCGAGCAACACCTCCCGCTACGCGATCGACTTCGTCGACCTCGAGCTCGCGACGGCGCAGCCCAACCCGAACCCCGTCGCGTACGTCCAGCCCGCGGGCTTCACGCACCAGGCGGTCCAGAACGCCCTCGACAAGGTCCGCATGGACACGACCGGCACCCTCAAGGGCGTCTACCTCCCGGCCGGCGACTACCAGACCGCGAGCAAGTTCCAGGTCTACGGCAAGGCCGTCGACGTCGTGGGCGCGGGCCCCTGGTTCACGCGCTTCTTCGCCCCGGCGTCCCAGGAGAACACCGACATCGGCTTCCGGGCCGAGGGCACGGCCAACGGCTCGGCGTTCCGCGACTTCGCCTACTTCGGGAACTACACGTCACGCATCGACGGGCCGGGCAAGGTCTTCGACTTCGCGAACGTCAAGGACATGACGATCGACAACATCTGGGTCGAGCACATGATCTGCATGTTCTGGGCGTCCAACATGGACGACTCGGAGATCAAGAACTCCCGCATCCGCAACACGTTCGCGGACGCGCTCAACATGACCAACGGCAGCGCGAACAACCACGTGCACAACAGCTCGGCCCGAGGCACCGGGGACGACTCGTTCGCGCTCTTCGCGGCGACCGACTCGGGAGGCAGCGGACAGCAGGGCAACGTGTTCGAGAACCTCACGTCGACGCTCACCTGGCGTGCGGCCGGCCTCGCGGTCTACGGGGGGCAGGACAACACGTTCCGCAACTTCTACATCGCGGACACCCTCGTCTACTCGGGCGTGACGATCAGCTCGCTCGACTTCGGCTACCCGATGGAAGGGTTCGGCCCCCTGCCGACGACGTTCGACGGCATCACCGTGGTGCGGTCGGGCGGGCACTTCTGGGGCTCCCAGACGTTCCCGGCGGTCTGGCTGTTCTCGGCGTCGAAGAAGTTCAGCGCGATCCGGGTCAACGACCTCGACATCGTCGACCCGACCTACGCCGGGATCATGTTCCAGACGAACTACGTGGGGTCCACCCCGCAGAACCCGTTCCAGGACACGGTCCTCTCGAACGTCTCGATCACCGGTGCCCGCAAGAGCGGCGACCAGTTCGACGCCAAGTCCGGCTTCGGCATCTGGGTCAACGAGGCGGCCGAGGCCGGCCAGGGTCCGGCGGTCGGCTCGGTCACGTTCAACAACCTGCAGATGAGCAACAACGTCCAGGACATCAAGAACACGACGTCGACGTTCACGATCGTCCGCAACCCGTAGCGGCCGATCCCCGACGGCGGGCGGCCGGCCACTCTCCGGCCGCCCGTCGTCGGGCCCCCGGGGTGGTCGTCCCCGACCACCCCGCACCCGGAAGACCGACCCGCCCTGGGCGGGAGATCAAGGACGATCATGAGAACACCGTTGAAGCACCTGGTCGTGGTGAGCACCGCGATCGCGCTCGTCGTACCGCTCGGCGCGGCGGCCGTGGCACAGGCCGCGCCCCCCGCACCGACCAACCTGGCCGTCGGCAAGCCCGTCGCGGCCTCGTCGGTCACGCAGAGCTATGCGGCCTCGAACGCGAACGACGACAGCACCAGCACCTACTGGGAGGGCGCGGGCGGGCAGTACCCCTCGCACCTGACCGTCAGCCTCGGCAAGGACGCCGACCTCGACCGCGTCGTGGTCAAGCTGCCGCCGCCCTCCGCCTGGTCCTCACGGACCCAGACCTTCTCGCTGCTCGGCCGCGCCGAGGGCGCGACGACCTTCACGACCCTCAAGGCCTCGGCGGCCTACGCGTTCGACCCGGCGACGGGCAACAGCGTCGCGATCCCGGTCTCGGCCGAGGTCGCGGACGTCCGCCTCGCCTTCACGGGCAACACGGGGGCGGCGAACGCGCAGGTCGCCGAGCTCCAGGTCTGGGGCACGTCCGACGGGTCGGGCGAGCCGACGCCCGAGCCCACGGAGACCCCCACGGACCCGTCCGGGACCAACCATGCCAAGAGCCGGCCGGCCGTCGCCTCCTCGACCGAGTGGCAGTTCGCGGCGGGCAACGCCGTCGACGGGCAGCCGAGCACCTACTGGGAGGGCGCGGGCGGGCAGTACCCGTCGACGCTCGACGTGCAGCTCGCCTCCCCGACCGAGGTCAGCACCGTGACCGTCAGGCTGAACCCTGACGCGGCCTGGGGTCCGCGCACGCAGACCTTCTCGGTGTGGGGCCGGTCCGGGAGCGGGGCCTGGCAGCAGCTCAAGGCCTCTGCGGCCTACGCGTTCGCGCCCTCGACCGGGAACACCCGCAGCATCACGGTGGCAGGGAGCGTCACCGACGTGCGGCTCCAGTTCACGGCCAACACCGGCGCGGGCAACGGCCAGGTCGCCGAGCTCGAGGTCTACGGCACCCCGGCCGCCAACCCGAACCTGACCGTCACGGCGGTCGGCGCGACACCGGCCGCGCCCGACGCGACGACCCCCGTCGCGCTCACGGCGACGGTCAGGAACACGGGCGACCGCGCATCGGCGGCGACCACGCTGGACGTCACGGCCAACGGCCAGAAGGTCGGCTCGGCCGCGGTCGGTGCGCTCCAGCCCGGCGCGTCGACCCAGGTCACGGTCGCGATCGGCGCCCGTCCCGCGGGCCAGTACACGATCGGTGCGGTCGTGGACCCGACGAACACCGTGGTCGAGAAGGACGAGACCGACAACGCCTTCACGTCCCCGACGAAGCTCGTCGTGGGCGAGGCGCCCGGGCCGGACCTCGAGATCGTCTCGGTCTCGTCCACCCCGGCCAACCCCGCCGTCGGTGCGGCCGTGACGTTCTCGGTGCAGGTGCGCAACCGCGGCGACCAGCCCGTCCCGGCCGGTTCGGTGACGCGCGTCGTCGCCGGCTCGACCACGCTCAGCGGCACGACGCCGGCCATCGCCGCGGGCGCGACCGTCACGGTCTCCCCGAGCGGCTCGTGGACCGCGACCAACGGCGGAGCCACCGTGACGGCCACTGCCGACGCGACCGACGTCGTCGCCGAGACGAACGAGAACAACAACACGGGCACGCTCACCGTGACCGTGGGCCGCGGCGCGGCCGTCCCGTACACGACGTACGAGGCAGAGAAGGGTCAGTACACGGGCACGCTGCTCCAGGCCGACCCGCTGCGCACGTTCGGGCACACGAACTTCGCCTCGGAGTCGTCGGGCCGTGAGTCCGTGCGCCTCACCAGCACGGGCCAGTACGTCCAGCTCACCTCGACCAGCGCGACGAACTCGATCGTCGTGCGCAGCTCGATCCCCGACGCCCCCGGCGGCGGGGGCCAGGAGAAGACCATCAGCCTCTACGCGGACGGCCAGTTCGTGCAGAAGCTGACCCTGTCGTCGAAGCACTCCTGGCTCTACGGCACCTCCGACGGGCCCGAGTCGCTGAGCAACACGCCCAGCGGTGACGCACGTCGTCTCTTCGACGAGTCGCACGCGCTGCTCGGCCGATCCTTCCCGGCTGGCACGGTGTTCACGCTCCAGCGCGACGCCGGGGACGACGCGGCGTTCTACGTCATCGACCTCGTCGAGCTCGAGCAGGTCGCTCCCCCGACCGCCAAGCCCGCACAGTGCACGTCGATCACCGAGTACGGCGCCGTGCCGAACGACGGGCTCGAGGACACGGCCGCCATCCAGGCCGCGGTCACCGCGAACCAGAACGGCGAGATCGAGTGCGTGTGGATCCCGGCGGGGCAGTGGCGCCAGGAGAAGAAGATCCTGACCGACGACCCGCTGAACCGCGGCATGCACAACCAGGTGGGTATCAGCGACGTGACGATCCGCGGTGCCGGCATGTGGCACTCGCAGCTCTACACGCTCCTCGAGCCGCACCTCGCCCCGGGCGTCATCAACCACCCGCACGAGGGCAACTTCGGGTTCGACATCGACGACAACGTCCAGATCTCCGACATCGCGATCTTCGGGTCCGGCCGGATCCGCGGCAACAACGCCCAGGAGGAGGGTGGCGTCGGCCTCAACGGCCGGTTCGGCAAGAACACGAAGATCAGCAACGTGTGGATCGAGCACGCGAACGTCGGAGTGTGGGTCGGTCGCGACTACGACAACATCCCCGAGCTGTGGGGGCCGGCCGACGGGCTGCAGCTCACCGGCATGCGCATCCGCAACACCTACGCGGACGGCATCAACTTCAGCAACGGGACGCGCAACTCGCTCGTCGTCAACTCGACGTTCCGCACCACGGGCGACGACGCGCTCGCCGTCTGGGCCAACCCCTACGTCAAGGACCGCACCGTCGACGTCGCCCACAGCAACGCGTTCCGCAACAACACGGTCCAGCTGCCGTGGCGCGCCAACGGGATCGCGATCTACGGCGGCTACGACAACTCGATCGAGAACAACCTGATCTCCGACACCGCGAACTACCCCGGCATCATGCTGGCGACCGACCACTCCCCGCTGCCGTTCTCGGGGACGACGCTCATCGCCAACAACGGGCTCTACCGCACCGGTGGGGCGTTCTGGAACGAGGACCAGGAGTTCGGTGCGATCACGCTGTTCCCGCAGACGCACGACATCACGGGTGTGATCATCCGCGACACCGACGTCTACGACTCGACCTACGACGGGATCCAGTTCAAGAACGGCGGCGGGAGCATGCCCGACGTCCGGATCTCGAACGTCCGCATCGACGGGTCGCAGAACGGGTCCGGGATCCTCGCGATGAGCGGGGCGCGCGGCAACGCGATCCTGTCGGGCGTCACCATCACCAACTCCGGTGAGGGGGACATCGACAAGGAGCCCGGCTCGCAGTTCGTCATCTCGGGGAGCTGACCGAGGAGCTCGACCGTCGTGCGGTGCCAGGGGGTCCTGGCGCCGCACGACGGCGTCGCGCAGCTCGTCGGGTCGACCGCGGGGCCCGGCGGCCCGGCACTCTCATCCCAGCCCGGTGATCGCCGACCGGTCGAACCGCAACCGCCCGTCCGCGGCCAGGAACGCCTCAGGATCCCCGCCGTGCTCCTGGGTCCACCGGACATCGCCCGTCGCTTGGTCGAGCGCCACCACGGTGTATCCCCCCGACGCGGCCGGCCCCACCAGGATCGCCGTGGCCCCGTCGGCGCCGGTGCCACCGACGCGCTGCGGTAGAGCGTCCGAGAGCGGGCCGACGACGCGACGCCACCGCTCGTCGCCCGTCACGGCGTCGAGCGCGACGGTCTCCCGGTCGATGGTCTGCACGATCACGACGTCCGCGGTCCGGACGAGAACCTGCCGCGCCGCGACCTGTGCGGTCCAGGCCGTCGCGCCGCCGGGGTGCAGCGCGAGCAACGCGTCGCCCTGGTCCAGCAGGATCAGGTCCTGGGTCGTCCCGTGGTGCGCGCCGCCCTCGAGCAGCAGTCCCTCGCTCGTCCACCGCACCGTACCGTCTGCCGCCAGGGCGTCGGCCGGGCCCGCCACAGCGGTACCCGACGACCGGAGGAACGTCCCGTCACCCAGCGCGGCAACCGTCGTCAGAGCCAGGGGCTCGTCGACGACCAGGCCGTCGGCGGTCAGGAACGACCAGACCCCGCAGCCGAACACCGTGACCACCCCTGACCGGACCTCGGTCCGCAGGACGCCCCCCACCGATCCCTCGCACGTCCACTCCAGGCCGGACTCCCGCACGGTCAGCCGCTGCTCCCACGCGACCTCGCCCGTCCGCACGTCGGTGGCGCGCACCACGGCCCCTGCCGCGTCCCTGCTCGCCTGGAGCACCACGCCACCGACCCCGACGGTCGGGGTCCCCGCCGCCAGGTCGAGCACGCCGTCGGCCACCACCGAGCCGTCGAGGCTCACGAGCCGGGCGGTCACCTCGTCGGCAGCGGTCTCGAGGCACACGACGAACCTCGCCGTCCCGTCCCCGACAGCGGATTCGGTCGAGCCGGCCGTGGACTCCGTGCTCGCGCTGCAGTCCTGCCCCGCGAGCTCGTCGAGCCGCCAGCTCTCGGTGCCCGTCCCGACGTCGAACCCCGCGAGACCGGAGCGGCCCGGCACCACCAGCAGGTCGTCGACGACGAAGGGCGTCCCGCCGTCGGTCGTGACGCTCCACAGGTCGCGTGGCGCGTGGCTCAGGTCGAGCACGCCGCCGTCGGTCCGCTCGATCGCCTCGTGCGTGTCGTCCTGCGTCGACGCTCTGTCCACGAGCACCACGGCGAGCGCGACCCCGACCGCGGCGACGCCGAGCACGAGGCCCGCGCGCCGACGTCGGGTCTGCGGGGAGCGCCCACGGCGCGCCGGTCCCCCCTGCCCTCCAGCCGGGTCCGGCCCGCCCGGCGCGTCGAGGTCGTTCTCCTCCGCAGAGTCGTCGAGCACGAACGTGACGGTCTGCTGGCTGCGTCGGCGGGGCACGCTCGGAGCCTAGTGGTCGCCGGCGGGGCGCCCCGACCTCCCTCGGGACCGCCGACGGGCGTACGTTGGGAGAGCGCCCGCGGGACCGACGGAGCACCGCGCGGGAGTGCGTGAGAACCGTGAAACGGGTCGAATCCGCACCGCCAGACCCTTCTGTCTCACTCTTCGAGCAGATACTGGCTCAGATCATGGATTCCCCCTACGATCGTCAACACCATCCAGAGCGGTCGAGAGTCCTGGCTCGTTGACACCGCAGCAACCCCCCAACGGAAGCCTCCCGCGGGTACGGGTGCTACAGCCAGGTTCGATGGAGCGATTCATGACCGAGGCATCTTTCCGCGCAACCCCGCACCACGGGGTCCTGTGCACCGTCCACCGCGCCCCGCGCACGGCCACCGTGGTCACCGCCGGCGCGCCCCTCGCCCTCCCGGCGGTCGCCCGATGAGCATCGTCGACCTGGGGCACTTCGGGCACGAGGCGCCGCGACCCACGGTGTCGTTCGAGCTCATGCCCCCGCGCCGCCCCGACGCCGCGCCCAAGTTCTGGGAGACCGCGCGCCGGCTCGTCGCGACCTCGCCCGACTTCGTGTCGGTCACCTACGGCGCGGCCGGCACGGACCGCGAGACCTCTCGCCGCGTCATCAGCCAGCTCCTGCACGGCACGCCCGTGCTGCCCATCGCGCACCTGACCTGCGTGGGTGCCTCGCGCGAGGACGTCGAGGACGTCATCACGGACTTCCTCGACGCGGGAGTGCGCAGCTTCCTCGCCCTGCGCGGGGACCCGCCGCGCGACCAGCCCGACTGGCGCCCCGCCGAGGACGGCGTGCGGTCGAGCACCGAGCTCGTGGCCCTGCTGCGCGAGGTCGAGGCAGCGCGCTGCGCCGCGAGCCCGAGCGTCGCGCTGCGCGGCGCGGCCCGCCCCCTGACCATCGCGGTCGCGACGTTCCCCGACGGCAACCTCGCCGCGGGCACGAGCCGCACCCAGGAGGTGCGCCGCCTCTGGCAGAAGCAGCAGGCCGGAGCGGACTTCGCGATCACGCAGCTCTTCTACGAGGCGTCGTCCTACATCGACTTCGTCGCCGAGGCGCGCGCCGCCGGCGTAACCATCCCGATCCTCGCGGGCCTCCTGCCCATGACGGACCCGGCCCGCCTCGCACGCGTCGAGGAGCTCACGGGGGTCCCCGCGCCGCGTCGCGTCGTCGAGGCCCTCGAGGCGGAGCCGGACCCGGCCGCGCGCCACGCGCTGGGCATCCGGCACTCGGTCGAGCTCGCTCGCCAGGTCCTCGCGGCCGGCGCGCCCGGCCTCCACATCTACACCTTCAACAAGCACCAAGCCGCTCTAGACCTGCTCGAGGGAGTCGACCTCGGCGGTGGGGCAGCGGGGGACGCCAGCGGCGTCTCGTCCCGCACCCCCGACCTGGCCAGCGGGCCGTGGGTCTCCGGCACTCCCCTTCCCTCCTCCGAGCCTGCCCTGGGCAGCGCATCGGTCTGACCAGTTCAGAGGTAATCACCATGAGTGCACCCACGTTCCCCTCCGGTTCCGTCCTCGGCTACCCCCGCATCGGCCCGCGCCGCGAGCTCAAGAAGGCCGTCGAGTCCTTCTGGGCCGGCAGGACCACGGCCGACGAGCTCGAGGCCACGGCCTCGGCGCTGCGCGTCGCGGCCGCCCAGCGTCTCGTCGACCTGGGCCTCGACGCCTCGTCGGGCGCCGTGCCCGGCTCGTTCTCCTACTACGACCAGGTGCTCGACGTCGTCGCTCTCCTCGGGGCGGTCCCGTCGCGCTTCGCGTCGCTCACCGACGAGAAGGGCGCGCTGGACCTCGCGGGCTACTTCACGGTCGCGCGCGGCGCGGGCGAGGACGCTCCGCTCGAGATGACCAAGTGGTTCGACACGAACTACCACTACCTGGTCCCCGAGATCAGCGAGTCCACGCCGTTCCGCTTCGCGGACGACCGCATCGTGCGCCAGTTCGTCGAGGCCAAGGCCGCGGGCGTCGTGACCCGTCCCGTCGTCGTCGGGCCCGTCACGTTCCTCGCGCTGTCCAAGGCCGCCGACGACAGCGCGCCCGGCTTCAGCCCGCTCTCGCGCCTCGCGGACGTCCTGCCCGTGTACGTCGAGCTGCTGCGCGCCCTGGCCGCGGCCGGTGCACCGTGGGTGCAGCTCGACGAGCCCGCGCTCGTGTCCGACTCGATCGACGTGCCGGCCGCCGAGGTCCACGCCGCGATCACCGAGGCGTACCGGGTGCTCGCGACCGAGCTCGCGGTGGGTACCGAGCGTCCCGCGATCCTCGTGGGGGCACCGTTCGGCGGGCTCGTCGGCTCCGGGCAGGACGGCCTCGACGGCCTCGCTCTCCTGGCCGCGTCCGACGTCGAGGCGATCTCGCTCGACCTCGTCAAGGGCGCCGTCCCGGCGGGCCCCGTCGCGGGCCTCGCGGACAAGACCGTCGTCGCGGGCGTGATCGACGGCCACAACATCTGGCGCGCCGACCTCACCGCGAAGCTCGACGTCCTCGACGCGGTGCGCGGGCTGGGTGCCGGCGCCGTGTCGGTCGGCAGCTCGACCTCCCTCCTGCACGTCCCGCACGACGTCGAAGCCGAGGACTGGACGAACGGCTCGATCGACGCCCGCCTGCGTGACTGGCTCGCGTTCGCGGACCAGAAGGTCGGCGAGGTCGCGATCCTCGCCCGGGCACTGACCGAGGGGCGTGACGCGGTCGCCGAGCAGATCGAGGCGTCCCGCGCCGCGGTGGCCTCGCGCGCGGTGGCGAGCGGCGTCGTCGTGCCTGCGGTGCGCGAGCGCGCCGCAGCCCTGACCGAGGGCGACTTCTCGCGCGGCGACTACGCCGAGCGCGCGGCCGCCCAGCAGGCCAAGCTGAACCTCCCGCTGCTGCCGACCACGACCATCGGGTCGTTCCCGCAGACCCCGGAGATCCGCCGCGCCCGCGCGCTCAACGTCAAGGGCGAGCTGTCCGACGTCGACTACACGACCGCGATGCAGGACGAGATCCGCCGCGTCGTCGAGCTCCAGGAGCAGATCGGCCTGGACGTCCTGGTGCACGGCGAGCCCGAGCGCAACGACATGGTCCAGTACTTCGCGGAGAACCTCGACGGGTTCGCCGTCACCGCGAACGGCTGGGTCCAGTCCTACGGCTCGCGCTGCGTGCGCCCGCCGATCCTGTGGGGCGACGTCACGCGTCCCGCCCCCATCACGGTCGACTGGTCGACGTTCACGGCCTCGCTCACCGAGAAGCCGGTCAAGGGCATGCTGACCGGTCCGGTCACGATCCTCGCGTGGTCGTTCGTGCGCGACGACCAGCCGCTCGGCGACACGGCCAACCAGGTGGGCCTGGCGCTGCGCGACGAGATCGCGGACCTCGAGGCGGCCGGCATCGGCATCATCCAGGTCGACGAGCCCGCGCTGCGCGAGCTCCTCCCGCTGCGCAAGGACGACCAGGCCGCGTACCTCGACTGGTCGGTGAGCTCGTTCCGCCTCGCGACCGCGGGCGTCGAGGCCGAGACGCAGATCCACACGCACCTGTGCTACTCGGAGTTCGGCGAGGTCATCGGGGCGATCGACGGGCTCGACGCCGACGTGACGTCGGTCGAGGCCGCGCGCTCGCGCATGGAGATCGTGCCCGAGCTGGCCGAGGCCGGCTACGCCCGCGGGATCGGCCCGGGTGTCTACGACATCCACTCGCCGCGCGTCCCCTCGACCGAGGAGGTCACCGATCTCCTCGAGCTCGCGGTGAAGTCGATCGACTCGCGCCTCGTGTGGGTCAACCCCGACTGCGGTCTCAAGACGCGTCGCTACGAGGAGACCGTGGCCTCGCTCGAGAACCTCGTCGCGGCGACGAACGCGGTGCGCGCCCAGCTCGGCTGACGCTCGGGACACCCGGGGAGCGGCGGGCCCACGGCCCACCGCTCCCCGGGAAGTTCTCCCCATTCCCTGGGGACCACCGCCACCAGTAGCATCGGCGCGCACGACTTCGCTCCACCGTGGGGCGAGACTCTTCGTCCCGATGGGGGAACCATGCACGCCGCCGCACCCGTACCGACCACGACCGACCAGCTGCTCTGGGCCGAGGGCCGGAAGAAGATGCGGCTGACCGCTGCCGTCTCCCCGTTCCTGGCCGTGGCGCTGCTCGCGCTCATCGCGTTCCTGCGGTTCGGCGACGACGAGAACTTCGGGCTGTTCCTCGTGATCGCGGTCGTCGCGGTGCTCGCGATCATCCTCCCGTTCCTCGTCTACTGGGTGCGCCAGGCCACGCCGTTCTCGGTGGACCTCCAGACACGCACGCTGCGCATCGGCGACGGGCCCGCGCGTCCGTTCTCCGACGTCACCTACGCGTACACGCGGATCGAGCAGGGCTCCCTCACGCTGCGCCTCGGGTTCTCGGAGACCGACCGCACCGCGATCCTGCGCAACCTGACGCAGGTCGTGAGCTTCCGTCTGCCCGAGGCCGACGCGCGCGCCCTCATGGAGGTCTTCGCGGGCTCGAGCCTGCCCGAGGAGAGCGTGGCCACCAAGGCCTTCATGGCGCAGAAGGTCCAGCTCGGCAAGGCCGACGCGATCGAGGTCGTCGCCGCGCTCGCGCAGCTCCCGCGCATCGCCTGAGGTAGGCACCCGCGCCGCCCGTTCCCGGGCCGCGCGGCGGACGGAAGCCGCCGGGACGGACGAGGGGCCCAGCACCGTGCGGTGCTGGGCCCCTCGTCGTGCGTGCCGTCCGGCGTCAGCGGTCCCGGCCGGCCATCGGGATGAAGCAGCCGAGCGTGACCAGCGCGAGGCCCGCGGAGAAGATCCAGGCGTGGCCCGACTCGACCGTGAAGGCCCACCCGAAGGCGACCATCCCGCCCACGAACAGGATGAACGCCACGAGGAAGCGGGCGACGGCCCCGGCTCGCTCGGTGGCCTCGTTGCGCTGCGTCGTCTGGCTGCTCATGCTCTTCGCTCCGTACTGGTCGTGTCGTTCGGTGGGGTCTCGCGGGGTTCCCCCGCGCGAGCGGGGGGCGTCTGCCCGACGACGTCACGCACGCGAGGCGTCCGGCCGTCAGTCCAGGTAGTGCTCCACCGTACCGGCATCCCGGATCGACGCGGCATCCGGGTCACTCCCGAACTCCCTCGCGGCGTCGCGCTGTCTCAGCAGGTCCCAGCACTGGTCGAGCTCGGTCTCGATCGCGCGGAGCCGCACGTGCTCCTCCGACGCGGTGATCTCCCCACCGGCGAGCTCGTCGCGCAGGCGCCGCTCCTCCGCCACCAGGTCGCCGATGTACTGCCGGATCCCTCGGTCCTCGGTCATTCCCCCACGGTACGACCGGGGCGCGGCGCGCGCCCGACGGGTCGCCCACCGGTGTGCAGTCCGCGCGCACGGGGACGCGCGGTGCCACCGCCGACTGCTCGTCGCAACCCGAATCACCCGGAACGTGACGTGTCCGACGATCTGCGCCATTCGACGTGCGAGCCGCGCGGAACGCTGTCAAGGTAGGTGCTTACCGGCCAATAAGGCACATTCGGGACAAAAGGAGAATGACATGGGCTTCATCGCATTCATCGTTCTGGGACTGCTCGCCGGACTCATCGCTCGCGCCATCCTCCCGGGCAAGCAGACCGGGTCGATCCTCATGACGATCCTCCTCGGCATCGTCGGTGCGCTGCTCGGCGGCTGGCTCGGGAGCGTCCTGTTCTCGGCGCCCCTCGAGGAGTTCTTCTCGATCCAGACGTGGCTGCTCGCGATCATCGGCTCGGTCATCGTGCTGGGCATCTACGGCGCGGTGCGCGGGCGCAACGGTCGTACCGCCTGACCGACCCGCTCCCCCAGGCCGTCACCGCGCGCTCGTCGCGCCCCGTCCGGCCGCGGTGGCAGAGCGAAGGGCCCGCTTCCTCGTCCTGAGGAGGCGGGCCCTTCGTGCGTCCGCCGCTACGCCACGCCCACGGCGTACCGGGCGGGGTCCGCGTCGAACGCAGGCCCGCACCCGGCGCAGCAGAAGTAGTACCGCTCGCCCTCGTGGTCGCGATACAGGCCCGCCGCTTCGGCAGCCTTCTTGCTGACCGCGCTCCCGACCATGACCGGGCAGGTCGTCATGTCGTCGCTCGCCGCTCCGGGAACGGTCTCGGAGCCTGTGCCCGCCACGTCCGGGTCGGCCGTGCCGGTGCTGCAACAGCTCGTGGGCGCCGGGGGTTCGTTCGTCATCGTGGGTGATTCCCTTCGTGGTTCCAGTGGGTGTGAGGGTCGGGGCGTCACGGTCTGGCGACGCTCCGGAACCCGCGCAGGCGCAGGCTGTTGCCGACGACGAAGACGCTCGACAACGCCATCGCCGCCCCTGCGAGCATGGGGTTGAGCATGCCGAGCGCCGCGACGGGGATGGCCGCGACGTTGTAGGCGAAGGCCCAGAAGAGGTTGGTCTTGATCGTCACGAGCGTCTTGCGGGACAGGCGGATCGCGTCGACCGCGCTCCGCAGGTCGCCGCGTACGAGCGTGATGTCGGACGCCTCGATCGCGACGTCGGCACCCGTGCCCATGGCGAGCCCGAGGTCGGCCTGGGCGAGGGCGGGGGCGTCGTTGACGCCGTCACCGATCATCGCGACGGTCTTCCCCTCGCGCTGGAGGCGGGTCACCACGTCGACCTTGTCCTTCGGGAGGACCTCGGCGATGACCTCGTCGATACCGACCTCCGCGGCGATCCGCCGGGCGACGGCCTCGTTGTCGCCGGTGAGCAGCACGGGGGTCAGCCCGATGCCCTTGAGCTGCGCGATCGCCTCGGCGCTCGTCGGCTTCACCGTGTCCGCCACGACCAGGATGCCGCGCGCGCGGCCGTCCCAGCCCACGGCGACGACCGTCTTGCCCTCGCCCTCGGCACGCGCCTTCGTGGCGGCCAGGGCGGGGCTCAGCTCCTGAGACCACTCGGCGAGCAGCGACTCGCGACCCACCAGGACGGCGTGGCCGTCGACGACGCCCTGCACTCCCTTGCCCTCGACGTTCGCGAAGTCCTCGGGGATCGGCAGGGCACCGACCTCCTGGGTGGCGCCCTTGGCGACCGCCTGGGCGATCGGGTGCTCGGACGCGTCCTCGAGTGCGCCGGCGAGCCGGAGCAGCTCGGCACGATCGACCCCGGGCTCGACGACCACGTCGACGAGCGTCATCCTGCCGGTCGTGACCGTGCCGGTCTTGTCCAGCACGACGGTGTCGATCGTGCGGGTGGACTCGAGCACCTCGGGGCCCTTGATGAGGATGCCCATCTGCGCGCCGCGGCCGGTGCCGACCAGGAGTGCGGTCGGTGTGGCGAGCCCCAGGGCGCAGGGGCACGCGATCACGAGGACCGCGACCGCCGCGGTGAACGCCGCGGTCACGGGGAACCCGGCGCCCAGCCAGCCCCCCAGAGTGAGGGCCGCGACCACGATCACGACCGGGACGAACACGCCGGAGATCCGGTCAGCCAGACGCTGCACCTCGGCCTTGCCGGTCTGGGCGTCCTCGACGAGCCGGGCCATCTGCGCGAGCTGCGTGTCCGACCCGATCCGGGTCGCACGGACCACGAGCCGACCGCCGGCGTTCGTCGTGGCGCCGGTGACGGTGTCTCCCGCGGAGACCTCGACCGGTACAGACTCCCCGGTGAGCATGGACTCGTCCACGGCGGACGTGCCGGTCACCACGACGCCGTCCGTGGCGATCTTCTCGCCCGGGCGGACGACGAACTCGTCGCCGACCTGCAGGTCCTCGACGGGGATCTTGGTCTCGACCTCTCCGCGCAGTACCGAGACCTCCTTCGCGCCGAGCTCGAGCAGTGCGCGCAGGGCCGCGCCGGCCTGCTTCTTGGAGCGCTTCTCGAAGTACCGGCCGGCGAGGATGAACATCGTGACCCCGGCCCCCACCTCGAGGTAGATGTTCGCCGCACCGTCGGACGGTGCCAGCGAGAGCTCGAACGGGTGCGTCATGCCCGGGGTGCCCGCGGTGCCGAAGAACAGCGCGTACACCGACCACAGGAACGCGGCGGAGGTGCCCATCGAGATCAGGGTGTCCATCGTCGCGGCGCCGTGCTTGAGGTTCACCCACGCCGCCTTGTGGAACGGCCAGGCCGCCCACACGATCACGGGCGAGGCGAGCGCGAGCGACGCCCACTGCCAGTACGTGAACTGCCAGGCCGGGACCATGGCCATCGCGATGACCGGCACGGTCAGCACGACCGCACCGATCAGACGGTGGCGCAGCGAGGTCAGCTCGGGGTCGCCCTCCTCTCCTCCTCCTGTGGGTCCTCCGACCTTGCGCCCACCTCGGGGCGCGGGCAGGGCGGCGGTGTACCCGGTCTTCTCGACCTCGGCGATCAGCACCGCCGGGTCGTACCCGTCCGGGACCGTCACACGGGCCTTCTCGGTCGCGTAGTTCACGGTCGCGACCACACCGTCGAGCGTGTTCAGCTTCTTCTCGATCCGCATCGCGCAGGACGCGCAGGTCATCCCACCGATCTCCAGCTCGACGCCTGTGGTCACGCCCGCGGGCGCTGTTGTGCTCATGTGCAGCTCCTTCTCTCGACTGGTGGGAAAGGGTCGGGCCCTTCGCTCAGGGGCCCTGCGGGTGCGAGACGTCGTCGTGCCGGCCCGTCTCGGTCCCCCCGGTCCAGCCGGCCACGGCACTCTCCGGCACGACGGCGCCGGCGACGCCGAACGCGCTGCCGAAGGCCACGACGAGCCCGAGCCCGTAGAGGGTCA
Source organism: Oerskovia enterophila (assembly GCF_044748475.1). Classification (NCBI taxonomy): domain Bacteria; kingdom Bacillati; phylum Actinomycetota; class Actinomycetes; order Micrococcales; family Cellulomonadaceae; genus Oerskovia; species Oerskovia enterophila. The sequence continues at coordinate 710,140 of NZ_JBIVFZ010000004.1, forward strand.
GTCGCACACCGGTCCTCATGCCGAACGCACGGCCGAGTAGCCGGCCTCCTCGACCGCGGCCAGGACCTGCGCGTCGTCGACGGGCTGGGGTCCCGTCACGACGAGCCGACCCGTCTGCGCGCTCACCTGGATGTCCTCGATCCCGGCGACCTGTCCGACCTCCTCGCGGATCGACAGCTCGCAGTGGCCGCACGTCATGCCCGACACCTGGTACTCGTTCGTGGCCATCGCGGGCCTCCCTCTCGTGAAGCGATACCCCCACCGGGTACCTCTGGATCGTGAATGTATACCCCTTGGGGGTATAGCGCAAGCACGATCCTCCCCCCGCTCCTCGGGGCGAAGGGACATCTCCACCGATCGACGAAGGACGAGTGGCCAGATACCCCTACGGGGTAGTTCCACGTCGAGCCGGAAGCCGCTCATCAGCATGTTCGCCCATCCTTGACACCCATACCCCCTATGGGTATAGGTTCTGCGACGCCGGGTCTGCCGGCCGTTCCTCAGGAGGAGAGCTCATGTCTACCCATCCACCCCTGTCGCCGACGAAGCGGTGGCTCGGCCTGGCGTTGATCGCCACGGCGCAGTTCGTCGTCATCATGGACACGTCGATCATCGGCGTCGCGCTGCCGGACATCCAGAGAGATCTCGGGTTCACGCCGGAGTCCTTGTCGTGGGTGTTCAACGCCTACGTGGTCGCGTTCGGCGGCCTGCTCCTGCTGGGCGGCCGCCTCGCCGACGTGTTCGGCGCCCGGAAGATCTTCGCGCTGGGCTGGGTCGTGCTGATCGTCGGATCGATCCTGGCGGGAGCCGCGAGCAGCGTCGGGCTCGAGATCACGGGCCGCGCGATCCAGGGCGCCGGTTCCGCGATGATCGCGCCCGCCGCACTGACCCTGCTGATGATGCTCTTCGGCGGGAGCCGTGACCTCCCCAAGGCCTTCGCGGTCTACGGCGCAGCGGCTCCGGTCGGAGGCAGCGCCGGGGTCTTCCTCGGAGGGGTCCTCACCGAGTACGCGAGCTGGCCCTGGGTCTTCTACGTGACCGTGCCGATCGCGGTCCTCGTGCTCGCGTTCACCGCGACGACGCTCCCGCGCACCCCCCGGAAGCCCTCGGGCTCGATCGACGTCGCCGGGGCGCTCACCGTGACGGCCGGGCTCGCTGCTGTCGTCTACGCCGTGGTCAACGCCCCGGAGGTCGGTTGGCTCACCGCACCCACCCTCGGCGTGCTCGCCGGAGGCATCGGCCTGCTCGGCATCTTCTTCGTCATCCAGGCACGCAGCCGCAACCCGCTGCTCCGCCTCGGGCTGCTCCGCGCTCCCCAGCTCGGCGCGGCGAACGGGGCGCAGCTCCTGCTGGGGGCCGCGTGGGTCTCGATGTGGTTCTTCCTGAACCTCTACCTGCAGCAGGTCCTCGGTGCGAGCTCCTTCGCGGCGGGCGCTGCGCTCCTCCCGATGACCGGTCTCGTCGTGCTGGTCATGCTGGCCTGGGCTCCGCGGCTCCAGCAGAGGTTCGGCGCGCGGTCGCTCATCGTGACGGGCCTCCTCCTGCTGGCGGCCGGACTCGTGTGGCTCTCGTTCGTCCGTCCTGACGGCAGCTACGTGGTCGACGTCCTGCCCGCGTCGCTCCTGGCAGCGCTCGGCATGTCCCTCGCGTTCGTCCCCTCGCTCGGCACCGCCATCAACGCCGCACCCGCGGCCGAGACGGGCGTCGCTTCGGGCCTCGTGAGCACGAGCTATCAGATCGGTTCCGCCCTCGGGCTCGCGGCGCTCACGGCCGTCGTCCACGTCGTCTCCGGTACCGACCCCTCACGGGTCGACCTGACCCAGGGGTACTCCGCGGCGTTCGTCGGGGCGGGAGCCCTCGCCCTGGTCGGAGCGGTCGTGACGGCCGTCGCGATGTCGAGGCCCCGCGTGCCCGTCGCCGCGTCCGACGGAACGATCGGCCGCTAGCCGCTAGCCGCTGGCTCCGCGACGAAGGTCGCAGGGCGCCTCGCACGACGGCCGAGCCCGCTCGACGCCGGGGTCCGGGTCCACACGGCAGAGATGCCCGGTGGCCCCGGGCCGCGGCCCGCCCGGCCCACCAGGTCCGGGAGCGGGCGGGCGGCCCGCAGCAACCCGCCCGGCCGGGCCACCCCGCCCGGCTGGCCCGCCCACCCGGCCGGGCCACCCGACGCGAGGTCCCCCGAGCAGGGTCACCGTCCCGGGATGTCGCCAGCCCACCCGGCCGCCTGCCGCGTCCGCCCCGCGACGAACGCGACGGTGAGCCCGATGACCAGCGCGGTCGTGTGCCCCACCGCCGTGAAGCTCCGCGCCAGGAACCCGGGGCCGACCCAGTACACGACGACGAACGCGATCCACCACCAGCGCCACCGACGCGGCACCACCACGGTGAGGAACCCCATCACGGTCGCCATGACGTAGCTGACCCCGACGTCGTCGACCCTCGCGACGCCCGGGTTGACGAAGCCGTGGAAGATCCCTGTCGTCAGGACCATGGCCGTGAAGACGGTCGCCCCGACGTGCCCCATGAACCCGACCGCGAGCGCCCCGAGCCGACCGACGAAGCGCTGTGCATAGGCCAGCACCACGAGGAGCTGGAGCACCAGGAGCACCTCGCCCGCGCTCGAGATGACGAACGCGCTCGCGAGGAGCACCGAGAAGGGGCGGTCGCGGAGGTTCGCAAGGTTGGTGCTCGTGTCCTCCAGGACCTGGTCGCGGGTCCCCTCGGGGAGGAACCACAGCACGGCCGCGACCACGAGGACCACGGAGCAGTAGGCGATCGCGAGGTCGGCCCGGCAGACGGTACGCCACACGTCGGTCAGCGCGTGGCGCACGAGCTGCGGGGCGCTCGCGCCCCCCGTCGGAGCGTCCGTCATCTCGCCACCGTACGTCGGGGCGGGCCCGCGAGCGCCTCGAGGGTGCCCCCGCCCGCCCGCCGACTGCGGGCGCCCGGCGCGACCACGACGGCGGGTGACCGATATCCCCTGGGGCGGCTCCGCCGTCGGGCGTACCATCGACGGAGAGCTGTGCCGCGGGACGAGCCCACGGCCACCTGATCTTGGAGCGCATCACGATGCAGCGAGGAAGCGGGGCGGCCGTCCTGGCCTGCTCGGGCGCGGGCCGGACGCCCGCCCAGCACGCCTGACGCCCCACGGCGCCACCCCGACGGACCGCACGGTCGCGTCGGCTGATCGGCGTACCTCGGCGGACGTCCTGTCCTCCGGTGACCTGTGCTCACCGGTCGGACCGACCCCCTCCTGCCGTCGCTCGACGCACGCACCTGCCGACCCTCGTCGGCCGAGCAGCGCGCCGCGCTCACGACGGCCCCTCCGCACGAGAGTGGTAGAACCATGAACCCCCTGACCGAGAAGCAGATCCGCTCGTCCTTCGTGAACGCCTCGCGCCGTGAGGCGTCCCAGCTCACGCTCCCGTCCGACCTGGCGGACCTGCGCTGGGACCGCCTCGACTACCTCGGATGGGTGGACCGCAAGGCGCCGCTGCGCGCCTACGTCGTCCTGACCGTCGACGACGCCCTGGTGGGTCTCGCGCTGCGCGCCCCTGAGGGCACGGCGTCGCGTCGCCGCGCGGTGTGCGCGTGGTGCGAGGACGTCATCGCGACCGACGACGTGTCGCTGTACGTCGTGCGCCGGGCCGGCACGGCCGGTCGCAACGGCGACACGATCGGCACCCTGATCTGCACGGAGTTCGGCTGCTCCAGGAACGTGCGCCGCAAGCCGACCATCGTCGAGGCCGGGCAGGACCCGGTCGGGCTCGTCGAGCGACGCATCGCGGGCCTGCGCGAGCGGTCCGTGAAGTTCGCGCGCGAGGTCCTGCGCGAGGTCTGACCGCGCGCGGTCATGTTTCGCGGGGCGGTGCCGGGCGTCCGGCACCGCCCCGCGGTCGCCACACCCAGGACACCTGTCGCGGCTAGGCTCCCGTCATGCTCCGCCTCGAGAACGCCACGTACCTCGTCCACGACCTCGACGACGCCATCGCCTTCTTCACGGACGCGCTCGGCTTCACGCTGCGCCAGGACGAGACCTTCGAGGGCGGGTGGCGCCGCGTCGTCGTCGGCCCGGGTGCCGGGACCGGCGCGGACGGCGCGGACACGGGACTGGTGCTCGCCCTCGCGACGTCCGACGACGCGCGCGCCCGCGTGGGGCGGCAGGCGGGCGACGAGGTCGCCTTCTTCCTCCGGACCGACGACTTCGCGGCCCAGCACGCGCGCATGCTCGCGCACGGGGTGCGCTTCCGCGAGGAGCCCCGCCACGAGGTCTACGGGACGGTCGCGATCTTCGAGGACCTGTACGGCACACCCTGGGACCTCATCCAGCCGCCGCACGCCTGACCTGCCGCACGGTGGGACGCCGTCGCCCGCGGTCGCCCCACGGTTTCACTACCGAGTAGATACTCGGTAGTGTCGGTCGTGGTGCCACGGCCCCCGACGACGTGGGGCACCGGCCACGCGACGAAGGGTGAGAGATGGACAAGATCTTCTACGGCACGGCCTACTACGACGAGTACCTGCCGTACGACCGCATCGCCACGGACACGACGATGATGACCGAGGCCGGGCACACCGTGATCCGCATCGCGGAGTCGACCTGGAGCACGCTCGAGCCCCAGCCCGGGGTCCTGGACTTCTCGCACGTCGACCGCGCTCTCGACGCCGCGTCCCGCGCCGGGCTCGACGTGATCGTCGGCACCCCGACCTACGCCGTGCCCGCGTGGCTCGTCGCGTCCTACCCCGAGGTGCTCGCCGAGACGAGCACGGGCCGCGGGCGCTACGGCGCGCGCCAGATCATGGACATCACGCACCCCGCGTTCCGGCTGCACGCCGAGCGCATCATCCGTGCGCTCGTGGACCACACGGCGCAGCACCCCTCGGTCGTCGGCTTCCAGCTCGACAACGAGACCAAGTTCTACGACACCGCGTCGCCCGCGGTGCAGCGCTCGTTCGTCAAGCACCTGCGCACGCTGTTCGACGACGACCTCGGCGCGCTCAACGAGGCGTACGGGCTCGACTACTGGTCCAACCGCGTCGACGCGTGGGAGGACTTCCCCGACGTGCGCGGCACGGTCAACGGCTCGCTCGGTGCAGCCTTCGACCGCTACCGCCGCGGGCTGGTCGACGAGTACCTGGGCTGGCAGGCCCAGATCGTGCGCGAGTACGCGCGCGACGACCAGTTCCTCACGCAGAACTTCGACTTCGACTGGTCGCCCGGCTGGTCCTACGGCCTGCAGCCCGCGGTCGACCACTTCAGCGCCGCGCGGACGGTCGACGTGGCCGGGGTCGACATCTACCACCCCACACAGTCGCGCCTCACGGGCAAGGAGATCGCGTTCGGCGGCGACATGACCCGCTCGATCAAGGACGGTGCGAGCTACCTCGTCCTCGAGACCCAGGCGCAGGGCCAGATGGGCTGGCTGCCCTACCCGGGCCAGCTCCGCCTCCAGGCCTACAGCCACCTCGCGTCCGGCGCGTTCGGCGTCATGTACTGGCACTGGCACTCGATCCACAACTCGTTCGAGACGTACTGGAAGGGCCTGCTCTCGCACGACCTCGAGCCCAACCCCACGTACGAGGAGTCGGGGGTCGTCGGGCGCGAGTGGGCCGAGCACGGCCAGTCGCTGCTGCACCTGCGCAAGACGAACCGCGTCGCGATCATGGTCAGCAACGAGGCCCTCACCGCGCTGCGCTGGTTCACGCTCGAGACGGGGTTCATCGACGGGGTCTTCGGCTCGTCGATCGGCTACAACGACGTGCTGCGCTGGGTCTACGACGCCCTGTTCGACCTGAACGTCGAGGTGGACTTCGTCCCGCCGCACGTCGAGGACCTCTCCCGGTACGCGATGGTCGTCACGCCGGTCCTGTACACGGCCCCCGAGTCGACCCTGGCGACGCTGCGCACGTACGTCGAGCAGGGCGGCCACCTGGTCTCGACGTTCCGCACCGCGGTCGCCGACGAGCACGTCAAGGTCTGGCACGACCGCGCGCCCCACGGGCTCACGGACGTGTTCGGCATGACCTACAACCAGTTCACGACGCCCGACGGCGCCCGCCTCGCCCCCGCAGGCCGGCTCGCCGACGCGGTCGACGGCACGCCCGAGGCCCGGACGCTGCTCGAGCTCCTGCGGCCCGAGGGGGCCGAGGTGCTCGCGACCTACGACCACCCCGCCTGGGGCGAGTACGCCGCGATCACCCGCCACCGCTTCGGCGCAGGCACCGCGACGTACCTCGGCACCATGACCGAGCCCGAGGTCCTGCGCGACGTGCTCGGCGCCCTGCTGCGCGACGCCGACCTGTGGTCGTGGCCCCAGGACCTCGCGGGTCGCGTCACGGTCCGTCGGGGCACCAACGGCCGCGGCCGGGAGCTGACGTACCTGCTCAACTACTCCGCGAGCACGGTCGAGGTCCCGTCCCCGGTCACCGCGACCTCGGTGCTCGACGGCGCCCGGGTCACCGAGGGCGACGTGCTCGCCGTCGGGCCGTGGGACCTGGTGGTCCTCGAGGGCTGACCCCGCCGCGCACGACGCCCGACGGCGAAGGCCGGTCGCCCCTCCCGCGGGAGGGGCGACCGGCCGTCGTGCTCCGCGGCCGTGCCCGGTTTCCGCGGTTGTCCGGGCGCCCGCGGGTTCCCGACGCCTGCGTCGGCCAGGGCGCTCTGCCCCGGCCGACGCACGGTCCGGTGCACCGTTGCGCAGGGGCGCGCGGCGCCGGGCACGGCTCCGCCCTCCGCCCCCGGCGGGGACGGAGGGCGGAGGGCGGCCCGTCAGGCCGGGACGACGAACGTGTTGAGCGAGCGCGGCGCGAGCGTCGCGGTGAACGACCGCGACCCGTCCTCGGGGTCGGTGAACGAGAACTGCTCGGCGCGGTCGAGCGCGTTCTGCACGACCACGGCCACCGAGCCGTCCGGGTTCTCGTAGGCCGACCCCTGGGCCGCGAACCGACCCGTCGTGCCCAGCCGGACGGCGCCGGGGCGCACGCCCGCGCTGTAGTGCTTGAGCACGTAGTACTCCGGGTTCCGGGTGAACGTGCGCGTGGCCCGGTCGACCGTCACGAGCGAGTTCTGCGGCCAGCCCCACGTGCTCAGCCCGCCGGGCTCGAGCGCCATGTTCCAGTACGTGTATCCCGTCGCGCCGTGCTGCAGGTAGTGGCGCACCAGGTGGAAGACGTACTCGGCGTCCTGCCACGCGTTGTCGCCGAACCCGCACTCGGACTCGGTCTGCATGATGTCGAGCTCGGGCCACGCCTCGTGCGTGCGGGCGATCGCGTGCTGCCCGGCCCACTGGTAGCCGACGCCCGCGAGATGACGGCGGGCCTCGTCGTCGAACAGGATGTTGTCGACGAAGCGCGCGTAGTTCGTGAGCTTCTGCCCGGCGGCCGTGAACGCCATGTCCTCGGGGCCGTTGAGCGTGCCCAGGTAGATGTCGACGTCGAGCCCCGACGCCTCGACGACCGGGCCCAGGTGGTCGCGCACGAACGTGCGCAGCTGCTCCGAGCTCCACACGCACGACGGGAACTTCTGGTCCGCGAAGACCTCGTTCTGGATGTGGACCTGGTCCACGCGGATCCCCCGCGCCGCGTACTCCTCCACGAACCGCACGAAGTAGCGTGCGTACGCGTCGAGGTTCTCGGGCGTCATGACGAGCGTGCCGAAGTTGTACGCGGGCGGGTTCTTCATCCACGTGGGCGGGCTCCACGGCGAGCAGTGCAGCACCATGTCGTCCTGGTAGCGCTGCGCCTGGCGGATGTAGGGGATGACCGCCTCCTCGTCGCGCTCGACGCTGAAGTGCTCGAGCGCGAGGTCGCCGGGCACCTCGTCGTAGCTGTACCAGGACGACGCGAAGTCGTTGGCCCCGATCGCCGACCGGTTGACCCGCAGGTTGAGCTCGTCGGGGTGGAAGAGCTCGCGGTAGACCTGCTCCTGGTCCGCCGCCGAGAGCGAGGAGATCGCGCGGTACCCGAGCTCGTTGAACGTGCCGCCGAACCCGCGGATCGGTCGGCCGCGCGCACCCGTCAGGGTCAGCCCGCGGTCGGCCGTCGCTCCGGGGGTGGGCTCACCTCCGTCCTGCCAGCGTGCGTCGTCGGTCGAGGTCACCCAGGTGGTCACGTCGTTCTCCTCAGGGATCGGGCGGGGCGGGCCCAGCGGGCCCGAGCGGGCAGAGCAGTGGTGCGGCAGTGGTGCGGCAGTGGTGCGGCAGTGGTGCGGCAGTGGTGCGGCAGTGGTGCGGCGGTAGGGCGTGGCGGGAGCGGGCAGGCTCAGCGCACGCTCTTGATGCGCGTGATGAAGAACGCGCCGAGCAGGGCCGCGACGATCGAGACCGGGAAGACGAGCGAGTAGCTGCCGGTCGCGACCACGAGCGCCGAGGTGACGAGCGGGCCGACGGTCTGCCCGGCCGTCGTCGAGAGGTTGAGGATGCCGAGGTCCTTGCCGGCCTCCTCGTCGTTCGGGAGGACGTCGACGTTGAGGGCCTGGTCCACCGAGGTGTAGACGCCGTAGCCGAACCCGGCGATGCCCGCGAACAGGAACATGCCCATGGGCGAGGGCCAGATCCACGGCATCGCGATACCCACCGCGAAGAGCACGCTCGAGACCACGACGGGCAGCTTGCGGCGCCCGATCCGGTCCGAGATCGGCCCTGCGACCACGGCGCCGAGCAGCGAGACGACGAGCAGGATGCCGGACATCGTGGCGATCGTGACGGCCGACTCCGCGACGGTCTGGCCCACGTGGTCCTGCACGATGTAGAGCTGGTAGGCCATCACCATCTGGTAGCTGACCAGCATGAACAGGCGCCCCGCGAACGCGAGGTAGAAGTCCGGGGCCTTGCGCGGCGGACGGAACGAGAGCAGCAGCTCCTTGAGCCCGCCGGCCGCGGGGGGCAGGTCCTGGGCCGAGCGCTCGCGCGGCCAGACGACGAGCGCGACGACCGCGCCGCCGATCATGAAGGCGCCACCGAGCACGAACCCGGGCACGGCGTTGGTGATGAACAGCGCGCCGACGAGCGAGCCGAGCGGGGCACCGGCCGCGAGGCCACCGCCGTAGAACGCGGACATGGTGCCGCGCAGGCTCTTGGGCACGCGGTCTGCGAGCACCGCGACCGCGGGGGCGAGCATCATGTTGAGGCCGACCATGCTCAGGCAGTAGGCCAGCGTGATGAGCCCTGCGCTGGGCAGGAAGCCGACCAGGGTCAGCGAGACGCCGCCCAGGACGGCTCCGCCGAGGATCCAGGGGGCGCGGCGGCCGAACCGGCTGCGCGTGCGGTCCGAGAGGTTGCCGAACACGAGGTTCGACACGAGCGAGACGATCGCCGTGATCGCGCTGATCGACCCGAGGAGGGTCTCGGGCGACTCGACGCCGATGTCCCGCAGACGCTGGGGCAGGAGGACGGCCGCGACGATCTGGAGGCCCACGATCCACAGGAGACCGAACGCCAGGAAGCCGGCGCCGAACCGGAGGACGCGGCCGCGCGTCAGGGGGCGCCCGGTGTCGGGAGCAAGATCCTCGGTCATGCTCTGCGCCGAGGGGTCGTCCACCGTGACGACGGGGTGTGCATCCATGTCAACCTTCTTTGGTCGAGGCAGCTCGTTCTGCCGTTGGCGCGGGGTCGGACAACTCCACGCCGAGCCGTCGATACCCGGTCGAGAACCACTACCGAGTACCTACTAGATAGAAGGGAACGTAGGACTCCCCCGGCGAGGCTGTCAACTCCCCGAGCGCCCCGAGGCGCCCCGCGGAACGGCCGTCTCCACATCGCGAGACACCCGCCGACACCGGGCTCCACGGACGGCCGGGCGCCGCACACCCCACCTCCGCGGGCCCCTGCCCTCGGCCCTGACCTGCGGGTGCGCTAGCGTCAGGGAATGCCCAGCACCACGCAGGAGACCCCTCGCCGCCGCGTCCGCCTGACCCCTGACGAGAGGCGTGCGCAGATCCTCGAGGCCGCCGCGCGGATCGTCGCCGAGAAGGGCTTCTACGGTCTGTCGCTCCAGGACGTGTGCGACGCCGTCGGGCTCTCCCAGCCCGGCCTGCTGCACTACGTGCGCAACAAGGAGGGGCTGCTCCAGCTGCTCGTCGAGCAGCGGTACGACCGCCGCTTCGACCCCGACGACTTCATCGCGACGGGAGACCCCGCCGCGACCCACCCCGACGGCGTCTCGCTCCCCGCGTACCTGCGCTACCTGGTGCGGAACAACGCGCGCACCCCCGAGCTCATCCGCCTCTACATGGTGCTCGGCGCCGAGGCCGCCTCGCCCGAGCACCCGGCCCACGAGTACTTCTCGCAGCGCCCCGACGGCGTGTGGTGGCTCTACTCGCAGACCACCTGGCGCCTGCCTCCCGAGGTCGGGCCCTGGGAGGACCAGCGCGGCCTGGTCGAGATGTGCATCGAGGCCATGGACGGGGTCCAGGTCCGGCTCTTCCGCGACCCGCCGGTCGAGCTCGAGGACCAGTGGGCCCGGTTCGAGCAGGTCCTGTTCCCCTCGCCCGTGTGGGACGACTACCGCTGAGGAGCCGCACACCAAGCGTTACCGGTCGGTAGGCTTTCGGGGTACGCTACCGAGTAACCACTCGGTAGGAATTCAGGTCGAGGTCGACCGTGGCACGTCGCCGACGACGGTCGGGCTCACGCCTGCGCCTGCTCCCCACCACCGAAGGACCGCTCCGTGCGCAATCCCCTGATCCCTGGCTTCCACCCCGACCCCAGCGTGTGCCGCGTGGGCGACGAGTACTTCATCGCGACGTCCACGTTCGAGTACCTCCCGGGCATCCCGATCTTCCGGTCCACCGACCTCGAGCACGTCGAGCTCCTGACCCACGTCGCGGTGCGCGACGGCCAGCTCGGCACGACCGGCGTGCCGACCGGCGGAGGCACCTGGGCCCCCACGATCCGGCACCACGACGGCAGGTTCTACCTGGTCGTGCCGGACATGATGGGCACGGGACGGGGCAACGTCCTCTTCACGGCCGACGACCCGGCCGGCCCGTGGTCCGACGGGGTCGTCATGGACGTGTTCGGCATCGACCCCGACATCGCCTGGGACGACGAGGGCGCGTGCTACATCACCATGTCGGGCCTCGGGTTCGAGGAGGACGGCACGGCGGTCCACCTCGGCATCACCCAGGTCCGGCTCGACACCGAGACAGGGGCCGCGCTGAGCGAGCCGCGCCCGCTGTGGTCGGGCACGGGCGGCATGTTCCCCGAGGCGCCGCACCTCTACCAGGTGGGCGACCACTGGTACCTCATGATCGCCGAGGGCGGCACCGAGCGAGGGCACGCCGTGACGATCGCGCGCGGCCCGTCGCCCGAGGGGCCGTTCGAGGGGTGCCCGCACAACCCGCTCGTCACGGCGCGCGGTTCCGACCGCCCCGTGCAGAACACGGGCCACGGCGACCTGGTCCAGCTTCCCGACGGTTCGTGGGCCATGATGCTGCTGGGCACGCGCCCGCGCTCCATGACGCGAGCGTTCGCCCCCATGGGCCGCGAGACCTTCATCACGCCCGTGACCTGGGACGACGAGGGGTGGCCGCACGCCGAGCCCGTGGTGCTCGACGAGCGTCACGAGCCGGTCGAGCACACGGTCACCTTCCCGTCCGACGCGCCGTCGTCGCTCGACGGGTTCGACGGCGAGGTCGTCGCCGTGCGCGCCTTCCCCCGGGACGTCGCCGACCTCGAGGCCCGCCCGGGGTGGGCCCGGCTGCGCGGCACGGGTCAGGGCATGGAGGCGACCCACCCGACCTTCCTGGGGATCCGGCAGGTCACCGAGGCCTGCACCGTGACCACGACCGTCGACGTCTCCGAGGGCGCGGGCGGCCTGTCGATGCGCTACGACGAGAGCTCGCACCTCGACCTCGAGGCGACGACCGACGTCGTGACCCTGACGATGACGGCCCGCGGCCTCGCCCAGTCCTGGAGCCGTGAGCGCACCAGCCCCGACGAGCCGGCACGCCTGCGCATCGTCGCGGACCCGCCGCTCGTCGGCAAGGCCGTGCTGGGCGCCTCGTGCGACCGCCTGCGCGGCGAGGTCTGGGAGGACGGCGGGTGGGTCGAGGTCGGCGGGGTCGACGGCGCGTTCCTCTCCTCGGACTTCTGCGAGTCGTTCACCGGTCGGGTCGTGGGCCCGTACGCCCGCGAGGGCGTCGTCGACGTCGCCGAGATCGCGTACGCCGGTCAGGACGTCGTGCGCTGAGGCACACGACACCCGCGCCGGGTCGGCGGTTGCCGACCCGGCGCGCCGACGCGGGCCGGGCGGTAGCGTCGGACGCATGACCCTTCCGCCCCGGAACCGCCCGTTCTCGCAGGTCGACGTCTTCACGACGACCCCCTACCGGGGCAACCCGGTCGCGGTGGTGCGTGACGCCGTCGGGCTGGAGGGCGACCAGATGGCCGCGTTCGCCCGCTGGACCAACCTCTCCGAGACCACGTTCCTGCTCCCCCCGTCCGCCGAGGGCGCGGCCGCGGGAGCCGACTACCGCCTGCGCATCTTCACGCCCGCGGGCGAGCTCCCGTTCGCGGGGCACCCGACGCTCGGCTCGTGCCACGCGTGGCTCGCAGCGGGCGGGACGCCGCGCGAGCCGGGGGTCGTGGTCCAGGAGTGCGGGATCGGCCTGGTGCCGCTGCGCCGCGACGCGTCGTCCGCCCCGCCCGACGGCGGAGCCGCCCCGGGCGGTCGGCTCGCCTTCGCGGCGCCCGGCCTCCTCACGGACGAGCCCGTCGACCTCTCGACCCTCGCCGCGATCACGCGCGCGCTCGGTCTCGAGGCGCGCGACGTCGTCGACCACCGGTTCCTCGACAACGGGCCCGGGTGGCGCGTGCTCCTGCTCGGCTCGGCCGAGAAGGTCCTCGCGCTCGACCCCGACTTCACGGGGCTGGGCGACCTGGCGATCGGCGTCGTCGGGCCGTACACCGCGCTCGGCGACGGGCGCTACGACGGACCCGACGGCGCGGCGGTCGAGGTGCGTGGCTACGCGCTCGACATGGGCATCCCCGAGGACCCGGTCACGGGCAGCCTCAACGCGGTCGTCGGGCAGTGGCTCATGCCCGACGGGCTGCTCCCGCAGGCATACGTCGCGAGCCAGGGGACGGCGCTCGGGCGGGCCGGGCGCGTGCACGTGACGCGCGACGACTCGCAGACGGTGTGGGTCGGCGGCGACGCCGTGACGTGCATCGAGGGGACCGTGCTGCTCTGAGCCCGGCCGCGCTCGTGCCGCCGTGCCGCGGCTAGACGAGTCCCTTGTGCAGAGCTGCGATCACGGCGTCCCTCTTCGTCCGCACCTCGAGCTTGCGGTAGATGCTCTTGATCTGAGTCTTGATCGTGTTCGGTGAGACGAAGAGGCGACTGGCCAGCAGAGGGAGGTCAGCTCCCGCGACCAGCCCTTGCAGGACGACCAGCTCGCGTTCCGACAGGTCGACGACTCGAACGACATTCGGGAGAACGTCCGGCACGTGCTGATCACCGTGGATCAGCTCGGCGCTCTGGAGGTCACCTGCAGAGCGGAGGAGCTCCGCGACCGCAAGACGGTCGTCACGATGAACGAGCATCAGCGGGAGGCGCGTGCCCGACGTCCTCAGGGTGATGGCAGCATCTTGGGCGGTCGCGACCGCCATCGCGCCGAGGTCCGAGCGCGCCGCGGCGGCCGCGAGCAACAAGAGACGCTCCGCCCGATGGCGGGCCCCCGCGACGGCCACCCCCTGCGTGCCTGCAAGGATCATCAGCGCACCGTCATGATCGTGCTGAGCCAAGGCGGCCCGCGCCACGGCGACGCGAACATCGAGGTCGTCCCGCGACAGCTTGCGGACAGCAGAGAGCGCACGTTCGCCCTGGCCCGCGGCAAGTGCGAGCGTCGACCGCGCCACTGCCAACCGGCTGCGCCAGTACGCCGTCGTCGGCGCCCTCTCGCCCCGGGCGATCGTCTGAGCAAGTCGCGACTCCCCGAGCGCAGGGGTGCCGGATCCCAGGTCGACATACACCTGGGCGAGCGCGAACAGCGGCCAGAGCTCGTTGGTCCTGAGCTCCTCGGCCACGTCGTCGAGGACCGTCTGCGCAGCGGCAAGATCGAACCGCTCCACCGCGTCCCATGCGCGACTGGAGTGGAACAACGCGTCGATGTACGGCCCGTGGACGATGGGCGGCCAGGACCGCTCCTGCTCGGCGGCGACGTGTCGCGCAGAAGAGAGCATCTCGCCGTTGGTCGCATGGAGGCCGGCGAGGAGACCCAGGGTGAGCCTCGCACCTCCGGCTCGCCCTTGAGCGGCCAGGACGTCGTTCAAGGTCGCCTTCGCCTCGACGAGGTCGCCACCGACGAAGAAGGACGTGCCGACCTGCTGAGCCAGGTCGAAACGCAGCAGGTCGATCATCTCGCTGTCTCCCGCGCGGACCGTCGCCAGCAGCTCGCGAGCGCGCTTGGCCGCTGCACGCGCAGCCGTCCCCTGACCCATCACGCGGAAGGCGACGCTCTCGAGAGTGCTGAGGATCAACCGTTCGCCGACGCCGCTTCCGGGGTATCGCAGGGCGAGAGCCGCCACGGCCGTCCCGAACAGCTCGACGGCTCGCAGGCGCCGGGTGGTCGTGGTGTTGTAGGCGAGGGCGAGGATGATCGCCAGGTAGGGATGCTCTCGGAGCTGGCGGTGGTCAAGCTCCTCGAGCACGACGATCGTGCCCTCGACGTCCGTGGCGCACAGTATGTACCAGTACTTCACCGCCACCCGGGATGCGAAGTCGACATCTCCGGCGCGGATCGCGCACCGGATCGCAGCGTGCGCATCGCCCGCAGCGAAAGCCTGCTCTGCCATCGACCGCGGTGGCACCGCCGCACCGACCCCATGCCCGCTCCCGGAGCCCTGCCTCGTGTCCTGCACCGTGGCGACGTTGTGAGCGACCGTGACGACTCCCCCGCCCAGCGCCGCTTCACCGGCCTCGGCAGCGGGACCTCGGCCAGCTGCGACGACCTCACGGCTCGGACGCACATGGCGCGCAACCTCGTCGTCTCGGCGAACCCGTCCAGGCATTCCATCTCCTCCACCGTCAGCACGGCGGCGCCCCCTTCGCCCCTCCTGTTCACCACGGTTCCGTCGCGGCCCACCGAGCGAGCGTATGTCGACCACGTTTCCCGCTACCGCGACGGCACCCGGCTCCGGTGGGTGAAATGTCATGAATGCTCCGGCGCCTCAGGACGCTCTGACGAGGTCGAACGCCGTCACGCCTGACTCAGCACCTTGTCTGGTCGACGCCTCGACCGCGGCGATGATCCTGGCCGCCGCCCTCCCATCACCGAACGGATTGGGGGCCGACGCCATCGCGGCATGCCGTGACTCATCGGTCAGGAGGGCTCGCACGGTCCTGACGATCTTGTCCTGGTCGGTCCCCACGAGCACGGCCGCACCCGCCGCGACGGCCTCCGGGCGCTCGGTCGTCTCCCGGGTCACGACCACGGGCACGTCGAGCGCGGGCGCCTCCTCCTGGATGCCCCCGGAATCCGTGACGACGACCGTCGCGTGCGCGAGGAGATGGCAGAAGGGCGCATATCCGAGCGGCTCGATCATCCGCACGTTGGGCAGCTCTCGCAGGACCGGGACCAGGACCTCACGGACCAGAGGGTTGCGATGGAGGGGGACGACCACCAGGACGTCCGGCTGCGAGACGGCGATCCTCGCGACGGCAGCACCGATCTCGCCGAGGCCCGCACCCCAGGACTCCCGGCGGTGCGCGGTCACCACCACGATGCGCCGCCCAGAGGAGATCGCCGCGTCGACCAGACGGTCGCCCGTCGCGCGGCGGAGAGCGGCCGTGTGGAGCAGCGCATCGATCACGGTGTTGCCCGTGACCGTGACCCTCTCCCGAGGGACACCCTCTGCGTAGAGGTTGCGCGCTGCGGTCGAGGTGGGGGCACAGTGCACGGCCGCGAGCACGCCGACGAGCTTCCGGTTTCCCTCCTCAGGGAAGGGGGAGTAGAGGTCGCCCGTCCTGAGCCCTGCCTCGACGTGCACCACCGGCGTCTGCCGGTAGTAGGCCGCGAGCGCACCCGCGAAGGCGGAGGTCGTGTCACCCTGCACGATCACGGCGTCGACGGGGTGCGTGGCCAGGAACGCGGAGTAGCCCGAGACCGCAGCGGCGGTCATGGCCTCGAGCCCCTGCCCGTGACGGAAGATGTCGAGATCGTGATCCGGGACGATGCCGAACAGCTCGTTCACCTGATCGAGCATCTCTCGGTGCTGCCCCGAGGTGACGATCACCGGACGCAGGGTCTCGCTGGCCTGCAACGCCTTGATCACCGGCGCCATCTTCACCGCCTCTGGGCGGGTCCCGTACAGCACAGCCACAGGTCGCTTCCGTGAGCGTGACATCACTTCACCCTTCTCCGCGGGCCCTCGAGACGGGGCCTTCGAGAAGATGGACGAGGACGGTTCCCGCGAGTGACGGGTGAAGATCTGGTCAGCCGTCCAGGGTCGCCGTCCGCACCTGACCGTCGCTCACGACCTGTCGCGCGACCCTCGTGAGGTACGCCGCCGCCACGACGGTCTTGGAGATCCTGTGGGGGACCGAAGGATCGAGAGCTGTCCACACCATCTGACGCGCGAGCGCACTCTCGAGCGGGTCCAGCTCGTCGGCGAGCACCTCGACGTCTCGCATCGCACGCACGAGAAGCCGCATCGAGGTGAGCCGCGGGTCCTCACGGCTCCCAGCCCCCCGAAGCGGTTCGGGAACGAGGTGCTCACCGCGCACCTCGACCGCGTTGCCGAGCGTCAGCCTCGCGCTGCGGCTGAGCCTGGGCCCGCACCATCCGTCGACTCCCCACGAGACGACGATCGACAGGCCCAGCAGCAGTGCCGGCGCTGCCAGCGCGACTCCCCACCACGGCGCGGACAGCAGACCGACCAGGAGGCTCAGCCCTGCCAGGAGACCGGTCACGACCTCGCATGCTCGGCGTCGAGCTCTCGAGGCACGCCACAGGACGAAGTCCTGCACCGCGGCCAGCTCTGCTGCGGTGAGCGTGGAGGGGAGGATCGTGTCGACCCGGCCCCTGGAGCCCGGCGGGCGCCCGTCGGATCCGCGGTCGAGCCGGGTGAATCCCCAGATCGTCGGGACGAGGTCCCTGGCCGTCCGGTCCGTCTTCATGGTCTGCTCCTGACTCTCGACTGTGCCGATACCTGACAGACGGATCGACCGGCCACGAGTGACGGACCACGCGCGAGAGGTGCGGATCCGTCGTGGATCCGCACCTCTCGTCGCCGGCCGTCGCCGGCCGGGCGGGCAGACGGCCCGCCGGTCAGCGGGCCCGCCGGTCAGCGGGCCCGCCGGTCAGCGGGCCCGCTCCTCATCTCTGACGCGTGTCGCTCAAGCCGTGAGTCTGCGACGCAGGCCGAACGTGACCAGGCCCGCGAGGGCCGCGACACCAGCGATGCCCGGAGCCACGAGCGGGATACCGTCGTCCTCCTCGGCGATCGTCACGTCCACCGTCGCGGTCGAGGAGTTCCCCTCCGCGTCGGTGACCGTGTAGGTGAACGAGTCGATCCCGAAGAACCCAGGCTCGGGGGTGTACGTGATCGTGTTGTCCGCGTTGACGACGACCGCACCGTGGAACGGCCCGGTCTGCCCTGCTGTGACCGTCACGCTCTCGACATCGGTGTCGTTCGCCAGCACGTCGATCGTGACCGGCACGTCCTGCGTCGTCGCCACCACGTCGTCCACCGCACGGGGAAGCGCCGGCTCGACGGGGCAGTCCTCGCCGGTCGCGGAGTACTCGTTCAACGTGATCGACGCCGACGAGACCGGGGTACCGGTCCCCGAACCGCTCAGCACCCCCTCACGGGAGCTCACCACCGCGGGCACGGTGACGCTCTCACCGCATGCGGGAAGCGGCGGCACGTCGGAGGTCAGCCTGAACTCCACGAACCCTTGCCCTCGTGCAGGGTCGGACAGGTCGAGCACCAGCAGGCCGCGCTCGTTCGGTGAGGCCGGGTAGTTCGCCTGGCCGCTTCCGCACACCAGCGCACTGTCTCTGGTGTTCGAAGCATTGGTGCCGGCCGAACGGAAGGCGTTGTTCGTGGTGGGTACCCAGCTCGTGATCGTGTTGACGATGCCCGAGTCGTACCAGCCGCACTGGTGCAGGTTCAGGTAGCGGCTACCGACGAGATCGAGAGCCACGATGCCCCGCTCGTTCTGGACGGCCGGATGACGTGCGTCTCCAGTACCGCAGCTGAGCGTGACATCGGCCGAGTTGGATGAGTTCGTCCCGGCGGATCGGGCGCTCATCGCTGTCGTCGGGACCAGGCTGGTGATCGTGTTCCGGTCAGCAGCGTTGAACCACGCGCACTGGTGCAGGTTGAGGTACTTGTTTCCGAGCAGATCGATCGACGTGATCCCGCGCTCGTTGCCCATGCCGGGGTAGTTCGCCGATCCGGTGGCGCAGTTGAGAGTCGTGTCGCGCGTCGACGAGACGTTGGTGGCCGCCGCACGGTCGGCAGAACCGGTCGTCGGCACGAGACTGGTGATCGTGTTCACCCTGTCGCTGCGATACCACGCGCACTGCTCGAGGTTGAGGTAGCGCTTGACGCCGTTGCGGAGCACGCCGGACTGCGAGGTGTTGGGCTCGCCGTTGAATCCGGCCGAGGGCGAGACCGTGAGCGTGCCGCCGGACCACACCGAGTCCGCGACCGCGGCCGCCTTGGTCTCGGCCCCGACCGCCCCGGTCGCCACGTTCGAGCCCGGCGCGAGGACGTTGCGTGTGGAACCGGGCACGTAGGTGAACCCGTCGGGGATCGCGGTGGTCAGCGAAGTACCCGACAGCGTCCCGTCCGAGCTGTTGTCGTAGAACAGGCGAGCGGTCACCGTGTCGCCGCGGTTCGCGCTCGCGTCAGCGGTCCAGGGACCACCGTTGACCGAGTACAGCAGGTTCGAGGCCGTACCGGTCCCCGTCGCGGGAGCGGCCGAGGCCACCGAACCGCCCGAGACGACCAGCGCCGCGCTCAGGCCCAGGACGGCCAGTGAGCTGAGAGATCTCTTGAACATGTCGTTTCCTCATCGTCGCGGCCCCGCGGGGCCGAAGAAGGGTGAAGAGCGTGCGGGTCCCCCGGGACCCGTCAGACCGGCACCTCCTGTTCCTGACGGGCCGGCCCACGCGGGCCGATGGTCGACGGCGCGGCGGGAGCGGCGCCGTCGGGCACCTTCTCCCGGACGCGCGCGGTCTTGTCCCAGCTCGTCTGCCCGCGCAGGATGCGCAAGAGCGCACGCCACACGCAGGTGAACGAGAGGTAGTTCATGACGACGAACGAGTTGCCCATGAGCAGGCACTTCCACAGGCTCCAGCGGCGGTCGCGCCGCCAGTAGATCCAGCCCGTGATCAAGGCCGGGGCGAACGCCAGCAGGTACCAGACCACTCCCACGATCACGAGCGCGACGGCCTGGTCGGTGAACGCGAAGACGGCCTCGTGGTTGAGCGCGACCATGACCAGGCAGTAGTGGAAGAAGAAGGACCACGGCAGGTCGAGGATCCATGGCACCAGGCAGTACGCCGAGAGCTCGAGCGCCTTGGCGTTCGACAGCTCGGGCGAGCGCCAGATCTCCGGCAGACGGGTGATCGCCATCATGTGGCCCTGGTACCAGCGGGTCCGCTGCTTCACGAGCAGCCCCAGCTTCTCGACGGCCTGCTGGTCCACCGAGGCGTCGGGCGTCGTGGTGAGCTCCCACCCCTTCATCGCGAGCGTGATCGCGAGGTCGAGGTCCTCGGTGAGCGACGCGGACCACGGCTTGGGGCCCGCGTCGTCGAGCGCCGAGAGCCGCGCGAACTGGCCGTTGCCCCCCAGGCTCACGGTGCCTGTGCCAAGTCGGCCGAACTGCGTGACGGCCGCGATGCCCCAGAACTGGTAGTCCTGGTAGCGCGTGAGGAACGCGTGCCGGTTGCGGATCCGCACCTGCAGCTGCGCACCGCCGACGGTCGGGTCCTCGAAGAGCGGCAGGACCGCCTCGAGCGCCCCGTCCGACAACCGCCCGTCGGCGTCCATGACGCAGACGACGACGTCGTCGGGGTCCTCGCCCCGCTCGGCCACGAGGTCGCGGATGCGTGCGATGCCCGCGTTGAGCGCCTCACCCTTGCCCTTGCGGGCGTCCGGGGCGACCCTGCGCAGGATCTCGACCCGGTCACCGCCCGCGGCCTCGGCCCGGGCGGCCGTCTCGTCGTCCGACCCGTCGTCGATCACGAGCGTCGTCGCGCCCTCGAGCCGCGTGAGGCCGGCCACGGTGAGGCCGATGACCTCCTCCTCGTTGAGGCACGGGACCATGAAGTAGACCCGGAGGGTCGGGTGCGCCGGCGAGGCCTCCTGCCCGTAGGTCGTGTCCCCCTGGACGCCCAGGCGGGCACGACGCCTGCGCAGGTGGGTCAGCCCCGAGCCCATGAGCATCACGAAGTAGACCATCGAGAGGCAGATGACGATGCTCGCCAGGACGTTGAGCGCCTGCATCAGCTCTCACCGCCCGGACGGCCCTCGGCGCGCTCACGACGAGCCCTGGACGTCTGCCGTGCCTGCCCGCCCCTGCGCCCGAAGAACCCGAGCCGGAAGAAGAGCACGAGGCACCCGGTCAGGGCGACGAGCATGACGACGCTCCCGGCCGTGTGGTGGGCCCAGCGGAACCCCTCGTCGCCCCACCGGATCGAGGCGAGCGCGATCGCCGCGCACCGGCCCAGGTTGACCGCCACGAGGAATCCCGTCGCCGCAGCGACGGCTGCCAGGACCCGCCAGGTGCTCGCACGGCGCGAGGACAGGACCACGGCGCCGAGCACGAGGATCGGCAGGACGAAGAAGAGCGACGTGCACTCTGCCGTCACGACGAGCCCTCGCCACGAGAAGTCGTCGCCGGCCACACGCTGATAGAAGAAGACGGGCCGGTCCGGGCTCGTGCGGCTCTCGAGCGCGAAGAAGGTGCGGAGCACCCACGACGCTCCGCGCGCCTCGGCCATGCGGTAGGGCAGCGCCTGGGACGCCAGGTACGCCGCGCCGCCCAGCAAGGACGACGCCAAAGCCCAGCGCACGGCGCTCGCGCCGAGCCGGGGCACCGACCAGGCCCTCCCAGGGGCTCCTTGAACGAGGGAGCTCATCGGGTCAGTCGCCGCTCGACGAGGACCGCTCGGCCGCCGCGAGACGCCGCAGGCGAGACGTCCGCAGGAGCAGGAGGCCGCTGACCACAAGCACGACGGCCGCAGCCACGTAGGCGAACGTCGTCGCCCCGGTGACCGCCAGCATGCCGGCCCCGGTGGCACCGGTCCCGATCCCCGTGACGATCCCTGGTGAGTTGTACATGGTCGAACCTCCTCAGCGCGATGTCACGCCATCTGTGATGAGTGCCACGTCCGTGGCCGTTCGAGGGCATAGACGGCGTCGCTCGACGAGTGACTACGGGTGAAAGGTCGATCGGGCGACGGCCCGCGCGTCAGGGCAGCCCCGACAGGCCCGGCACGTTGCCCTTCACCCGTCACGACCGTGCGAGGGACGCGTCTGGACCGGGACGGGGGCACGCCACCGTCGAGAACCCGAACGCCACCCGCACAGAGGAGCAGCACGATGCCGACGACCACCGACGAGCAGTCCCCGGGGCAGCTGCCCTCCGCGCCCCGCGCACCACGCGAGGTGGGATGGACGTGGGGCTCGGGCCCGCGGCCGGCGCAGGAACCCCTGGTCGAGGTCTTCTCCTGGATCCGCTCGACGCTCCCGCCCTGGGACGACGGGGCCCCGACGCCTGCGGCCGAGCGCCCGGACGTCCGGCCCCGAGCGAGCCTGACGCGCACCCTGTGCGCCGCGGGAGTCCACGGCATGGTCGCCTGTCGTGCGGCCGGGCGGCGGGCGGTCCTCGGTGCCCGACGGCGGATCGCCCGTCTCGCATCGGACCATCCCCTCGCTGCGGATCGCCTCCAGCGCGCGCTCGCCGGGGCGCTCCTCGTCGCGGGCGCGGCCCTCGTCTGGGCCCTGTCGACGAGGTAGGGACGGGATCACCCTCGCGATCACCCTCCGGGCGCCGACACGATCCCGCCCCTCGACGAACCACCTCGTACCGGCCCGAGCGGGCCGTGCTGCCGGGACGTCGTCGTCCGGGCACGAGCCGAGGGGATCACCATGGACCTGACCCGCCTGACGACCGATGCCGAGCTCTTCGACGCCGCGCGCTCGCACGACTCGCGCGCCGTGGACGAGCTGTGGCGGCGACACCACCCGTACGCACGGAGCATGGCGCGCCGCTACACCTCGTCGACCGGCGACGCCGAGGACCTCGCGTCCGAGGCGTTCTGCAAGATCCTCGCGCTCCTCCGGGACGGTCGTGGGCCGCTCGACCACGCCAGGACCTACATCGCCCGGACGGTCCGCAACCTCGCCACGGACGCGTCACGGAGGCGCACCGTCCACCTGGTCTCGATCGAGGCGGCCTACGACGTCTCGTCGCCCGACGACCCCGCACGGGAGACCCTGGCCGCGCTCGAGCTGACCGAGGCGTTCGAGGTCCTGCGCCAGTGCTCGGCGCGTCAGCGCCTCGCGCTGTGGAGGACGGCCTGCGAGGGGGTCGACCTCCAGGAGGTCGCCGACGAGCTCGGCATCTCGCGCAACGCGGTCGCCGCCCTCCTGGTCCGGGCACGCGAGCAGATCCGACGTCGGCTCGCCGCGACCGCGGAGGCGACCACCGGACGCTCGCCTCACCGGGCAGCCGCGTGAGGTCAGGGACCGACGATCAGCTGAAGGCTCGTCAGGACGTCCTGCCGCGACCCGGTGGGAACGGGGAACCAGGTGAATCGCCCGGGAAGCCGGGACGGGACCTCGCCCTGCCCCCACCAGCTCGTCAGGACCTCCCGGCAGCGCTCGACGCCCGGGACGTCCGACGCGGTGACGGGATCCGCGGCGCACCGCACGAGCACCACCGCGCGTCCCCGCAGGATCGCCGACGGCACGTCGTCGCCGAACGCCCGCCTGACAGCGGCCCCGAGCAGGATGTCCCGCTCCCACGTGGCGGGTCGGCTCGCCTCCCCGGGCCGGACGTCGATGACCAGCACGACCGTGACCCCGCCCTCCTGCCGCTCCCATGCCCGGCCCGTGGCGACGTCCGCCAGCCGGAGAGCGAGGTGCTCGACCGTCGAGAGGCCGCTCCCGGCCTCGATGGCGGTGGCGCGCACCTCCCCGCTGTCGGTCACGGCGACCCACCCGTCGGCGAGCGCCGCGAGCGCCCTGACCGCGACGGGGGTGCCGTACGCCTCGTACAGGTACGCGAGATCGACGATCGCCTCGACGATCCCGACCCCGGCGCGTGCGCGCGACGCGCCGAGCGCGCGGGCGGGGGTCGACGCGTCGGCCCCGCGCACGACGGCCGATGCCACCGTGACGACGGCCTGGACCCCCCAGTCCTGCGGCACACGCCACCCCCCGGCACCGCTGAGCTGCCGCCAGCTCTCGCAGAGCTCGCGCAACGGGTCCTCGGGTGCTTTCCACACACCTGTCCAGACGTCGTGAGGACAGGTCCATGACGCCGACACCCGCATGGCGAGAGCCACAGGGAGGACATTCACCCTCGTGATCACCCGTCCTTCTCCGGCCCGCTCGACGGGTGCCCGCGCAGTATCGGACACAGGCCCCAGGAACCGACGACGGCCGGGGCCCCCTCGCGCACCACCTCGAAGGAGCACACAGTGACCGTCTCCCAGCAAGCCCTCTCGCCCTGGACGACGGACGTTCCCGACCGGGTCCTCGTGATCGCTGTCCGCGAGGGAAACTCGCCGGCGTTCGCGACGCTGTACGAGCGTCACCGCCACGCCGTGACAGCGGTCGCGCGCCGGCACTGCCCTGCGGGGGCGGCGGCCGAGGACATCGCGGCCGAGGCGTTCGCGTCGCTGCTGGAGAAGCTGCGGCACGGCCTGGGACCCGACGAGCACGTCCGCGCCTACCTCACGACCACGGTCCGCAACCTCGCGGCGCGCAGCACGATCAGCGCCCGGCGTGAGCGCCCGGTCGGCGACGACGAGTCGCTCGACTCGACGCACACGGACGTCGACCTCGTCCTGGCCGGGGACGAGTCGAGCAGGATGCGGGAGGCGTTCGCCCGTCTGCCCGAGCGATGGCGGCTCGCACTGTGGCGGTGCGACGTCGAGGACCTCTCCCCAGCGCAGGTGAGCGTCGAGCTGGGGCTCAGCCCGAACGCGGTCTCCTCGCTCGTGCGACGGGCCCGCGAGGGACTGCGCCAGCACTACCTCCAGGCCCACCTGCGTCACGCCGCGCCCTCGTGCGAGCTCTTCGCGCGTGCGCTCGGTGCGTTCGCCCGCGGTGGGCTGCCGGAGGGCGAACGGGCCAGGATCCTGGTGCACCTCGAGGGGTGCACGCCCTGCACGACGCTCGCCGAGGACCTGGCCGACATGAGCAGCCGCATGAGGATCGCGATGCCTCCTCTGGGCCTGGCGGCGGCTCTCGCACCCGCCGCCCCGTCGGGGTTGCCTTCCGGGCGGGCCACCCGCGGGTGGTCCGGTCCTTCGGGGGTCGACCTCGCCCGAGCCGCCGCCCGGGTCGGGCGGCTCGCTGCGGGTGGGGGCGGGCGGTCCGTGCGAGCCGCTCTCCGGCTCCTGCGACGGTTCTCGGTCGTGCAGGTGTGCGTCGCTGTCGCCGCGACCGTCCTGCTCGCCGGGGCGCTCGTCGCATGGGCCGCTGCGCGGACCGAACCGGCCGTCGACGACTCGTCCGCCGCCCAGGTGCCGGGCGGTGCGACCGGTCATGGCGTGCTCTCGAGCGCGCCTGGCTCCTCGCACGAGCCCGGCGGCACCGAGCATCGTCCGGGCACCACCGATCCGGAATCCCCCATGGACGAAGAGGTCGGTACCCCGCCTTCCCCGGGACCGCCGCCCGTCAGCCCCGGATCTTCTCTCGACATCACGCCGGTGAGCGACCTGGTGCCGGGCGACGCCGACAGGATGGCGGGGACCCCCGCCCCGCCCGTGGTCCGGCCCGGTCGCGAGGGCCCGTCCCCCGTCACGCAGCCTCCTGCCCGGCCCCCCGCCGAACCCACCTCGCCGCCGCAGGGCGCGCCGGTCGTGCTGACGAGCAACGGGGACGACTTCGGCGACCTGGTGGTCGGTCGGGCCGGGGTCGTCGGGTTCTCGCTCGCGAACCCGGCGGGGGCAAGGATCTCCGCGCTGCGCGCCGAGATCCTCCTACCGCCCGGAGTCACTCTCGCCGACCGACGAAGCACGGTGTCCGACGGCGTGGGGTGGGTGTGCACGGCGACGGAGGGCGAGGGCTCGGTGTCGTGCGGGCTCGACGAGCTCCTCCCGGGGGCGACCACCACGGCCGTCGTCCCCGTCGACGTCTCCCCCGCCCTCGTCGACCACGTCGTCCCGGCCACGATCCACGTGAGCGGCCCCGGCATGAAGGATCTCGAGATCGTGCAGGACCTCCACGTCACCGCGCAGGGTATGGGGGCGCGGTTCGTCGCGGCGGGCGGGTTCGCGGTGACCGAGGTCGGCGCACCCGTGCTGCACTGCGCGGCCCACCTCACAGGGTGCTCGCAGGTCGCTGCCGGTGCGGCGACCGGGTCCGCGCGGAACAACAACGCGTGGTCCATGGTGGCCGTGGACGAGCGAGGCACGGGGACGACGTCGTCGAGCGCGGTGCTCCGCCTCCCGGCCGGGTCACAGGTCGTCTCGGCACGGCTCTACTGGGCGGGCCGGTGCGCGTCCGATCCTCGCAAGGTCCGGATCCAGCCCCCGGGGACCGGAGCGTTCGCACCGGCCGGACGGGCCGAGGACGCCGATCTCGACCGGAGCGGCACCGACTACCAGGCGAGCATCGACGTGACCGCGGTCGTCGCGGCCCACGGCGCCGGCGAGTGGGCGGTCGCGGACGTGTGCGCGACCCCGGGGACGGGACGCTACGGCGGATGGGCCCTCGTCGTCGTCCACACCGACCCCGCTGCGGACGACCTCGTGGTCCTCTTCGACGGGTACGCCCCCGTCCTGTCGCCAGCCGCACCCCGCACGTTCACGGTCGCAGGCCGTGCGGGGGCATCGGCGCGCGTCGGGGCCGTCGCCTGGGAGGGCGACGCCGGGAGCGCGGGCGACAGTCTCCTCTTCGACGACGTGCCCCTCACCCCGAGGACGTGGTCGCCCACCGGCCCGCCTCGTGCGGGGTCGGCCGGGAACGCGTTCGACTCGACCGCGACGGGATCTCGCTACGTCAACTCGCTCGGGGTGGACGTCAAAGCCTTCGAGGGGGCGCGATTCGCCACCTCCCGGGCCACGGTCACCGCGACGACGACCGGCGACCAGTACTTCGTCGGTGCCCTCACGGTCTCGACCCCGCTCGGGACGACGGCCTCTCCCTGAGCGGGCTCGCTGGACGACGTGCGATGGTGCCGCACCGGGCGCTGGTGCGGCACCACGTCTCGATCTCATCCCACGCGGAGCCCGCCGACCAGACAGGGACGGGTGATCCCGCGGGTGATCACCGTCGTCCCGCCCAGGGAAACAGTGAGAGAGCGCGATCCCACGCGGCATAGAGTTCGTCCAATGTCAGGAAACCTTGCAGTCGGTCGCGCCCGCTGGTCGTTGATGGCGCTCTTCGCGCTCTTCGGCATCGTGGGCACGAGCTGGATGACGCGGCTGCCCTCGATCCGCGACGCGCTCGGGGTCTCCTCGGCCCAGCTCGGGCTGATCCTCATCGTGGGCGCGGTCGGCGCCCTGTTCGCGGTGGTCTCGACGGGCGCGATCGTGTCCCGGTTCGGCAGCCGCAGCACCCTCGTGGCGGCCACGGCCCTCAACCTCGTGGCCCTGCTGCTCGTCGCGTGGGGCACAGCGGCAGGCAGCGTCGGGATCTTCGCGGCCGGCGCCTTCCTCAACGGCGTGAGCGGCGCGCTCATGAACGTGCCCATCAACCTCAACGGCGCGCTCGTCGAGCAGCAGGTGGGGCGCGCGATCCTGCCGCACTTCCACGCGGCCTTCTCGATCGGTGCGGGCGCGGGCGCCCTCGTGGGCGCAGCGTTCTCCGCGGCCCACATCCACATCTCGGTACAGCTCGTGATCGTCACGGTCGCGGTCGCGGTCGCGCGTGCCCTGACGATCGGACCCGCGACGGTGTTCGCTCCCGAGCGTCGGGCCGGTGCCACGACCACGCCGGGCGTGAGCCCGGCCGACCTCGAGCACGACCTCGCCGAGTCACCCGCCGGCAGCGCGACCGAGCAGGCGGTGTCGGGGGCCGTCGTCGACGCGGCGGACGGCTCGGCCGGCGCAGAGGCTTCGCGAGCGGCCACAGAAGCCGCCTCGGCCGGTGCGACCGGCGGCTCCGACGGTGGCAGCACTGCCCGCGGTGCCCGGGACACGGCGCAGAAGCTGCCCCGGCGCGGCGCGGGCATGCGCTCGGCCCTGTCCGCGTGGCGCGAGCCGCGGACCATCCTCATCGGCCTGGTCCTGCTGGCTTCGTCGCTGTCCGAGGGGTCGGCGGGCAATTGGCTCTCGATCGCCATGGTCGACGGCTTCGAGGTGCGCGAGGCCGTGGGCGCCATGGCCTACGGGACGTTCGTGGGTGCCATGACCGTCTTCCGCTTCGCCGGGACGGGCCTCATCGACCGGTTCGGTCGCGTCACGGTGCTGCGCGCCTCGAGCGTCTCGGCCCTCGTGGGCCTCCTGCTGTTCGGCCTGGCCCCGCAGATCTGGCTCGCGTGGTGCGGGATCGTGCTGTGGGGCTGCGGCGCGGCCCTGGCCAACCCGATCGCGATCGCCGCGGCGTCCGACGACCCGCTGCGCTCGCCCGCACGCGTGTCCGTCGTGACGTCGTTCAGCTCGTTCGCCCAGCTCACCGCTCCCCCGGTGCTCGGCCTCCTCGCCGACGAGATCGGGGGCCGCTACGCGCTCCTGACCATCTGCGCGGCCATGGTGCTGAGCCTCGCGCTGGCCGGTCAGGTCAAGCCACTGCCTCGCGAGGCCAGGACCCTCGCGCCCGAGCGCGCGTGACCGGGTCCGGGCTCGCGGTGCGCACCGCCGGAGCGGCGGGCACTGACGGAGCGGCCGGGGCTGCCGGGGCCCTTCGGCAATGCCCGCACACCCCCTGACGACACGGTCTGACGGCCGCTTCGGCGGGAGGCGCCGCACCCGGCGCGACGTCGGCCGCCCCACCGCCGAGCATCACCTCATGAGATGCCCGAATCCGCCTGTTCGCACGGATTCCAGCCCGTCCGTGCTTGGTATCTTGGGGGGTCACCCCAGAGGAGGTCGAGCAGTCCTATGATCCGCATCGGCGTGGTCGACGACGAGTCGGCGAGCAGGCAGATCGTGCTCGATCACCTCGATCGCTACCAGGCGGAGAACGACGTGACGTTCGACGTCCGCACGTTCACCGACGGACGCGAGCTCGTCACGGGGTATCGACCCGAGTTCGACATCCTGTTCCTCGACGTCCAGATGAACGACCTCGACGGCCTGGACACCGCCCGGCACATCCGCACGCTCGACACGCGGGTCGTCATCGTGTTCGTCACCAACATGGCCCAGTACGCGATCCACGGCTACGAGGTCGACGCCCTGAGCTATCTCGTCAAGCCCGTCCCCTGGTTCGCGTTCTCCCAGGAGCTGCGCCGCAGCATCGAGCGCGTCCGGCGCAGCGGGACCGACTCGGTCATGCTGACCGTGAACGGCGAGCTGGCCCGCGTCGACCTGCTCGACGTCGTCTACGTCGAGAGCATCAAGCACCGGGTGGTCGTGCACGCGGTCGACCGGACGTACTCGTTCACGGGCACCCTCAAGGCGTTCGAGGCCGACCTCGGCGAGAAGGGGTTCTTCCGGAGCAACAGCTGCTACCTGGTGAACATGCGCCACGTGACGGCCGTCAAGCAGAGCACGTGCGTCATGCTCGGTGGGGACGAGCTCCAGATCAGCCGCCCGCGCAAGCGCGCGTTCCTCGATGCGCTCGCCGACCACGTCGGAGGGCACGTCGCGTGATCGGGGATCTCCCGACCGACATCCCCCGCGGTTTCACGGCCTTCGCCGAGTGGTCCGCGTGCCTCGTCTACATCCTGCTCCTGCGCAAGCGGTTCACCCCGCCGGTCCTGGCGCTGTCCCTCGGCCTGGGCCTGGGCCTCCTGTGGGCCGTCCAGACGTTCGCGGACGGGCTGCCGATCGCCCTGTGGACGGCCGGCATGGCGATGGCCGTGGCCGCGATGTTCGGCGTGGTCGTGGTGTGTGCCGACGTCTCGACGCGCGAGGCCGGGTACTTCACGGCGCGCGCGTTCGTGCTCGCCGAGCTGGTCGCGTCGCTCCACTGGCAGCTCTACAGCTATGCCGTGGACCAGGGCTTCACGGGGGTCGGCATCCAGGTGGGGCTGCTGGTCCTGGTGTACGGCGCGGCCTTCACCGCGGCCTACCTCATCGAGCGGAGACACTTCCCGCCCGACCAGCGGCTCGAGGTCGACCGGCGCGGCCTGCTGAGCGCGGCCTCGATCGCCGCCGTCACGTTCCTCATGAGCAACGTGAGCTTCGTGAGCTCGAACACGCCGTTCAGCGCGCAGTTCGGTCCCGAGATCTTCTACATCCGCACGCTCGTCGACCTCGCGGGGTACGTCGCTCTCTATGCGCAGCAGGGGCAGCGGCTCGAGCTCCAGCGCGCGGTCGAGGTCGAGGCGATGAACCGGATGCTGCGCTCCCAGCACGAGCACTACCTGCACTCCAAGCGGAACATCGACATCGTCCACCGCAAGTACCACGACCTCAAGCACTTCGTCACGGCGATCCGGTCGGAGAACGACCCGGACGCGAAGGCGTCGTACCTCGACCAGCTCGAGGAGAGCATCCAGGGCTACGGGGCCCAGGTCGAGACGGGGAACCCCGTGCTCGACACCATCCTGACGTCCAAGACGGCACAGTGCGCCGAGCTCGGGATCACCCTGACGTGCGTGGTCGACGGCGCAGCGCTGTCCTTCATGGACGCCATGGGACTGAGCGCGCTGTTCGGGAACGCGCTCGACAACGCGATCGAGAGCAGCGCGACCCTGCCGGACCCGGAGAACCGCCTCGTCCGCGTCGCGGTCTACACCCAGAACTCGCTCGTCCTGGTGCGCTTCGAGAACTACCACGTGGGCGACCTGGAGTTCGACGACGGGATCCCGCGCACCACCAAGGGCGACGCGCTCAACCACGGGTACGGCCTGCGGAACATGCGCCAGGTCGTCG
Organism: Oerskovia enterophila; assembly: GCF_044748475.1. Taxonomy (NCBI): domain Bacteria; kingdom Bacillati; phylum Actinomycetota; class Actinomycetes; order Micrococcales; family Cellulomonadaceae; genus Oerskovia; species Oerskovia enterophila. Next base: position 740,312 of record NZ_JBIVFZ010000004.1, read on the forward strand.
AGGGCTACGGCGGGTCCCTCACGGTGCACGCGGAGTCCGGGTGGTTCGTGGTGCGGGCCCTGATCCCGCTCCCCGAGCGCTGAGGTCGGGGCCCCTGATACGGGGGCCGGGCGCCCAGGTGCCCAGGTGCCCAGGTGCCCAGGTGCCCAGGTGCCCAGGTCAGGGTCTCCTCCCCCGAGGGAGGGTGTTGTTTTCGTGTAGCCACCACATTTGTGGTGGCTACACGAAAACACCACCGGGGGATCTCCTGCTGTCCGCCGGCCAAGGTCCCCACGCGTGGGCGCGCCGTCAGTTGAAGCCGATGACGCGTTGGGCGGTCTTGTAGGCCAGGACGGAGATGCCGCGTCCGGGGCGTCCGGGCAGGTTGGAGATCTGGTGCAAGGTCGTGCGACGCAGGCGCCGGTACAGGGCGGGGTCCTGGGTGCGGACCTCGGCCCAGAAGGTGTCCTTCTTGGCCAGGGACTGGGGCGTGCCCGAGCGCAGCAGCAGCATCGAGGAGACCATGCTCACGATGTTGATGTAGTGCAGCATGTAGCGCTGCAGGGCCCGGGGAGCGCTAGGGTCGGCGCGCACCGCGCGCAGGTGGTTCATCATGGCGCGGTTGATGCGCAGCTGTTGATCCACCCGCGAGATCATGACGTCCTCGTTGACGGACTGGTCCGCGCGCCCGATGTAGTACCGGTACAGGTCCACGTC
>NZ_JBIVFZ010000005.1:0-226812 GCF_044748475.1 Oerskovia enterophila
AGGTAGTACAAGGTCCGCACCGCGGGCAGCGGCGCGTAGGCGTAGAGGTTGTCGACGTAGAACGAGTGCTCGGGCAGGACCAGACCCACCTCGCGCAGCAGGTCGGTGCGGTAGATCAACGAGTGCATCAAGATGTACTGCGACTTACGGAAACGGCCGACCTGGTCCCAGCCCATGACCCGGTTCCTGGGCAGCGCGTTGGTGTAACGCACCGCGGTCTTCTTACGCTTGTCGACCTTCTCGTAGACGAAGTTCGAGACCAGCACGTCCACCCCGGTCCCGGCCGCGGCGAACCCGCCCAACGTCTCCAGGACCCGGCGGTAGGCGTCCGGGTCGAGCCAGTCGTCAGAATCCACGATCTTGATGAACGCCCCCCGCGCGTGCCCGAGCCCGGTGTTGATCGCCGCCCCGTGCCCACCGTTGACCTGATGGATCGCGGTCACCACCCCCGGATACGCGTCCGCGTACCGGTCCGCGACCGCCCCCGTGGCATCGAAGGACCCATCGTTCACGATCAAGATCTCGACCAGGTCACCACCAGGCAACAACGACTCGATGCACCGCTCCATGTACGCCGCAGAGTTGTAGCACGGCACCACGATCGTCAACAGCTTGCTCATCAGGACAACACTCTTCAGACTTCCTGGCCCGCACGGACCGACGACACATCCACCCCAGCAGGCTCAGCGGGCTCGGGCTCACGCTTGAAGATGACCTTGAAGATCGGGAAGAACACCCAGAAGGATAGAACGGCGTTGATCATCATCGTGACCATGTCGGCCACCGTCTCCCCCGTCTTACCCATCCCCCACGTGTCGATCAACAGCTCGTACACCGGCGCCTTGTACCACCCCTGCAACGCCGCCGCCGCGAACGTGATCACCACGTACGCCACCGTGTACCAGAACGCCGCCCGCCAGATGTTCGTGTTCGACTTGAACGTCACGTTGCGCTGAGCGAAGAAGTTGATCACCTGCGCGATCAACAACGTCACCTGCACCGCCAAGAAGTACGCCAACCCACCCCCACCCTCAGGCAACCCACCCGCGGCATAGTCGAACAGGTAGAACGGCGACCCATCCGGATTCGACCCCACCGCCAACACCTGAAAGCTCGTGTCCACCAACGACGTCATCCCGAACACAGCCTTGAACGCCGGCATCAACGCCAACTGCAACACCGTCACACCATTGCTCAACACGAAGAACACCACGAACTGAGCCAACCCCGGCCGACGCTCCGCGAACGACGACCACCCCACCCGCAACCGACCGAACGGGGACCGAGGGCTCGTCGTCGGCGATGGTGCCGTGGGGGGAGTGCTCACTGCGTTGTGCTCCTTGCTGACAGGACGCCGAGGACGACTCGTCCGTGCGCCTGATCCGGACACGAGGGCCGCGACTGCTGCGGTCGACCCCTCGTCGTGGGGACTGCGGCGACACCCGTCCGCGGGGACAGGGCGTCGTCGGCAGTCAAGCACCGGATCACCAGGCGCTCACGGCCCTGTGCACAACCTGTCGCTCGGGGCGCATGATCTGTCGTCGGACGCCCCGGTCCGGCACGCGCGGGGACCCCGCACGCTCGGTGCCAGGCGACGTCGGTCGACACGAGAGGGCCGACCGGTCGGCTCCCCGAGGGGGTCGACGGGCCGGCCCGTCGTCGTCCTGACCGCTACCGTTCGTCTCAGACGACGGGCTGCTCGTCGCGTTCCTTGAGCGCCTGGGCCACGGCCTCGGCGACCTTGCGCTCGTCGCTCGCGCGCCGCCGTCGGGCACCCCGCCGCTGCAGGACGACGCCCCCGACCACCAGGACGAGCAGCGCGAGCGCGGACCACGGCACGGCGAAGGTGGACGCGGAACCCGTGGCGGGCGCGACCGGCAGGGGCGCGGCGTCGGCCGCACCGATCGCTGTCACGACCTCCGCGGAGACCGTGACCGAGCCCTTGACCCGGCCCAGGGGCCAGACGCCGTCGACCGTCACGGTCCGCGTCAGCGACGTGCCGGGGAGCATCTCGGGGAGGTCGACGCGCGGTGCGCTCTGCGCGCCCGCACCCCACGGCCCGGCGACGCGCACGGACTGGCCCGGGGCCAGACGCGTGTTGCCGTCGTTCGTGACCGTGAACGTGACGACCGCGCTGCCCGCGGCGAAGGGGTTGAGGGTGCCGTCGTAGGTGACCGACACGTCGTCGACCACGACGGCCGGGACCAGGTCGCCCGCGACGCGCAGGTGCATGCGCGAGCCGAGGCGGCGGTCGACGCTCACGCCCTCGGCGTTCTCGACGAGCAGCGAGGACACGACGCCCGCCGCGTAGTCGCCCGGCGTCGCCTCGGCGGGGACGGTCACGGTGAAGGGCACGACCGCGGTGCCACCGCCCTCGATCGTGACGTCCTCGGCCTCGAACGTGACCCACGAGCCGAGCGCCTGCGACTCCTCGCCCGCGGGCAGCAGGTCGAGCTCGCCGGCCTCGGTCATGTACCCGTCGGCCGCGTAGACGCGGAACGTCAGCGGCCCCTCGGTGTAGTTGGAGACGATGATCGCGTCGTCGAGGCTCGTCCCGGGGTCGAGGCCGTAGGCGTAGTTGGGGCGGTCGGTGCCGTGCACGGTGTCGGCGGGGCGCACGCCCCAGGTGACCGGGGTGGTCACCGCGGGGGCGTCGGGCTCGGCGGAGGCGTCCGGCGCGGGCGCGGCGGGATCCACCTGCCCGACGGCGGCGCTCACCGCGTGCGGGAGCGCGGCGGTCCGCGCGGGGGCGGACGAGGCGACGGCCGAGGCGGTCGGGGCGACCAGCGAGACCAGCAGGCCCACGACCAGGGTCACGGCCAGCACGGCGAGGAGCCACAGCGCGTGGCTGTGGCCGTTCTCCCGCTGATGCGCACGCACGTTGCGCTGCGCCGAGCGCGGGTCCTGCGTCGCCTGCGCGGCCGGGCTCGCGCCGTCGCGCGCGGCCGGGAGGGAGAGGTGCTGGGTCGCCATGGTCGTGCCTGCTTTCGTGGGTTCCGACCGAGAGTGGCCGGGCGGTCCGTCGCGTCGGGACGGCCGTCCGTGGCCCCTCAGGAGAGCTGCCCGTCAGGAGGGCGGCCGGTCAGGAGAGCTGTCGAACGGTGGCGCCGGCCGGCCCGCGGAGAAACGGGCCGGCCGGCACCACGATCACTCGCGACTAGCTGAGCGCCGTGAGCGTCAGCGTCGCGTTGTACGTCCCCTCGTTCACCGTGAGCGGGAGCTTCAGGTCGAGCTCCGCCCCGATGACCGCGGAGCCGCGGGCGTGCCCGGCCTCCGCGCTGCCCAGGGTGCGGGCGACGGACAGGCCGTCACCCTCGACGAAGCCCGAGGCGACGGCCGCACCCGCGACCGCTCCGCCGTCGTTCTCCTGGAGCGCGGGCGTCCAGCCGAGGTACTTGCCGGACACCGTCTCGCCGCCCGCGACGAAGTCGCCGACCTGTGCGGACACCGACCACGCCGGGGCGTTGATGCGGGTGTCCGTGACGCGGACCGGGACGAGGTCGCCCGAGGCCGCGAAGTGGTCGCCCTGCTCCTCGGCCACGCCCAGGTCGACGAGGCCCGAGGAACCCTCGAGGCTCCACGTGAGCTCGCCCGGACGGGGCTCGGGGATCACGACGGCGACCGACTGGTCGCCCGCCGCGAGCGCACCGGGGGCCGTGCCGGTGAGGTCGCCCTCGACCGAGCCCGCGGTGTTGCCCGGACCGAAGTTCGCGGCCGGTGCGTTGTCCGCGAGGCGCACGGCCCCGTGGACCGTGGTGCCCGCGACCTGGAGGTTCGCGGTGTTGCCGGTCAGGACGAGGTCCCCACCCACCGTGTTGCCCCACTGGTCAGCCGACCCGTCGCTCGTCGCGCCGATCAGCGCGTCGCGCGACGTGCCCGTCACGGACAGGCTGCCGCCGACGACCGCGCCGCCGACGCTCACGCCGAAGTCGCTGTCGCCGAGCGTCACGTCGCCGCCCACGCTCGTGCGCAGCAGGTCGACGTACGTCGCGGCCTGCGTCGAGAGGTTGCCCGAGATCTTCGAGTCCGAGATCTCGACGTCGACCCCGCCCGCCGCGACGCTGCCGGCCACGCGCAGGTCGTACAGGTAGAGGAACCCGACGCGCGAACCGGCGGTGTACGAGCTGATGTCGCCCCCCACGCTCGCCCCGTCGATCAGGACGCCGTACGCGTCGGTCGCGACGACGTCACCCTCGATGACTGCCTCGGTCGCGTCGAGCCACGCGTCGTCGCCGACCGTGATCGAGCCCTGGACCGTGGTCCCGCCGAGGACGCAGGTCGCTCCCGCGGGGACGACCAGGTCACCCGCGATGACCGTGTCGTCGAGCTCGGTCGTGCAGCTCGTGACGGCGGCGTGCGCTGCTGGTGCACCGACCGCGATCAGCGCGAACGCTGCGGCAGCGGCTGCTGAAACCTTCCACTTCATGGCGAATCTCCTGTTTTCTCGGTGGTTCAGCCGCGAAGGCCGTAGATGGAGGTGTAGCTGCGCCGTGCGTTGCCCAGGGAGTTCAGGGGGTTCGGCGGTGCGGCGACCGAGCTGGCGTTGTCCTGCTCGAACAGGCCGAAGTGCTGGCCGCGCGTGCGCAGCTGCGACAGGAAGGCCTGGTAGTCGATGTTGCCCTCGCCGAACTCGATGATGTCGTAGCCGTTGGCGCTGCCCGTGTTGGTCTTGCCGTCCTTGAGGTGGAGCATCGGGAAGCGGCGCGGGTCGCGCTTGATGTAGTCGATGGGCTCGAACCCGGGGTACTTGTGCTTGCCGACGTGCGCCCAGAAGACATCCATCTCGAAGAAGACGAGCTCGGGGTCGAACTCGTCCCACAGCAGGTCGTACACGCGGCGCGTCGGGTCGTCCGTGGTGAAGCGGAACTCGCCGTCGTGGTTGTGCGCGTAGAGCTTGAGGCCTGCGGCCTTGGTCTTGACGCCCATCTGGTTCCACGTGTTCGCCGCGGCGGTCCACGCAGCCACGGTCGGGGTGTTGTTGATGGGGCCACCCTGACCGATGTGCGGCATCCCGAGGATGAGCGCCTTCTCGATCTCGGCGTCGATGTTGCCCGGGTTGAGGGTCGCGTGCGTCCCGACGGCCCGCAGGCCGTTGTCGTCGAGCAGCTGGCGGATCTCCGGGATGGTGATCGGGCCGACGTTGCCCTGCGTGTACCCGGCGAACTCGACCTCGGAGTAGCCGATGTCGGCGAGCTCCTCGAACACGGCCCGGAAGCCGAGCGAACTGACCTTGTCGCGCACCGTGTAGAGCTGGATGCCGATGCGGTTGACGGGGACGAGGCGGTTGCGGCCGCTGCTCGGTGCTGCGGCGACGCCGCCCAGGGCGGATGCCGCGGTCGGGCCGATCGCCGCGCCCACACCGACGGCGACCGTCGAGGCCGCGAGGGCCTTGAGCAGGTTCCGCCGGCTCATCGGGCGAGCCGGGATGGACTCGTGGTGGTGCTCGTGTGAACTCATGTCTCTCCTTCGAGGTGAGGTTCGGTGGCCCGGGGCGCGAGCCCCGGGCCACCACGTGCCTAGTTGCGGACGGTGAGGTTGAGCGACGTCGCGCTCTTGGTGACGCCGGTCGAGCCCTGGTAGGCGATCTCGACCTTGTAGGTGCCGACCTCGGGGAGCTTCGGGAGCGTCACGACGACGTTGCCCTCGGCGTCGAGCGTCCCGGTGCGGGTCGCGACCGTGGCGTTGTTGCGCTTGACCGTGACCGTGACGTCGCCCGTGGCGACGACACCGGTCGAGCTCTCGACCGAGATGGTCGCCTTGGCGGCGATCGACGGCTTGACCGGGTTGGGCGAGACCGAGCCCGAGACCGTCGAGGACGCCGCGGCGACCGTGAGGCGCACGGTCGACGAGGACTTCTTGAAGACCTGGTCGGCCTGGTAGCTCGCCTTGAGGGTGTGCGTCCCGACGGCGAGCGACGGGTCGAGCGCGACCGTGGCCACGCCGTCGACGAGGGTCCCGCGACCGACCTCGGTGTCGCCCGAGGTGAGGACGACGTCGCCGGTCGGCGTGCCACCCTCGCCCGTGACGGTGACCGTGGCCTCGCCCGGTGCCCCGTACGAGACGCGGGCTGCCGGCACGGCGACCTTGGTGACCGACGAGACCGTGGGCTCGTTCGGCGCCGCGAGGTCGATCGTGAAGGAGACCGACCCGACCGTGGAGACGTTGCCGCCCGTGTCGGTCGCGCGGTACTGCAGGTTCCGCACGCCGTTGGTCGTGAAGTTGACGCTGTACGCGCCGCTGGCCGCGGCCACGTTCGTCCAGGACTGGCCGTTGTTGGTCGAGTACTGGACGCTCGCGAGAGCGCCGTCGTCCTTGACGTCGAGGTTCATGCGCACGGCCTTGTTGTAGACGCCGCCGACGCCCGTGGGCGCTGCCGGGTCGAGCGTGTGCTTGATCGTCGGCGCCTTGACGTCACCGACGCCCACACCCTGGAAGTCGAACGAGTCGACGGCCAGCTCGTTGGCCGAGGTCACGAACAGCGTGCCCGAACCCTGCGGGGCGTTCGTGAACGGCACCGTGACCTCCTTCCAGCCTGCGCCGGCGGGGATCTGGGCCGTGGCGAACGGCGCGGCGTCGGCCGCACCCCAGCGGAGCTGGAGCTGTCCGCCACCGTTGGCGACGACCTTGACGCCCGTGATCCCGGCGAAGTTCACCGGGCTGTAGGACAGGTGGTCACCGTTGCCGAGGCCGCGGATCGCCTGACCGGCACCCGCCGTCTCGTCCTCGTACGCCACGACGCCCTTGCTCTTGGCGTGCTCGGCCTGCTGGACGAACGGGTTCAGCTGGACGGTCGCCTCGCCGGGAGCGGCGGGCAGGCCGTTGTGGCCGTTGTCGGTGTAGGAGACGACGACCGCGCCGTAGATGTGCGCGCCCTCACCGTGCTGCGGCGAGTCGGGCGACGTCTTCCAGGCGCCCGTGCAGCCCGTGCCCGAGACCTCGGGGTGGGCGTGCTCGTCGTGGCCCAGACCGTAGGTCCATGCGACGCGGTTGCAGGCCGTCGCGGTGCCGTCCTCGGCGTCCTGCGTGGAGACCTTGAAGGGAACTGCCTGACCCCAGCTGAAGAACGAGCCGTCACCGGGGTAGTCGACCGTGACCACGGGGGCCTGGTTGCCGACCGAGATGACCTTGGAGGTCAGCGTGAACTTGCCCTTGGCGTCGGTGACGCGCAGACGGGCGTTGTACTGACCGAGGGTCGTGTAGGTGTGGCTCGCGGTGATCCCCGTGGCGTCGAACGTGCCGTTGCCGTCGAAGTCCCACTGGTAGGTGAGGGCGTCGCCGTCGGGGTCGCTCGAGCTGCTCGCGTCGAACGCCACGGTGAGCGGGGCCTCGGACGACGAGGTGGGGGTCGCGGTGAAGCGAGCCTGGGGCGCCTTGTTGCCCTCGGCGTAGGACACCTTGTAGAGGCCGGCGTCCGGGTTGGCGCGGAAGAAGCCGTCGCCGTAGTCGAGCACGTAGAGCGAGCCGTCGGGCCCGAACTCCATGTCGATCATGTTGTCGTTGAGCGGCTGCGCGTTCTTGGCGAGCTCGGCGTTCGGCGTGAAGTCCTCGATGTGCGTGACCTCGTAGGTCTCCCAGTCGACCGTGAAGGCCGCGAGGTAGTCCTGCGAGAACTCGCCGAAGAACGCCTTGTTGTCCCAGTGCTCGGGGAGCTTGGACGTCGAGGGGTTCTCGGCGTCGTAGTGGTAGACGGGGGCTCCCATGGGGGCCTGGCCGCTGCCGGTGCCGAAGTTCACGAGCTCGTCCCACGGCTGGTCGCCGGGGCGGTCACCGTAGTAGAGCGTCGCGGCGCGGGCCGGGGGCAGGTCGACGAGGCCCGTGTTCCAGCGCGAGTTGTTCTTGAGCGCGGCCGGGTCGAAGAACGCCCCGGGGGTGCTCGTCGCGAAGTTCCACTCGTTGTAGGGCGCGTTGGGGCCGTGCACGTAGGGCCAGCCCGCGTTGTGCGGGTCGTCGAGGCTCACGGTGTTCCACTCGACGTAGCCCATGGGGCCACGGTTCGGGTCCGCGTTGGCCGCGTCGGGGCCGTAGTCGCCCCACGAGAGGCTGTTCGTCTCGGGGTCCACGTCGATGCGGAAGGGGTTGCGGACGCCCATCACGAAGATCTCGGGGCGGGTCTTCTCGGTACCGACCGGGAAGAGGTTGCCCTCGGGGATCGTGTACGTGCCGTCGTCCTGGACCTTGATCCGGAGGATCTTGCCGCGCAGGTCGTTGGTGTTGCCCGCACCGCGACGCGAGTCCAGGCCGGGGTTCATCCCGGGGGCGTCGTTGTTGGGCGCGAAGCCGTTGGCCCCGGGCGCGCTCGCGGGGGTGTTGTCACCGCTCGACAGGTAGAGGTTGCCGTCGGCGTCCCAGTCCATGTCCGCGCCGACGTGGCAGCACTGACCGCGCTGGACCTCGATGTCGATGATCTTCTGCTCGGAGGCCAGGTCGAGACCCGTGCCCGTCCACTTGAACCGGGAGAGGCGGTTGACGCCCTTCCACTGGTCCCAGTAGCTCTCGTCGGCGCCTGCCGGGAGGGTGTTGGGGGCCGAGCCGGTCGGGGTCCCGCTGAGCGGTGCGTAGGAGAGGTAGACCCAGCCGTTCTCCGCGAAGTTCGGGTCGATCCCGATGCCCTGGAGACCGTCCTCCGAGTTCGCGTACACGGGGATCTTGTTGGTGATGGACGTGATGCCGGTCTCGGGGTCGGTGAGCCGGACGTCGCCGTTGCGGGCGGTGTGCAGGATCTTGCCGTCGGGCAGGATCGCCAGGTCGATGGGCTCGCCGACGTCCTTGGTCAGCAGGATCTTCTCGTAGTTGGACCAGTCGAGCGCGGCCTCCGCGCCGGGCTCTGCGCCGTGGTCGACGCCGTCGTGGGCCGTCGCCGGGCCGGTTGCGGCCGCGAGCCCCGTCAGGGCCAGGACGCCCGCGAGAGACGCGGCGACCACCCTTGATCTCGCGGTCCTTCGTGCAGGAATAGACTTCACAGTGATGCAGCTCCTCATGGGGGTTCATCGCCGGACCGGGCCACCGCTCGCTGCTGAGACAGCGGGATCACGGGTGGTCCGGTCTTTTTGTGTCTCGTGGCGGTGGCTCCCCGGGCACTCCCGCCCTCGCCACCGTCGTCGTCCTCCCCTCGCCGTCGAGTGGTGGTGTTCTCCGTCATCGCTGACAGGTGGCACCGACTGGTCACCGGTCGCCCGGCAGGATGAGCGCTCACACTGCTCGAGCGATCCGGAAGATCCTGGAATGCGATGTATCTACCTGCTACTACGGCGGTCTTCCTCGACCACCTGGTAGGAATCTAGGCCGACTTCTATCGCCTGTCAATCAAAAGTTGAAACCTACCGCTCAGTAGTAGTGCACAGTTCCCCCCGGCCTGCACGCCGAGAAGGCCCGTTCGCGCTCAGGCCTCGCCCGTGACGAGCCCCGACCGGTACGCAAGGACCACGAGCTGGGCCCGGTCACGGGCCCCGAGCTTCGACATCGCACGGTTCACGTGCGTCTTGGCCGTGAGCGGCGTGACGTGCAGCCTCACCGAGATGTCGTCGTTGCTCATCCCCTCCGCGACCAGCAGGACGACCTCGCGCTCACGGCCGGTGAGCGACCGGAACGCCTCACCGTCGACGCTGGGACGCGGCTCGGTCGTGACCGCCCGCGCGATCAGGCTCCGGGTGGCCTGCGGGGACAGGAGCGAGTCACCCGCCGCGACGGTGCGCACCGCGTCCACGAGGACCTGCGGGCGCACGCCCTTGCCCAGGAACCCGGCAGCCCCGGCACGCAGCGCACCGATCACGTGCTCGTCGTCCTCGAACGTCGTCAGGACGAGCACGTGCACGTCGGCGAGCGCGGGGTCGCCGACGATCTGCGCGGTCGCGGAGATCCCGTCCGTCCCCGGCATCCGGAGGTCCATCACGACGACGTCCGGTCGCAGGTCTCGCGCCAGCTCGACCGCCCGGGCCCCGTCGGCCGCCTCCCCCACGACCTCGATACCCTCGCTCACCCCGAGCAGCGCGGCGAAGCCCGCCCGGATGAGCTCCTGGTCATCGACGACGAGTACACGGACGGTCACGGGGCCTCCTGGGGGGCGGGTCGCACGGCATCGGTGGCGCCTGCCCGGGCGGGTCGGTCTGCGGTCGCCGCAGGCACGGGCAGCGAGACCCGGACGATCCAGGAACCCTCGCGCGAGCCCGTCTCGACCGTGCCGCCGACCGCGGCGACCCGCTCGCGGAGCCCCACGAGCCCCAACCCGCTCCCGTGCGCGGCGACAGGGCCGGACGCGCCAGCCGCACGCTTCTGGCCGGCCGCGCCGTCGGAGCCGACCGCCGTCCGCGACGGCAGGGGGTTGACCACCTCGACGACGACCGAGTCCGCACCGTGCACCACGCTCAGCTCCGCCCGCCCGGTGCCGTACCGGTGCGCGTTGGTCAACGCCTCCTGGACCACCCGGAAGACCGTGAGGTCCAGCACCGGTGACAGGCTGCGCGGGACACCGACGGTCCGCTCAACGACCTCGAGGCCCGTGGACCGCGCCTCGTCGAGGAGGCGCGGAAGGTCGGCCAGCCCCGGCGCAGGGGCGGAGGCACCTGGTTCGTCGGCGTCGCGCAGGAGGTGCAGGAGCGACGACATCTCGGACAGGACCCGCTCCCCCGCGTCGCGCGCGTGCCCGATCGCCTCCCGGGCCAGGTCGGGACGCTTGTCGAAGAGCGCCTCGGCCGCACCCGCCTGCACGCTGATGACGGCCGCGTGGTGCGCGACGACGTCGTGCAGCTCGCGGGCGATGCGCAGCCGTTCCTGGGTGACCCGCCGAGCGGCCTCGGCCTCCCGGGACTCCTCGGCGCGCACGGCACGGTCGCGCGCCGCCGCGACGACGGCGCGCTGCGCGCCGACCGCCGCGCCCAGCGCCGCCGCGAGGACGATCAGGACCACGACGAGCACGACGTAGGACCCGAACGGTTCCTTGCCGCCCACGAGGACGAGCACGGCCGGGTAGGCCACGATCATGGCCAGCGTCGCGCAGGCCGCCTCGCGCCGCCCTGCGTACGCGGCGACCGAGTAGGTCGCGACGAGCCCGGGGGCGAACGCGAGCGACGAGTCGGCGTCGATCGCCGCCGATCCGACCATCGCGGCCAGGGCCACGCCGAACGCGACCGACGGGTGCGCCCGACGCCACACGAGCCCCACGCACGCGACCACGAGCGCGACGACCGAGGCCACGGTGCTCGCGTACCTCTCGGGGGCGACGACCTGGGGCACCGCGAGCACCAGGAGCAGGACCAGTGCCCCGACGGCGTCGCGCGCCGTCACGGGTTGGCCGCCCCAGCGCGCGGCCGGGCGGGCGAGCCGCGCACGGCGCGTGCCGGTCGGTCGCGCGCGGTCTGGTTCCACCGTCCGACGATACCTGCGGACCTGATCCGCACGGCGCATCGACGCAGGTCGGGGCAGCTGCTGCGGACGCAGTACGTGCCTCCCCAGGGATCGTCAGTGCGACCGACGGCCGACGCGCTCGTCCGGGAGAGACTCGGTGCATGGGGACGCGCGAACCGTCTCGGCCACCGGTCGACGGCGTGTCGCGCCCCACCAGCTCTTCTCGACGATTCCCAGTGATTGGCTGAAGCCATGATGGTGCTTCTTCTCAACGTTCTCGGCGCGGTCCTGCTCGCCGCAGGCTTCTACGCCGCCTGGCGGCTGGCTCCGCGGCGCCCCGACGCTCCCCCGGCCCGGTGGCACCCCGACCCGGCCTCGAAGGCCGCGCGCCGTCGCTTCTGGGACGGCCAGGCCTGGACGGCCCGCGTCACCGCGGGCACCGAGGCGGCGAACCGCGGCCACCACTTCCGCGGCCGCTTCTGGGGACAGTGGGTCTGGCCGCTCGTCGGCGCGGGCGTCGTGCTCCTCGCGGGAACCACGCTCTACCGGTCCACCGAGAACGTGCACGTCATCGCCGTCACGAGCTTCCTGGCCATGGCCCTGGTCTGCTGGGCCTTCTACGGGTTCGTGGCCCGACAGCTCGCGCTGCCCGAGGTGATCGGGCTCGGGCAGATCGTGGCGGTCGCGGTCGCCTCGGCCGGGGCGACGTTCCTCGTCGGCCTGAACCTCAACGACCTGACCGGCTCGATCGGTGGGATCTCGCTCGCGACGGCCCTGGTCGGCCTGACCGAGGAGACCTCCAAGCTCCTCGTCCCGATCGCCCTGTTCCTGCTCGGTACCTACCGCAACCCGCGGGCGGGCGTCGCGATCGGCCTCGCCTCCGGGTTCGGGTTCGCGATCGCCGAGACCACGCTCTACGCCTACCAGACGGCTGCGGCGTCCGGGCCGGCCTTCTGCGGAGGAGAGACTCCTGCGGCGACCACCGCGTCGGTCATCGCGGCGCAGGTCGCTCGGATCTTCGGGGTCTCGCCGTTCCACTGGCTCTTCACGGGCATCGCGGTCGCCATCGCTTGGCGGGCCTGGCACCTGTACGGCCGCAAGGGGACGCCCGCCGCGCTCGGCGGGATCCTGCTGGTCATGGTGGTCCACTCGCTCAACGACACCTCGGCCACGCTCGGGTGCGGCGAGCCCACGGTCCAGTCGCTGCTCGCCATGCTGCGCTACGTCCTGGTGATCGTCATGTACCTCGTGTTCAAGGCCTGGGCCCGCAAGCACACTCCCCCGCAGATGATCGGGGCCGTCAGCACGGGATGGACCCCCAAGCACCTGGGCGAGCAGAGCGTCCCGGCCGACGAGGCGCCGGCCGAGGACTCCCCTGCCCGGGAGCCCGCCGACGGCTGAGCCGCACGCGACGTCCGGTAGTGTCCCGGGGTGCACACGACCCTCGGACCCCTGGACGACGTCGTCGCGCACCTCGGGCACGTCCCTCGCCGCATCCTCGTGGCCGGCGTGTCCGGCTCGGGCAAGACGACGCTCGCACGACGGCTCGCCGCGCGCCTCGACCTGCCGTGCACCGAGATCGACGCGCTCTTCCACGGCCCCGCCTGGACACCCCGGCCGACGTTCGTCGAGGACGTGCGTGCCGTCGTCGGGCAGGAGGCGTTCGTCACGGAGTGGCAGTACCGCGCCGTGCGCCCGCTCCTGCTGGACGAGGCCGAGCTCGTCGTGTGGCTCGACCTGCCCACCGCGACCACCCTGCGTCAGGTCGTGGCACGCACGGTACGCCGGGCCGTGCACCGGGAGGTGCTGTGGAACGGGAACGTCGAACCGCCGCTCTGGACGATCTTCACGGACCGTGACCACATCGTCCGGTGGGCATGGTCGACGCGCCGGTCGTTGCGCGACCTCCCGACGGTCGTGGCCCAGCAGGACCCGCCCGTCGCGCTCGTGCGGCTGCGGAGCCGGCAACAGGTCGAGACCTGGGTCAGACGGCTTCCTGCTCCACCCAGTCGCTGAGGGCCTCGACGATCCGGACGTCCCCGTCCAGCCAGTCGACGCTCCCCCACTCGCCCGCGGGAAGCCAGCGCAGGGCGTCGTGCTCGACCAGGGGCTCGGGCTCTCCGTCGACGATGCGCGCGAGCCACAGGCGCATGACGTGGCGGTCCGTGATGTTCCAGCCGCCGTCGTCGGGACCGAGGAGCTCTGCACCGAGCTCGACCTGCACGCCCAGCTCCTCACGGAGCTCACGGTGCAGCCCGTCGACGGGGGTCTCCCCCGGGTCCACCTTGCCGCCGGGGAACTCCCAGCGCCCGGCCAGCTCCACAGGCCGCGAACGGCGTGCGGCGAGCAGGAGGCGGGGCGTGGCAAGGTCGTCGACGACGGCCGCAGCGACCACGAGTCGGCGGAGAGTCATACGCGGAGTGTTTCACGCCCGGTGTGACGGCACGTGACCCGGCACGTGTCCGGCTGGTCACACGGCGCGACGACGGGCCTCACGACCCTGCTGGACCCCGCTGCCCCGCCGACACGTGTCGGCGGGCTTCGATGCTGATCCCCGTCGAGGCTCAGCGGATCCCGGCAGCCTTGGCCCACTCGACCGCTTCTGCACGGGTCGAGACGCCGAGCTTGCGGTAGAGGCTGCGCACCTGCGACTTGACGGTGTTGCGCGTGACGAACAGCTTGGTGGCGATCTGCTCCAGGGTGATGTCCTCGGAGAGGTTCGACAGCACCACGTGCTCACGACGGGTGAGCGTGGCGGGGAGCTGGGTTGCCGGCGACTCGGTCCGGGCCAGTTCGATGATGCTCATGCTTCCTCCAGATGCTGACCGGTCTCTCCATCGCGTCATGGATCGATCCGGTGCCTTGCTGCTACTGGGAGAGATGGCCCAGCCGGTGATTCATGACGCGGTTTTTCACCCTCAATCTCGGACGCCTCGCTGAGCGACCTCTTCTCGCTCTCGCTAAGGTGCATTCCCGCAGGTCAGCGCGATTTCTTTCCGGGACTGCCCGTAGCAGGTGATATCTCCGATGTGCCCTAGATCACCCTTCCTGCGTTGCGACAAGAAATGTGACCCGTCTCACAGTGTGTGCCGACCAGGGCCACGCCACAAGCCGAGCGGACCCTGGACAGCACGAAGGGCCGGTCCCGCGACGAGGTCGCAGACCGGCCCTCCGGGGCGCGTCCGAGGATGCGGGCACGCGGCACGGCGACACGTCGGGCGGGGAGTCGCCCGCAGGTCACCGCGTCGTCCGACGGCGGTGAGTCAGCCGCCGACGAGCGCGCTGTACTCCTCGGCCGTGAGCACGGGGCCCGTCTCGGTCACGTCGACCTTGATGAGCCAGCCCCCGGCGAAAGGCTCCGCGTTGACGAGCGACGGGTCGTCGATCGCCGCCTGGTTGACCTCGGCCACGGTGCCGGTGACCGGGGAGTAGAGCTCGGAGACCGACTTGGTCGACTCGACCTCGCCGATCACGGAGCCGGCCGTGACGGCCGCCCCGACCTCGGGGAGCTCGAGGTAGACGATGTCGCCGAGGGCCTCGGCCGCGGTGCTCGTGATGCCGATGACGGCCGGGGTCGAGGCGTCGAGCCACTCGTGCTCGGCGGTGTACTGCAGGTTGCCGGGGAAGTCGGCCATGGGAGCTCCTGGTGTGCTGGTGCGGGTGCGGAAGATGCGGGCCCGGGGGCCCGTCGAACGAGGTCGGTGCGCTGCGCGGGATCCGGTCAGGACGCCTGGGGACGACGGTAGAACGGCGTGGGCACGATCACCACCGGCTCCTCGCGCCCACGGACGTCGACCGCGAGCTCGGTGCCCTCGGCACTGAACTCGGGGGTCACGTAGGCCATCGCGATCGGGTACCCGAGCGTGGGCGAGGGGGCTCCGGAGGTCACGAACCCGATCTGCACGTCGGGGTCCTTGCCCGGGATCACGACGGCGTACCCCGCGCGGGCGGGGCGCTTGCCGAGCCCGCGCAGGCCCACGAGCACGCGCGCGGGCTGCGCGCCCTTGCGCGACGCGAGCGCGGCGCGGCCGACGAACTCGAGCGGGTTGCCCTCGGCGTCGACCTTGTCGAGCTTGACGACGCGCCCGAGCCCCGCCTCGTACGGCGTGGTCGTGGTGTCGAGCTCGTGGCCGTAGAGGGGCATGCCTGCCTCGAGGCGCAGCGAGTCGCGGGCCGAGAGGCCTGCCGGGACCAGCCCCAGGGGCTCCCCCGCCGCGAGCACGGCCCGCCACAGCTCACGCGCGCGCTCGGCCGGGACGAACAGCTCGAAGCCGTCCTCCCCCGTGTAGCCGGTACGTGCCACGAGCGCGTCGATCCCGGCGACCTGGGCGGTGAGCGATGCGTAGTACTTCAGGCCCTTGACCACCTGTACGTCCTCGGCCGCCACGAGCAAGGTCATGATCTCCTCGGCGCGCGGGCCCTGTACCGCGATGAGCGCGGTCTCGGCGGCCTGGTCGGTGACGGTCGCGTCCAAGCCCACGCAGCGACGGACCAGCTCCTGGGTCACCAACGGGGCGTTCCCGGCGTTGGCCACGACGAGGAACGTCTCCTCGGCCAGGCGGTAGACGACCAGGTCGTCCAGGACCGAGCCGTCCTCGGCGCAGATCATGGTGTAGCGCGCACGGCCCACGGCCACGGCCGAGAGGTTGCCGACGAGCGCCCGGTCCAGGGCTGCAGCGGCCTGCGGCCCGCTGACCTCGATCTCCCCCATGTGGGACAGGTCGAACAGCCCGGCGGCCTCGCGCACCGCGCGGTGCTCGGCCAGGTCGCTCGTGTAGCGCAGCGGCATCTGCCAGCCGCCGAAGCTCGTGAGCGAGGCGCCCAGGGCGACGTGCTCGTCGTGGAGCGGGCTGAGGCGGTCAGCGACCGGGGTGTGCTGCTCGGACTCCGTCATGGTGATCCTCTCGGGGGAGCCGGAGCCTGCGTGACCTCTGCGTCACGCTCGCTCCGACAGGGCGGGGCAGGGCGGGGTGGGCCCGGGGTCGTCCGGACCGCCGCGACCCTGGGGTCGCGCCGGTCCGGACGACCTCAGGAGTACGACTCGATCGGGGGGCAGGAGCACACGAGGTTGCGGTCACCCCGGGCGCCGTCGATGCGGCGCACGGGGGGCCAGTACTTGCCGGTGCGCAGCGAGGCCAGCGGGTAGGCGGCGACCTCGCGCGAGTACGGCTTGTCCCACGCGTCCGAGACGACCGCGGCGGCCGTGTGGGGCGCCCCGCGCAGCGGGGACTCCTCGATGCCCCAGGCGCCCGCGGCGACCTGGTCGATCTCGGCCTTGATCGCGACCATCGCGTCGACGAACCGGTCGAGCTCGGCGAGGTCCTCGCTCTCGGTCGGCTCGACCATGAGAGTGCCCGCGACGGGGAACGACAGCGTCGGGGCGTGGAAGCCGTAGTCCATGAGGCGCTTGGCCACGTCCTCGGCCGTGACTCCGGTCTGCGCCGTGATGCCGCGCAGGTCGAGGATGCACTCGTGCGCGACCAGGCCCGTCTCGCCCGTGTAGAGCACGGGGAAGTGCTCCGTCAGGCGGCTGGCCAGGTAGTTCGCGGCGAGCACGGCCGTCTTGGTCGCGGCCTCGAGACCGTCGGGTCCCATGAGGGCGACGTACGCGTAGGAGATCGGCAGGATGCCCGCCGAGCCGAACGGAGCGGCCGAGACGGGCGAGGCCCCCTCGCCCGTGAGCGGGTCCCCCGGCAGGAACGGCACCAGGTGCTCGGCCACCGCGACGGGCCCGACGCCGGGGCCGCCTCCACCGTGCGGGATGCAGAAGGTCTTGTGCAGGTTCAGGTGCGAGACGTCGCCGCCGAACTCGCCCGGGCGGGCGAGCCCGACGAGCGCGTTGAGGTTCGCCCCGTCGATGTACACCTGTCCACCGGCAGAATGTACGAGGTCGCAGACCTCGCGCACGTGCTCCTCGTAGACGCCGTGCGTCGAGGGGTAGGTGATCATGATCGCCGCGACCTGGGGGCCGTACTGCTCGAGCTTCGCGCGCAGGTCGTCGAGCTGGACCTCGCCCTTCTCGGACGTCGCCACGACCACGACCCGCATGCCCGCGAGGGCCGCCGAGGCCGCGTTCGTGCCGTGCGCCGACGCGGGGATGAGGCACACGTCGCGCCCGTCCTCGCCGCGCGAGCGGTGGTAGTCGCGGATCGCGAGCAGGCCGGCGAACTCGCCCTGCGACCCGGCGTTGGGCTGGACCGAGACGCCGGCGTAGCCCGTGATCTCCGCGAGCTGCGCCTGGAGCCCGTCGATCAGCTCGGCGTACCCGAGAGCCTGCTCGGCCGGGACGAACGGGTGCATGTCCGCGAACTCGGGCCACGAGATGGCCTCCATCTCGGCGGTCGCGTTGAGCTTCATGGTGCACGAGCCGAGCGGGATCATGGTCCGGTCGAGCGCGAGGTCTTTGTCCGAGAGCGAGCGCAGGTAGCGCAGCATCGCGGTCTCGGAGCGATGCCGGTGGAAGACCGGGTGCGTCAGGTAGTCGGCCGTGCGGAGCACGTCGGCCGGCAGCACGCTGCCGCCGCCCTCGAACTCGAGATCCTGGCCCGTGGCGAACACCTCGACCAGCGCGAGGACGTCGTCGGGCGTCGTCGTCTCGTCGCACGCGATCTGTACATGATCTGCGTCCGGGTTGTACACGTTGATGCCGGCGTCGGCGGCGGCGGCGACGAGAGCCGCCGCGCGGCCCGGGACCACGGCCGAGACCGTGTCGAAGAAGACGTCGTGCCGGACCTCGACGTCCGCGGCGCGCAGGCCGTTGGCGAGCGCCACGGCGCGCGAGTGGACGCGCTCCGCGATCTCCCGGAGCCCCGCGGGCCCGTGGTACACGGCGTACATCGACGCGACGATCGCGAGCAGAGCCTGCGCGGTGCAGATGTTGCTCGTGGCCTTCTCGCGGCGGATGTGCTGCTCGCGGGTCTGGAGCGCGAGCCGGTAGGCCTGGTCGCCGTCGGCATCGACCGAGACGCCGACCAGGCGGCCCGGGAGCGAGCGCTCGAGGCCCTTGCGGACCGCCATGAACGCCGCGTGCGGGCCGCCGTAGAAGAGCGGGACGCCGAAGCGCTGGGCCGAGCCCACCGCGACGTCGGCGCCGAGCTCGCCGGGCGAGACGAGCAGCGTGAGGGCGAGCAGGTCGGCGGCGATCGTCACCAGACCGCCCCGGGCCTTGGTCTCGGCGACGAGCGGCCGCAGGTCCCGGACCACGCCCGAGGCCCCGCTCTGCTGGAGCACCACGCCGATGAGCTTCTCGTCCCCGGCACCTGCCTCCGCGAGGCCTGCCGCGAGCCCCTGGGACAGGTCCACGACGACCACGGGCAGGCCGACCGACTCGGCCCGAGCGCGCGTCACCGCGACGGTCTGGGGGAACAGCTCGGCGTCGAGCGCCACGACGCCGGCCCCGCCCTTGGCCGCGCGCCACATGAGCGCGACGGCCTCGGCGACGGCGGTGGCCTCGTCGAGCAAGGACGCGTTCGCGACCTCGAGGCCCGTGAGGTCCAGGACCACGGTCTGGAAGTTGAGGAGCGCTTCGAGGCGACCCTGCGAGATCTCGGGCTGGTACGGCGTGTAGGCCGTGTACCAGGCGGGGGACTCGAGCACGTTGCGGCGGATCACCGGGGGAGTGATGGTCCCGTAGTAGCCGAGGCCGATCATCTGCGTCTTGACGACGTTCTTCGCCGCGATGGCCCGCAGGTCCGCGAGGACCTCGGACTCGGTGCGCGCGGCCGGCAGGTCGAGCGGGCGGTCGGTGCGGATCGAGTCCGGGACCGCCGCGTCGACCAGCGCGTCGAGCGAGTCGTAGCCCAGCTCTGCGAGCATCACCGCGACCTCGCCCGTGGGGACCTCGGCCGAGTCAGCAGCGACCGGTCGGGGGCCGATGTGGCGGAACGGGAAGTGCGCGCGGTCGAACGCGTCGCTGGACTGCTGGGTCACGGAGGTCTCCGGGGGTCGGCGAGGAAGACGGCGGCGGGCTAGGGAGCCCACCCGTTCCTCCCCGCTCTGTCATCGGACGCGCAGCGTCGACCTGAGAGTTTTGCCGGTCCGCCATGGTCCTCGCGGACCCGGGGCGCGCCGGCTTGCACCGTCGGTAGGGGACTCTCCCACCCGAGAGGGGAGGTGGAGTCACCGCTTTCCAGAGTTGCCTCGCCACCGCGGTACGTCGGCCTGAGAGTTTCTCGGGGAGGAGTTGCTCCTTCGGCGCCGACCTCACCCTGAGGTGGCCGGGCTCTCCCGCAGTGGTTCGAGCAGCAGTATGTGGTTGTGGTCGTACGGGTCCCAGCCTAGCGGTCGGCGTGGGCGTGCGGCGAGGCCGGTCGGTCGGTGGTCTCCTGCACGACGACGGAGCGCACCGTCGCGAGCCGGGTCACCGCGCGCTCGAGCGCCCTCGCCCGCCGCGGGGTCGCCCGGAAGGTCACCTGGATGGTCCCGGCGTCACCGTCGCCGTCGACGGCTCCCGTCGTGAGCGAGTCGAAGCTCACGCCACGCGTCGAGAACACGCCGGCGAGAGCCGTGAGCGTCCCTGGCCGGTGCAGTCCTCGGACCTGGGCGGCCCACGAGGGCTCGGTCGCGGGGGAGCCGTCCAGGGTGCCGGTGTCGTCCCGGTCGCCTCCGACACCCGCAGCGTCCTCCGTGTTCCCGGCACCCTCAGGGTCCGCGGCGCCGCCCGCGCGACCAGCGCGCCCGGCCTCCCCGGACTCCCCGCCCCGTGACGCGTCCTCGACCCCCGCCGACCGCAAGGACGCCCCCACGGCTGCCGCCGCTCCCTGCAGGCGGCGCGACTCGTCGTCGGGCAGGGGGTCCAGGAGGACGCGCGTCCAGCCCTCGGGGCCCAGCACGAGCGGTACCCCCAGGACGCCCCGCACGGGTTCGCCCGCGAGCGACACCTCGCCGTCGAGGGCGACCTGGCCCGCGACGACGGTCTCGCGCCCGTCGAGCACGACCTCGACCAGGTCCGCCGTCGCGGCAGCCGTCGCGGTCGCGGTCTTGGCACCGCTCTGGTGCGTCATCCACGGGCGGGCGACCAGCCGCAGGTCCGCGGGCCAGGTGTCGACGAGCCGGTAGGCCGCCCCGACGTCCACGGCCGCGACCTCGACGAGCTCGGCCTGGGCCGCGGCGACCTCGCGCGGGAAGCCGTCGAGCGTCCGGCCCCGACGCAGGTGGCGCAGGGTGCGTTCGCGCTCGGCCGGGTCCTGCCCGCTGATGCGGACGGTCGACCACAGCGGGACGGCGTCCTCGCCGTGCTGCCCTGCGACGAACCCGCCCACGCGGTGCCGCCGCACGCCCAGCTCGGCGGCGATCTCGCGCCGGAAGCGCAGCGTGTCGAGCCACGCCCCCATCCCGACCACGCGGTGCGCGCCGAGGGTCCGGGCCATGACCGCGACGCCCACCTCGACGGGGTTCGACACGACGATCACGACCTCGTGCCCCGAGCCGTGCCGGGCGATCGCGTCGGCGTACCCGGCGAAGACCTCGCGGTTGCCGAGCGCGAGGCGGGTCCGGTCGAGCGAGGCTCCCGCCCGTGCGGGGGACGTGGCTCCCGCCGCGACGACGACCACGTCGGCCACGACGTCGTCGGGGGAGTGGGCCACGTCGATCAGGGGCGCGTGCTCGTCGTAGGCGTCCACGAGGTCCGCCCGCAGGCCGTGGACCGCGCGCCCGGACGCCCCGTCGGGGCGTCCGACGAGCTGGAGGCGGGAGGTCGCGGGCAGGATGCGCCGCTCGACGAGCTGCGTGCACACCTGCCGCCCGACGTCCCCGGTCGCGCCGAGCACTGCAACGTCCATCCGAGCAGGCTACGTCGCAGGCGTTTTGTCCGCAGGGCGGCTCCGGGAGGGCGCGGCCCTCACGCCCGACGGCGCAGCTTCCGTCCGCCCGCCGCCACCAGGACCCCCGTGGCCGTCAGGGCGAGCCCGACCGCGAGCAGGGCGCCCGCGTCGAGGCCCGTGGCCGCGAGGTGCCGGGGCGCCGGACGCGGGGTGGAGGGTCCGTCGTCGGGCACGGTGCCCCCGCCGGGCGGACCGCCCGGTTCGACGGGAGGTGTGACGGGCGGGTCGACGGGCTCGTCGACCGGGGTCACCGCGAAGTCCTGGTCGAGCCGGGACTCGCCCGCGCTCGTGAGCGTCACGGCGCTCTCGACCGGCCCGCCGGCCGTGTAGCCCTCGGGCACGGTCAGCGCGATCGTGTAGTCCCCCGGCGGCAGGCCGTCGACGAAGTAGGTCCCGGCGTCGTCGGTCGTCAGCGGGACGTCCCCGGCGGGGCCGCTCACGAGCACCTCGGCACCGGGGACGGGCGCCCCCTGGTCGTCGGTGACCGTGCCGCCGATCGCACCGGGGCGCGCGAGCGCGAAGTCGACACCGGTCACGTCGTCGGACCCGACGGTCACGGCACGAGAACCCGTCCCGTCGACCGTGAACCCCGCCGGCGGAGCGACCGTGACCGTGTACGCGCCCACAGGGAGCTGCTCGAACCGGTAGGTGCCGTCCGCGCCCGTGACGGCGCTGCCCGTCGCGCCGCCCGGACCCGTGAAGGTCACGACCGTCCCCGGCACCCCGGTGCTGCCCGCTGTCACGTTCCCGGTGAGGGACGGGAAGGTGGGAACGACGAAGTCCTGGTCCGTGATCGGCACCTCCGAGCCCGTGGGGACGTCGATCGTGAGGGGTGGAGGAGTCTCCGGGAACCCCGGGGGCGGCGTGAGCGTGATCGTGTGCGGCCCGGCGGGCACCCGGTCGATCAGGTAGGCCCCCTGGGAGTCCGTCGTGGTCGTGAGCGGCGGACCGCCGGGGACGTCGATCGTGACGGTCGCGCCGGGTACCGGCTCGCCCGTGTCGGTCCGGACCGTGCCGCTCACGGGGACAGGGACGATCTCTCGCACGAGGAAGTCCACGTCCGTCGCGTCCGCGTCCGCGAGGTCCGCGGGGAGCCGGAAGGGCCCCTCGACGATCAGCCCCGGCCCGTCCGGGTCCGCCGGCGGGGCCACCTCGACCGTGTAGCCGTCGGCCGCGGTGAACCCGAGGAACGAGTAGGTCCCGTCGACGCCCGAGGTCGTCGTCGCGAGCCGGGCGCCGTCGGGGGAGAGGAGCGTGAGCGTGGCACCGGCGAGCGGGCCGATGCCCTCCAGGGTGACCGTCCCCGACACGTCGCGAGCCAGCGACGCGAACCAGGTCTGGTAGACCGGGAAGCCGGACCGCTGCTGGAAGACGAACGTCAGCGACGTGACGGGCACGGTCGGCTCGAACCAGGCCGACGCGCCGGACGTGTCGGTGGCCGTCGCGTTCCCGACAAGCACCCCCGTGGCGGGGTCCCAGGTGGGCACGTCGGTCCCCGTGCACGACGGGCTCGGCGTCACGGCGCAGTAGTTGAAGCTGCTCCGATAGCCCAGCTCGGCGCCCGTGAGGACCTGGCCCCCGGCACCACGGGCCGTGATGGTGACCTGGTCGGCGTCGATGTCGCCCAGCACGAACGTCCACCCGCTCGCAGGCGTCGGGCGCTCGAACGTGTAGGTCGTGGTCGACGGCGCCGTCGGCGAGTCGGCACGCGGCCGGAGGTTCAGGTACGGCTGCCCCTGGCTCGACCCGTACCTCGCCCCCACGGGCGTCGTCGCGCTGAGCCACGAGCTCGCGCCCGACTGGATGCCCACCTGGCCGGCCCGCGAGTCGCTCGAGACGGCTGCCGCGGGGAACCCTCCGGCGGGCAGTCGCATCGTGGTCGCGAAGCTCCCCCCGCTGCCCGTGAGCGGGTCCCAGGCGGCCCAGCCGGCCGTGGTCGCCGCTCCCGCCGGGGCAGCGGCGAGCAGGACGAAGGGCAGGCCGAGCAGCACGGCCAGGGCCGCAGCGAGAAGGACGGTCGTGCTTCGCGAGAGGCGCACAGCAAAACGGTAGGAGACGAAGCCCGGCCGCGCGCGCCGACCGTTTCCCACACGATCTCCACGACTCTCCCCACTGACCCGCGCACGGTCGCGGGGCGCGCCTCCTCGGCCGCACAGGTCCGCCAGGAAGGATGAGGTGCTCACCTCGTCGTGCGCGTGCGGCGGGGATCGTCGCGAGCGCCCCGAGGGGGAATCACCCGGTATGGACAGCAGTACGCAGGCCCAGCAGTCGACCAGCACCTACGTCCCGCGGCACCTCGCCGAGCCCGACGCCGTCCCGGCCGGGGCGGACACCCCCGTCGACCCGCGGTCGAGCAGGTGGGACCGGTCGGTCAGCACCCTCACGCGCCTGCTCGACGAGCTGACGGTCCTCGACGACGGAGAGCTCGCCGTCGCAGTGCGGTGAGGTGCGGTGTGGCGATGTGCGGTGCGGTAGCGCCGTGCCTCAGCCCAGCTCGATCGCCGAGGCGCACGCGACCATCTCGTCGATGACCGCGTTCACGACGGGCCGCGGCTCGTGCCGTGTCGCCCGGTGGCGCGCGACGAGCCGCCGCGAACCCAGCCCCGGCAGCGGGACGACCGTGACGCCGTCGGGCATCTCTCCCTGCACCGCGAGCGCCGGGAGCATCGCGACGCCCTGCCCGGCCGCGACGAGCGCGAGAGCCACGTCGAAATCGTAGTACGAGTGGCGCGTGCGCAGCGTGGTGCCGAGCGTGCGCGACAGGCGCCGCAGGGCGCGGGCCGCGGCCGTCGTGGGCTCAGGGCCCAGCCAGACGGCGTCGCGCACGTCGTCGAGGCGCGCGGGCGTGGGGAACGTCGCGGGCACCACGACGCGCCACGGCTCGTCGAGCAGCGGGACCTCGCGCATGCCGCGCGGCGCGGGGGAGTCGGCGTCCTCGTCACGTTCGAGCAGAACCACGTCCAGGTCGCCCGTGCGCAGCAGCCGGAGCGCGTCGGCGGGCTCGACCTCCTGGACGTCGAGCTCGACGCCCGGGTAGCGCGACTCGAGCGACGCGAAGGTCGGGCCGACGACCGCCCGGATGGCCGTCTGGAACGAGCCGACCGTCACCGTGCCCGTCATCTCCTCGCTCATCGCGACGATGGCCTTGCGGGCCTCGACCATCTCTGCCTCGATGCGCTCGGCCGCGTCCGCGAGGATGCGACCCGCGGGCGTGAGCGTCACGCCGCGGGGCCCGCGGTCGAGGACCTGGATGCCTTCCTCGGCCTCCAGACGCGCTATTTGCTGAGACACGGCAGAGGGCGTCACGTGGAGCAGGTCGGCCGCTGCCAGGACGCCTCCGGCCCGGTGCACGGCAAGCAGGAAACCAAGTCTTCGTGGGTCCGTGGCCATGTAGAGATACTAAACGGCCACGTCAGAGTTCTTCAATTGTGCTGAATGATTTTGGGGGTCACACTTGTGACGTGGCGCCGGCCGGTCCTCCTCAAAAGGGGCTGGCGCCCACGATCCCCCTGGTCGCTGCAGCGTCGCAGCTCCCACCAGGTCCCCCCTCCCCGATCCCTTCGTGACCCCTGCCCGGAGACCGCCATGTCCGCTTCCCCCTCCCTCGTCGACATGGTCGTGACCCCGCTCGGGTGGATCGGTGCGATCGCCGCGGTCACCGCGTACGCGATGGTCACGCGTGGCCGCTGGTCGGGGGACTCGCTGAGGTTCCAGCTCACGAACTTCGTCGGTGCCGGGCTCATGTGCCTGGTCGCCGCGGTCAACGGCGTGTGGCCGTCGGCGGTCGCGAACGTGGTGTGGATCGTGATCGGCGGCCAGGCCATCGTGGTGCTCGTCAAGGCCCGACGGCGTCGCGCGGCCCAGGCCGTCGTCGTGCCTCTCGAGGTGCCCGCGACCCAGGTGCGCGCGGTCGACCTGGCGGCCTGAGGGTCGCTCGGTCCCTGCCACGAGTTCCAGCCACGGCCTGGTTGTCAGAACGTGGCCGGTCCATACCCCGGGCCACCTCTGACAGCTCGGCGGCCCCCTGGATCGCCGGTCCCCACCACAGCCTGGTTGTCAGAGGTGGCCGGTCCATACCCCGGGCCACCTCTGACAACTCATCGGTGACGGCTCAGACCGCTCTGTGGCGCACGGGAGTCACACCCGCCGGTACCCCGCCGCGCGCCACGCCACGATCCGGTCGACCGCCTCGGCCACGACCTCGGGCGCGGCCGCGAACGACAGCCGCACCCACTCGCCCCCGCGCACGCCGTCGAAGTCCGTGCCGGGCGTGAGCGCGACCCCCGTGTCGGCGAGCAGGCGCTCGCACCACGTGACCGAGTCGAGCCCCGACGCCGCGACGTTCGCGTACACGTAGAACGCACCGTCGGCCGGGGCGACCGGGTCCCAGCCCAGGTCGTCGAGCCGGTCCAGCACGAGCGCACGCGAGTCCGCGTACCGGGCGACGTTCTCCGCCGCGGCCGCGTACCCCTCGGGCGAGAACGCCGCGACGCCCGCGTGCTGGGCGAGCGCGGGCGGGCTCAGCGCGATGTTGCCCGCGAGCGCGTCGACCGCGCCCACGAGGTCCTCGGGCAGCAGCAGCCACCCGAGCCGCCAGCCGGTCATGGCCCAGTACTTCGAGAAGGAGTTGACGACGACCGCACCGTCGTCGAGGTACTGCGCCGCGGTCGCGGTCTCCCCGGCCGGCGAGGCCGGGTCGGCGTAGACGATGCCGTGGTAGATCTCGTCGCTGACGAGACGGACGTCGTGGTCGGTGCACCACGCCGAGAGCGCCGCCAGCTCGGCCGGCGGGATCATGGTCCCCGTCGGGTTCGCCGGGCTCGCGATCACGAGCCCGTCGAGGCCGCCCTCGTAGTAGGCCTCCAGGAGCTGGGAGACCGTGGGCTGGTAGCGGGTCTCGGGGCCGCAGTCGAGCTCGACGACCTCGCACCCGAGGGCCGCGAGGATGTTCCGGTAGGCGGGGTACCCCGGCCGGGCGAGCGCGACGCGGTCCCCGGCGTCGAACGCCGCGAGGAACGCGAGCATGAACCCGCCTGACGACCCGGTCGTCACCGCGACCCGCGCCGGGTCGACGACCACGCCGTACGTCCGCTCGTAGTGGTCGGCGATGGCCTGGCGCAGCGAGGGCACGCCCATGGCCTCGGTGTAGCCCAGGTCTCCCGACTCGAGGAGGTCGATCGCGCGGCGTCGCACCACGTCCGAGGCCCCCGTCGCGGGCTCCCCGGCGCACAGGTTGAGGACGGACTCGCCCGCGTCGCGGCGCGCGTTGGCCGCGGCGAGCACCTCCATGACGGCGAACGGTGGGACGTGCGACCTGCGCGAGACCTTCATGAGGCCATCATGCCCGGGATCACGCGCCTGACGACGCCTCCCGCGGTGTGCAGGTCCCGTGACGAGACACGCCCCGGGAGGAACCTCGGCCCGGAGTTCCGTAACCTGGCACGGGTCCCCGTCCGTCGCGCGGCGGGTGACGCGGCCCGCACGAGACGAGCGAGAGGCGATCAGTGCCCGACCAGACGATGCAAGGCGGAGTCCGTATCGACGACTCCGGTCCTACGTGGACCATGTGGGGAGAGGTCGACGCCGCGGTCCAGGACCGCTCCGAGGGCGACCTCGCCCGCTCGGTCCAGCGCGCGGAGGGTCCCGTCACGATCGACCTGAGCGAGGTGACCTTCATGGACTCGGGGGGCCTGCGCCTGCTGTACCTCTCGGTGCTCGGAGGTGGCGAGCCGCCCGTCCTGGTCGGCGTGCCGGATCGCATCCGGGACCTGCTGGAGATCAGCGGCGTCATCTCGCAGTTCACTCTCGTCGACTGACCGTCCCGACGTCACGGGCCACCACCCCCGGCCACGGCGTCGCACCCGCACACCACGCACGAACGCACGCACGCTGTGAACCCACGGAGGAACGCCCATGGACATCACGATCCCCTCGTCCCGTCCGCCCGAGACCTTCCACGTGGTCCGCGTCTGGCAGCTCGACTCGCTCGACGAGCTCTCGATCCTGCGCACGTCGCTGCACCAGGAGCTGACAGGGCGTCCGCTGGCCCCCGACGGTGCGATGGCCGAGGTCTCGGAGAAGATCGTCCTGGTCGCGAGCGAGCTCGCCACGAACGCGCTGCGGCACGGACGTCCGCCGACGACCGTCCAGCTCCTCACCGACGGCGAGGAGTACATCGTCGACGTGATCGACCAGGACACGAGCCGAGCCCCCGTGGTGGCCGCCCCGCGGCTCCCGGGCGACGGCGGGTTCGGGCTCGTCCTGGCGCAGCGGCTCGCGCTCGACGTGGGCTGGTTCGTCGCCGAGGGCAAGCACGTCTGGGCGCGCCTCGGCGCAGCACGGGACGCCGCGACGCCGGCCGTGCCGGCAGGGGCGGCGCCCTGACCGGTGGAGCGTGCGTGCCCTCGAGGGCACGGTCGGCGCAGCCGGCGCGCGAGGCGTGCGTCAGCCGCGCGCGTCCCGGGCCCGACGGCGGAGCACCAGCAGGGTCGCGTCGTCCTCGGACTCGGGGTCCCGGGTCGAGCGCAGCACCGCGTCGACGTCGCCCACGTGCTCGGCGAACGTCCCCGCGAGCCGCCGCAGCCCGGCCTTGAGGGACTCGTCGCGACGTTCGAAGAGCCCGTCGCTGTAGAGCACGAGCGCACCTCCGGGTCCGATCGTGGTGGTCCCGGCGACGACGCCCTGGCTCGGCAGCCCGAGCGGCGGGCTGCCCAGCAGCCGCCCCCAGACGACGCCCTCGCCCGGGACCAGGAAGAAGGGCGGCGGGTGCCCGGCCGTGACGTACTCGACCGTGCCGGTCTCGAGGTCGACGACCGCGACCACGAGCGTCGCGATCTGCCCGGGCATGGTCCACTGCACCGTCTCGGCGAGCTGCTCGACGGCCCCTTGCGCGGTCCCTGCGCGCACGAGCGCTGCGCGCAGCGTGTTGCGGATCTGCCCCATCGAGGCGGCGGCCTGGAGCCCGTGGCCCGTGACGTCGCCGACGACGAGCGCGAGCGCCCCCGAGGGCAGCAGCAACGCGTCGTACCAGTCCCCGCCGACGAACCCGCCGCCGGCCGGCTCGTAGCGCGCGGTCACGTCCCAGCCCGGCACGTCGGGCAGCGTCGCGGGGAGCAGGCTGCGCTGGAGCGCCTCCGCGGCCCGCACGTCCCGTCGTCCACGGAGGTAGAGCGCCTCGACCAGGTGGCTGCGCAGGGCGCCCGCGCTCTCGACCGCGTCCTCGGCCCACGGTTCGCTGTGACCGCTGACGACCTCGCGCCACCGGTCGAACGACCTGCGGGGGCTGAGCCGGACCGTGTCGCCCTCGCTCAGCGCGATGGCCTTGTTGTGGGGGTCGCCGCCCCAGTCGACGCTGCGCAGCACCTCGTCCCGGAGCCAGACCACGGCCTGCCCGTCGCTCAGGAGCACGCCCAGGACGCCCGCGACGTCGGGCAGCAGGTCGGCGATCTCGGGGGCCGCGACGCGCAGCGAGTCGACCGGCACCACCTCGTCGGCGGTCTCGGCGAGCCGACCCGTGAGCCACCCGACGAGCAGCGCGACGCCCTCCTCGTCGGGTACCCGTCCGAGCGACGCCGAACGCCCCTCGGCGAGCACGACGACGCCGTCGGCGTCCACGAGGTCGAGGAGACGCCCGTCGGCCGTCATGGCCTCGACGAGCGAGGTGTCCTCGTCGCGGCTGTCGGCGACGAGCCCGGCGAGCAGCCTCGACGAGGCCCGCGACGCGACGAGCCGGTCCTCCTCGCTCTGTGCCACGAGCAGCACCGAGAGCGCCGACCCCAGGAACTCCGCCGCGGCCCGCACGGCGTAGGACGGATGGTGCGGGCCGGAGTAGTGGTGGCACGCGATGAGGCCCCACAGCCTCCCGTCGCGCAGCAGCGAGATCGACATCGAGGCTCCCACGCCCATGTTCCGCAGGTACTCGAGATGGATGGGGGAGACGCTGCGCAGGGTCGAGTACGTGAGGTCGAGCGGCTCGCCCGTCGTCGGGAGGTCCGTGGGGACGACGTCGCTCGGGACGTAGTCCACGTCGTCGATCAGCCGGATCCAGTTCTTCTCGTACAGCGCCCGGGCCTGGCGGGGGATGTCCGTCGCGGGGTAGTGCAGCCCGTAGAACGAGTTGAGGTCCTCGCGCTTGGCCTCGGCGACGACCTCGCCGTTGTGGTCGGCGTCGAACCGGTAGATCATCACGCGGTCGAAGCCCGTCAGGCGGCGCACGTGCTCGGCCGCCGTCGTGAACAGCGCGTCGAGCGTCGACGCCCGGTCGAGGTCCGCGAGCGCCGTGCGCACGGCCTGGTAGGTGTTGGGGAAGCTCAGCGGCCGCACGACGGCCTGCTCGAGCTCGATCACGACGACGGGCTCGGCGCCGTCCGGGAGCGGCGGGCGGTGCAGGATCGCGTCGGTCTCGACCGTGCGCCCGTGCCCCGTGCGGATCTCGACCGGGTTGTGGGGGGCCAGGTCCTGGTGCCGCGCGGCATGGTCGAGCAGCCTGGTGCCGTCCTGGGGGCCGAGGACCTCGCCCAGCCCGGCACCGATCACGTCCAGCGGCGCGAGCCCGACGACGTCGCTCACGTTCGTGGAGCACTGCACCACCCGGCCGTCGCTCTCGCGGACCACCAGCAGGACCCCGCGCGGTTGGATCCGGCCCGGGATGTGGATGGGTTCCCGGGCGCAGTTCTCGAGGTCGATCGCCTCGGCCGGTCCGAGCAGTCCTTCGTCAGTGCTCTGTGTCATTGCAGCTCCACCTCCCGCAGATGCGGGCCGTTCACGGCAGCACGCTGCCGGGCCTGTCCCGGCGGCTTCATCACCGGGCACGAGCACGCCGCCTGTCCGAGCGCGGCGGCCCAGCGTACAACCTCGATCGCGTGGAGCGCCCCCGTGCCGGTCTCGTCGGGTGCCACTCTCCGGGGTCGAGCCTCTTCTCCGCGAGCGGGAGGACCAGGAAGGATGGGACCAGCACGCTCGCGAGACGGCCGCAGGGAGGAACCCATGAGCGAGGACGACCCGGTGCGCCGGGCAGCGCAGTACCGCGTCGACCGCGAGGCGGCGCGCGAGGCGGCGGAGGTCACCCAGGAGGACGGTTCCGAGGACGAGGCGACGG
The DNA here is from genome assembly GCF_044748475.1 of Oerskovia enterophila. Lineage (NCBI taxonomy): Bacteria > Bacillati > Actinomycetota > Actinomycetes > Micrococcales > Cellulomonadaceae > Oerskovia > Oerskovia enterophila. The sequence continues at coordinate 30,259 of NZ_JBIVFZ010000005.1, forward strand.
AGCCCCCGCGGACCGCGGGACCCCGGCTGCCGCTCGAGAACCGCGGCCAGTGGGTCGACGAGCTCGTGCGCCAGGCCATGGCCCGCGGCGAGTTCGACGACCTGCCGCTCGCGGGCAAGCCCATCCCCGGGCTGGGCTCGCACCACGACCCCGACTGGTGGCTCAAGAACCTCGTCGAGCGCGAGCAGATCACGGGCGTCCTGCCCCCGGCCCAGCTCCGGGCCGACGACGCCCGGCTGCGCGACCAGCTCGACCGCCAGTTCTCCGAGGACTCGGTGCGCGAGGTCGTCGAGGAGTTCAACGCCCGCGTCGTCGACGCACGGCGCCAGCTCCTGGGCGGGCCTCCGGTGGTCACTCCGCTGCGCGACGTCGAGGAGGAGGTGGCGCTGTGGCGCGAGCGTCGCGCGCCCGGCGGCGCACCCGGCCCGACGGCGTCACGCACCGCTGCGGACCGCTCGCCCCGCGCGAGCCGCGCCCAGGGCGCGACGGGGACCCGACGGTGGTGGCGCCGTCGGGCACGGCGGGACGACGACGGGACCTGACTCACCCCTCCCACCGCGCGCCCCCGCACCCCGGCTCCTACCCTCGGGACATGCCCGAACCCACTGCCCGGCCCGCCGAGACCCCGAGGTGGCAGCCGGACGTGCTCGACGGGTTCGAGCAGCTGACCCTGCCCCTCACGCCCGACGACGAGGGCGAGGTGGTCGCGACGCTCGTGCGACGCCGTCGGGCGGGCGGCGGCTCCGCGGCCGACGCCCGGGAGTCCCGCGACCCGCTGGTCGCCGACCGCGGGATCGACGTCCTGTACGTGCACGGGTGGTCCGACTACTTCTTCCAGACCGAGCTCGCGGACTTCTGGGAGGCGCGCGGCGCGCGCTTCTTCGCGCTCGACCTGCGCAAGTACGGGCGCAGCCTCCGCCCGGGGCAGACCCCCGGCTTCGTGACCGACCTCGCGACGTACGACGAGGACATCGAAGCCGCGCTCACCACCATGGGCCACGGCATCCTGACCGCGGACCGCCCCAAGCACGAACGCAGCCTGGTCCTCATGGCGCACTCGACGGGAGGCCTGACCATGAGCCTGTGGACCGCGCGCCACCAGGACCGCGTCGCCGCGCTCGTGCTCAACAGCCCGTGGCTCGAGTTCCAGGCCCGGGGGATCGGGCGCAAGGTCCTCGCGCCCGCGCTCGAGCTCCAGGCGCGCCTCGACCCGCGAGCGCCGCTGCCCCAGGTCGACCTCGGCTTCTACACGCGCTCGGTGTCCCGCACGCTCGACGGCGAGTGGGACTACGACCTCGCGTGGCGCCCCGTGCGCGGGTTCCCGACGCACCCGGCCTGGCTGACCGCGATCCTGCGCGGGCAGGGGACGGTCGAGCGCGGCCTCGGGATCACGGTCCCCGTGCTCGTGCTGCTCTCGGCGCGCAGCACCCTGCTGCCCACGTGGTCGCCCGAGATGATGCGCAGCGACACCGCGCTCGACGTCGTCGGGATCGCGCGCCGCTCGACCGACCTGGGCAGCCAGGTCACGCTCGTGCGGATCGACGGGGCGCTGCACGACGTCGTCCTCTCGGCCCCGCCGGTGCGGGCCGTGGCGTACGACGACATCGCGACGTGGGTGCGGGGCTACGTGCCCGAGCGTCCCCCCGCGCCCGAGGAGGACCCGACGCCGGACGGCCGGGCGCCCGGGTGGGTCGGGCGCACCGCCGGGGCGGTGCGCGACGCCGTGCGCGGGTGGTTCGGCAGGTCGGGCGCGCGCGCTCAGGCCTGACGCCTGGCCAGCTCCTGACGCACGTGCTCGACGATCCCGTCGGCCGCGGCCTCGACCTGCGCCAGGCAGTCCTCGAAGTCCTGCATGCCCCCGTACCAGGGGTCGTCGATGTCGAGCAGGTGCTCGTCGCGCTCGACCCGCTCGGGTGCGACGACGGGCGCCGCCGGGTCGAACGACCGGTACATGCGCACGTTCCCGTCGCCGTGCAGGCGCCGCAGCGCGCGGGCGTGCTGCGAGGTCATGGGGAGCACGAGGTCGCGCGAGACCACGTCGCTCGGGCGGACCTGCCGGGCGTGGTGGCCCTCGCCCGTGCCGTACCCGTGCTCGGCCAGGACGCGCCGGGCGCGACGGTCCACGGGGTTGCCGTGCTCCTCCGAGCTGATGCCCGTCGAGTCCACCACGACCCGCCCGCCGAGTCCCGCAGCCTCGAAGCGGTCGCGCAGCACGATCTCGGCCATGGGGGAACGACAGATGTTGCCCGTGCAGACCGTCATCACGCGGTAGGGCCGGCGGGAGGGGTCGGGCGTCGCGGTACGAGGGGCGTCGTCGGGGGTCGGTGTCGTCACGCCTCCAGTGTGCCGGAGCAGCCGTTCCCGCAGGCCGCGACGGGGCGGACGCGGACCCCCCCAGGCGGTTCCCCTCCGCCCGGCCTACCGTGGACGCATGACCATCAGGACCGACTCGGGGCTCGTCGCCGTGACCGGGGCGAGCGGACGGCTGGGCTCCAAGCTCGCGCTGCGGCTGGCCGCCGAGGGCGCGCGGCAGCGCCTCGTCGTGCGCGACACGACGCGCGCACCCCGCCTGCTCGACGGCGAGCCGCTGCCCGAGTCCGAGGTCGCCGTCGCGGCCGGCTACACCGACACCCCGAACATGGTCCGTGCCTTCCAGGGCGCGAGCTCGGTCTTCCTGGTCTCGGCCCGCGAGGCCCCGAACCGGGTCGAGGAGCACCGGGCCGCCGTCGACGCGGCCGTGGCCGCCGGGGTCGAGCGCATCGTCTACGTGTCGTTCCTCGGCGCGGCGCCGGAGGCCACGTTCACGTTCGCGCGCGACCACTGGCACACCGAGGAGTACATCAAGGGCACGGGCCTCAAGCACACGTTCCTGCGCGACAACCTCTACCACCAGGGTCTGGTCCACATGGTCGGGGACGACGGTGTGATCCGCGGCCCCGGGGGCGACGGGCGCCTGTCCTCGGTCTCGCACGACGACATCGCCGACGTCGCGACCGCGATCCTCCTCGACGAGCGCCCCGCGCAGCACGACGGCAAGGCCTACGACCTCACAGGTCCCGAGGCGCTGACGCTCACCGAGGTCGCCGCGCTGCTGTCCCAGGTCACGGGCCGGAGCATCACGTACCACCCGGAGACCGTCGAGGAGGCGTACGCGTCCCGGGCCGTCTACGCCGCGCCGCCGTTCGCGGTCGACGGCTGGGTCTCGTCCTACACCGCGATCGCCGCGGGCGACCTGGCGGTGGTGAGCGACGTCGTCGAGCGCTTCGCCGGGCGGCCCGCCCAGTCCCTCGCGTCGTGGCTCGACGACTACCCCGAGGAGTGGGACCACCTCCTCCCGGCCTGACCCCACCCCCCAGGGGCACCGCATCGCCCCCTACTCGAAGGAGCGTCCATGAGCGCGCAGTCGGACGAGTCGGGCACGGCACCCGCCGGACCGGGAGGGCCGCCGGCCACGGCGGGGAAGAGCGACCACCGCTGGGCGGGGCTGTTCGTCCTGGCGACCGCGCTGTCGATGATCGTGCTCGACGGGACCATCGTGGGCGTCGCGCTCCCGACGATCATCGAGGACCTGCACCTCGACCTCAACGACGCGCAGTGGGTCAACGCGTCCTACTCGGTCGTGTTCGCGGCGCTTCTGCTGACCGCGGGCCGCCTGGGCGACCGGCTCGGGCGACGCAACCTGCTCCTCGTGGGCGTCGTGGTCTTCCTCGGCGGCAGCATCCTGGCCTCCCAGGCCGACGACGCCGGGACCCTCATCGTCGCGCGCCTGATCCAGGGGGTCGGCGGCGCGTTCGTCCTCCCCGCGACCCTGTCGACCGTCAACGCGACGTTCCGCGGCAAGGACCGGGCGGTCGCGTTCGGCATCTGGGGTGCGGTGATCTCGGGCATGGCCGCGGTCGGGCCGCTCCTCGGTGGTTGGCTCACGACGTCGTTCACGTGGCCGTGGATCTTCCTCGTCAACATCCCGATCGGGATCGCGGTCATCATCGGGGCGATCCTCGTGGTTCCCGAGACACGTGCGCACATCACGGTGCCGGGGCTCGACGTCGTCGGCCTGCTGACGAGCGCGCTCGGGTTCGGTGCGGTCGTGTTCGCGCTCATCGAGGGGCAGTCCCTCGGCTGGTGGACGCCCAAGGCGGAGCTCAAGCTCTTCGGGGCGGTCTGGGGGACCGACGCCCCCGTCTCGCCCGTGCCCGTGATCGGGGCGATCGGCGTGCTCTTCCTCGTCCTGTTCGCGTTCTGGGAGCGGCACCGCGCGCGGATCGCGCGCTCGGCCCTGCTCGACCTCACGCTCTTCCGCGTCGCGACGTTCCGCTGGGGCAACCTCACCGCGATGCTCGTCGCGATCGGCGAGTTCGGCCTGATCTTCGTGCTGCCGCTCTACCTCGTGAACATCCTGGGACTGACGAGCCTGGGCGCGGGCGTGGTCCTCGCGACCATGGCTGCCGGGGCGTTCGTCTCGGGGGCCATGGCGCGGCACCTCGCGGCCGCGATCGGGTCGCCGCGCACGATCGTCCTGGGCCTCGTGCTCGAGGTCGTCGGGGTGCTCGCGGTCGCGCTCGTCGTGACGCCGACCGTGTCGTCGTGGCTCATCGCGGCCCTGCTCGTGATCTACGGCCTCGGCCTGGGGCTCGCGTCCGCGCAGCTCACGGGCACGACGCTCGTCGACGTCCCCGAGGAGGAGTCCGGCCAGGCGTCCGCGACGCAGTCCACGGCACGCCAGCTCGGCTCGGCGCTGGGCACGGCGTTCATCGGTGCCGCGCTCGCGATCGGCCTCTCGACCGCGGTCCCGCCCGCGCTCGAGAAGGTCGACGGCGTCCCGCCCGCGGTCGCGACGCAGGTCGCGGACGCGACCCAGCAGTCCGCGGGCGGGACCATCCCGCAGCTGCGCGCCGAGGGCACCACGAGCCAGTTCGGCGAGAAGACGCCCGAGGTCGTCGACGCACTGTCCGACGGTTTCAGCGACGGCACCCGCATCTCGCTGTACGTCGCGGGGGGCTTCCTGCTCCTGGGTCTGCTGTGCTCGTTGCGGGTCGTCGCGGCCTCCCGGCGCGAGGGCGTCGACCAGGGTGGGCCGCCGCGGGGCACGTCCGCGGCGCCGGCCCCCGAGCCCGACGCGACGGCCCGCTGAGCCCTGGGAGAAATACCCTTGGCAGCCGTCGTGGGCCAGGCGTAGCGTCGTCGGCACATGGGAAAGGAGGTGGTCCACGAAGTGAAGAATCTTCGGACACATGAGGTGGTTGCACGCTAGTCGTGCCATCGAGCGACGGACCTTGCGAGGAACCCGCGGCCGACCGGTGACCGTCAGGTCACCCACGACCAGCGAGAACCGAGCAACCACCGGAGCCCGCGGGTGTCGCGCCCTCGTCCAGCGCGACGGGTGGAGAGATCCACCAGCCCGCGGGCCTCTTCATGCCCAACGAGCCCGACGGCGGAGCCCGGGTCGAGCGCGTCCGTCGCCGCGGGCGCCGCGCACCGTCCTCGTCCCCGTCACGGCCGGCGCGGCGCGCCGTCGCCCCCGGCTCAGAACGGCTTGCGCGCCACCACGAGGAAGCGGGGAGCCTCGTCGACGAACTCGTTGCCCGCCGCGAAGTGCATGTGCAGCGCCCTCAGCGGCGCCTCGAACCTCGCGACCGCCTCGGGGGACAGGCTCGCGATCTCCGGGACCTGCCACGCGATGACCTTGAGGTACCAGAGCAGCGAGCTCAGGTCGTGGAAGTGCCGCGTCCCCACGTGCTCGCGCGCCACGTCGATCACGAACCCGGCCTCGACCAGCTCGGCCGTCACGCCCTCGATCGTCACGTCGTCCGGGTCCCACGGCAGGTCCGCACCGAGCGCGGTGTTGACCCGGATCCCGTCGCGGCTGTCGACCTGCTGCGTGATGAACACGCCCCCGGGTTCGAGGACGCGCAGCACCTCCGTGGCCTCGAACTCCTCGTGCCGGTCCAGGACGACCGCGAACCGGCCGTCGAGGAACGGGAGCATGAGGCCCTCGCCCTTGCTGCTCCCCACCTGCCGGACGTCCACGCCCAGGGGTTCGAGGCGCCGTCGGGCCACGGGGACGTTCGGGGGCCAGCCCTCCGTGGCGGCCGACCCCTCGGGCAGGGGCGCGAGCGACGAGAACGCCTCCCCGCCTCCCGTGCCCAGATCCAGGACCGGACCCCGGCCGCTCCCGACGAGCTCGCGCGCGAGCACCAGGTAGTTCCAGGGCAACGGGTCCTCGACGCAGCGGTCGTCGATCGGCGTCAGGTCGAACCCCTCGACCGGCGTCGCCCGCGCCCACTCGACGTGCGCCTCGAACGACGCTGCGGGGTCGGGGACGGGAAGGGATCCGGCTGCTGACATGCGTCGATTGTCACCCGCTGGCGCGGGCACAGTCGAAACGGCACGCCCGGTAGGGAATCCTCCCTCTCGGATAGCATCGGCGCGGCTGCGGGACCGCAGCACGACCCCGCCCCGCACGAGCCCTCGGAGAGCCCCGCCGATGCCCCACCTCTCGCCGTCGAGCCACCGCGCGACCCGCAAGGTCCGCGACGTCGCCGAACGGCACCGTGCCACCCTCGGCGAGCTGCGCCACGTCGAGTCGTGCACCCTGTCGGCTCGCGCGATCGGGATCGTGGCCGGGGTCTTCGCCCTCGTCGTCGCCGTCATGGCGTTCAACGGGAGCGTCCTGCAGGTCGCGATCTTCGCGGTGGGCATGGGGCTCGTCCTGGCCGTGATCCTGCGGTTCGTCGCGAGCGAGAAGCTCCTCGTGCTCGAGCGAGGGCTCGTGGTCGGCTCGTTCGGTCCGTTCCTGAGCCCGTACGCCGTGCCCTACGCGGACGTCGTGGCGCCGAGCGTGGCCGCGATCGTCGGGACGCAGCGACCCGTGTCGTTGCTCAAGGCCGACCAGGGGGCGTCCGCGACCAACCGCACGGCGCTGTGGTCGCTGCGCTCGGTCACGTTCGTCGGGCCCACGGCCGAGGTCTCGCGCGCCTTCAGGCGGACCGGGACCTGGCAGCCGCAGCCCGGCCGGCAGGACCTGTGGGTGTTCTCGGTGCGCGACGCCCACCGTCAGGAGGTCCTGGTGCACGAGCTCGCCGCCGCGCTGCGGCTCTCGGGCCAGCCGGGAGCCGACCTCGTCCTGCCGCACGCGCTGCCCGCCCGGCGGTTGCGCGTGAGCGTCGCGGACGCCGACCACCTGCACCTGCCCGAGCGCCTGCGCTCCACGAGCCTGCAGGTCCGGGCCGGGGCGCGCTGAGCTCCCTCGCACGGCGCGGCGGACTGCCGGGCGGGCCGGGCGCCCGACCCGCCCGGCCGTTCAGCCGGCTCAGCCCAGGGCCGAGGCGACCTCTGCCAGCAGGGGGGAGACGGCGCCGTCGGGCCCGCTCGCCGCGTCGCGCAGCGCCGCGACCTGCAGGACCATCCATGGGCTGAACGCCCACGGCGTGGCGTCGACCGCGCGCCCCAGCGTGCCGGGCTCGGCCCACGCGAGCTCGGCGACCTCGTCCGGGTTGGCCGTGAGGTCGCTCGCGGCGCGCGCGACGTACACGGGGCAGATCTCGTTCTCGACGACGCCCGACGCGTCCACGGCCCGGTAGCGGAAGCCGGGCACGGCGACCTCGAGCCCCGTGATCTCGAGGCCCAGCTCGTGCGCGGCGTGGCGCACGATCGACTGCTCGGTCGTCTCCGTCCAGCGCGGGTGCCCGCAGAACGAGTTGGTCCACACCCCGGGCCACGTGCGCTTGGACAGCGCCCGGCGGGACACCAGGAGGCGACCGGCGTCGTCGACCACGTAGCAGGAGAACGCGAGGTGCAGCGGCGTCTCGGTGGTGTGGACGGCGCTGCGCGCGAAGGTCCCGGTGCGGGTCCCCTCGTCGTCGACGGTCACGACATGGTCGGCGGCGACGGGCACGTGCACGTCGGTCATGGTTCCTCCAGGGGTCCTGCGGTGCGATCGGGGGGTGTGCACCGGAGCATCCGGCCCACTGTCACACACCGGGGGAGAGGAAGGAAGTCCGTCCGTGGGACAAGCGGCCGGGCGTCTCGGCTGCCCGGCGGGCACGGCGAGCCCGACGGCGGAGCGCGGCGCTAGCGTCCGTCCCACCAGGCGAGCACGAGCGTCGCGTCGAGGGTCAGCCACCTCGAGGCCTCACCTGCCGGCGCGTCGACCTCGAACCACACCGTGCCCGGGTGCCGCGGCGACTGGAGCCAGGTCCCGTCCGGCTGCCGAGCTGCCCGGATCATCCCGATCGCCTCGGCCATGCGAGGGTCCGGGGGCGTACCGTCGAGCAGCGACGCCTCGCGGAAGTGGACGGCCGCGTTGAGCACGCTGTAGAACGCGCGGTACGGGTAGGTGAAGTACCGCACCCAGGACGCGACGGGCTCTCCCGTCGACTCGCGGCGGAACAGGCCTCGACGCAGGAGGTACTCCTCGGCCGAGCGCCGTGCCTCGCGCGTCTCGTCGGTACCGCCCGTCGCGGCCTGGTGCGCCAGGAGTCCCTTGATGACGTTGAGGGTCGAGTGGAACGAGGACCGGACCGAGCCCTCGACCCACTCGCAGTTCCAGCCGCCGTCGGCCATGCGCACCGCGAGCATCGCGTCGAGGAGGGGCGCGACGTCGGCACCGAGCCACGCGCCGTTCGCCAGGGTCCACGCGTTGATGCAGCAGTCGACCTCCCCGCCCCAGTAGGGCAGGTCGTCGTACTCCCAGCGGCTGTTCTGCGCCAGGAGCTCGGCGGTCCGGCGCTCGCGCAGGACCGCCGGGTCGAGCCCCCACTCCCGCAGCGCGTTCAACGACCAGGTCGTCGCGGTCCAGGGCTGACCGGTGCCGGACCGGGCTTCGGGGCCGTCCATGTCGAAGTCGGCGGGGAAGAACGCACCACCCGCCCACTGCCCGTCCGGGTCCTGCAGCGAGAGCAGACGAGCACCGAAGCCCTCGGTCGCGACGCGGGACCGTGTCTGCTGCCAGACCTCGTCGGGGGCTCGGACGAGGTCGCGCTCGACCCGCCACCGCAGTGCGGGGTCCGCGTCGAGGAGCCAGTCGACCAGAGCGTCGTCGGTCATCCTCCGAGACTACGACGGCGGGCCGGAGGGGGCCGAAGCGGGGCCGCCGCCGGGCCGCTGCCGAGGCGACGGCGACGGCGACGACGACGGCGACGGCGACGGCGACGGGTCAGACGAACCCGAACACGGGCGGGAAGACCACGACGACGACCGCTGCCCAGACCGCGTAGACCGGCAGGAACTGCGTCTGCCACCGGCCGAGGGCCGCGAACGGGCGCCGCCCCCGCAGGAACCCGGTCAGCAGGAGGGCCGAGCCCACGAGGTGCACGAGCAGCAGCACGTTGAGGCCCAGGGCCACGACCTTGTTGGGGCTGAACCCGAACTCGGCGATGCGGGTCAGCATCGCGGTGAGCGCGACGGCGTCGACCGCGAGCGCCGCGACGACCAGGACGAGCAGCAGCCCGTCGAACAGGTGCGGCGGGCCGAGGGGGTCGCGGGCCGAGACCGAGTAGAGCAGCAGGCACAGGACGAGGACCAGGATCGCGTCCATGAGGATGAGGAGGCCGCGGTCGGTGTCGAGCAGGGAGCCGGCGGTCGCGAGCACGACGAAGAGCACGAGCAGCATGACGACGGTCAGCGGGGTGAAGACGCGCGTGAGGACGGGGGCGATGTTCTCGACGACGTTCTGCTTGGCCTCGACGAGCCAGGCAGCGACGACGAGCGCGCCCGGGACGGCGAACGGCAGGACCCAGCCCTCGAAGAACGGCTCGGGGTCGATCCCCACGAGGTTCAGCGTCCCGAACGTGAGGCTCAGCAGCACGCCGCCGCCCAGGGCGAGGAGCGTGAAGTAGATCGCGAGCTCGCCCGTGAACCGGGCGAAGTCCATGCGACCGCTGTCCGAGCGCCAGCGCCCGCCGACGTACGCGACCCCGACGAGGGCCCACAGGACGACCGGGGCGTGCAGGGCCGCGAGCAGCAGGGTCGAGCCCTCGGGCGCGAAGGGGTAGACGTTGAGGACGACCGCGAGCACCGCGAACGGGATCGCGAGCATGGCGCCCACACCCCAGGTGAGGCGGCGCTTCCACGCGAAGTACCCGGCGAGGAAGGGGAAGACGAGCAGGCTGACGTTGCGCAGCAGGACCGTCTCGTCGCTGATGGTCTCCGCAGCGACCTTGACCGCGAGCCCCGCGCCGACGGCGAGCGCGAGCACGACCGCGAGCTCGCGCCACCGCGGTGAGCCGCCACCGGCCACGGCCGCGTCGGGGACCAGGACGAGCTGCTTCCACAGGCGGTCGGAGTGCTCGCGGGCGAACTCGCGCGAGACCTCGTCGAGGTTGCCCATGCGCTTGACCGCGACGAGGAACGCCTCGTCGTCGTCGAGGCCGGTCGCGGTCAGGTCGGCGACCTGCTCGCGCAGGTGGTCCTCCATCTCGTCGACGTCGGCCGTGGAGATCGCCTGGCGGCGCTGGACGTAGCCGCGCCACTGGTCGATCTGCGCCTCGAGCTCGGGGTGCGTGCTCATCAGGCCCACCCCTCGGCGACGGTCCGCGGGGCCTGTGTGTCGCGTGCGTCGCTCCACACCTTCTGGAGCGCGTCGGCGACGACGCTCCACTGCGCCTGCCGCTCGGCGAGGGCCTCGCGCCCGGCGGGGGTGATCGCGTAGTGCTTCCTCCTGCGCCCGACTTCGGACACTCCCCACGACGCCTCGACGTGCCCGAGACGCTCGAGCCGGTGGAGCAGGGGGTAGAGCATCCCGTCGGTCCACTGCATGCGGCCGTCCGAGATCTCGTTGACGCGCTTGACGATCGCGTAGCCGTACGACTCGCCGTCGGCGAGGATGCCGAGGACGAGCGGTGTGGCCGAGGCCGCGACCAGGTCCTTGTCGATGTGCATGACACTCCTATGCCTAGTGCTGCTAGGTGTTCTAACCTAGCAGGTCTAGGTATGGTCGCCGAGCGGAGCCTCGCTTTGGCAGACTCCCCGGATGAGACCAGGCCGAGCCCGTACCGAGCGGCAGGACCTCGAGGTGAACGCCTGGCACGTCGTCCACGGCATCGCGACCCTCGAGACGACCGCGCTCCGGATGCGCCACGCGACCCTCGTCACTCTTCTCCTCGCACTCGGCGTCGTCGTGACCGGGGCGACCTTCGCCGTGCTGGCCGGCCTGGGGATCGACCTGGACGACGTCATGGCCTCGATCAACGGGCGCGGCGCGCCCTGGTGGCTGCTCGCCCCGCTCGCGATCGTGTCGGTGACCGTGGCGCTGGGCGTGGGGTCACGGTCTCGCCCCTACCGGATCAGCATCACCGCACAGCACCTCTCGATCACCGACGGCGGATCGTTCGTGCACGAGCAGCCGCTCGCCACCCTCCGGAGCGTCGTCTACCGGCCCGGACCCGCGAGCGCCACGTTCGTCGTCACGGGCGACGCGGGCACCGTGAGCCTGCTGCCGCGCACGGCGGGCTCGCCGCGACCGACCGTGCTCGCAGACCTGCCGCCCCAGGTCGTGGAGCACCTGCGCAGCGCGGGGCTCGTCCAGCGTCTGCGCGGGAAGCGCGCACGGTGGACCCGTCGGGCGACACCTCGAGCCGACCCCGGGAACGACGAAAGGCCCCGGATCTGAGATCCGGGGCCTTCGTACATCACGTGGGGGGTTTCGGAAAGTGGCTGACCTGCACAGACATGCGACCCCAGCGACGCCCAGGCACACCCGAGCCATACCTCCAGGCACACCTTCGGCGCTCGACGTGCGCCACGCGGGCGAGGAACACCTAGGCACCCCATCTACGGCCGCGGCTTGAGGATTTCACCCGGTGTGGGACCGCATTTGCCACGCCGAGTGTCAGCGCCTGGTGCTTCAATTCGAGGCGATGTGTCCGGTTTGAGGGTTCACGAGGAGAGTGGTTCGGAGCATGATCGAGCGCATCGTCGTTCAGGGATACCGGCTTTACCAGAGGTTCGAGATGAAGCCGTCCGCTGGGCTCAACATCGTCGTAGGAGGCAACGAGGCCGGGAAGTCGACACTGCTGGAGGCGATCAGCCTCGCTTTGACCGGGCGGGTCAACGGCCGTTGGGTCGAGGATGTTCTCAATCCCTACTGGTTCAACCAGCAGCAAGTCGCCAACTACTTCTCGTCACTGTCCGCGGCCACACCAGTGGACCCGCCGGAGATCCTGATCGAGCTCTACCTCTCGCCCTCCGGCCCGGACGTCCAACTTCTCCGTGGCGTACACAACTCCCTCAAGATCGACGCACCCGGGGTGAGACTTCACATCCGACCCTCGAACGACTACGCAGTCGAACTCGCCGAATACCTCGCGGATGCAAACAGGCCCAACATCCTCCCGGTCGAGTATTACGAGGTTGAGTGGCGCGACTTCTCTGACGCCCGACTACACAGACGCCCGAACGGTCTCGGCGTCGCATTCATCGACTCGCGCACGATCCGCTCGACGCACGGAGTAGACCACAACACCCGCGAGATGCTGACGAACTTTATGGACGCCAAGGAACGCGCCGCCATCTCCGTGGCGCACCGAGGTGCCCGACACTCCGTCGCGCGTGACGCACTCGTCGACGTCAACAAGCGCATCGCCGCGGAAGGTGTCACCTTGTACGATCGGACTCTTGGTCTTCAGATGGACCAGTCGGCTGCCGCGGCATGGGAGACCAGTGTCGTGCCACATGTCGAGGACGTGCCGTTCGCCCTTGCAGGTCAGGGTCAGCAGGCTGCAATCAAGGTGGCCCTCGCCATGAACCGTTCGGCGTCGAGTACCGCATACGTGCTCATCGAGGAGCCCGAGAACCACCTCTCACACACCGCCTTGACCAGGTTGATCGACCGGATCGAGAAGCTGGCCGGCGGGCGGCAGGTCTTCATCACGACGCACAGCTCCTACGTCCTGAACCGACTCGGAGTCGACCGGCTCCGCCTCCTGCACGCGGGCAAGGCGTCAAGGTTCTCCGATATCAGCCCGGAAACTGCCACCTACTTTCGGAAGTTGTCCGGCTTCGACACCCTGCGCCTTGTCCTAGCCGACAAACTTGTCCTGGTCGAAGGGCCATCCGACGAGATGCTCTTCGAGCGCGCCTTCCTCGACAAGCACGATAAGAAGCCCATCGACGTAGGAATTGACATCGTCTCGATGCAAGGTGTGTCACTCGCCCGAGCGCTAGAGCTCGCCGCAGCGCTCGACCATCACGCGGTCGCCGCGATCCGTGACAACGACGGTCAGGAACCCGAGCACTGGAGGAGCCGCGTCGCTCAGTACCTTTCGGGTGGCAAGCGTGAACTCTTCATCGGTGACCCCGGCCTCGGCCGCACCCTCGAGCCCCAGGTCATCAACGCGAACACCGCTGACGAGTCCGCGCTACGTAACGCTCTCGGCATTACCGACAAATCGGTCGACTTGCAGAAGTGGATGCATGATCACAAGACGGACGCGGCGTTGCGGCTAGCGGACTCTGACCAATCGATCGCCTACCCCGAGTACCTGATCCAGGCGATCGAGTTCGTCGCATGAACCGGGCGATGCTCGCCGTCGCGGGCTCACGCAAGACGCAGTCGATCGTCAATGCCTGCGCGAACGGTCCGAAGAGCGTCCGTCGCCTGGCCGTCACCTACACGACGACCGGTCAAGCCGAACTCGAACGACGACTGCGCTCCACATGCCCTCCCGGCGCAGTGCCCGAAGTCCTGGGCTGGTATGCGTTCCTGATGCGACACTGTATCCGCCCGTACCTGCCCCTCAAATACTCGGGACGCCATCTCCGCGGCCTGAACTTCGATGGCAAACCAGCCGGAGGTCGCTACGCGACCGGTGCCCCACGCTTCCTCGACGCCGACGGCCGAGCCTACAAACTGCATCTCTCCAAGCTCGCACACGACGTCGTGCTCGCAAGCAAGGGCGCTGTCATCGACCGCCTGACCAACATCTACGACGAGATCTACCTCGACGAGGTCCAAGACCTCACCGGATGTGACCTGCATATCCTCGGGATGCTGATGAACGCTGACGGGATCGACATCCACATGGTCGGCGATGTCCGCCAGTCGGTGTTCGACACCAACCCCCAGGACCCAAACCTCAAGAAGTACCGGGGCGTCAAGATGCTCGACTGGTTCAACGCACAGGAGGAGTCAGGGCTCCTGGAAATCCAGTACAACGCCGACACATGGCGGTCCAACCAAGAGATCGCTACGTTCTCCGACACGATCTTTCCGCCCAAATTCTCCTTCCCAAACACTGTCTCCAAACAGAAACTCAAAACCGAGCATGACGGTGTCTTCGCAGTAGATGAGAGCGACGTCGAGGAGTACCTCGCCGCCTACAACCCTCAGCCGCTTCGCCCCAAGATCACAGTAGCCAGGGGCGTCGACCTGCCGTTCCAGAACTTCGGCGCCGTCAAGGGCCTCACGTTCGAACGGACCTTGATCTACCCGACGCAGCCGATCACGCAGTTCTTGACTGGTGGGAATCCTCTCGCTGATCAGTCCGCCTGCGGTCTCTACGTCGCAGTCACCCGTGCCATCCACTCCGTCGCGTTCGTCGTACCCGACCCGACCGCAACGAATCTCCGGCACTGGCGTCGGCCCAGTTCATAGAAGGAGAGAACGTCACTTTGCGCGGGCGCCCGTACTCACAGACGACACCGACGATGGCGGCCTGTTCGGCTTCCGCTTCGACGCATAAAGTCCCGAGGCATCGACTCCTGCAGGTCAGTAGCAGGCCGCCTATACGACGTGAACGCCCGGGACGGGTCAACCAGATCCGGCCCGCGAGCCGTCGACCACGTCAACGGAGCGTTCAACGTTGTCGCGCACAACAGTCTCTCGACCAGGAGGACCCAGGCAACTTCGCCTCAGGGTGCGCCCCCGGATCGTGCTGATCCCCCACCCCACAGCCGCGTCTTGGCAGATATCCGGCGGGTTCACCCTGGTATGCCGGTCCTTGGGTCCCTCGCAAGGGGCTGTGTCGTTGACTTCACACGGCCAGCGCCGCGTCGGCCTGCAGGAGATCTGGGTGACGGATCCCGTAGAGCGCGACCCGCTTGTGAGAGCGACTCTGGGATGCGTTTCACCAGCTAGTCACAGCAACTCCTGATGGTGCCCGCAGGGACCATGGCTATGACGTCCGTATCAACGCCGACACCGGAGGAAGCGGACCCGTGCTCACCGGGATGCGCGGTCTTGTGCGTGACGCCGGACGAGATGGCGGCCCAGCTCGTCCAGGCCGCGCTGCCCAGTTCCCTAGTCGCCACGGCACCATCCTGCCGCTCGCGTGCTTCCTCGGCCCCCCGGATCTGCTCGCTGACGCCATCGAGCTCCGCCAGGCGCGCGCCGCACCGCACGACCACCACCCGCAACCCGCCCCGGACGAATAGAGTCCCGGCCAGGAGAACCTGACCGGGACCTTGCGTCCACAGACGCACTGGCCACGCCAAGGCCCAGGCGCATAGGCGCCCGGGGTCCCGCGTGTCCGGCGCGAGCGCATGTTCGGGACATCGCCTCTCACATGGGGCACACTCTCCGCATGGGTTGGATGGAGAACTATCGGTCTCACGCGATCTGGGACGCTGTCGACCGGACCAAGGGCCGACTTGGCGAGCTACAGGATGCTGGTGAGCTTGTTGGCGATCCAGATCATACCGAGATGCTCGAGGCGCTATTGGCTAGGTTGGACGGGATGCGAGATAACCCCGACATCACCATCTCCCAGACCTCGCTTAGTCAGGTCACCCAATACGTAGAGTTCATCCACGGCTCCCTTCCCAACACAACAAGCGCATTCACCGGAAACTACTCCGGATACTCGTTTGACTCAAATGCGCAGATAGTCGGCGCTTGGCCTCAGCCGTGGCCGGCGAAGATCAAGAACCTAACTTCACAGATCGCTACTGTTCAATCAGGGCTCACGGCAGCACGAGAGAACCTCGCCACCCTGGACGAGAAGTTCGCGACGACCGATACCGCGATCGTGGACTACGAAGCGCAGCAACGAGCAGCCGCCGAGCAACTAGTCGCCAGAGTGCAGGACCAGGTCATCGAGGTTGCCCGCGGCGTCGAGGCTCTCAGCACGACCGCTGAAACTCAGAAGGGCCGGATCGACGAAGCCATCGCCGGGTTTCAGACGAAGTTCACCGCGGGCGAGGATGCGCGGAAGGAAGCCTGGGCCAAGCAGCTCAACTCGCAGCAGGATGAAGCAGAAGCCCACACACAGCGCATGGAGGAGCACGAAGCGAAGTCCGTGAAGGTGCTCCAAGCGGTCGGGGCGAACTCGACCGCCACGGACTTCGGGACGTACGCCAACGAACAGAACAAAGCCGCGACCACTTGGCGGTCCATAGCTGCAGCCGTCTTCGGCGTCGCGGGCGTCTGGTTCATCGCGAGCTCGTTCCCTTGGTACGGGGAGGGAGCAACGGGCTGGGAAGCTGCGCTCGCCCGCCTAGGAGTCACCGCGGCCGTTGCCGGCGTCGGCGCCTACGCGGCACGAGAGTCCTCACAGCATCGCCGGGAGGAACGGCGGGCGAAGCAGGTCCAGCTCGCCCTTACGGCCCTCGAGCCATTCATCGCGAACCTACCTGACACGGAGCAGAAGGACATCAGAGCCGCGGCCGCTCAAGCCATCTTCGTGCTCCGCCCCGAAGAGCCCAGCAACGAGGTGGCGGGCGGGGACTATATCGAACTGATCAAGTCGCTTGTAGACAAGGTCCCGACCCGCAGCCCCTGACTCCTCCGGCAGCCCCCGCATCCCCAACACGAGATCGCCGGGCCCACCAGTTTTCAGCTTCAAACAGGACTCCGCGTGTCTAGCACCCGAGGCTTGAGGGTCTTCGCTACCTTGGAGACAGTCGCCCTGACCTAATGCAGGAGCATGCCGCATCGTCTAGACAATCTGCCTCGGAGCGCTTAAAGAGGACCACCAACCCTCGTGAATCGGACTGACCATCCGACTGTTCGGGTCTGCGGACCCGAGTGTCGTCGGATGTGTGGGGTCTCGATCGGGAGGTGGAGCAGGTGGACGAGCGTCATGAGGGCCGGATCGTTATCCGATCCGCACGTACTGGTAGACCTGCGTCCCACGAGCGCGCCTACAGGCCGGATGAGTTGGTGCGTTTCGACGCCCGCATCCCCGCCACCGTTGCCCAGCGCCTGTACGACACAGCCCATGAGTCCGGGCTTCCCGTGACCGTGGTGCTCGCCAACGTCCTCTCCCGCGCCCTCGACAACGGCAACGGCGCCTCTATGGACTGATCGGGCTCGGCGCAGGGCGCCGAACGCGCGAAAACGGGCCCAGGAGAGGCAACTCCTGAACCCGATCGCCACGCCACTACAGCGGACTCTTACCGCCGCTGTCAGAAACACCCGCAAGTCCAATTGGGGGTACTTCCATGTCTTCAGCACCTTCAGAGTGCTCTTCTGGAACTGAGTCCGTCAACCGCCACGCCGAAGAACTCGCCCACGCCACCAACGTCGTGCGCGGCTACCGACCGAACGCGATCCGCCCCGAGCACTGGGCCCGGTCGCCCAGTTCACCTGCCAGGTCGGGCTCGACCTGGAACCCGTCGACCGGCGTCGGGCGACCGAGACCATGAGGACCCTGTCGCAGTTCGTCGTCTGGGCGCATTGCCAGGGGATGCCGCTGGACCGGGAGGCGATCTTCACCCCGGACATGGTCGAGCGCTACATCGCGGTCGCGTGCGGACACCTTGCCGAGTCATCACGGGCCACCCGGCGCTCCGATCTGCGTCGCTTCTCCGCGGCCGTGACGCGTAAGGCGCCGTGGCCCCCGCGAGCCCAGCGCCTGCGCGGGGACTATGCGATCGTCCCCTACACGCCGGCGGAGGTCGCTCGTCTGCTTGAGGTCGCCGCACATCAACGCACGGCGCTGCAGCGACGCCGCTTGAGCGCTCTCCTTGCGATCGGACTCGGGACCGGCGCCTACCCGCGCGAGGCACGGTCGGCCACGACCGATGACCTCGTTGAACGACATGGGCGCCTATGCCTGAGGATCCCTGGTGATCGAACTCGCCTCGTCCCTGTGAGTCCGCCCCACAATGTCACCCTCGATCGGATCCGCGTGGAGGGTCCCGGTTCGTCGATCCTCGGGTTCGTGGCCAAGGGATGGGACCGCGCACCCCTCGGGCATCTGCTCGAGGACATCGACCTTCCGCCGGACTGCCCTGACCTCAAGGCGCATCGGCTGCGCGCTACCTGGCTGCTGCAGCATCTGAAGAACCGGGTCCACCTCAACGGTCTCGCCCAGATGGCGGGTGTCACGTCCTGGAAGACGTTCGGTCACCTCATGGCCTACCTGCCACCGATCGACGAAGCGAGCCTGTTCGAGGAATTGACCCGCCGATGAGTCTCGCACTAGCGACAGCCCAGCGTCCTTCACCGGAGGCCAGCACCGTCCGTGCGCACCAGATCCCGCTCACCGTCAATCAGCGACTTCGTCGCGCCTCCGCCTACGCGCACTCACCCGAAGCACTCCGACTGGTCGCAGCGACTCACCGGACCAAGGGCCGCAGACGTCTCTACCCCGTCGAAGCAGTCCTCGCGGCAATCGTCTTCCACGGCCTGACAGCACCCGAACGGCTTCTCCTCACCGACGTCGCCGCCGAATTGAAGATCCTGACAAAGTCACAGCGACTCAAACTGGGCTTCCCGATCGACCGCTCCATCCGGTACGCCCGCCTCTACAGCGGATACCGAGCCCTCCTCCGAGAGATCGAGTCCGGCACCTGCTCCGTGCACAACCACGAGCTAGAAGCCGACCCGCGCACAGGCGACGCCTGGCCCTGTCCGCCCACCTGCTACTACATCGCGGCGAACCTGGACGAGTTCGCTGTGCGGATGATCTTGACCAGCATCCCCGCCACCGTCCCGATTCCCACGACGGTCGCCATAGACAGCACTGACTTCGAGAGCCATGCACGCCCAGGACACCGTTCTATCGACGAGAACGACGACACCTACTGGTCCGCGGACCACGACGCCGCATGGGGATATCGCACCTCGACCGACCGGCGCCCCACGTCCCGGTTCCATGGGTACTCGACCCACGCGATAACCGGCTGCCCATCGGTAGGGGGAGAACCGATACCCCAGCTGGCCCTCGGGATCGCCGTGCGCCCCGGGTCCCGCGGCTCTGCCCCCGCAGCGCTGAGCCTCCTGGACGCATTCCACGCCACGCGGCACCGAGCCGACGAGGTCCTTCTGGACCGCGGCTACACGACTGCCAGCGCGGAGAACCTCGCCCACCCGCTGCGTAACCGAGGCATCCGCCTCGTCATGGACCTCCACATCTCCCAGCGAGGCACCCGCCCTGGACCGAGAGCAGGAACGATCTGGCAGGACGGCCACCTCTACTCCAGCGCGCTCCCACAGGCGCTCCGCGACCTCGAGCCGCCCAAGCCAACCGACACAGCCGCCGACAAGTCACGCATCCACGAACAGTTCGACGCCCGCGAGCCCTTCCGCCTCGTCCCGCACAGCCGCCACGACGACACCCGGGGAACCCAACGCCTCAAGGGACCCGCTCTCGCCGGGCACGTACGCTGCTCGAACACCCCCGCCACCATGCGCCTGGGCCCAGCCGTACCGACCACCAACTGCACCCAGGGCGTGCCGTGCGGCTGCGGAGTCACGCTGACCGTCCCCGACACCCTGCGGGCGCGCGACCGACAGCACCTACCCTGGCGATCGACCACCTGGGCCCTGTCCTTCGCACGACGCAGCCTGATCGAAGGCCTCTTCGGCAACATCCGCTACAACACCACCAGCATGAACCGCGGCTACCTGCGCGTCTTCGGCCACACCGCAACCACGTTCCTGCTCACCCTGGCGTTCGCCGGCTACAACATGCGCCACCTGCACCACTGGTACATCGAACGCGGGCTCCCAGACCCTTGGCAGATCGAGCTCGACGAGAAACCCCACCGTCACGAACCCGACTGGATCTACCGCACCCGCGGCCCCTGACCCCGCCAAGCCTCTAGACAGCGACCACGTCACTCACCACCAGCAGGACCTCGAACGCACCAACGCGCCCCGAAACACCCGCATGCCAGCAGAACCGGGGCAACAGCACCCTCCGAGCGGCAACACCACGCTCGAACCACCCGGCCACACCCATCGAGGAACCCCGGAAACGACGAATCTCCCGCCCGGATGACTCCGGACAGGAGATTCGTTACAACATGGGCTGTTCCAAGGAAACAACCCTCACGTGCGCGAGGGGGGACTTGAACCCCCACGCCCTTTCGGACACTAGCACCTGAAGCTAGCGCGTCTGCCATTCCGCCACTCGCGCGTGCCGCAGAAGATTATCACGAGAGCGGACCCAACCGTGCATCGGTCGGACGGCCGTCCTCGTGCGCTCTTCCACCTGCGCCCCGACCGGGCCAGAGCTCGGTGGTGCACCAGAGAGAACAGTAGCCGCTCCACGGAGCGCCTCACGCCCGAGTCACCCGATCTCCCCGCGATCTCCCCCTCGATTCCGGGAGATTCCCGGCCCGTCGAGGCCCCGGGTCGTTACGATCTAGGTAGTCTGCCCGGGGACCGTGTACCCCGGTCGTGGGAACGTCGATGAGGGAGGAGGTGGCATGGGAGTCCTGGATCGTTTCGAGAAGGGCGTCGAACGCGTCGTCAACAACGCCTTCAAGGTCGGACGCAGCGAGGTCAAGCCTGTCGAGCTCGCGAGCGCTCTGCGTCGTGAGGTCGACGACCGGGCCGCGGTCGTGGACCGCGACCGGACCGTGGTGCCCAACCAGTTCACCATCGAGCTGTCACCGGACGACTACGCGCAGGTCGACGGCTGGGGGGCCGAGTCGCTCGCCGACGAGCTCGCGGCCAACGTCACCGAGCACGCGGCGTCGCAGCACTACGCGTTCGTCGGCCCGGTCAGCGTGTCCTTCGAGCAGAACGACTCGCTCGACACAGGCCGCTTCCAGCTGCGCTCCGCGAGCGTGCGCGGGAACGTCGCGCCGGCGACGGCGTCGGCCCCGAGCGCACGCCACCCCCTGGTGGACATCGACGGCCAGCGCTACCTGCTGACCGGTCCCGTGACCGTGATCGGCCGCGGTTCCGAGGCGGACATCGTCGTCGACGACCCCGGGGTCTCGCGCCGTCACCTCGAGATCCGGGTGACGCAGGACGGGGTCATCGCGACGGACCTCGGTTCCACGAACGGACTCTTCGTCGAGGGCCACCAGGTCCCGGCCGCTACCCTGCTCGACGGGAACAGCCTGACCATCGGGCGGACCCGCATCATGTTCTGGACGGGTGCGCCCGAGAACGAGGAATGGTGATCCACCCCGCATGACCGAGCTGACGTTCACCCTGCTGCGGCTGGGCTACCTGGTCCTGCTGTGGGTGTTCGTGTTCGCCGCGATCGGCGTGCTGCGACGCGACCTGTACGGCACCAAGATCACGGCACGCAAGGGCAAGACGCGCGAGGACGGGCACCGTCCCGCGCCCACCGCCGGGCGCGGTGCGGCGGCGTCGGCCCCCTCGGCCCCGTCCCCTGCTGCTCCCGCGTCCCCGGCCCCGACCGGGCCCTCCCGGCTCGTCGTGACCGCGGGCCCGCTGCGCGGGACCACGGTCCCGCTCTCCGCGTCCTCGATCCTGCTGGGCCGCGCCCCGAGCTGCACCCTTGTCCTCGACGACGACTACTCGTCGTCCCGGCACGCCCGGATCTTCCCCCAGGGTGGCACCTGGTACGTGGAGGACCTCGGCTCGACGAACGGCACCTACATCAACGAGCAGCGCATCACCGGGATCCAGCCCCTCGCCCCAGGAGTGAGCGTGCGGGTGGGGCAGAGCATCGTCGAGCTGCAGCGGTAGCGCGCCATGAACATCGCACTCAGGTACGCCGCGGTCTCCGACGTCGGCCTCGTCCGGTCGAACAACCAGGACTCCGGGTACGCGGGTCCGCACCTCCTCGTCGTCGCGGACGGCATGGGCGGGCACGCGGGCGGCGACGTCGCGTCCTCGCTCGCCATCGCGGCGCTCGCGCCTCTCGACGGGGAGTCGCACGGGCCCGACGACGCCCTGTCCCACCTCGAGGCGTCGATCGACAGCGCGCGTCAGGACCTGGTCGAGCGCAGCGAGCTGACCCCCGAGCTCGCCGGCATGGGCACCACGGTCACCGCGATCCTGCGCAGCGGCAACGCCCTCGCGATGGCGCACCTCGGCGACTCCCGCGCGTACCTGCTGCGCGACGGCGTCCTGAACCAGGTCACGACCGACCACACGTTCGTCCAGCACCTCGTCGACACCGGCCGCATCACCCCGGAGGAGGCCGAGTACCACCCGCAGCGCAACGTCGTGATGCGGGTCCTCGGCGACTTCGACGTCGACCTCACACCGGACATGTCGGTACGCGAGGCGCGCCCCGGCGACCGCTGGATGCTCTGCTCCGACGGGTTGTCGGGGTTCGTGAGCATCGAGACGCTCGAGCACACCCTGAGCACCGTCGCGGACACCGACGAGTGCGCCGACCACCTCCTCCAGCTCGCGCTCCGGGCCGGCAGCACCGACAACGTGACGGTCGTCGTGGCCGACGTCGTCGACCTGGACACCCTGGCCGACGGCGCGGGCCCTTCCACCGTGCCGGTCGTCGTCGGCTCGGCCGCGGTCGACCGCGACCGCCCGACCTCGGCGCAGGACGGCCCCGCCGCCCGCGCGGCCACGCTCGTCGCCACGGCGTCGGCCGAGGAGACCCCGGAGGCCTCGGCCGACACCGCAGAGACCCCCCAGGACGGCACGGATGTTGCGGGCGACGACTCCGACGTCCGCCCCGGCAAGCGCTCGCGCCGCTGGATCGCCCCCGTCGTGACGATCGCGATCCTCGCGGTGGTCGGCGCCGGTGGCCTCTACGGCTACCGGTGGACGCAGCAGCAGTACTACGTGGGCGTGTCCGACGGCCAGGTCGCGGTCTTCCGGGGCATCCCGACCAGCGCGGGCCCCCTCACGCTCTCGACCCCGATCCAGCTCACGGGGGACAAGGTCGACGACCTGCCGCCCTACGTCGTCGACCGGCTCACCGAGACCATCAGCGCCACATCGATCGACGACGCCCGGGACCGCGCGGCGCGCCTCGTCGCCGACGCCCGGGCCGACGCCGACGCGAGCACGCAGGAGCCCGCGGGCACCGGCGCGACCACGCCCCCGGTCGACCCGGCGACGGCCCCTGCCGCCCCCGCCGACGGCACCACGACCGAGACCACGACCGACCCGCCGGCGGCCCCGTGATGGCGACCGTCGAGCCCCACGAGGTACGTCCCTCGCGGCGGGCCGAAGCAGGCCTGCTCGTGCTCGCCCTCGCCCTCGGCATCGGGGCCTACGCGTCCGTCGGCCTGTCGATGCTCGGTGAGCTGCCCACCAACTTCTACGTCTACAGCGCGGGACTCGTCGCGCTCGCCGTCGTCGGGCACGTGGTCCTGCGCCTCAAGGCGCCCTACGCCGACCCGGTCATCCTGCCGGTCACGATCGCCCTCAACGGGATCGGCCTCGGGATGATCAACCGCATCGACATCGGCGGCAAGATCGTCGGCCGCGACCAGGACCTCGCCTCCAAGCAGCTCATGTGGACGGCTCTGGGCGTCGTCGCGGCGTGCGTGGTCGTGTGGCTCCTCAAGGACCACCGGACCCTGCGGAAGTACTCGTACACGGCCATGATCGTCGGCCTGGTGCTCGTCGTGCTGCCTCTGCTCCCCGTGATCGGGCGCAACATCAACGGCGCCCGCATCTGGGTCAACATCGCCGGCATGTCGCTCCAGCCCGCGGAGTTCGCCAAGATCGCCTTCGCGATCTTCTTCGCGGGCTACCTCGTGACCAACCGGGACACGCTCGCACTAGCCGGTCCCAAGGTCCTCGGGCTCCAGCTCCCGCGCCTGCGCGACCTCGGGCCGCTCGTCATCGTCTGGGCCGCGTCGCTCGCCGTGCTCATCTTCGAGCGCGACCTGGGGACCTCCCTCCTGTTCTTCGGCCTCTTCGTGGCCATGCTGTACATCGCGACCGAGCGGTTCAGCTGGGTCGCGATCGGTCTGAGCATGTTCGCCGTGGGCGCGGTCGTCGCGGCCTCGGCGTTCCCGCACGTCCAGGCGCGCGTCGACGTCTGGCTCCACCCCCTCGACCCGGAGATCTACGGTCGCGACCCGGGCGGCTCTGGCCAGCTCGTGGGCGGCATGTTCGGTCTCGCCAACGGCGGGCTCACGGGCACGGGCTGGGGCGAGGGCTACCCCCGCCTCGTGCCGTACTCGTTCTCCGACTTCATCTACACCTCGCTCGGCGAGGAGCTCGGGCTCACGGGGCTGCTCGCGATCCTGGTCATGTACCTCATCCTGGTCGAGCGCGGTCTGCGCACCGCGATCGGCGTCCGCGACGGGTTCGGCAAGCTCCTCGCAGGTGGCCTCGCGTTCGTCATGGCGTGGCAGCTCTTCGTCGTCATCGGCGGGATCACCCGGATCATCCCCCTCACGGGTCTGACCATGCCGTTCGTCGCGCAGGGCGGGTCGTCGCTGCTCGCGAACTGGCTCGTGGTCGGGCTCCTGCTGCGCATCTCCGACAACGCGCGCCGGCCGTCCTCCCTGCCCGTGCGCGGCCAGGTCGCCCCGTCGCGCGCGACCGAGCGTCCGGACACGGGCCCCCAGCCCGTCGCGGTCCAGGCCGGCGCCCACGGTGCCGCCGACCCCGCGGACGGGCGCTCCGCCGTCGGGCAGCGTGAACCCGGGGCGCACGGCGCGCTCCCGGACGACCAGCCCACGCAGGTCGTCCGCACCGCCCTGCCCGAGGTCGGTGGTGGCCCGGACACCGGAGCCACCGAGATCATCGAAGACACCGAGTGGAAGACCCCGTGAACGTCCCTCTGCGCCGAGTGGCGACCGTTGTGCTGGTCATGTTCCTGGCACTCATGGTCTCGACCACCTACATCCAGTTCGTCCAGGCGGACTCGCTCAACAACGACCCCCGCAACGTCCGCCAGATCTACCAGGAGTACGGCAACTTCCGCGGCCCGATCGTCGTCGCGGGGGAGTCGGTGGCCCTCTCGACCCCCATCGACGACCCGTACGGCTACCAGCGCTCGTACACGAACGGGCCCCTGTACGGCCACGTCACCGGGTTCTTCTCGATCGTCAACGGGACCAAGGAGATCGAGCGCACCGAGAACGAGTTCCTCAACGGCCAGGCCAGCACGCTGTGGATCGACCGTCTCCAGGGCCTCATCACGGGCAAGAAGCCCCAGGGCGCGTCGGTCGAGCTGACGATCGACCCCGCAGCCCAGCAGGCCGCGTACGACGCGATGGGCGACCAGCGCGGTGCGGTCGTCGCGATCGAGCCGTCGACGGGCAAGATCCTCGCGCTCGTCTCCAAGCCGTCGTACGACCCCAACCTGCTCGCGACCCACGACACCAAGGCCGCGCGCGAGGCCTACACCTCGCTCATCAACGCGGACGACGACCCGCTCGTGAACCGCGCGATCTCCGGCAACACCTACCCGCCGGGATCCACGTTCAAGCTCGTGACCGCGGCCGCCGCGCTCGAGAGCGGTCAGTACACGCCCGAGACCGTGATCCCCGCACCGGACGAGTACCCGTACGCGAACTCGACCCAGACCATGAAGAACTTCGGCGGGGCGCGCTGCTCCCCGACGGGCGAGCAGACCCTCGCCGACGCGATGCGCATCTCGTGCAACACCGCGTTCGCGGACCTGGGCGTGACGCTCGGGGGCGACGCGATGCGCGACCAGGCGGAGGACTTCGGTTTCGACTCGAAGCTCAGCATCCCCATGACCGTCACGCCCAGCCACTTCCCCGACGCGGAGGTCACCGACGACGCGGGACAGCTCGCGCGTGCCTCGATCGGCCAGGGCGACGTCCGCGTGACCCCGCTCCAGATGGCCATGGTCTCCGCGGCCATCGCCAACGGCGGCAAGCAGATGACGCCCTACACCGTCGCGACCGTGCGCGGCGCGGACCTCGACGTGGTCCAGCAGAACGAGCCCTCGCTCCTGCGCACGTCCGTCTCGCCGACCGTCGCGTCGCAGCTCACCTCGATGATGATCAGCGTGGTCGAGGGCGGCTCGGGCAAGGCCGCGAAGATCGACGGCGTCCAGGTCGCGGGCAAGACGGGCACTGCCGAGCACCAGAGCGGCGCCGCCCCGCACGCCTGGTTCACGGGCTTCGCCCCGGCCGACAACCCTCAGGTCGCGGTCGCCGTCATCGTGGAGAACGGTGGGGACAGCGGCAACGAGGCCACGGGCGGCGCCGTGGCCGCCCCCATCGCCAAGGCCGTCATGGAGGCGGTGTTGAACAAGTGAGGCCGGTCGAGGGGCTCTGGCTCGGCGACCGCTACCGCCTGGTCCGCCGCATCGCGATCGGCGGCATGGGTGAGGTGTGGGTCGCTCACGACAAGGCGCTCGGCCGCGAGATCGCCGTCAAGGTGCTGCGCGAGGAGTACGCGGGCAACGAGGACTTCCTCGAGCGCCTGCGCACCGAGGCGCGCAACAGCGCGGCCCTGTCGCACCCGAACATCGCCCAGATGTACGACTACGGCGAGCAGAACGCCTCGGGCTTCCTCGTCATGGAGCTCGTCATGGGCGAGCCCATGGCGGACCTGCTCGAGCGCGAGCCCGTCCTCATGCCGGCCAAGCTGCTGCCGATCCTCGCGCAGACGGCGCGCGCCCTGCACGCCGCGCACGTCGCGGGAGTCGTCCACCGCGACGTGAAGCCGGGCAACATCCTGCTCGAGCCGCGGGGGGTCGTGAAGATCACCGACTTCGGGGTGTCGCTCGCGGCGAACCAGATCCCCATGACGGCGACCGGCATGGTCATGGGAACGGCCCAGTACCTGTCTCCCGAGCAGGCGATCGGCCAGGCCGCGACCGGGGCGTCGGACGTGTACGCGCTGGGGATCGTGGCCTACGAGTCCGTCGTGGGGAACCGGCCGTTCACGGGGACGACCCCGGTCGACATCGCGGTCGCGCACGTCAACGAGAAGGTGCCGCCGCTGCCCGCGCACGTGCACCCGTCGTTGGCCTCGCTCATCTACGCGATGCTCGCGAAGGACCCCAAGGCGCGACCCATGCCGGCCTCCGCGCTCGCCCAGACGCTCGACGACCTGGCCGAGACCATCGCGCGCGACCCGTGGGGGGCCACGGCCCGGTCCGGGGCCGCCTCCGGGAGCAGGCGTTCGCGCCGCCCCCTGCCCGCACGGCACGGCGCACCGGCTGCACCCAGCTCGCCCACGCCCCTCGAGATCCCCGCCGAGCTGCGCTCACGCCCGCTGCCCACGGTCAGCCCGGCGCCGGCGGCCGACACCGCAGGTCCGGCCACCTCCGGCTGGCCGGCGCACTCCGGGCACTCGGCGCTCTCGGCACCGTCGGGCTACTCGGCGCTCTCGGCTCCCTCTCCGGCGTCCGCCGCGTCGGTCGCCCGCGACGACGTCCTGTACGACGGCCAGGCCGTCCCTCCACCGCCGCCGCCTCCACCGGCCGTCGCGCCGTCGCCGGAGGCTGCGCGCCCCGGCCAGGCGCTCCCCTGGGAGCGCTCGGACGCGCCGGGCGGGGCGGAGCCCGCTGCAGCCCCGCGCTCGTACCCGCCCCGCCGGGAGATGCACGGCGCGGCGGCTTCTCGTCCGCGGCGCCCCGACGCCGGCCCGACGACGTCACGCACCGGCGCGGCGTCGGCTCCCGCGCTCGCGGGGGCCCAGCCGGGCGGGGTGACGCGCGCCGAACGACGGCGTGCCTCCCAGGAACCCGCGGGCGGCCGCACCTCGACGACGACGGGCCAACGGATCGGCGGGTTCGCCAAGGGCCTGTCGTGGCCGCTCGTGGCCCTGCTGATCCTGCTGCTCGTGGTCCTCGTCGCGACCCTCGTCAGAGGTGGCGGGGACGGCACGGACGACTCGGCTGCTGCGACCGTGACCAGATCGTTGTACTCGTCCCAGGACTCGACGTCCAGCGATGGGATGATGCTCAGTACTGTGCCGGAGGCCTCTGCGTCCTCGGCTCCGACAACCTCGAAGGATTCCTAAGTGGTGGACAACGCTCCCCGGGTACTCGCCGGCCGGTACGAGGTCGGTGAGCTCATCGGCCGAGGCGGCATGGCCGAGGTGCACATCGGCCACGACACGCGCCTCGGACGGACCGTGGCGATCAAGATCCTGCGCTCCGACCTCGCACGCGATCCGTCGTTCCTCGCACGCTTCCGTCGTGAGGCACAGGCTGCCGCCGCTCTGAACCACCCGG
The DNA here is from genome assembly GCF_044748475.1 of Oerskovia enterophila. Lineage (NCBI taxonomy): Bacteria > Bacillati > Actinomycetota > Actinomycetes > Micrococcales > Cellulomonadaceae > Oerskovia > Oerskovia enterophila. Next base: position 58,497 of record NZ_JBIVFZ010000005.1, read on the forward strand.
CCATCGTCGCCGTGTACGACACAGGCGAGGACACCCACACCGAGCCGGGCGGCGGGACGGCGCACGTGCCGTTCATCGTCATGGAGTACGTCGAGGGCCACACGGTCCGCGACATCCTCGGTGACGGACAGGCCGTCCCCATCGACGAGGCCATCGAGATCACGGCCGGCGTGCTGTCGGGCCTCGAGTACTCCCACCACGCGGGCATCGTGCACCGCGACATCAAGCCGGCCAACGTCATGATCACGCCCACGGGCGCGGTCAAGGTCATGGACTTCGGCATCGCGCGCGCCGTCGCGGACTCCGCGGCGACCATGACCCAGACCCACGCCGTGATCGGCACGGCCCAGTACCTCTCGCCCGAGCAGGCCCGCGGGGAGACGGTCGACGCACGCAGCGACATCTACTCGACCGGCTGCCTGCTCTTCGAGCTGCTCACCGGGCGCCCGCCGTTCATCGGCGACTCGCCCGTCGCCGTGGCCTACCAGCACGTGCGGGAGGCCCCGGCCAGGCCGAGCGACCTCGCACCCGACGTGCCGGAGGTCCTCGACCGCATCACGCTCAAGGCGCTCGCCAAGGAGCGGACCGCGCGCTACAGCAGTGCCGCCGAGTTCCGCAACGACCTCGAGAACGCCGTCCGTGGCGGGCACATCACGGCCCCGGCCATCGGGGCGGCCGCCGCGGCGGCCGCGGGCGCCGTGGCAGGAGCCGCGGTCGCCGCGACCCAGGTCCAGCAGCCGCTCGAGAACGCGACGCAGGTCATGAGCCCGGCCCCTGCGACGCCCCCCAACCCGTGGGAGACCACGGGCGTCGCCCCGGCAGCGGTCCCTCCGGGCCAGCCCGGCAACGGGCTGTCCGCCGAGGAACCCGAGGAGGAGCCCGCCAAGCGGCGCGGCCTGATGTGGGCCCTCATCGCCGTGGGTGTCCTGGCCCTCGCCGCGATCATCACCATGATCGTGATCAACTCCCGTCCGGACGCGCCCACCAAGGTGCAAGTGCCTCAGTTCGACGCCTCCACGACCCAGGAGTCGGCCAAGCAGGCGCTCGAGGCGGTCGACCTGGTGTACCTGTACGCGCGCGACACCGAGTCGACCGAGCCCGAGGGCACCTTCACCAAGTCGGACCCCGCGAGCGGGACGTCGGTCGCCACGGGCACCGAGGTCGAGGTCTTCTTCTCCGCAGGGCCGGACACCGTGCTGGTCCCCGACGTCACGGGCCTGACCCAGGAAGAGGCGCGCTCCAAGATCACCGCCGCGAACCTCGTGGTCGACCCGACGGTCGAGGCCGAGGACAACGGGACCATCAAGAAGGGCCTCGTGACCCGGACGGACCCCGCCAACGGCGAGAGCGTCGCTGCAGGGGGCACGGTCAAGATCTTCATCTCGAGCGGCAACGTGAGCGTGCCGGACCTGATCGGCAAGACCGAGGACGAGGCCGTCACCGAGCTCGGCAACCTGGGGCTGACGGCCGTCATCACGACCAAGGAGAGCGTCGAGACCGCGGGCACCGTGATCGACCAGTCGCCCAAGGCAGGGCCCACCAGGCAGGGGCAGAAGGTCACGCTGGTCGTGGCCAAGGCGATCGTGCCCACGGGCCCCGAGAAGACCACGGTGCCCAGCGACCTGGTCGGCATGTCCAAGGACAGGGCCGTCGAAGCCCTCTACGCCAACGGGCTGAATCCTGGACGGATCACCGAGGAGGAGTCCGCGGACGTGCCGAAGGGTCGGGTCATCTCGACCAGCCCTGGCGCGAACCAGGAGGTCGACGAGGGGACCAAGGTGGACCTGGTCATCTCGAGCGGCCCGCCAGCCGGCGGCGGTGGGGGCGGCGAGGACGACGACGGCGGTACACCCACACCGTGACGCCTTGACGCGAGGAGGGCCCGGCACCATCTGGTGCCGGGCCCTCCTGGTGTTCGGGAACGGTCCGTCGGGCCTCGCGAAAGATCTCAGAGGCGTACGAGGGGCGCGAGCCCTTGGGCGCGCTCGATCGCGTCGACCGACCCGCACACGGTCAGCCAGTTCGCGAGCAGCAGGTGGCCCCCCTCGGTGAGCACGGACTCGGGGTGGAACTGCACGCCGTGCAGCGGCAGGTCGCGATGCTGCAGGCCCATCACCACACCGTTCTCGGTGGTCGCCGTGACCACGAGCTCGGCCGGGACCGTCCGGGGCACCACGGCGAGCGAGTGGTAGCGGGTCGCGGTGAAGGGTGAGGGGAGGCCGGCGAGAACGCCGAGGTCCTCGTGGACGACCGGGCTCGTCTTGCCGTGCATGAGCTCGGGGGCGTGCGTGACGGTCGCGCCGTAGACCTCGGCGAGGGCCTGGTGCCCCAGGCAGACACCCAGCATGGGCGTCCCGGACGCCGCGCACGCGCGGATCACGTCCTCGCTCTGCCCCGCCTCCTCGGGGGTGCCGGGGCCGGGGGACACGAGGACGCCGTCGAACACGCCGTCACCGTCCCGGAACCGTCCGTCCGCACCCACGGCCGGGACCGCGTCGTTGCGGACGACCACGGTCCGGGCCCCGAGCTGGTTCAGATAGCCGACGATCGTGTAGACGAACGAGTCGTAGTTGTCCACGACGAGGATGCGGACCATCCCTTACCCACCTGTTCCTTCGGAAGTCGTTGCCTTGAGGCGTCCGGACGCCGCGCGGGGTGCGCGGGCCGTCCGCAGGAGCCGGACCGAGCCCGGCCTGCTCATCATTGTCCCTGCTGCGTGAGGCCGGTGGCCTTGTCCGTGCTCGGGCTCGGTCTCGGTCTCGGCAGGCCGTGGGGGCACGGGGTGGCGGAGTGTCACGAGACCCGTCTCCGTCACGCGCCCTCGTCCTCCGAGCCGGTCACGCGCGCGTACTTCAGGTCGGGCGCTCCCTCGAACACGGGCATGAGCAGCGAGTCGGACTTGTCGACCTTCCACCCCAGGCCGTACTCGTCCACGTACTGCTTGTAGATGTCGATCGCCTCGGACCGGTCGAGCGCCTTCTGGAGCTGTGCCGGGTCCCCCACCGCGGACACCGTGTAGGGCGGCGAGAACACGCGCCCGTGCAGGTTGAGCACGTTCCCGACGCAGCGGAAGGCGGTCGTCGGCGTGACGCGCTGCCCCTGGAGAGTCATCGCTTCCGCGCCTCCTGCCCAGAGTGCGTTGATGACCTCCTGGAGGTCCTGCTGGTGGACGACCAGGTCGTCCACGCGTGCCTTGGGGTGGTCCTGGGTCATGGGGGCGTCGTCGAGCGTCACGCTGATTCCAGGACCCTTCACGGCGACGGCGCCCGAGACGATCCCGGTGCGCTCGACGAGCTCGGGCGACTCGATCTCCACCTGGCCCGTGCCTGCCGCGAGGGTCGACACCTCGGCCTCGAGGCCGACGACCTTGTCGGTCATGTCCTGGACCCGACGCTCCTCGCTCTGCACGAGCTCCGCCAGGTTCTCGGGATGACGACCCTCCTGGCCCTGTGCGAGCCGCGCGCTGGCGGAGAACATGAGCCCCGAGAGCGCGAGCACGAGCAGTACCGTGACGCTCGACCGGACCCGGCGCGCTCGCGTGGGGGGGTGCGCTGACACAGCGACCACGGGCTCGTCGGCGGCGGTGCGCGGGGCATCCTCGACCGCGCCCTGCTCCGTGTCGTGCGGCGCTGCGTGACGGCGATCCATCTGGCTCACTCCCGGCTCTCGTCCATCTGCCCGTGCACACGCTATTCTGTCCGCCCACTACGCTAGATGACGAATGGCGTCGCCGTTCACGACGTCGCGCAACGGCGCTTCGTCCCACCCGACACAGCTCCTGCACACGACTGGTGCCAGGAACACGCATCCCGAGGACAGGAGCCAGCTCTCGTGCCCGAGTCGAAGTCCCGTAAGAAGCCCGCCAAGGTCAAGGCCCCGCAGGTGAAGAAGCCTGAGACCGGCAACCCCCGCTGGCTGGTGCCGACCATGCTGACCCTGATGCTCCTGGGCCTGGCATGGATCGTCATCTTCTACCTCACCAGCAGTGGCCTCGGCCTGCCGATCCCGGCGCTCCACAACTGGAACCTGGTGATCGGGTTCGTCCTGATCATCGCCGGGTTCGCGCTGACCACGCGCTGGAAGTAGTCGCTGGACGACGTGCGTTCCGCCCGCGTCGGCCGGGCTCGGTACAGGAGAGGGTGGGGCACGCAGAGCTGCGGACCCCACCCTCGTGCCTGTCACCAGCGTGCGCGGGACGGACGGATGTCCACAGATTCTTCGCCCTGTGGATAACTACATCAGTGTAGTTCCACACCTGTGAGTAACTCTGTGGATAACTATCCGAGATCGAGCAGTCTGCTCAGGACAGCACGAACTGCGGGGCGGAGGCGTACTTCAGGACCGTGAGCAGGACGAGCACCACCGCGACCGCGACCGTGATGCCGATGCTCCACAGCCTGCGCCGTTCCTTGGGCGCGTAGGCGTAGCCCGCCCCGAGCACGAGCCCCACGACGAGCCCACCCAGGTGAGCCTGCCAGGCGATGTTGCTGACCATGAAGCCGATCGCGAAGTTGATCCCGATCAGGACGAGGATCTGGGCGGCGTTCCGTCCCAGGCGCCGCAGCACCACGAGGATCGCTCCGAAGAGCCCGAACACGGCCCCGGACGCACCGACGACCGGCGTGAACCAACCACCGTCCGGCGTCGGCTGAGCGAGCAGGACGACGCCGACGGATCCGCCGACAGCCGCGAGCACGTACAGCGCGATGAACCGTGCCCGCCCGAGCATCTGCTCGAGGAAGGGCCCGGTGATCCACAGCGCGTACATGTTGAACAGGATGTGGAAGACGCTCGTCGAGTGCAGGAAGGCCGCGGTGAGGAAGCGGTAGGGCTGCACATCACCGATGAACGGTGCGAACGCCAGCCGCTGGGTCCACTCGCCCCCGGTGGCCAGCTGGAGCAGCCAGCTCACGACGCACAGCGCGATGATCGTCAGCGTGACGACCGGGCGCCCCGTCCGGACGGTCCCGCCGAGAGCCGTCTTGGTCTGGGGTGCGGACCGGGCCTGCTCGCGCACGCAGTCGACGCACTGGATACCGACGGCCGCCGGACGTTGGCACTCGGGGCAGGCCGGACGTCCACAGCGTTGGCAGCGGACGTACGAGACGCGGTCTGGGTGTCGGGGACACACCGGGGCCGGCTGCGCCGGCCCCGGTGTCCCGAAGGCGGGGACGGAGATGGTCAGTCCTCGATGGTGACCGAGGTGATGACGATGTCCTCGACCGGGCGGTCGCCCGGGCGGGTCCGCGTCGCGTTGATCGCGTCCACGACCGCACGGGACTCGTCGTCGACGACCTCGCCGAAGATGGTGTGCTTGCCGTTGAGCCACGGCGTGGGGACCGTCGAGATGAAGAACTGCGACCCGTTGGTGCCCTCGACCTCACCCGAGACCGGGTTGCGGCGCGAGCCCGCGTTGGCCATGGCCAGCAGGTAGGGGCGGTCGAACTGCAGCTCGGGGTGGATCTCGTCGTTGAACGTGTAGCCGGGCCCACCGGTGCCGGTGCCGAGCGGGCAGCCGCCCTGCAGCATGAAGTCCTGGATCACGCGGTGGAAGATCAGACCGTCGTAGAACGGGTCGTTGCGCTCCGCGCCCGTGCGCGGATCCGTCCAGGTCGTGGTGCCCTTCGCCAGACCGGTGAAGTTCGCCACCGTCTTGGGCGCGTGGTTCGGCAGGAGCTCGATACGGATGTCACCAGCAGTGGTGTGGAGGGTTGCGAACATGCCCCCATTCTCACACGATCGCCTGTGCCCCCGCCCTGTCGCTCGGTTCATGTCCCGCGCCACGGCGCGCTTGCCTCGCGAGCCTCCGGGCACGGTGGCAGAGTGGAGTTCCAGCGCCTACAGCCCGCATCACGAACACCTGGAGTCTCCATGTCCGACCGAACCCGCCGTTCCGCACGCGCCGTGACCGACACGATCGATACCGAGAAGCTCAAGGATCAGGCCGCTGAGGTCGCTGCGCTCGTCGGGGAGGCCGGCGCCAAGGCACAGACGACCGCGGTCCAGCTCGCCGACCAGGCCAAGGGTGCCGCCGGTCAGGCGAAGGAGTGGGGCAGCCCCAAGGTCGAGGCCTTCGTCGAGTGGCTCACGCCTCGTGTCGAGAAGGCATGGCAGGACAGCCTCCAGGCCGCTGCACCACGCGTCGAGAAGGCCGCCGGGAAGGCAGCGCCTGCGATCGACACCGCGCACGACAAGCTCGTCGACGAGGTCCTGCCCAAGATCGTGGCGAGCTTCAACGCGGCGGCCGCAGCAGCGGCCGAAGCAGCGTCCCGCGCCGCCGACGCCGCGGCCGCCGCCACGGCCGAGTCCGCGGCGGCCACCGAGACCCTGTCCAAGAGGGCCACGAAGAAGGCCGCCAAGGCCGCGAAGAAGGGCATCGACGCCTCGGCGGCGTCGGCCAAGAAGGCTGCCAAGGCCGCACCGGCCAAGCTCACCGCAGCCGCTGAGGCCGCGGACCCGCAGAAGAAGAGCAAGGCCCTGTGGTGGGTCGTGGGCGGTGTGACCGCTGCCGGCGGCGCCTACGTCCTGTGGCGCCGTGCACAGCCGACCACGGACCCGTGGGCCGAGCCCTGGGACCAGGTTCCCGCCTCGACCTTCGACGACGCACGAGCCGCCGTGGGCAATGCCGCCGAGGCCGTCGGGGAGGCCGCCGGCGCCGCCGTCGCCAAGGGCCGTGAGACGGGGGAGAAGGTCCAGGGAGCCGTAGCCGACGCCGGTGACAAGATCTCCGGCAAGGTCCAGGACGCCGTGACCGATGCCAAGGAGGCGACGCGCAAGGCGACAGGACGTGCCAAGGACGCGGCGTCGTCGGGCAGCGAGGGAAGCACCGAGGGCGAGGACAAGAAGCCGACCGCCTGAACCGTACGAACGCGTGAGGGGCCCGTCCGGCGATGCCGGGCGGGCCCCTCTGGCATGTAGGGCTCGAACCCGACCGCCACGAGGGCCGGAACACGCAGAAGGCCGCCGGTCAGGTCATGGACCCGGCCGGCGGCCTTCTCACTGTGTGGAGCCAGGGGGACTCGAACCCCCAACCCCCTGCTTGCAAAGCAGGTGCGCTACCAATTGCGCCATGGCCCCAGAACGCTCGGAACCGACGTGCAGAGAGCCGTCACTCGAAAGTGTCGGTGACCTCTGCCCAGAGATCGCGCTCGTTGTTGTCCTCGGACACCTTGCGCCAGATCAAGAATCCAGCGCCAGCAACGAGCAGCAGTACGAAGAACTTCTTCATGACGTTCCCCCTCGGGTGGGTTTCCGGCAGTGGGCCTAAGAGGACTTGAACCTCTGACCTCTTCCTTATCAGGGAAGCGCTCTAACCGTCTGAGCTATAGGCCCTTGCTGTGCTGCGGCAGCGCTTGAGACTATCGCACTTCTCGGGGTGTACCCAAACCGGGACATCGTCGGGAGCCGTCCGAGACCGCTCACGGCCTGCGACGACGCCCCGGTCGGGGGACGTTTTGCCCTAGTCGTCCGTCATCGTGAGGTGGATTCCGCCCACCATCGCGGCAACCAGGTTGTAGATGAACGCCATGATCGTGGACAGCGCTGTGATGAGCACCATATTCACGATCGCGATCAGGGTGGAGAGTGCGACGACCCGGTTGAACTCCACGAACTGGAGCACGTCGACGGGGCTCTCTTTGCCGACGATGCTCTCCACCAGGGAGTTCACCTCGGTGAAGACGCCCATACCGTCCAGCACGGTCCAGAAGACCGCGGTCGCGACGACCGTCATGATCCCGATGGCCACGGCCAGCAGGAACGACAGCTTCATGACCGACCACGGGTCGACCCGCGACACCGTCAGGCGGACCCTGCGAGGCCCGTCGGACGCGGGCCGCGCAGCGGGCTTCGCGTCCGTCGAGGGCGCCGCTGCGGCGGTCGCGGCCGCAGGCGCGGCAGCGGCAGCCGCCGCAGGAGTCGTCCCCGTCACCGGGCGGGCCGTCCCGCTGAAGCCGGCGGCCGTGTAGTGCATCGCCGGGACCTCCTGCGTACCGCCAGGAGCGGTGGTGCTCGTCGAGCTCTTCGTCACGCGCGGCACCGTTCGGTCGTCGATCTCGGTCGTGGACTGTGCGACGGGCGTCGCCGGGGCAGCCGCTGGGGGCGCCGGGCTCGCCGCGGGCTTGGCGGGAGCCGAGCTGTCGGCCGCCGGCCTGGCGGTCGTCGGAGCAGGGTCGGACAGCTTCTTCGCGGCTGCCTTGGCCGTGGCCATGGCGGCCGCGGCTGCCTTGAGCGCGCCGGAGCGCGCCGTGCCACCGTTCGACGCGGGAGGCGGCGGGACGGGGGCATCGCTCCCGCCCGACGGACCGCTCGCCGCGGGCGGCGGCGGCACCGGGGCGTTGGCCCCGGTCGGCGCACCGCTGGTCGTCCCGCCCCCTGCGGGCCGCGCCGTGCCGTTGGTCGCCGCAGGGCGGCTCGCGGTGCCCGTCACGTCGTCAGGACGCGGCGGCACCACCTTCGGCGCGATCGTCGGCGGGGACTTCTTCTCGCTGCTCATCTACCATCCTCGGTGGCTCCGGGGGCCGCTTCCGACGAAGCCTCCTGCCCGGTGGTGCTGGCGGGAGAGGCGACGTCAGGCTGCCCCTGCTCGGATGCTTCCTCGTCCACGGTATCCCGATCCTCCCCCAGTCGACGTTCGACATTACGGGCAACGGCGATGATCTTGTCGTTCTTGTCCGGCTTGGCGAAGATCACGCCCTGCGACGTGCGACCCGTCGGCTTGACCTCGTCGACGGACGACCTGACGATCTTCCCCCGTTCCATGATGACGAGCACCTCGTCGTCGGCATCGACCACGAGCGCACCGACCAGGTCCCCGTTGCGCTCGGGCAGGTTGGCCACCTTGATGCCGAACCCGTTGCGGCCCTGGACGCGGTAGTTGTCCTCCGTGAGCTGGGTCCGCTTGGCGATACCGCCCTCGGTGACCGTGAACAGGAACGCGTCGTCCCGGACCACGTCCATGGCCAGGAGGTCGTCCTCCTCACGGAACTTCATGCCCGTCACGCCCGAGGTGGACCGGCCGAGCGGACGCATGGCGTCGTCGTCGGCCGTGAAGCGGATCGACTGCCCCTTGCGCGAGACCAGGATCAGGTCGTCCGTCGCGTCGACCAGCCGGGCCGAGACCAGCTCGTCGGTGTTGCCGTCCTCGTCCTCGCGCAGGTTGATCGCGATGAGACCGCCCGAGCGCGGCGAGTTGTACTCCGAGAGGCGCGTCTTCTTGACCAGACCGCGACGGGTCGCGAGCACCAGGTACTCCGCGGCGTCGTAGTCGCGCAGGTCGAGGACCTGGGCGATCTTCTCTCCGGGCTGGAACGCCAGGAGGTTCGCGACGTGCTGGCCCTTGGCGTCGCGGCCGCCCTCGGGCAGCTCGTACGCCTTGGCCCGGTACACCCGACCGAGGTTCGTGAAGAACAGGAGCCAGTGGTGCGTCGTCGTGACGAAGAAGTGGTCGACGATGTCGTCCTCGCGCAGCTGCGCGCCGCGCACGCCCTTGCCACCGCGCTTCTGCTGGCGGTAGTTGTCGCTACGGGTGCGCTTGGCGTAGCCACCGCGCGTGATCGTGACGACGACCTCCTCCTCGGCGATGAGGTCCTCGATCGACACCTCTCCGTCGTAGGGCAGGATCGTCGTGCGACGCTCGTCGCCGTACCGGGCCACGATCTCCTCGAGCTCGTCGCCCACGATCTGACGCTGGCGCTCGGGACGGGCCAGGATGTCGTTGAGGTCCTTGATCGCGGCCTCGAGCTCGGCGTACTCGTCGATGAGCTTCTGTCGCTCCATGGCCGCGAGGGCACGCAGCTGGAGGGTCAGGATGGCGCGGGCCTGGATCTCGTCGACCTCGAGCAGCGCCATGAGGCCTTCTCGGGCGTCCTCGACCGTGGCCGAACCACGGATGAGCGCGATGACCGCGTCGAGCGCGTCGAGCGCCTTGAGGTAGCCGCGCACGATGTGCGCCCGCTCCTCCTTGGCGCGCAGGTCGAACCGGGCGCGGCGCATGACCACGTCCATCTGGTGCGTCGTCCAGTGCCGGACGAACGCGTCGATGCTCAGCGTGCGCGGCACGCCGTCGACCAGCGCGAGCATGTTCGCGCCGAAGTTCTCCTGGAGCGACGTGTGCTTGTACAGGTTGTTCAGGACGACCTTCGCGACCGCGTCGCGCTTGAGCACGATCACGAGGCGCTGCCCCGTACGACCGGACGTCTCGTCGCGGATGTCTGCGATGCCCTGGACCTTGCCGTCCTTGACGAGGTCCGCGATGCGCAGCGCCAGGTTGTCGGGGTTGACCTGGTAGGGGAGCTCGGTGATGACGAGGCAGATCCGGTTCTGGATCTCCTCGACGTTGACGACCGCGCGCATCGTGATCGAGCCACGACCCGTGCGGTACGCCTCCTCGATGCCCTTGTGGCCGAGGATCGTCGCACCGGTCGGGAAGTCCGGGCCCTTGATCTTGGTCAGCAGCACCTCGAGAAGCTCCTCCTTGGAGGCCTCCGGGTGCTCGAGGTGCCACTTCACGCCGTCCGCGACCTCACGGAGGTTGTGCGGGGGGATGTTCGTGGCCATGCCGACCGCGATGCCGGCCGAGCCGTTGACCAGCAGGTTCGGGAACCGCGAGGGCAGGACGACGGGCTCCTGGGTACGGCCGTCGTAGTTGTCCTGGAAGTCGACCGTCTCCTTGTCGATGTCCCGGACCATCTCCGTGGCCAGCGGTGCCATGCGACACTCGGTGTATCGGGGGGCCGCCGCCGGGTCGTTGCCGGGGGACCCGAAGTTCCCCTGGCCCGCAGCGAGCGGGTAGCGCAGCGACCAGTCCTGGACCAGGCGGACCAGGGCGTCGTAGATCGACGTGTCACCGTGCGGGTGGAACTTTCCCATGACGTCACCGACGACACGGCTGCACTTGGAGAACGCGCGGTCGGGGCGGTAGCCACCGTCGTGCATCGCGTACAGCACGCGCCGGTGGACGGGCTTGAGCCCGTCACGCACGTCGGGGAGCGCTCGTCCGACGATGACGCTCATGGCGTAGTCGAGGTACGAGCGCTGCATCTCGAGCTGCAGGTCCACCTGTGCGATCCGGCCGTGCTGCACCGCGACCGCACCGTCGGCCCCCAGCGTCGCCTCGGTCCCGTCCCCGGGAAGGGTCCCCTGGTTCTCGTCCTGCTCGGGAGTCTCGTCCGTCACCGTCGTCTACCTCGTCCTGTCGTGGTCCTGCTGTGTGGTGAAGCTGTCGTCGCGGCTCGGAGGAAGCACGCCCGGTCGACCGTGAAGGTCTCCTGGTGGGCCGTCCGCCGTGTCGTCGCGCGGTAGGTCGTGGTCGGCGCGCGGACGGCCGGGTCTTCCACCCGGCCGTCCTTCGCCACCGACCATGTCCTACCCGCTAGATGTCCAGGAACCTCACGTCCTTGGCGTTGCGCTGGATGAAGTTCCGGCGCGACTCGACGTCCTCGCCCATGAGGATCGAGAAGATCTCGTCCGCGGCGGCCGCGTCGTCGAGCGTGACCTGGTTGAGCGTGCGGTGCTCGGGGTCCATGGTCGTGTCCCACAGCTCCGAGTAGTCCATCTCGCCGAGACCCTTGTAGCGCTGGATCCCGTTCTCCTTGGGGATGCGCTTGCCCGCAGCCTGACCCGCGAGCAGGAACGCGTCGCGCTCCCGGTCGGAGTAGACGTAGTCGTGCGGCGCGTTGGACCACTTGAGGCGGTAGAGCGGCGGCTGCGCGAGGTACACGTGGCCGTGCTCGATCAGCGGGCGCATGTACCGGAAGAGCAGCGTCAGCAGCAGCGTGCAGATGTGCTGGCCGTCGACGTCGGCGTCCGCCATGAGGACGATCTTGTGGTACCTCAGCTTGGCGATGTCGAAGTCCTCGCCGATGCCCGTGCCGAACGCCGTGATGAGCGCCTGGACCTCGTTGTTGCCCAGCGCACGGTCGAGGCGCGCGCGCTCGACGTTGAGGATCTTGCCTCGCAGCGGGAGGATCGCCTGGTTGTGCGGGTTGCGTCCACGGACGGCCGAGCCGCCTGCCGAGTCACCCTCGACGATGAAGACCTCGCACTCCTCTGGCCGGTTGGACTGGCAGTCCTTGAGCTTGCCCGGCATGCCGCCGGACTCGAGGAGCCCCTTGCGTCGCGTCGCCTCGCGCGCCTTGCGGGCGGCGAGCCGCGCCTGCGAGGCCTGGATGGCCTTGCGGATGATGTCGCGCGCCTCGGTCGGGTGCGAGTCGAACCAGTCCGTGAGCTGCGAGCGGACGACGCGCTGCACGAACGACTTGGCCTCGGTGTTGCCGAGCTTGGTCTTCGTCTGGCCCTCGAACTGGGGCTCGCCGAGCTTGATCGACAGGACGGCCGTGAGGCCCTCGCGGATGTCGTCACCCGTGAGGTTGTCGTCCTTCTCCTTGATGATGGCCTTGGCCCGCGCGTACTCGTTGACGAGCGAGGTCATGGCCGCACGGAAGCCCTCCTCGTGCGTGCCGCCCTCGGTCGTCGAGATCGTGTTGGCGAACGTGTGCACGGACTCGGAGTAGGCGCTGGTCCACTGGAGCGCGATCTCGACCGAGATGCGCCGCTCCTTGTCCTCGGACTCGAAGTCGATGATCTCGTCGTGGATCAGCTCGACCTTCTTGGCCGCGTTGAGGTGCTTGACGTAGTCCACCAGCCCCTCGTCGTACTTGTACGACACCACGCGGGGCTTGAACTCGTCCTCCCCCTCGGGGGCCGCGACGAGGTCCTCGGCGGGGTCCGAGACCTGGCCCGTGACCTCGTCGTCGGTGTCCAGGAACTGACGGCGCTCGTCCGTGAGCGTGATGCGCAGCCCCTTGTTGAGGAACGCGTACTGCTGGAAGCGCGAGCGGAGGGTCTCGAAGTCGAACTCGGTCGTCTCGAAGATCTCCGGGTCCGGCCAGAACGTCTGCGTCGTGCCGGTCTCCGTGGTGGCCTCGCCCTCGACGAGAGGCCCGTCGGTCTTGCCGCCGTCCTTGAAGTTCTGGCTCCAGACGTGACCGTCGCGCTTGATCACCGTCTGGACCTTGCGCGACAACGCGTTGACGACCGAGATGCCCACGCCGTGCAGTCCACCGGAGACCGCGTAGCCGCCCCCGCCGAACTTCCCGCCGGCGTGGAGGATCGTCATGACGACCTCGACCGTGGGCTTGCCCTCGGTCGGGTGGATGGCGACGGGGATACCGCGACCGTTGTCGGTGACGCGTACACCTCCGTCGGCCAGAAGTGTCACGTCGATCGTGTCGGCGTACCCCGCGAGGGCTTCGTCCACAGAGTTGTCCACAACCTCGTACACCAGGTGGTGGAGCCCTCGCTCACCGGTCGAGCCGATGTACATACCGGGTCGCTTGCGGACGGCCTCGAGCCCTTCGAGGACGGTGATGTTGCTCGCGTCGTACGTGCCGCCCGAAGGGTCCTGGTCCAGGCCGGGACCTCCACCGCTCTCCGGGGGCAGGCTCGAAGGGACGTTGTCTGTGTGCTCTGCCACGGGCGGAAGCGCTCCTCGTCATCTTGCACGCGACAGGTTCACCCGCTGGGGAGGATCGCTGCACGGCTCATCGGTTCCGGCTCGCGCGCGTGCCAGTCGGCGCGCGCGGAGTGACCCGGAATGACCTCACCATTCTACCTGGGAGGCAGCCAAAACAGCGGATTATGAGCCCTTCGGAGCGAGTTCTCCACAAGGTTCTCCACAGGTCGGTGGATCTGTTCGCCGACAGCCTTGCCCGCGCACGGCGCGCGACCGTCATATCGGGACGAATCGCCCTCGCGATCAGCCGTAGGTGTCGCGCGGGCCACGGCCCCGGACGGTCTTGGGACCGCGCCGGAAGCTGGGCCCGGCCGGGCCCAGGACGGTCACGGTCTCGACCACTCCCTCACCGACCTCCTGCGCCAGCCGCTCGAGCAGTCGAGGGGTCAGCAGCTTGACCTGGGTCGCCCATGCGGTCGAGTCCGCGCGCACCACGAGGACCTTGTCCTCGAAGGTCTCGGGCATGCAGTGATCGGCCACCTGGTCGCCGACCACCTCGCGCCAGCGCCCGATCACCCCGCCGACCGACACGTCCTGCACCCACCCCCGCTCGTGGAGCAGCCGCTGGACGACCGCACCGAACGTCTGGGGGTCGCGCCCACCGGGCCTGGCCCCCGACGACGGGGGAGGGTCGGCCAGGATCCGCCGGGAGGGCTGCCCGGGACGGATGCCCTTGGCCCGGGCAGCGGCCCGAGCCCGGTTGAGCGCCTCGCGCGCTACCTGGGCCGGAGGGGTCAGGTCGACGACCTCGCCCACGGGCAGGCCTGCGGGACGCGCGGGCTCGTCGTCCTCGTGGCCGAGCTCGCCCTCCGGGTCGCCGCCCGGCTGGTCACGCACGGCGGGTCACCTGTCCGTCGAGCACGTCGAGCCGCAGCCCCTGGAGCTGGGCCGGGACGTCGTCGGGCACCGCAGCCGTGATGATGACCTGGTTCGCCCCGGCGACGAGGTCCGCGAGCCTGTCGCGGCGGCGCACGTCCAGCTCGGCGAACACGTCGTCGAGCAGCAGGACGGGCTCGCCGTCGGGCCCCCAGTCCGGCGACCACAGGAGCGAGCCCGACGCCTGGGGCGCCCCGTCCGTGAGCAGCCGGTACGACGCGAGGCGCAGCGCGAGCGCGAACGACCACGACTCGCCGTGGCTCGCGTACCCCTTGGCCGGCAGGCCGCCGAGCGTCAGGACGAGGTCGTCGCGGTGCGGCCCGACGAGGCACACCCCGCGGTCGATCTCCTTGCTGCGCAAGGAGGTCATGGCGGTCAGGAGCTGGGCCTCGAGATCGGCGACGCCCAGGGGCTGCCCTTGCTGCCCGACGACGTCGCTCGCCTCCTCGAGCGCGGCCGCGAGCGAGGAGCGGTACGCGACGTGCGCCTCTCCCTGACCCGAGCTCACCTGCTCGTAGGCTGCCGCCACGTACGGCTGCAGCGCCTCGACGAGCTGGAGGCGCAACGCGATGATCTCTGCACCGGTCGACGCGAGCTTGGCGTCCCAGACGTCGAGCGTGCGCAGGTCGGGCGACTGCGACCGCGAGGCACGCATGGCGCCCCCGGCCGACTTGAGGAGCGCGCTGCGCTGCCGCAGGACGCGGTCGTAGTCGCTCAGGACGCCCGCGAACCGCGGGACCAGGAGCACCGCGAGCTGGTCGAGGAACTTGCGTCGACCGTCCGGGTCGCCCTTGACGAGCGCCAGGTCCTCGGGGGCGAACAGCACCGTGCGAGCGATGCCCAGCACGTCCCGGGGCCGGCTCGCCGGTGCCCGGTTGATCCTCGCCCTGTTCGCCTTGCCCGGGGTGATCTCGATCTCGACCGTGCTCGCCCGGTCCCCGCGGACGATCCTCGTACGGATCACGGCCCGCGGCGCACCGGCGCGGACCAGGGCCGCATCCGACGGGACGCGGTGGCTGCCGAGCGTCGCGACGTAACCGATCGCCTCGACGAGGTTCGTCTTGCCCTGGCCGTTGGGCCCGACGAAGGCGTTCACGCCGGGCTCGAGCTCGACGTCGACGGAGGTGTACGAACGGAAGTCCGCGAGGGAGAGGTGGGAGATGTACATCTGGTCCTACGGCTTGCGGTCGACGAGGTCGACGAGGTCGACGAGGCGATCTTCGTCCACAGGGCAGGGAGCGACTGTGGACACGACGGTCAGGAAGGTGCTCCCACCAGTGTGACGCCTCGACCAGAGGTTGTGCGCGGGAGGTGCGAGGCGGCGTCGGGCAGGAGAGACGGGACCCGTCAGGAGGCCGGGCCCGCGGGCTTGACCGCGTGCCCGCCGAACTGCTGACGCAGCGCCGCGACCGCCTTCATCGCGGGCGACGCGCCCTGCCGCGACGCGAAGCGCGCGAAGAGCGCGGCCGAGATCACAGGGAGAGGCACTGCGCTGTCGATCGCCTCGTCCACGGTCCAGCGGCCCTCGCCCGAGTCCTCGACCCAGTCGCTGATCGCGCCCAGCTCGGGGTCCTCCTCGAGCGCCTTGACCAGGAGGTCGAGCAGCCAGGACCTGACCACCGTGCCCCGCGTCCAGGCCTTGAGGGTGCCCGGGACGTCCGTCACGATGTCCTTGGCCTCGAGGAGCTCGTAGCCCTCGGCGTAGGCCTGCATGAGTCCGTACTCGATGCCGTTGTGGACCATCTTGGCGTAGTGCCCTGCGCCGACGGCTCCGGCATGGACGAACCCCTCGTCGCGCGGCCCGTCCGGGCGCAGCGCGTCGAAGACCGGCATCACGGCCTCGACGAGAACGGCGTCGCCGCCCACCATGAGCCCGTACCCGTTCTCGAGGCCCCAGACACCGCCCGAGACGCCGACATCGAGGTAGCCGATGCCCCGCGGCGCGAGCTGTGCGGCGTGCTCGGCGTCGTCCGAGAAGTGGGAGTTCCCGCCCTCGACGACCACGTCACCGCTCGTCAGCAGCTCGCCCAGCTCGGTGACCACCCCGCGGGTGATGGGCCCCGAGGGAACCATGACCCACACGACCCGCTGCCCGGCCGGAAGGGCCTCGACCAGCTCTGCCAGCGTCGAGACGTCCGAGACGTCCGGGTTGCGGTCGAAGCCCGTGACCTCGATGCCGCCGGCACGCAGGCGCGAACGCATGTTCGCGCCCATCTTGCCGAGTCCGACCAGACCGATGTGCGTGACCATCGCGTGCCTCCGTGCCGTTGAGCTCGTGTACTGCGCGGGCCGGCCCCTGCTAGCTCGCGAAGCGGATGGGGACCAGCAGGTAGCGGTAGTGCGAGGAGTCCTCGCCGTCCAGCGACTCCTGACCGGTGAACTCCACCGGCTTGTTCGGGTGCGTGAAGCTGAGGCGGACGAAGTCCGTCCCCAGGGCCCCGAGCCCGTCCAGCAGGAACTGCGGGTTGAACGCGACCGAGATCTCCTCGCCCACGAGCACCGCCTCCAGGGCCTCGGACGCCTGCGCGTCGTCGCCCTGGCCGGCGTCCAGGACGACCTGGCCGTCCGTGAAGGACAGCCGGATCGGCGTGTTGCGCTCGGCCACGAGGGACACGCGCTTGGCCGCGTCGATCAACGGAGCGGTCGCCATGACCGCGTGGATCGGGGTCTCGTCGGGGAACAGACGGCGGACCGCGGGGTAGTCGCCGTCCACGAGCTGCGAGGTCGTGTGGCGTCCGCCGGCCTCGAAGCCGATGAGGTCGACGCCCGTACCGGCCGTGAGACCCACGTTGACCAGGCCCGAGCTGCCGAGCGACTTGGCGACGTCGTTGAGCGTGCGGGCACGGACCAGCGCGACCGCGCTGAAGTCGGGGGTGCCGGGGGTCCACGTGAGCTCACGCAGCGCGAGGCGGTAACGGTCGGTCGCGAGCAGCGTGATGCGCTCGCCCTCGATCTCCATGCGGACGCCCGTCAGGAGCGGGAGCGTGTCGTCACGGCTCGCGGCGACCGTCACCTGCGCGACGGCGTGCGTCAGCTCGTCGCCAGAGACCGTGCCCGAGAGCTCCGGCATCGCGGGCAGGGCCGGGTAGTCCTCGACGGGCATGGTGAGGAGCGTGAAGCGGCTCGCTCCACAGGTCACGATGACCTTGTTGCCCTCGACCGCGAAGTCGACGGGCTTGGCGGGCAGGGCGCGGGAGATCTCCGCCAGGAGTCGGCCGGAGACCAGGACCGTGCCCGGCTCGGTGACCTCCGCGGGGATCTCCGAACGTGCGGAGACCTCGTAGTCGAAGCTCGACAGACCGATCGTCCCGACGGCGTCCGCCTCGATGCGCACGCCCGCGAGGACGGGAGCAGGAGGTCGGGTCGGCAACGTACGGGCCGTCCACGTCACAGCGTCGGCCAGGACATCACGCTCAACCCGGAACTTCATCCCACACCCTCTCGTCCATGGATCGATCTTCACATGTCAGGCACTCCACCGCGCGGTGCACAGGTCCGGAGAGTGTCTGTGCAGAACTCTGCACGCACGTCACGGAGCCCTGCCGGCCTCCTCGTCGTCGGGGAGGACGAGACCTTGCTCGGGTCGTGCCCGCATGAACCCTACGCGAGTCTGCGCGGGGTGCGGTACCTCTGGCACGCTCGTGGGCGAGCGATCTCGAGCGCTTGTGCAGTGCGCGCTTCTCGGCTTCTCTGTGACGGCGGTCACACGTACGAGATGGGGCAGCGTTGAGCTCTCGGGACCAGATGAAGGCGTGTGGATTTTTCCTGGTTAGAGATCATTCGTCGTAGTCATCGGTGCTGTGCAAAGTGTGGAAAAGCGCTCTCTTCCCAGGTCAGATGCCCTTTTTCCATGTGGATGAACCGGGGACGGGCCTGTGGGTAAATCGGAGGCACTGTTGACGACGAGTTGTCCACAGTTCGCCGTCCACCGGTGAGGTCTCCTCTGTCCACATGATGTGCCCCTTCGTCCACAGTTATCCACAGGCACGTGCACAAGCTTGTGAGTTGAGGGCTCGGCAGGATGAGCCGTACACAGGACAGAGTGGCTTGTACACAGGGGATTGGGGACGCAGCGGTCCACTTCTGGGGACAGCGATGGGTCGCTGGTGGACATACCCCCAGGCCCTGTGGACAACTCTGGGGATAGCGGCCCCCTCCGTGCGGCTTGTACACAAGAGCTCGCGGGCAGTGTGCGTCGGTCGAGGCCGCCGGAGGTGCGGCCACCTGCCGTCGTGGGTCCCGGCGCGTCCCTGTGCACAAGGTCCGGGGCTCCGGCTCGACCGTCCCTCAAGAGGCCGCATAAGCCGCATTCCGGGCTGGTGAACGGTCGATGCGGTGGCTCGCCGGGTAGGGGTGGCCGTGGTACCGACCGGGAGTCGAGCGTCCACGCCGCGTCCTGAGGGCCCGTGGTCGTCCTCCGTCGTGCTGGGGGCGGGGTCCGGCGACCAGTCGGGCCGAGGTGGTCCGAGGGGGCATCTGGGCCACAGACATCGGTATGAACGGCAGCTGGTGATCGTTGACGATCGACGGGACCCGCCGTCGGGCGCGCAGCGCGGGGGACGATCGTCGGGTGTGGCGACGTGCGTGGGACGGCCCAGGGTCCACGTGGTTGCCGGTGGACGGTGAGAGCGTGGGGCTGCGCGGGGCTGTGGCAGGGCTCGTTCGAAGGCCGCGAGAGGCACGGAGAGTGCCCCCTCGGCGGGATCGAGAGCAGGGCGGTAGGGACCGACGGAGTCGTCGAGCAGCGTCAGCCCCGGTGCTGCTGCTTGATTCTGCTCGTCAACTCGGTCACCTGGTTGTACGTCGACCGGCGCTCGGCCATCTGCTCGGTGATCTTCCTGTTCGCGTGCATGACCGTGGTGTGGTCGCGGCCGCCGAACTGCTGGCCGATCTTCGGCAGGGACAGGTCGGTGAGCTCACGGCACAGGTACATGGCGATCTGACGAGCCGTGACGAGGACCCGGGAGCGCGAGCTTCCGCAGAGGTCCTCGATCGTCAGTCCGAAGTACGCAGCCGTCTGAGCGATCACGCTCGCCGGGGTGATCTCGGACGCGTCGTCGTCGGTGATGAGGTCCTTGAGGACGATCTCGGCGAGGGCGAGGTCCACCTGCTGGCGGTTGAGGTTCGCGAAGGCCGTCACGCGGATGAGCGCACCCTCGAGCTCGCGGATGTTCGTGGAGATCTTGGAACCGATGTAGGACAGCACGTCCGCCGGCGCCGCGAGCCGCTCGCTCGCAGCCTTCTTGCGCAGGATGGCGATGCGGGTCTCGAGGTCCGGGGGCTGGACGTCGGTGATGAGACCCCACTCGAAGCGGCTGCGCAGGCGGTCCTCGAAGCCGTTGAGCTGCTTGGGCGGGAGGTCCGAGGTGATGACGAGCTGCTTGTTGGCGTTGTGCAGCGCGTTGAAGGTGTGGAAGAACTCCTCCATCGTCTGTTCCTTGCCCTGCAGGAACTGGATGTCGTCGATCAGGAGCACGTCGACGTCGCGGTAGCGCCGCTGGAACGTCCCGGCCTTGCCCTCGCTGATCGAGTTGATGAAGTCGTTCGTGAACTCCTCGGAGTTCACGTAGCGCACGCGGACGTTCGGGTACAGGTTGTGCGCGTAGTGGCCGATCGCGTGGAGGAGGTGCGTCTTGCCGAGGCCGGACTGCCCGTAGATGAAGAGGGGGTTGTAGGCCTTGGCAGGCGCCTCGGCGACCGCGACAGCGGCAGCGTGCGCGAACCGGTTCGAAGATCCGATGACGAACGTCTCGAAGATGTACTTCGGGTTCAGCCTCGTCGGTTCAGCGGGAGGACGCTGCGGCGAGGGAGCAGGCAAGGGGCGCTCGTGCTCGATCTCGGCCCGCAGGGGCATCGGTTCGGGCGAGCTCGCCGTGAGAGCGGCGGGGGACGGCGGCTCGGAGCTGAGCTCGGGATCGACCGTGATGCCGAACCGGACGTCACGGCCGAGTGCGCCGGACATCGCGGAGACGAGCTCGTCGCGCACGCGCGTCTCGAGGTAGGTACGGGTCTGTTCGTGGGGGACGGCGATGAAGACGGTGTCGTCGAGGATCGCCAACGGCTTCGCGAGCTTGATGAATGCGATCTGCCGCGGCGTCATGTCGGGGCTGGCCTCGAGGACGGCGATGGTCTGTGCCCAGACATCTGTGATGTTCTCGTCAGGGTGGGGCACCAGGTGATTCCTTCGTCGTCGGGTGGAGCATGAGGAGCAGGACCGCTCTGGAGTGTGTCACGCAGACCGGTTATCCACATAGTTTTCCACAACCTGTGGGCTGCTAGCAGAGCGCTCTTCCGGTGTCGGTCGAGGCGCTGACGACGTGCGACCAGCGGATCGTCGGAACCTGCGTCACGCCGGGCGGCGGTCGGAACGGTGCGCGCTGGAGGAACCGCAGTCGCGCAGCCAGCCTAGACGTATCGGCTACCGCACGACATATCATGACAGGCTCGACGCGTTCCAGCCCGGGTTTGACCCGAGGGGGTCCCGCGGCGTAACGTCATACAGCCGTTCCAGGTACTTTCGCGCGCCCTCACGGGGGCGAATCCACGGACACATCGTGGCGGGTACACGGACGGCTGGGATGCAGAACTGCATCTCTTCCAGCTGTAGCACTGCATCGTCGAGGACATAGACGGTGTACCTCCCCGACGTTCTTGGAGTACCTCGTGAGCAAGCGGACTTTCCAGCCGAACAACCGGCGCCGTGCGAAGACCCACGGTTTCCGGCTGCGTATGCGCACCCGCGCCGGCCGCGCCATCCTGGCTGCCCGTCGTCGCAAGGGCCGCGCCGAGCTCTCTGCCTGACAGCAGGTGCTGCCCGCGGCGCACCGCATGCGCCGTTCCGTAGATTTTGAACGGGCGGTGCGCAGCGGCGTGCGCGCGGGACGATCGACCGTGGTGGTTCATCTCACCCAGGATTCTGGGGGAGACGGGCCACCACAGGTCGGTTTTGTCGTATCCAAGGCTGTGGGCAACGCCGTGCACCGGAACAAGGTGAAGCGGCGTCTGCGCGCCGCCTCGCAGTCGTACCTGGATGCGCTCCCGCCGCAGACCCGCGTGGTGGTCCGAGCTCTTCCCGCATCGGCGTCCAGCGACTTCGCTCAGCTCGATCAGGACCTTGCGTCCTGTCTCAAGCGTGCAGTGACCCGGTGGGGCCAACGGACGGCGGACGCATGAGTGCGGCAGTCCCTGTGGAACCAACGGGTGTCAGCACCTCTGGGTGGGCGTCACGGTCGTGGCGCTTCGTCCGCAGGATTCCCCTGCTCGTGCTCGTCGGACTGATCCGGGGATATCAGAGCGTCATCTCCCCGATGACTGGCCCGACCTGCAAGTACTACCCCTCGTGCTCGCAGTACGCGCTCGTCGCGATACGACGGCACGGTGTGCTGCGAGGCGTACGGCTCGCCGTCTGGCGGCTGCTGAGGTGCAACCCCTGGAGCAAGGGGGGCGTCGACGACGTTCCCGAGGCGCTGAGGAAGCACTCGCACTAGTCCTCCTGCCGGCGACGTCGGCGGGACCCAGTTTGTTGAAGGTTAGGGAGTAGTACGGATGGACTTCTTCAAGTTCCTCGAGCCGATCGAATGGGTCGTCGCGTGGATCATGTACCTGTGCCACCAGGGGCTCGTGTTCCTGGGCATGGGCGACGGCCCCGGGCTTGGTTGGGTGTTCTCGATCGTCGGGCTCGTGATCATCATCCGTATCCTCCTGATCCCGCTGTTCTTCAAGCAGATCAAGGCCTCACGCGGCATGCAGATGCTGCAGCCCGAGATGCAGGCGATCCAGAAGAAGTACAAGGGCAAGTCGGACCCGGCGTCCCGTGAAGCCATGAGCCGCGAGACCATGGAGCTCTACAAGAAGCACGGGACCAACCCGTTCGCCTCGTGCCTGCCGATCCTTCTGCAGTCGCCCATCTTCTTCGCTCTGTTCCGTGTGCTCAACGGCCTGGTGCCGATCTCGACGGGCAAGGCCGACCCCATCGGTCCCATCAATGCCGAGGTCGCGAAGGACATCGAGAGCTCCTCGCTCTTCGGAGCCCACCTTTCTGACGTCTTCCTCACGACGGATAACCTCCAGGCCAAGATCGTCATCGGTGCGCTCATCGTCGCGATGTGCGCCACGACCTTCTTCACGCAGCGTCAGCTGACTATGAAGAACATGCCGAAGTCGGCGCTCGAGGGCCCCATGGCCTCGACGCAGAAGATGATGCTCTACGTCTTCCCGTTCATCTTCGCCGTCTCTGGTGTGAACTTCCCCGTCGGTGTCCTCGTCTACTGGACGACGACGAACCTCTGGTCCATGGGGCAGCAGTTCTACACGATCAAGCGCATGCCGGCACCGGGGTCCGAGGCCGAGCGGCTGATGCTCGAACGTAAGAAGCGCAAGGCTGCCGCCAAGGGGATCGTCGAGGAAGCTGCTCCGGTCATCGAGCAGCCGCGAGGACAGCGTCAGCAGCCCAAGCGCAAGGACCGTCAGAAGCCCGGTACGCCTCGTGTCATCACCGGAACCACGGCTCCGTCCGACAAGGTCGAGGATGCACCTGTCGACGACGAGACCGGCGGCACGGCACAGGGAACCGGTAAGGGTTCTCCGTCCCCGAAGAAGCCGAAGAAGTAGCCCCAGTCCTGTTCCGAGAGCACCGAGGATCCTTGCGACCCGGGGTTCTCCTGACCCCCAAGGAGTCAGCATGTCGTCGACCGACGCACCCGCTGCAGAAGACCACGCTCCCGACGAGATGACGCGCCTCGAAGAAGAGGGCGAGGTCGCGGCGGACTACCTCGAGGAGTTCCTCGATATCGCGGACCTCGACGGCGACATCGACATCGACATCGATCACGGCCGTGCGGCCCTCGAGATCGTTGCCGACGACGCGGCGTCGCTCCGTCACCTGGTGGGCAAGGAGGGGGAGGTGCTGGACGCGCTGCAGGAGCTCACCCGTCTCGCCGTCCAGGCCCGGACGGGGGAGCGTAGTCGACTCATGCTCGACATCGCAGGCTTCCGGGCTCAGCGCAAGGTCGAACTCACGGAACTGGCCACCGTGGCGATCGCCAAGGTTCGTGAGTCGGGCGAGGAGCTCTCCATGGAGCCGCTCAACGCATTCGAGCGCAAGGTTGTCCACGATGTCGTGGCGGCTGCTGGGCTCACGAGCGACTCTCGGGGTACCGACCCGGAACGCTATGTCGTGATTCGACCCGCAGAAGCGTCCTGATCTGCTCGGTCGTTCAAGGCCGCTGAGCCGCCCGATGTTTCACGTGAAACATCGGGCGGCTCTGTCGTGTCCGGAGAGAGCGAGCCAGCGGACGGTTGCTGAACGGGCAGTAGATGACGGGCGTCTGAGATGCTGCCCTGAGCTGCCGATTTCGTCCTGCGTGGGTGGATGACCCGCGAGGTATCGACGAACGCCGCCCACGCACCGCGATCGGCCTGCTCGCTGCCACGGTGCAGCAAGGGCTGGCTGCGCCCGACGAGTTCTTGGGACAGCCTGATCGGGTGGGTGGCGTCCGCTTCCGGAGCACCCGCCGCTCCACGTCGCACGGATGCGGACGAACCTTCTGCGTAGCGCCTCGCACGACAGCGGGGATCAGCGGGCCGTGGAGGGGCGGCCAGGGCCGGGAGCCCGAGCTGTGGCAGTCGAGAAGGCTGGGTCCCGCGATCTGCCCAGGAAGTCGATGGTGCGATCTGCGCCTTCCCGTGGATCGCGAGTGCGGACAGCCGAACGTTCGGACCGGTCCGGGCCGGGACGTGACACCATGGACCCAGGTTGTCCGGCACTACGTGGATCTCGCCGCACAGGTGATCTGCACCGAAAGAGGAGTACATGACGAACGAGATGAGCGACGGCATCCCGAGCGACGTTTCACGCGAAGCGCTCGCGGATTCGCCCGAAGTCCAGGAGTACTTCGGAGACTCTTTCTCTCTCGTTTCGCGGTTTGCAGAGATGCTGCACGACCAGGGAGAGTTGCGTGGCTTGATCGGTCCGCGTGAGGTCTCTCGCATCTGGGAGCGCCACATCCTGAACTCCGCTGCGGTGGTGCAGTACCTCCCGACCGGTGGAACGATTGCAGACATCGGATCCGGAGCAGGACTTCCCGGCATCGTCATTGCGGCGATGCTCCCGGACGCGCAGGTCTTGCTGATCGAGCCTATGGAGCGTCGTTGTACCTGGTTGAACGAGGTGGTGGAAGAGCTCGAACTCACCAACGTGGAGGTCAAGCGAGGCCGGGCCGAGGAGTACCACGGTGCCTTCCAGTGTGAGGCGGTCACTTCTCGTGCCGTGGCCGCGCTCGAGAAGCTCGCCAGGATGTCCCTACCTCTCGTGGAGCGCGGGGGAGAGATGGTGGTCCTCAAGGGTAAGAACGTCCAGCAGGAGATCGAGCCGGCTCGTAAGGTCCTGCGGAAATACAAGACCGAGGAGCCTCAGATCCTGGAGGCCCTCAGCGTCGAGGGCGTCGAACCGACGACGGTGCTTCGGGTACGCCGCACTCCTGCCTGAGCCGGTTAGCCCAGGGACTGCCGTGGAGAACGGTCTGAGGACGGATCCGTGAGGTAGCGTCGAGAACACGGGACTCGCGGGCATGAGGCGGCAGAGATGCAGCCCCGATTGTCTTGTCGGCCGAGTTTCGGGGCGACACGCGCTCAAGACCTCGGTCAATGCCAGGTCTTGAGCGCATGCTGTGAGGTGGGTCAATTGAGGGAGATGGGCGTGACTGAGAGTTCCGACCGGTACCAGAGCATGCCGTTCGATCATCGAGAAGCGGTGCCGTTCGCGGAGGTTTCACGTGAAACATCCCCGACCGACTCTGGGAACCAGGGCGCATCGTCGATGACCAGCGAAGACGATCGCCGCGCTGCCCTCATGGCCAGCCTGCCCGAGATGGACGACGACACGCCTCTCGCGGCCCAGCTCACCATCGATGCGCGGCGTCGAATCGATCTTCACGGACGACAGTTTCCCCGTCCCGCGACGACCCGCATCATCACGATCGCCAACCAGAAGGGTGGCGTCGGGAAGACGACGACGACAGTCAATCTCGCCGCTGGACTTGCCCAGGCCGGATTGAACGTCCTTGTCATCGACAATGACCCGCAAGGCAATGCGTCGACGGCACTCGGTGTCGAACACCGCGCTGGGACACCCTCTGTCTACGAGGTTCTGGTCGACGGTGCCCCGCTCGCCTCTGCGGTCCAGCAGTGCCCCGATATCCCGAGCCTCTGGTGTGTCCCTGCGACCATCGACCTCTCGGGTGCAGAGATCGAGCTCGTCTCCTTGGTTTCACGTGAAACACGGCTGCGTCGTGCGGTGGATGTCTACCTGGAGGAACGCATCGCGCAAGGGCTTGAGCGCATCGACTACGTCTTGGTCGATTGCCCTCCCAGCCTCGGCCTGCTGACTGTCAATGCCTTCGTGGTCGGCCGGGAGGTACTCATTCCGATCCAGTGCGAGTACTACGCCCTTGAAGGCTTGAGCCAGCTCCTCAAGACGATCGAGCTCATCAAAGCGCACCTGAATCCCCAGCTGCACGTCTCGAGCATTCTCTTGACCATGTATGACGGCCGCACCAACCTCGCCCAGCAGGTCGCATCCGAGGTGCGCGAGCACTTCCCCGAGCAGACCCTCAGGACAACTGTTCCCCGCTCGGTACGCATCTCCGAAGCGCCGAGCCACGGGCAGACTGTCATCACGTACGACCCGAGCTCCACGGGTGCGCTCGCGTATCTCGAAGCCGCTCGGGAGGTCGCTGACCGTGGACGTCCCATACCCGTTCAACCCGTTGACGGAGCATCTCGCGACGTCTCCCGGCAGAACTACCTCGCCGAACGATGGGCAGTGCTGCCTAGCTACCAGGAGGATGCACGATGAGTGAGAAGCGCCGTGGGCTTGGGCGTGGTCTTGGGGCCCTGATTCCGACGAGCCCAGAGCGTGAACGCCCCGTGGACGTGTTCTTCCCGTCGGCGCCGCAGGCTGCAGCGCCGGTCGACCAGAACACCAACCCGGAGGGCGGGGGAGTGGGGTCTTCGGGTCTCGGCGCATCGACCGTCCTGACCATCGAGCGTGAGAGCTCCGACTCACCGGCTGGTCTGATCGGCCTGGACGATCCGACCACTGACCTTGACTCGACATCTCGACCGTTGATCCCCACAGAACCTTCGACTGCGGCGGAAGGCGCACACGCCGGCGTTGTTTCACGTGAAACATCCGCGACGTCCGAGAGGACGAACACCACAACACCTGCGGACGACGGCCTGGTCCCTGTCCCCGGCGCGACGTTCGCCGAGCTTCCCGTAGGGCTCATCCGCGCGAACTCTCGCCAGCCTCGCACCGTGTTCGACGAGGGCGAGCTCGACGAGCTGGTCGGGTCGATCAAGGAGATCGGTGTTCTCCAGCCCATCGTCGTACGACGCGACCCGGAGAACGAGGGCGCGTACGAGCTCATCATGGGGGAGCGGCGCTGGCGTGCGACGCAGGCCGCAGGACTGACCGTCATCCCGGCGATCATTCGTGAGACGGAGGACGCGGATCTTCTGCGAGACGCACTGCTGGAGAACCTCCATCGCAGCGCGCTCAATCCTCTCGAAGAGGCTGCCGCCTACCGTCAGCTGCTCGACGACTTCGGGTGCACGCACGAAGAGCTCGGCACCCGGATCTCTCGCAGTCGGTCGCAGATCTCGAACATGCTGCGCCTGCTGCGCCTGCCGCCACTCGTACAGCGCCGGGTGGCAGCGGGCGTGCTCTCAGCCGGGCATGCTCGTGCTCTGCTGGGTCTGACTGACGGCGCTGAGATCGAACGCCTCGCTCAGAGGATCGTCTCGGAAGGACTGTCGGTCAGAGCCACTGAGGAGATCGTCGCTCTTGGTGGTCTCGACGCGAAGAAGCCTGTGGAACGCGCACCGCGACCAGGGCAGCGCATCGCAGCGATCGACGACCTTGCGGTCCGGCTCTCTGACCGGTTCGAGACACGGGTCAAGGTGGACCTCGGCAAGAACAAGGGCCGTCTGACGGTCGAGTTCGCGTCGGTCGAGGATCTCAACAGGATTCTCGACCTCATGGCCCCGGAGGACCCAGGTCTGCTGCGTCAGTAGGTCCAGCCGCCAACATGGTCGCTGCCCGATGTTTCACGTGAAACGCGAAGCCCCGGTGAACTGATGTTCACTGGGGCTTCGTGCGGTCTGGAGGATGTATGTCAGATCGCCGTGACTCGTGCCCCGACGCTCTGTGCGACGATCTGACGATAGAGGTCGCCAAGGTCGAGCCCCGCAGCGTGGGCAGCCTGCGGGAAGAGCGAGGTCTCGGTCATACCCGGGGCGACGTTGACCTCGAGGAAGTGGGGCACGCCGTCGGGGTCGACGATCAGGTCCGACCGGGAGAGGCCGCGGAGCCCCAGAGCGATATGAGCGTCGACGGCCACTTGGGCCACGCGGGCGGCCACAGGTGCGGAGAGACGGGCGGGCGTGAAGTAGTTGGTTCGCCCAGGGTTGTATCGGGCGTCGTAGTCGTACGGGCCGTCGGTGACGATCTCGACAGCGGGAAGGGCATGCGGGCCATCGGGGCCGTCCACCACGCTGACGGCCACCTCGACACCCTGGACCGCCTTCTCGATGAGTGCGAGCTCGCCATAGGAGAAGCAGTCGACCATGGCTCGCGGAAGATCCTCAGCACGCGACACGAGGGTGACGCCCAGGGCCGAGCCTCCTTGGTTCGGCTTGACCACGAGCGGCAGTCCCAGCCGGCTGACGACCGCGTCGAGGACCGGCTGAGCGCCGAGCTCTCGGAAGAGGCTCTGGGGGAGGGTCACGTAGTCGGGAGTATCGATCCCCGCTCCCAGTACGACGTTCTTGGCGATCGCCTTGTTCCATGCCGCACGAGAGGCCCTGGGGCCGGTGCCGACGTAGTCCAGTCCTAGGAGCTCGAGCACGTCGCGGACGGACCCGTCCTCGCCGCTCGCGCCGTGCAGGAGCGGCCACACGACCTCAGGCCGGTCGGCAGCCAACGCCGAGAGCAGCGAGGCGTCGACATCGAGCACGGTCACGTCCATCCCTGCTCCACGCAGGGACTCCGCGACGCGTCGACCCGACCGGAGCGACACGTCGCGCTCGTGCGAGAGCCCTCCGGCGAGGATGACGACGCGCTGCACCTCGGGACGGGATGAGGCGGCAACGCTCCCCGTCGTCGAGGCAGCGTCGGGCTCGACGACGTCCTCCGCAAGAATGGCATTCTCCGCAGCAGTACCCACGGTCTTGGTCCTCTCGACGTTCTGCAAGGTGCTCTCGTGCGCGGGGGTGGTGCTCACGCGAGGTTGGGGCCAGGGTTCTCGACGTCGGTCAGGTCCGAGTCCGGAGCGCCTGACATTCCGAAGATCTCGACGAGGTCCCTCTCTGCGGACACGACGCCGGCAAACCGGCGGACGCCCTCGCGGATGCGCTCCGGCGTCGGGAAGCAGTAGGAGAGCCGCACGTGGTCCGCGCCGGAGCCGTCGGCGTAGAACGCTGTCCCGGGGACGTAGGCGACCCGGGCCGTGACCGCCCGCGGCAGCATCGAACGGGCATCGAGCCCGTCGGGAAGCTTGACCCAGGTGTAGAAGCCTCCGTCGGGAACGGTCCACGTCGCCGACGGCAGGTGCTCGGAGAGGGCGCCGATCATGGCGTCGCGACGCTCGCGGTAGAGCTCGCGGAACTGCTTGATCTGTCCCTGCCAGTCACAGGACTCGAGGTAGGTCGCGATAGCGAGCTGCGAGGCGTTCGAGGGGCAGAGGATGGCCGACTCGCTCGCCAGGACCAGCTTCTCGCGGACCGCGTGCGGGGCCACGACCCAGCCGACCCGGTAGCCCGGCGCGAAGGTCTTGGAGAACGACCCGAGGTAGAGCACGCCCTCGTCGTCGAGCGAGCGCAGCGCCGGCAGGGGATCACCGTCGAAGCCCAGCAGCCCGTACGGGTTGTCCTCGATCACGAGGACGCCGAATCGCTGCGCGATCTCGAGGATGCGGGGACGGCGCTCGAGCGACATGGTGACGCCGGCCGGATTGTGGAAGTTGGGGACCGTGTAGAGCAGCTTGACGCGGCGCCCCTCGGCGGCGAGGCGGGTCAAGGTCTCCTCGAGCGCCTCGGGGATCAGCCCGTGCTCGTCGAGAGGGACGTGGACGATGTCCGCCTGGTAGGACCGGAAGACGCCGAGTGCGCCGACATAGCTGGGGGCCTCGGCCACGACGACGTCGCCCGGGTCGATGAAGATGCGCGTCACCAGGTCGAGAGCCTGCTGTGAACCAGTGGTCACCACGACGTCGTCGGGGTGGCAGTCGATGCCCTCGAGCCGGACGATGTCGATGATGCGCTCACGGAGCTCCTCGGCACCCTGCCCCGAGCCGTACTGGAGCGCGGTGGTGCCGCGCGTCGCGACGAGCCGCTGCATGGCGTCGGCGATGGTGTCGAGGGGGAGGCCTTCGAGGTAGGGCATCCCACCGGCGAGCGAGACGACCTCGGGGCGATTCGCGACCGCGAACAGGGCGCGAATCTCCGACGCTCGCATGCCGTGGGCTCGCTCGGCGTAGGCGCCGAACCACGGGTCGAGGCGGGTGCCCCCGGAGGGAGCGGGCTGAGCGGGGTGCGTCGGTGTCGTGCTCACGATCCCCAGTCTCGCACGACGAATCGGGGGGAACAGTGAAGGGGCCGCTCCCCGGACGCCGTCAGGGGTCCTGTCGTGCCTGCGCGTCGGGTCGACCGGGCCGGCGGTCGTCGCCCGTCGCCTGTCGGCCCGGTCGGCAGCCGACGACCGCACGACGCGGCGTCAGCGCGTCGGCCAGGGCGGAGCATCGATGTCGAGGGAGCAGCGGGACGACGAAGGGGTGGTCGGTCGCGAGGACCGGCCACCCCTTCGAGGTGAGCTCCGCGCAGGCGCGGAGCACGTCACGTCAGGAGAGCAGCGCGTCGATCTCCTCGACGAGGATGCGCTTGGGGCGCCCGCCCACGATCGACTTCACGAGCTCACCGCCCGAGTAGAAGTTGAGCGTCGGGATCGAGACCACGCCGTACGCTGCCGTGATCGCGGGGTTCTCGTCCGAGTCGAGCTTGGCGATCTTGACCTTGCCCGCGTACTCGCCCGCGAGCTCCTCGAGGATCGGGGCGATCTGCAGGCACGGACCGCACCAGGTCGCCCAGAAGTCCACGATGACGGGAACGTCCGACTCGAGGACCTCGGCCTTGAACGTGTCGTCGGTGACCTTGACCGTGTTGCTCATCGGATCTCCTCCAGCGCCTGCGGCAGCTCGTCGGGGTTGGGGACGTCGGGGGTGCCCGCGATCTCGGGGAGGCCTGCGGCGTCCTCGAAGGCGTCGGCGAGCTCGGTGAGGTAGCGCTGGGCGTCGAGTGCCGCGGAGCAGCCGGAGCCGGCCGCGGTGATGGCCTGGCGGTAGGTGTGGTCGACCGCGTCGCCGCACGCGAACACGCCCTCGAGGTTGGTCAGGGTCGTGCGGCCCTGGACCTGGATGTAGCCCTCGTCGTCCAGGTCGATCTGGTCCTTGACGAGCTCGGTGCGCGGGTCGTGCCCGATCGCGACGAACAGGCCGGTCGCGTCGAGCGAGCGCTCCTGGCCGGTGACCGTGTCGCGCAGCGTCAGGGACTCGACCTTGTTCTCGCCGTGGATGGCGACGATCTCGCTGTTCCAGGCGAACTCGATCTTGGGGTCGGCCTTGGCGCGGTCGGCCATGATCTTGGACGCACGGAGCTCGTCGCGGCGGTGGACCATGGTGACCTTGGACGCGAAGCGCGTCAGGAACGTGGCTTCCTCGACCGCGGAGTCTCCGCCGCCGACGACCACGATGTGCTGGTCGCGGAAGAAGAAGCCGTCGCACGTCGCGCACCAGGACACGCCACGGCCGGACAGCCGCTTCTCGTCGTCCAGGCCCAGCTCACGGTACGCCGAGCCCGTCGCGAGGATCACGGCGCGAGCGGTGTAGGTCTCGCCGTTGCCCGTGACCACGGTCTTGACCGGGCCCTCGAGCCGCAGCTCGATCGCGTCGTCCCACTCGACCTGCGCGCCGAACTTCTCGGCCTGCTTCTGCAGGTTCTCCATGAGCTCAGGACCCATGATCCCGTCGGGGAACCCGGGGAAGTTCTCGACCTCGGTCGTGTTCATCAGGGCGCCACCGGCCGTGATGGAACCGGCCAGGACCAGGGGTTCGAGGCCCGCACGCGCGGCGTACACGGCAGCCGTGTACCCGGCGGGGCCCGAACCCACGATGATGACGTTCCGCGGCGCGGTCGTGGGGCTGTTCTCCGTCACGTGTACTCCTCAGTGGTGGGTGGTGCACCGGGTCCAACGCCAAGGGTCGTCCTTCTGTTCCGAGGGCACCGGTGTTGGTGGTCTGCTGTGCTCCCTCACGCCGACGCAGGGAGCTCAGCAGGGCAGTCGATGCCGTTCAGTAGGCCGTGATCTCGTTGAGCTCGACGCGGAACGCGCCGTCAGGAGCTTGGGGCAGCTCGGTGATCATCAGGACGAACGTCGTGCCCTGGGTGGCGGGGTCGAGCTCGAGCTCGACGGTCTCCGAGAACGTCCCTGAGGCCAGGATCTCTCCACCGTTGGGTTCGGCGGGAGTCACGGCGCGGACCTCGACGTGGCCACCCGTGTTGTTCGTGCTCAGGACGATCCGCTGGACGGTCTCCGGCTCCCTGAACGAGAAGGTGTAGCCGGTGCGGGACTTGAGCCCGCCGAAGCCACCGTCCTTGTAGGAGTACGTGAACCAGAAGGTCGACAGGTCTCCGTCGATCGCGAAGGGCACGGCCTCGGGCTTCTCCCCGACGTCGCCGGGGTCGGCGACGTCGGGGTCGAGCAGCCCGCCGCTAGCGATCGTGAGGGGATCGGTGTTGACCGGCAGCTCCTCGTCGGTGCCGCCTTCCGAGGGGTCGGACCCGCTCGGCTGCTCGATCTCGTTGTCATCCTGGGGCGACGAGGTGTCGCTGAACCCGCTGAGGCCGAACTTGACGCCCCACACGACCGCGACGATCACGAGGAGCAGCACGATCGGCATGATGATCCAGGTGCTCTTCGACCCGGTCTTCTTGGCAGGGGTGGTGGCGAAGGGGCCCGACGGCGGACCCGCCGCCGTCTGTGCGGCGGAAGTCTGTGCGGCAGGCGGCGGAGGCGGGGGCACGCTGACCGTGGGCTGCGCCGCCGAGACCGGGTGCGGTACGGCAGGGGCCGGCTGCGTCGGGTACCCACCGGAGGGAGGTCCGGCCGGGACCGCGGCGTAGGCCGCAGGAGCCGGAGAGTCGGCATAGGTGGGGGCCGGGTAGCTCGCGCCGTCGGGCAACGTCGACGCGCCGCTCAGGGGGACCCGGTGGATCCGTCCGGTCGCCGGACGATGGAAGGGTACCGCGGGCGGCGGGGTACCCGGCGGGGTCGAGAGCGGGACGTCGAACGCGCTGCGGATCGACTGCCGGCTCACTCCGTTGGTGGGCTGCGCGGCGGGGCGTTGGACGAAGGTCGGGAGCGCGGCGACCACGGACAGTGTGCCCCAGGGCTCGAGGGCCGAGACGATCTGGGCGGGCGATGCGGGAGCCGAGCCGTCGTCGTCGGAGGCGGGGTCGTCACCCGGCGAGGTTGAACGTGCCGCGGCGTCGGCGAAGACCTGTGCGCAGAGCTCGGACAGGTCGTCGGGCGCCCCGGGGACCACGGCCGAGAGAGGGAGGATGCCCGAGGCGTCGCGCTGCGCCGGCAGCGGGTGGACGGAGTCGGGGGTGATCCACGGCACGTCGAGGCTGGGCCCGGCCCAGCGCGCGGTCATGGCGTAGTAGAGGAGCGCGACGAGCCCGACGGCGTCGAGGTGCGAGGTGGCGTCGGCGTCCTGCTGGTCCTGCCCGCTGATCCCGGCGTCGAGACCGAGGCCCGTGACGAGGACCTTGTTGCCGTCGACGCGGACGGCCTCGGGGCGCAGCGCGAGGTGGTGGACACCGCGGCGACGTGCCACCTCGAGGGCAGCAGCGGCCTCGCCGACGATGACTCGGGCCTGCTGGGCGTCGACGATCCCGCCCGCGACGACCTCTGACAGCGTGATGCCTGCGAAGGGCTCGGTGATGACGTAGGCGATGCCGTCGTCGGTCCCCACGTCGAGCACACGGGTCAGGCGAGGGTCGGCGACGAGGGCGGCGCGTCGGGCCGAGTCGATCGCCTCGGTGACGTGCTCCCCGGTGACGAGCGAGACACGCACGGTGCGGTTGAGCACCGAGTCGTGCGCGGACCAGGCGGTGACGTCGACCAGGTCGCTCGCCAGTCGTTCGTCCAGCAGGTATCGCCCTACCAGCGTCGTGCCGGGTCCTGCTGCGGTCACCTGCCCACCTCGAACTTCCTTGCCGTTGACATCTTCCCCCCACATGGTACGGGCGCCTTCTATCTCGCGGCCGGACGTCGTCGCCCGAGCTTGCGGAGCAGGGGGTCGGCGAGCTGGTCGAGCTCACGGACCCGCATGGCCTTGAGGCCGCCGATGTACACGGCGGTCATGACGATCCCGACAACTGTCGTGACGACCGCGGCGCGGAGCCACGACAGTCCGTACAGGTCGCCGAACAGCTGAAGTACACCCCATCCGACCGCAGCGCTGGCTCCCGCGGCGAGGATGGTCTTGACATGCATCCGGACGATCCGGAAAGCGTCCAGCCCGTGCAGCTTGCGCCGCAGGCCGGCGGTCCGCAGGAGCACGACGATCATGTTGGACAGCGACATCGCGGCACCGACACCGACGACCCACCACACGGGGTCGAGCGTGCGCGTCGCGAGCCACGCGATCCCCACGAGCGCGACGGTCGCGGGGACCTGGATCATGAAGACGGTCTTGCCGTCCTCGTAGGCGAAGTACACCCACTTCATGAGGACCATGCCGCCGAGCGGCACCAGGCCGAACGCCATGGCGACCAGGATCTGGCTGACGGCGACGGCTCCGCTCGGGGAGACGTTGATGAGCAGGAGCTTGGTGAGGGGCAGTGCGAGGATCGCGAAGACCGCGGTCGCGAAGACCGTGAACACCCCCACGGTCCGCACGCCGCGGGACAGGTCGTGGCGCACCCGTGCGAAGTCGCCGGCCCCCGCGGCGGCGCTCATGCCGGTGAACAGCGCGGTGGCGATCGACACCGTGACGAGCGAGTGGGGCAGCAGGTAGATCATGAGCGCCTGGGTGTAGGCGGCGTTGCCCGCGACGGAGAAGGCCTCGGGCGCGCCCGTCACGACGCCCGTGACCATCCCGAGCGCGGCCGGTTCGGAGGCGTAGTCGCCGAACGTCTGCCGCAGCGCGGCGGCAGGGGCGCTCGAGGCGAACTGCGTCGTGAACAGGACGCCGATCTGCTCGAGGATCACGGCACCGAACGTCCAGATCGCGACCTGGCCCGCCGAGCGCAGGCCGATCCCGTGCAGGCCCAGGCGGAAGTGCCAGCGGAAGCCGGAGCGCCACAGGGGCAGGATCAGGATGAGGGCCTGGGACGCGACCCCCAGCGTCGCCGTCCCGGCGAGGAGCGCGATCTTGGCCCCGTCCCACGTGCCGAGGTCCTCGACCGCACCGGTCGCGTACGGGCCGTAGATCAGGATGAACGCGACGAAGCCGACGATCGACACGACGTTGTTGACCACGGGGGCCCACATGAACGGCCCGAACTGTCCGCGTGCGTTGAGCACCTGCCCGAGCAGCGTGTACAGCCCGTAGAAGAACAGCTGGGGGATGCACCAGAACGCGAACGCCACCGCGAGCGAGAACTGAGCGGACCCCCACCCGTCGGTGTACAGCGACACGATGATCGTGGACGCCGACGTCAGGAGCAGGCTCAGGCCCAGGAGCAGGACCCCGGACAGCGTCAGCAGCTTGTCGAGACGTTCCTGCGGGTTCTTGGAGCGGAACGCGCGGATGATCTGGGGGACGAGGACCGCATTGAGGACACCGCCCGCCAGGATCGCGAAGAGCACGTTGGGGATCTTGTTCGCGACGTCGAACGCGTCGGCTGCCAGGCCCGTGGTCCCGATCGCGGTGATGAGCAGGACGTTGCGGACGAGTCCCAGGATGCGCGAGACCGCGGTCCCGGACGCCATGAGCATCGAGCTGCGGCCGAGGCCGCCCTTGGTGCCGGTCACGGTCGTCGTCCCTGCCTCGGTGTCCTGGGTGCCGTCGGGCGCGGACGGCGTCGCTCCGGCGGCGGTGCGCGCCGCGTCGTCGGGCACGGGGCGTGGCCTGCGGGGGGTGCCGCTCGGGCGGGCGTGCTTCACTCCTCGCTCCCTCCCGAGGTGCCCGACGACGGCGCCGAGGCCTGAGCAGCCGGCACACCGGACGCGGGGGTCAGCTCCGCGACACGGCGCGGGGACCGCCCGCGCCGGATCGTCCGCCACAGGCCGCCGATCATGAGCAGGGCGACCAGCCCGGCGAACACCGCGGTGCCGACGGTCTCCCAGTCGGCGCGCACCCTGACCGAGAAGTCGGACGACGGGGCGACGACCGTCCCGGACGGGACGGCGAGGAGCTCGACCTCGACGCGGACGTTGCCGCTGCCGTACGCCCGGACCGGGACCTTGAAGTCCACCTCGGTCCCCGGCGGGATGGGGCCGACCGGGAACGAGACGACCTTGAGGCGCGCGTTGTCGGGTCGGAGCGCGACCTGGACCGTGACCTCCTGGTCGAGCGTGTTCTGCACCCGCACCGGGATGTTGCCCGACGTGTTGATGAGCAGGACCCCGGACCCGCGGCGGACCACGGCGACCGACGAGCGGAGGCGGTCCGCGTCGGCGATCGCCGCCTGCACCGCGGCCGTCCGTTCGTCCGGTGCGCTGCGGTACGCCACTGCGGTGGGCACCACGAGCGCGGGCTCGGCCTCCTGGACGATCGCGGCCGGGTCGGCGGCGATCGTGGAGAACGTCGAGACCTCGGTCCGGGTCCGCTGGAGCGACGACATCTCGGGTGCCGGCAGGACTCCCTCGCCTCCGTCGATCTCGGGGAGCGTGCTCCGCTCGACGTCCGGCACGGGTGCGGACAGCAGGTCGTCGACGGGGGTGAGCGTGACCCAGGAAGCGGCGTCGAGCGCGTCGAGCACGGTGCCGAAGGCGGCAGGGTCCGGGTCGAACCCTCGGGAGAGGGCGATCAGGAGGTGGCGCGGGTCCGCGGGGCGCTCCGAGGCGATCACCGCGGTCTCCGCGAGGAGGCGCTGCGTGGCGTCCGCCGTCGACCCTGCCCCCGAAGCCCGGGTGCCCGCCGAGAAGGCCTCGGTGAGCGCGGCGTCGGACACCAGAGCGGTCGCGGGGCCTGCGTCGGTCTCGACCGTGGCCAGGCCGGTCGGGGTGTAGCTCACGGAGTCCACGGGGGTCAGGCCGTCGCCCCTGACCACGACGAGGGGCGATCCGGCTTGCACGCTCGTGCGCACGGTCGCCCGGCCCGGGACCTCGTCACCAGGCAGGGTGAGGTCGGTGCGCCAGGAGGGATCCGTCGTCGAGCCTCCTGGCAGGGGGATCGTCGGCGCGGGGAGCGCGGCCCCGACCTGTGCGTAGGCCGCGGGGTCCGGGTCGTAGGGGCGGAGCGCGAAGATCGACCTGTCCACGGACGCCTCGTCGAACGCGGACACCCACGCCGCGGTCGAGCTCTCGGTCGAGGTGCGGGCCGCGGCGACCAGTGCCGGGTCGACGGCCCAGGCGACCGCGGGGCGACCTGCGCTCGCGGCGAGGAGGTGTCCCAGGCGCTGGTCGGCACCGAACGCACCGTCCACGGCCGCGACGTCGACGCTCGTCCGTTCCTGCCCCTGGGCGTCCGGGGCCGTGGTGAGACCCAGCGCAGGGCCGGTCACGGGGGCGAGGAGGCTCAGCCCGACGGGTGACGGCGCCTCGGAGTCCTCCCACAGGAGGAAGGTGCGCAGCACGTCGAGCCGTTGCGAGCCGTCCATGACGGTGATCGAGAGGGGACGGGGTCCCCACCCCGATCCCGGTTCGAGGTTGAAGTCGTCGGTGTCCAGGTCGAACGTCACGGTCGTGTCCTGGCCCGGTGCGATCGGATCGAGGGTCTCGGTCGCCATGGCCTCGGCGGACCGCTTCGAGGTGGGTTCGTCGGCCCAGGCGGCCAGGGCGGACCGGGTGCCGAGGGGGCGCCAGTTCACGCCGAGCGTGGCCCGTGGGGCCGTGAGCGCCTCGTCGGTGCCGTTGTGGATCCGCGCGACCACCGTGACGGTGCTCCCGGGGCCGACCGTGGTGGGCGTCATCGAGACGAGCGTGGTCGAGACGGCGCCCGGCTCGTCGACGACCGCAGGGTTGGCCGCGACGACCCCGTTCACCCCGACCGCGGCCGACGCCGTCGCCTCACGTGCACCGCCGGGGCTGGAGGGCACGACGACGAGCACGAGGGCGAGCGCCGCGGTCAGGAGCCCGCCGACGAGGTTCCTGGTCAGCGTTCGAGGACCGGCAGCCCTGGCACCGGTGCGCGGGTCGCCCGAGGACTGCCGGAGGCGCGCTGGAGCCTGCACGACGGCCGAGGGCGCGGTGGAGTCTGCGGGACGACGGCTCGATGCACGGGCTGAGCCGACGGGGGAGAGGAAGGTCATGAGTGGTCGGTCGGGTTCCGGGGGTCGTCGGGTGCCGGCCGGCTGGTACGGACGACGGTGCGAGTCACGGTACCCCGGAAGCGGGCCGTCGTGCGCCGACCTCGGAGGACGTCGTGCGCGACGGCCGCGAGGCGCCGCTCGTTCGGGTAGGACAGCCGCTCGGGGAGGTCCTCGAACGGGATCCAGGCGACGTCCTCGGCCTCGCCGTCGGGGTCGCCCTCGACGGTGAGGTACCCACCCGTGGCCTTGAGCAGGAAGTGGTGGACGACCTTGTGCACGCGCCGGTCCTCGCCCGTGAACCAGTAGTCGATGATCCCGAGCGGCAGCTGGACCGCTCCCGTGATCCCCGTCTCCTCGGCGATCTCCCGGACGGCGGCCTCCTCGGGCGTCTCGTCGCCCTCGAGGTGCCCCTTGGGCAGGCACCACTCGAGCCGTCCGCCACGGTTGCGGCGGGCGATGACCGCGGCTCGGTACAGGCCGTCGAACGTGTCGACGACGAGTCCACCTGCGGAGATCTCCTCGACGACGGGGAGCGGGGTGGTCGGGGCGGGCGCCGGGGTCGCGGCGCGCGCGGCCTCCGGGTCGATCCGCAACGCATGCCCACCGGGCGGTGCTGGGACACCGCGGTGGTCCGGAGAGTGCGCTGGGGTGGACATGACCCAACTTTACCGAGTGTGGAGTCGGCGCCTGATCTGGCACGCTTGGATGTCGTGCCGACTCCTTCCCAGATCTCCCCCGTCCCCGAACCTTCCGCGCAGCCCGCGGAGGGTTCTCGCGGGGTGCCGACCACGCCCGAACAGCTCGAGCTCCTCCGGCGCGCCCTGGCGGTGCTGACCGAGATGGCGCCCGCGGCGATCGAGCTCGGGGAGCTGTTCCACGCCGCGGGCCACGAGCTCGCCCTCGTGGGCGGTCCGGTCCGTGACGCGTTCCTCGGCCGCGCGAGCAACGACCTCGACTTCGCGACCTCGGCGGACCCGGACCAGACCCAGGCGCTCCTCGCGGCCTGGGGCGACGCGCACTGGGACATCGGCAAGGAGTTCGGCACGATCGGCGCCAAGCGGTTCGGGCCCAAGGGCAGCCCGCGGGGGACCGGCGACCTGGTGGTCGAGGTGACGACCTACCGCACCGACGAGTACGACCCGGCGTCGCGCAAGCCGCTCGTCGCGTTCGGGGACACGCTCGTCGGCGACCTGTCCCGGCGGGACTTCACGGTCAACGCGATGGCCGTGCGGGTACCGGAGATGCTGTTCGTCGATCCGCACGACGGCCTCGCGGACCTGGCGCTGGGCGTCCTGCGCACCCCGATCGCCCCCGAGCGCTCGTTCGACGACGACCCGCTGCGCATGATGCGGGCAGCGCGCTTCGCCGCCCAGCTCGGGTTCGAGGTCGAGCCCGCGACCAGCGCAGCGATCGTCGACATGGCCTCGCGCATCGAGATCGTCTCCGCGGAGCGCGTGCGCGACGAGCTGACAAAGCTGCTGCTGTCGGACGCGCCGCGCAAGGGGCTCGAGGTGCTCGTCGAGACCGGGCTCGCGGACCATGTCCTGCCCGAGCTCCCGGCGCTGCGCCTCGAGATCGACGAGCACCACCGGCACAAGGACGTCTACCAGCACTCGTTGACGGTGCTCGAGCAGGCGATCGCGCAGGAGACGGGGCCCGACGGCGCGGTGCCGGCCCCGGACCTCGTCCTGCGGCTCGCGTCGCTCCTGCACGACATCGGCAAGCCCGCCACGCGGCGCTTCGAGTCCGGGGGCGGGGTCAGCTTCCACCACCACGAGGTCGTGGGGGCCAAGCTCACCGCCAAGCGGCTCAAGGCCCTGCGCTTCGACAAGGACACGGTCAAGGACGTCTCGCGGCTCGTCGAGCTGCACCTGCGCTTCCACGGGTACGGCGAGGGCGAGTGGACCGACTCCGCGGTGCGTCGGTACGTCACGGACGCCGGCCCTCTGCTCGAGCGGCTCCACCGCCTGACCCGGGCCGACTCGACAACGCGCAACAAGCGCAAGGCGCAGCGCCTCTCGGACGCGTACACCGACCTGGAACAGCGCATCGAGCGGCTGCGGGGCGAGGAGGAGCTGGCCTCTATCCGTCCCGACCTCGACGGGCAGCAGATCATGTCGGCCCTGGGGATCGCTCCCGGCCCCGAGGTGGGCCAGGCCTACAAGTTCCTGCTCGAGCTGCGGCTCGACCGCGGTCCGCTCGGCGAGGACGTCGCACGCGAGGAGCTGCTGGCCTGGTGGGCGGCGCGCGAGGAGTGAGCGCGAGCCGGGCCGCGGGCTGACGCGGGTCGAGGTGCTGGTCGGCTCCCGCGGTCGGCCGGTCGACCGCGGGCCACCTCGAAGGCCGGGCACGACGAAGGGCGGGCACCTCGGTGCCCGCCCTTCGTGCGTCCTTCTGCTCGTGCGCGGCTCCGCCCCGGTCGGCCGCGTCAGCGGCGCTCGGGCGCCTCCCCGACGCTCTCGAGGACGGGAGCGTCGAGCGTGGCGGGCGCGACGGCGTCGGGCAGGACGGGGGACGTCTCGACCGCAGCCGGCCTGCGCAGCAGGAACGTCAGCGCGACCGCGACCAGCGTGACCGCCGCGCCCCAGACGAACGCCGAGCTCACGCCCTCCGCGAGGGCGACCTGCTCGCTCGCGCCCTCAGCGGCCAGCGCGACCGAGCGCGACGTCATGACCGCGACGAACAGCGCCGTGCCGGCCGCGCCCGCGAGCTGCTGGACCGTGCCGATCATCGCGCTGCCGTGCGAGTACAGCGACGGCTTGAGCGCCGAGAGCGCCCCCGTGAACAGCGGAGTGAACACGAACGCCAGGCCCAGGCTGAGCACGACGTGCGCGCCCAGGACGAACCAGGGCGACGTGCTCGCGCCCACGGTCGCCAGCGCGGCGAGGGACACCGTGACCGCGACCAGGCCCGGCAGGACCAGGGGACGCGGGCCGACGCGGTCGTACAGGCGCCCGACCGTCGGACCCAGCAGACCCATGAGCAGACCACCCGGCAGCACGAGCAGCCCCGTGTACAAGGGGTCCATGCCCAGCGAGTTCTGCAGGTACAGCGGCAGCAGGATGATCGAGCCGAACAGCGCGATCATGCTGACCGCCATGATCCCGAGCGACACCGTGAAGCCGCGCGAGGAGAAGACGCGCAGGTCGAGCAGCGCCGCGTCGCGGCGCTGGAGGACGAGCTGACGCGCGACGAACAGGACCAGGAACACGGGCCCGACGACGAGCGGGATCCACACGGGGACGACCGGTGTGGCGCGCGCGGCCTCACCCAGGTTGGACAGGCCGTAGACCAGACCGCCGAACGCGAGGGCCGCGAGGACGAGCGAGAGCGGGTCGAGGCGCGTGTGCGTCCGGTCGGCCGAGTCCTTGACGTACTTCGCGCCGACGACGAGCGCCACGAGGGCGACCGGCAGGACCAGACCGAAGATCCAGCGCCAGCTCAGGGTGTCGAGGATCAGCCCGGACAGCGTGGGGCCCAGGGCGGGAGCGGCCGCCATGACGATCGCGACGTTGCCCATGATCCGGCCACGGGCCGTCGGGGGGACGAGCGTC
This sequence comes from Oerskovia enterophila, assembly GCF_044748475.1. Lineage (NCBI taxonomy): Bacteria > Bacillati > Actinomycetota > Actinomycetes > Micrococcales > Cellulomonadaceae > Oerskovia > Oerskovia enterophila. The sequence goes on from NZ_JBIVFZ010000005.1 coordinate 99,975, forward strand.
ATGATGGTCGTCATGAGCAGCGGCATCATGATCGCGGTGCCCGAGGCCTGCACCACGCGCGCGCCGAGCAGCCAGCCGAAGCCGGGTGCGAACGCCGCGAGGGCCGTGCCCGTGCTGAACAGCGACATGGCGAGCAGGAACGCGCCGCGGGTCCCCAGGCGCTGCAGCAGGAAGCCGGTCGCGGGGATGACGATCGCCATGGTGAGCATGAAGGCCGTCGTGAGCCACTGGCCCGTGGTCGCGGAGATGTGCATCTCCGCCATGAGGTGCGGCAAGGCGACGCCCATGGTCGTCTCGTTGAGGATGACGACCGACGCCGAGACGAGCAGCAGCGCGATCACGAGGAAGTTCTCGCGCGAGAGCTTGTCGGAGGTGGGTAAGGACGGGGCGGTGCTCTGAGGTACCTGCATGGCTCTCCTGTGGGGTCGGTGCGCGCCCGCGCGGCCCGGGGGAGCCCAGCGAGGGAGGTGGGGAGCGTCGGGTCGAGAAGTCGTACGCCCTACGAGAAACGACGCTCAACCATCCTGAGTTATTCCCCGCGACCCTGACGACTCCTTTTCCGGGCAGGACTCATCGGTCGTCCTCCGACGACGACGCCGACCGGGTCGCGAGGCCCGGCAACGCGCCGGTCTCACGGCACGCGTCCGCGCGGGCAGGGATCCGGGGTGAGCGACCTCACCCCACGCGCTACTCGCCGACGGCCGCGCGCGGGAGGTGCGCGGCGCCGTCGGGCTCCGCCGGGCGGCGTGCTCCGAACCGGCCGAAGACCACCGCCGCTGCCGCGTACGCGAGCGCGAGGACCACGAAGACCGGACGCGAGTAGCCCGTGTCCGGGAGCGTGAACGCGGCCAGGGCTGCCGCCCCCACGAACGCCGCGTTGTACAGGACGTCGTAGAACGCGAAGGCCCGGCCCCGGAAGGCGTCCGCGGTGTCACGCTGGACGATCGTGTCCACCGCGATCTTGGTCGCCTGCGCAGCGAGCCCCAGCAGCAGCGCCCCCGCGTACACGACCGTGCGCGACGGCGTCGTGACGAGCAGGAGCTGGCTCGCCGAGGCCAGGCCCAGCATGAGCGCGATCCACAGGTGCGGCCCCGTGTAGCGGGACAGGGTCGGGGTCAGCACGACGGCGAGCGCGCCACCCACCCCCGTGAGCCCGACGACCGTCGCGAACGTCGCGAGCCCCGCGTTCGCGTTGCCCGGGTCCGACAGCAGGTTGCGCGAGATGAGGATCGACGCGATGAACGTGACCCCGTACAGGAAGCGGTGCGTCGCCATGACCATGAGGGCCTGACCCGGCGTGCGCCGCGCTGCGAGATAGCGCGCGCCGTCCGCGAGGCCGCGCGCGACCTTCGCGATCTCGGTCGTGATCGCGGCCTCCGCCGGCTCGTCCGGCCCCAGCAGCCCGCGCGACATGCGCAGCGCGAGCGCCGACGCCGCCCCGAACACGAGCGCCGCGCACATCAGCGCGACCGAGTCCTTCACACGACCCGGCTCGAACAACAGGCTCAGCAGGAAACCGATGCCCCCGCCGACGAAGGCCGCCGCGGCACCGAGGGACGGGGTCAGGGAGTTCGCCGTGAGCAACAGCGGGCCGTCGACCACCCGCGGCAGGCCCGCCGACAGGCCCGCGAGCAGGAACCGGTTGACCGAGAGCGTCGCGAGCGCGAGGACGTAGATCCACGGCGTCACGCCCGACGTCAGCATGAGGACCGCCGTGGCCGCCGTCAGGACCACGCGCACCGCGTTGCCCCACACCAGCACCTGGCGCCGGCTCCACCGGTCCAGGAAGACCCCCGCGAACGGCCCCACGATCGTGAACGGGGCCAGCATCACCGCGAACGCCGCGGCGATCGACGCCGCCGTGCCCTGGGACTCCGGGGAGAAGAAGAGGAGCGACGCCAACCCGACCTGGAACATGCCGTCGCCCGCCTGGCTGACCAGCCGGACGGCGAAGAGCTTCCTGAAGTCGCGCAGCCGAAGCAGGACGCCGAGTTCCGAGATCACACCCACCGGTTCAGGGTATGCGGTGGTGGGAGCGGACCTCGCCCCGGGACGGCCCGACGGCGGGCCTCCCCCCGAGGCTCGGGGGGTGTCAGAAGCAGGGCGGGGTATAGCCCGGGCTGGTTCTGACAACTCAGCCGGCGGGTTGCCGGGGCCGAACGGGGTGGTGCGCTCCGCCGTCGGGCATGCGAAGAGGGTCCGGAACCCTCAGGTTCCGGACCCTCTTCGCTCGGTCGTCAGAAGCAGGACGGGGTATCGCCCGGGCTGGTTCTGACAACTCGGCGGGTGCTACGGATCAGCGCAGGTACTCCTGGTCGCGCTGGTCCTGCGCTCGCGGGCTCGCTACGGATCAGCGCAGGTACTTCTGGTCGCGCTGGTCCTGCGCTCGCGGGCTCGCTACGGATCAGCGCAGGTACTTCTGGTCGCGCTGGTCCTGCACTCGCAAGCTCGCTACGGATCAGCGCTCGTTCTCGCCGGAGATGAAGGCCTCCAGAGCCGCACGGCCCTTCGTGTCCTCCATCTGGACCGGCGGGGACTTCATGAAGTACGTCGACGCCGAGAGGATCGGGCCACCGACGCCACGGTCCTTGGCGATCTTCGCAGCGCGGACGGCGTCGATGATGATGCCGGCCGAGTTGGGGGAGTCCCAGACCTCGAGCTTGTACTCCAGGTTCAGGGGCACCTCGCCGAACGCGCGACCCTCGAGGCGGACGTACGCCCACTTGCGGTCGTCGAGCCACGCGACGTAGTCCGACGGGCCGATGTGGACGTTGCGGTCCTCGGTCTTGCCACCGAGGGGACCCTCGAGGTTCGACGTCACGGCCTGCGTCTTCGAGATCTTCTTGGACTCGAGGCGCGTGCGCTCCAGCATGTTCTTGAAGTCCATGTTTCCACCGACGTTCAGCTGGTACGTGCGGTCCAGGACCACGCCGCGGTCCTCGAAGAGCTTCGCGAGCACGCGGTGCGTGATGGTCGCGCCGACCTGCGACTTGATGTCGTCGCCCACGATCGGGACGCCCGCGGCCTCGAACTTCGCAGCCCACTCGGGGTCCGACGCGATGAAGACCGGCAGGGCGTTGACGAACGCGACACCCGCGTCGATCGCGCACTGCGCGTAGTACTTCGCGGCGATCTCCGAACCGACGGGCAGGTAGCAGACGAGCACGTCGGCGCCCGACTCCTTGAGCGCGGCGACGATGTCGACCGGCTCGGCGTCCGACTCCTCGATGGTCTCGCGGTAGTACTTGCCGAGACCGTCGTTCGTGACACCGCGCTGGACGGGCACGCCCAGCGGCGGGACGTCGGCGATCTTGATGGTGTTGTTCTCCGAGGCGTGGATGGCCTCCGAGAGGTCGAAGCCGACCTTCTTGGCGTCGACGTCGAAAGCGGCGACGAACTCCAGGTCGGACACGTGGTAGTCACCGAACTGCACGTGCATCAGTCCGGGCACGGTGCTGCTCGGGTCAGCATCGCGGTAGTAGTGCACGCCCTGGACCAGGGAAGATGCGCAGTTTCCGACGCCAACGATGGCGACGCGGATGGAGGACATCCTCGCTCCTTGCTGTCAGTGCCGGGGGCGCTGCGCGCCGACGGCTTCGTAGTTAGTGGTTGTCTTGCCCGTGACGGTTCTCAGGGCCGCTCGACGGCCGGGTGCGACGACGGTCGCGCTCGGTCGTGATCAGTCCGTCGAGCCACCGAACCTCACGCTCGACCTGTTCCAGGCCGTGACGCTGCAGCTCGAGGGTGTATTCGTCCAGCCGCTCACGTGTGCGCGCGGCGGACTCCTTGACCGACTCCAACCTCTCGGTGAGCCGGCTGCGCCGACCCTCGAGGATGCGGAGCCGGGTCTCGGCGTCGGTCTGCGCGAAGAACGCGAACCGGACGTCGAAGCTCTCGTCCTCCCAGGCCGCCGGTCCCGAGGTCGCGAGGACCGTCTGAAGACGTTCCTTGCCCTCGGCGGTCAGCTGGTACACGATGCGTGCCCGCTTGCCCGACAACGCGTGGGGAGGGGTGGTGGGGGACTCGGTGCCGACGATGTAGCCGTGCGTGACCATCGCCTTGAGCGCCGGATAGAGCGAACCGTAGGAGAACGCCCGGAACGACCCGAGCAGCAGGTTGAGCCGCTTGCGGAGCTCGTACCCGTGGAGCGGGGACTCGTTCAGGAGGCCGAGGATCGCGGTCTCCAGCACGTCGGAACGGCTGCGTGCCATGACACCTCCTCCTCGGTCCGGCTGTCACCGCGGAGGGCGGATCTGGCGTGGTTCGACTACTCGATGTATCGAGTCGATACATCGACAGGTTAGGTGTATTCGCGGTACCGCGCAATATGTCACGCCCTCGAGCAGATGTGAAGGACTGGGGGACCTGCGGCGTGGCTGTGGCGAAACAATGGCGGACCAGGCCCCGGAGGGCCTTGTCCTCACGGGAGGACGCCCTATTGTTCAGGGTGGTCTGATGCATGCTCTGCGCCTGGCGCGCCCTCTCCCGGGCGGCGGCGCGGAACAGGTCCTGACCGGTACAGACCCCCAGAGGAAGGTGAACCGTGGCGAGCTCCGCGAGGCAGACGAAGGGCACGGCGCGTGCGGGCAGCACGGCGCGCACGGGCACCTCGGCGCGCAAGCGCCGCTTCTTCAACTACCCCCGTTCCCACGTCAAGAGCTTCCGTCGCTGGCTGCCGTCCTGGCGCGTGCTGCTCGGGACCTTCCTCACAGGGACCGCGCTCGTTGCCGGCATCGTCATCGCCGCCTACGCGACGACCTCGGTCCCCAAGGACCCCGCCTATGCGGTGCAGAACCAGAAGACCACGGTGTACTACGCCGACGGCGTCACGGAGATCGGGACCTTCCAGGAGGAGAACCGTGTCATCGTCGACTACGCCACGCTCCCGGACTACGTCGGCAACTCCGTGGTCGCGTCCGAGGACAGCTCGTTCTGGACGAACTCGGGGATCGACCTCAAGGGCATCGCTCGCGCGATGGTGAACAACCTCAAGGGCGGGAGCACCCAGGGCGCCTCGACCATCACCCAGCAGTACGCGGAGCGCTACTACGCCGGCGCGACGGTCTCCGACTACGTGGGGAAGTTCCGGGAGGCGATGCTCGCGCTGCGGCTCACGCAGGAGCAGCCCAAGGAGGAGATCCTCGGGAACTACCTCAACACGATCTACTTCGGCCGCGGGGCGCACGGGATCGAGGCCGCCGCGCAGGCGTACTTCGGTGTCTCGGCCAAGGACCTCACGATCTCGCAGGCGGCGATGATCACCGCGATCATCCCCAACCCGACGGTCTACGACCCGGCCAACAACCCCGACATCACGCAGGAGAAGTGGCAGCGTGTGATCAACCGGATGGCCAAGGACGGGCACATCACGGCGGCGGAGAAGGCCGAGGCGGTCTTCCCGGCCGACATCAAGGAGAAGGTCGCGACCAACTCCAAGGGTGGGCAGGCCGGCTACCTCCTGGACCTGGTGAGGCGTGAGCTCGAGGCCGGGGACTACGGCGACGGCGTGCTCGACACCAAGGGCTTCACGATCGTCACCACGATCGACAAGTCGATGCAGGACCTCGCCGTCGCGACCGCCGAGAGCATCCCGCGGGAGGGCGACCGTGGTGCCTCCCAGTGGCTCGAGCCGTCCATCGTCTCGATCGATCCCGCCGACGGCGCGGTCAAGGCCATCTACGGCGGCAAGGACTTCGTCGAGCAGCCGTTCAACTCCGCGACCCGCGGCGTCGCGCAGGCCGGCTCGACGTTCAAGCCGTTCACGCTCGTCGCCGCCCTCGAGCAGGGCATCGATCTCTCGGAGACGTTCGACGGGAACAACGACGTCGAGGTGCCGGGCTTCTACGAGGAGGGGCAGGGCGTCAAGAACTTCGGCTACTACGACTACGGCAAGGTCGACCTGGCAACGGCGACGGCACACTCCGTCAACTCGGTGTACGCGGCGCTCAACATGGAGGTCGGCCCGCAGGCGACTGTCGACGCGGCAGTCAAGGCCGGGATCCCCGCGGACACCATGGACCTCAAGGCCGTCCCGTCGAACGTGCTGGGTACCGCGTCGGTCCACCCGATCGACGTCGCGCACGCGTACGCGACGTTCGCAGCACAAGGGTTCGAGTCCACGCCGCACGTGGTCCAGTCGGTCAAGCGGCTCGGCTCCGGCGCGGAGACCTACGACGTGCCGGGTCGCAACGTGCGCGTCTTCGACGCGGACGTCATGGCGGCGGCGACCTACGCCATGACGCAGGTCGTCGAGGCGAAGGACGGTTCGGGCGCGAAGGCCAGGGCGTTGGACCGTCCTGTCGCCGGCAAGACCGGTACGTCGAACGACAACAAGTCCGCCTGGTTCGCGGGGTACGTCCCGCAGCTGGCGACCATCGTCGGGCTCTACCAGGACAACAAGGAGACCAAGGTCCAGGAGCAGATCTCTCCGTTCGGTGAGTACAGGAAGTCGATCACGGGTGGAACCTGGCCGGTCGACGCCTGGACGTCCTACATGGAGGGCGTCCTCGCGCTGCCTCAGTACGCCGAGGTCCAGGACTTCCCCGAGTACACGATGAAGAAGGTCAAGCCGTCCCCGACGCCGACCGAGGAGCCCACGGAGCCCGCGATCGAGGAGCCGGTCGAGCCGGAGGAGCCGGTCGCGCCGACCACCGTGACGGTCCCGACCGACCTCACCGGGAGGTCCAAGGCGGATGCCAAGGCCGTGCTCGAGGGCCTGGGGCTCAAGGTCTCGTTCACCGAGGAGTACTCGGCCGACGTCGCCCCCGGCGTGGTGCTCAGGGTCGGCGGATCCGGCCAGCAGGTCGAGACGGGCAAGACCGTCACGGTCGTCCTGTCCAAGGGACCGGACCCCAAGCCCAAGCCCGACCCTGAACCCGAACCCAGCACCCCGCCGCCGACCACGCCACCGGAAGGTGGCGGGAACCCGGGCAGCGGCAGCGGCAACGGGAACGGCAACGGCAACGGCAACAACGGCGGGTAGCGACCGACGTCACCCCCACAGATTTCCCGAGCCCGGTCCCGACCGGGTACCTTGGGAACTTGCTGTGTCTCGATCTGTGCTGCCATCAGCACGGTGACCTCACAGCGACGCACAACCCTCCTGTCACGGAGATACCGTGACCGCTGAGTCCGCAGGAGGTGGGTTAACCGCATGCGTCAGTACGAATTGATGATCATCCTCGACCCCGAGATCGAGGAGCGCACCGTTGCTCCGTCGCTCGACAAGTACCTGACGGTCATCAAGACCGACGGTGGCACTGTCGACAAGGTGGACATCTGGGGCCGTCGCCGCCTGTCCTTCGAGATCAACAAGAAGTCCGAGGGCATCTACGCCGTCGTCGACTTCACCGCGACGTCGGACACGGCCAAGGAGCTGGACCGTCAGCTCGGCCTCAACGAGGTCGTCCTGCGCACGAAGGTCCTGCGCACCGACGCTCGCTGATCACCCCGCACTTCTGACTTCCCTCGTGGCACCTCCGGTGCGCTGCGCGTCCCCAGGACAGCGTCAGTGGCACGTGGTGGGATGTCCGCGGACGGGGGTCATCCCCTTCGAAGAGTCTTCGATACGTAACGAACAATGAGGAGCTGGCATGGCTGGTGAAACCGTCATCACGGTGGTCGGGAACCTGACCGGGGACCCGGAGCTTCGCTTCACCCCTGCGGGGGCTGCCGTCGCCAACTTCACCGTGGCGTCCACGCCGCGCACCTTCGACCGCCAGAGCAACGAGTGGAAGGACGGCGACACGCTGTTCATGCGCTGCTCGATCTGGCGCGAGGCCGCGGAGAACGTCGCCGAGTCCTTGACCAAGGGCATGCGCGTCATCGTTCAGGGCCGTCTGGTCCAGCGTTCGTACGAGACCCGCGAGGGGGAGAAGCGCACGGTCGTCGAGCTGCAGGTGGAGGAGATCGGTCCTTCCCTGAAGTACGCCTCCGCGAAGGTCACCCGGGCCCAGCGCTCGGGTGGCGGCAACTTCGGTGGTGGCGGCGGTTTCGGCGGCGGCGGCGCTTCGAGCGGCGGCGGCGGATTCAGCGCTTCCGGCGGTGGCCAGCAGAGCAACGACGACCCGTGGGCCACGGCTGGCCCCGCGTCGTCGGGTGGTGCCTCGTTCTCGGACGAGCCCCCCTTCTAGTCACCGCTCACCCCAGACAAACCCTTCCCGGCAGGGCAGGTGCCCGACGACGGCACTCGCCCCGGCCGGGGATAGCACCTTGTGAAGGAGCAACACCATGGCGAAGCCAGTGGTGCGCAAGCCCAAGAAGAAGTCCAACCCCCTGAAGTCGGCGAAGATCGAGTCGGTCGACTACAAGGACACGACCCTGCTGCGGAAGTTCATCTCCGACCGCGGGAAGATCCGTGCCCGTCGCGTGACCGGCGTCTCCGTCCAGGAGCAGCGCCAGATCGCACGTGCCGTCAAGAACGCCCGCGAGATGGCACTCCTGCCGTACTCGTCGTCCGCACGCTGATCGAGAGGGGATAGAACATGGCAAAGCTCATTCTGACCCACGAGGTCACCGGCCTGGGCGAGCCCGGCGACGTGGTCGAGGTCAAGGACGGGTACGCCCGTAACTTCCTCGTGCCCCGTGGTCTGGCGACCGGGTGGTCCAAGGGTGCCGAGTCGCAGATCTCTGCGATCCGCAAGGCACGCAAGGCTCGCGAGATCGCGACGCTCGACGAGGCCAAGGCGACGCGCGACTCGCTGCAGTCGAAGCCTGTCGTCGTGAAGGCCAAGGCGGGCCAGGGCGGCCGTCTGTTCGGCGCTGTCACCACCGGTGACATCGCCGAGGCCGTCAAGGCCGTCGGCGGCCCGTCCGTCGACAAGCGCAAGATCGAGATCGGCCAGCCGATCAAGTCGACCGGTTCGTACACGGTCACCATCCGCCTGCACGCCGAGGTCTCGGCGAACATCGCGGTCAACGTGGTGGCTGCCTGATCGACTGATCGCCCCTGTCCCGTGAGGGATGGATGGATCGGAGATCTCACCCGACGGCCCGGTCCCCTCTGCGGAGGGGGCCGGGCCGTCGGCGTTCCCGAGGCAGGCCTCCTCAGGCCCCCGTGACCATCCACCGGTCGCCGCGCGCCCTGAGGCCCGTGGTGAGTGCGCGCGCCGCCATGAAGACCCCTGCGAAGGCCGCCCACAGCCACGCGAGGCCCGCGGCGCCGTCGGGCGCGAGCTCACGGACCGCCAGCGCGAACGGCACGTACACGACGAACGTGACCATGCCGGCCCACGCGAGGTAGCGGCCGTCCCCGGCCCCGATGAGCACCCCGTCGAGGACGAACACCCACCCCGCCATGGGCAGCAGCAACCCGCACACGGCCATGCCGAGCGCGACGGCGGTGCGGACGTCGGGGTCGGACGTGAAGAACAGCGCGAACCACCAGCCGCCCACGGCCATGACCAGACCGAGCAGCGCCCCTGCCGCGACGCCCCACTGGAGCGTGCGGCGCAGGACCGAGCGCACGTGCGACCGGTCCCCGGCGCCCAGGCCGTGCCCCACCAGGGCCTGCGCCGCGATCGCGAGGGCGTCGAGCGCGAACGCCGCGAGACCCCACACCGACGCGACCACCTGGTAGCCGGCGAGCGTGACCTCGCCCAGGCCCGTCGCGACGAAGACCGTCAGGAGGATCGCGAGGCGCAGCGAGAGCGTGCGGACGAACAGCGGCGCACCCGCGCGCGCGTTGGACCAGATACCTCCTGCGGCGGGGCGGAGCGAGGCGCCCTCGCGTCGGGCACCGCGCACGACGACGACGCCGAGCACCGCGCCCATGGTCAGCTGGGCGACGGCGGTCCCGATCCCCGAGCCGGCGATGCCGAGGCCCACGCCGTACACGAGCACGACGTTGAGGATCGCGTTGAACGTCGCGCCCCCGGCGGCGACGTAGAGGGGCGTGCGGGTGTCCTGGAGTCCGCGCAGCACGCCCGTGGACGCCAGGACGACGAGCATGCCGGGCAGGCCCAGGCCCGACCACCGCAGGTACACCAGGGCGTGGTGCGCGACCTCGCCCGTGCCGCCCATCGCGCCGATCGCCCAGCCGCCGCCGAACCACAGGGCGGCGGCGAGCACGAGGCCCAGCCCGAGCGCGAGCCACATGCCGTCGATGCCGGACTGGAGCGCCTCGCGCCGGTGCCCCGCGCCGATGCGCCGGGCCACGGCCGCGGTGGTCGCGTACGCGAGGAACACGCACAGGCCGACGAGGGTCAGGAGGACCGTGGACGCGAGGGAGAGCCCGGCGAGCTGTGCGGTCCCCAGGTGCCCGACGACGGCGCTGTCCACGAGCACGAAGATCGGCTCCGCGACGAGCGCCCCCAGGGCCGGGACCGCGAGGGCCAGGATCTGCTTGTCGATGAGGCGACGGCTGGGAGGCTGGGGCGGGGACCCGGCGGGTGTCTCCACAGGCCCTGTGGACGAACCAGGTGACTGCGCGGCGGCCGATGCCTCCCGGGTGTCCTGGGGGCGGTGCTCGGATGAACGGGGTGAACGACCGGTGTCCTCGCCCTGACCGGGGGAGGGCTGGCGTGTCGGCGGCGTGTTGCCGGAAATTTCTTCGTCCACATGGCTGAGCCTAGTGAACTGGCTGCTCCCAGGGCTGTACAGGGGAAAACTGGTCACTTGTCCACATGGTTGTCCACAAGCCTGTGAACAGCATGGGGGCCTCTGTCCACAGGCTGTCCACACCTCTGTGAACAGGGCCGTTTGCGGGCTGTGGGAGCGCGATCTAGTGTCGCTGAGTCGCGCATGCTCGGGCCTTCCGAACGGTCGACGGTGCACCACCAGCGATACCCCTCGACGATGCGGGCGCAGGCGTGTCGGTGGGCCGGAGTAGAACAGACGTGCGACGCAGGACGATACCCGGCCGTGCCGGGGGAGTGAGGGGCCCGCATGTCGATCGACGAGCTCGAGTCGAGCTTTGGACCGCCCGCAGGCAGCGGCGGTCCCGGGTTCGACCGCACCCCGCCGCAGGACATCGCCGCCGAGCAGAGCGTGCTCGGAGGCATGCTGCTGTCCAAGGACGCCATCGCGGACGTGATCGAGCAGATCCGCGGCACCGACTTCTACAAGCCTGCGCACGAGTCGATCTACGACGTCGTCATCGACCTCTACGGACGCGGTGAGCCCGCGGACGCCATCACGGTCGTCGCCGAGCTCACGCGCCGCGGCGAGCTGGGCAGGATCGGTGGCGCGCCTTACATCCACGACCTCATGGCCATGGTCCCCACGGCCGCGAACGCGGGCTACTACGCGCGCATCGTGCGCGAGCGCGCCGTGCTGCGACGCCTCGTCGAGGCCGGGACCAGGATCGTCCAGCTGGGCTACGCGACCGACGGCGGCGACGTCGACGACGTGGTCAACAACGCGCAGGCCGAGGTCTACGCGGTCACCGAGCGCCGCACGGCCGAGGACTACATCGTGCTGGGCGAGGTCATCGGCGGGACGGTCGACGAGATCGAGGCCGCAGGGCACCGCGGCGAGGGCATGGTCGGGGTGCCGACGGGCTTCGCCGACCTCGACCGGCTGACCAACGGGCTGCACCCCGGGCAGATGATCGTGATCGCGGCACGTCCGGCGATCGGGAAGAGCACGCTGGGAATCGACATCGTCAGGTCGGCATCGATCAAGCACAACATGACGTCCGTCGTGTTCTCGCTCGAGATGAGCCGCAACGAGATCACGATGCGTCTGTTGGCCGCGGAGGCACGCATCCACCTGCAGAAGATGCGCAACGGCTCCATGGGTGAGGACGACTGGCAGAAGCTCGCCGGCACCATGGGCAAGATCTCCGAGGCGCCGCTGTTCATCGACGACTCGCCCAACATGTCGCTCATGGAGATCCGCGCCAAGTGCCGCCGGCTCAAGCAGAAGCACGACCTCAAGCTCGTCGTGATCGACTACCTCCAGCTCATGACGTCGGGCAAGCGCGTCGAGTCCCGCCAGCAGGAGGTCTCGGAGTTCTCCCGTGCGCTCAAGCTCCTCGCGAAGGAGCTCGAGGTGCCGGTCATCGCGATCTCGCAGCTGAACCGTGGCGCTGAGCAGCGTACGGACAAGAAGCCTGCGATGTCGGATCTGCGCGAATCGGGCTCGATCGAGCAGGACGCCGACATGGTCATCCTGCTGCACCGTGAGGACGCGTACGAGAAGGAGTCCCCGCGAGCCGGCGAGGCAGACCTGATCGTGGCCAAGCACCGTAACGGCCCGACCGACACGATCACCGTGGCGTTCCAGGGGCACTACGCGCGATTCGTGGACATGCAGGTCTAGCCCGCTGCTGTTGTTGTCGACGTGCAGCCTAGACTGCACGATCCTCCACCTCAGCTGCATGGCTCAAGCTCTGCAACGGGTTGGCAAGCAGTGATGAGATCACGCTACTGCGGCGATCAGCATGGCGATCACGGCGACGAGCCCGCCGACTACGGCGAGCGCGATCCCGGTGCCAAGCACGAGGCCGTCGACCTGCCGCCGATAGCCACGCGGGGTAGCGGCGACATCGGCGGGGACCGTGGGATTCACCCACACCCGGAAGGAGAACACGAGGTCCGCTGGCGTCCACACGAGGGACCGAACCTCGGCCCGCAGAGGTGCTCCGTTCGGCGCGGGGTATTCGACGTGCCACTCCATCGTCCACAAGCTCGTCTTTCGCGCGCCGAGCAGGGACGCCCTGACCGGGACGCGCGCCACGGGATCGGCGCGGGCGATCCGCCCGCCGACGACCACCACCATGACCAGTCCTGCCACCAGGGCGAGCATGCCGAGGACCACAGCGAACAAGGACAGCATCACCATGTCCGCCCGATGTGCGACGGACATACACGGCCGAAGGCTCCGATAGTCACCGTCTGATGATGCCCCACGCACGTCACAACCAGCACAGCCGCCCGAGAGCGCACCCCTGGCGCGGGTACCCCGGCGCAGTCAGGCTGTTGGCGTTCGGAGCCGGAGATGCGGGAAGACGGTGTGTGGAGGTCAATCGGCTGCTTGAAGCCGGGATCTCGTGGGTATACCTGACAACGCACGATCGGCTGCGGCTTCATCTGCTCTTCGCTGCCGAGGATGAAGACTTGGTCGCTCACGTCGAGGCAGCTACGGCAGGGGAAATCTCCCTGGTCGAATCGTGGAAGGTCTGGGGACCGTCCCCGGGACTGCATGGCCAGCTACGGCGAGGTCGACGGCACCGAGACTTGGAACCCCGAGAACTCGTTTGTGAGGCTTCCGAGCCGCGCCGCTCGCCAGACGAAGTAGCCAGGCGTGTTTGAACACTCAGCGCCTGCCCTCGACGGTTGTGTCGAGATGCAGCCTGGTTTGTACGTTCTTCCGTCCATCTTGTATAGCCGTCGCCGGGGCCGCCAGGTGTAGTGCTGGCGCACGCGCGGGCTGGGGGCATTGCCAACGTGATGGTGGCGGTAGAGGTCACCAAGAGGCTGAGGAGGTGTGCGCCGACGGCCCAGGGATGTAGTGCGAGCGCAGGACCTGGGGGACGGGCTAGCGCCCCTGTCCGACGAGGCCGCTCTCGTAGGCGACGATCACGGCCTGCACGCGGTCGCGGACGCCGAGCTTGGCGAGCATGTTCCCGACGTGGGTCTTGATCGTGGTCGCCGAGAGGACCAGTCGCTCGGCGATCTCGGCGTTGGACAATCCCTCCGCGACGTACCGCAGGACGTCGAGCTCGCGGGGGGTGAGCGTGCTCAGCGACGGGTTCAGGTCGTCAGCGGGCGAGGGGACGGTCTCGCCCGTGGGCAGGTGGGGGGCGAAGAGGTCGAGCAGGCGCCGCACGATCCGCGGGGCGACGATCGAACTGCCCGCCGCCACGGTGCGGATCGCGCCGACGAGCTCCTCGGGCAGTGCGTTCTTGAGCAGGAAGCCGCTGGCTCCCGAGCGCAGCGCCGCGAACGCATACTCGTCGACGTCGAACGTGGTCAGCACGAGCACCCGTGTCGCGGGGTGTTCCGCGACGATGCGCCGAGTGGCCTCGATGCCGTCCATGCCCGGCATGCGGATGTCCATCACCACGACGTCCGGGGCCAGGGCCGCGGTCTGGGCGATCGCGACCTGGCCGTCGGAGGCTTCGCCGACGACCTCGAGGTCGGGCTCGGACTCGATCACGAGGCGGAATCCGAGGCGCAGGAGCGCCTGGTCGTCCACGAGCAGTACCGTCGTCATCCCTGTGCTCCGTTCGATCCTTCGGTCCTGCCGGACCTCGGGCCCTGGTCCGGCGTTGGGCGTCGGTCCTCGGCCGGCAGGAGGACGTGCACGCGCCATCCTCCACCGGGTCGGGGGCCGGCCTCGACGTGACCGTCGAGGAGCGCGGCGCGTTCGCGCATGCCGAGGATGCCCCGCCCGGATCCGCCACCGGTCCCTGGGCGGGTACCGCCGTCGTCGAGCACCTCGACCTCGAGTCCCGACGGGCCGCGTCGCACGGCGACCTCGGCGCGTGGGGTGCCGGGAGCGTGCCGGAGCACGTTGGTCAGCGCTTCGGTCACGACCCGGGCGACGGCCAGTCGCAGTGTGGTGTCCTGGGGGAGGTCGACGTCGAGGCCGTGTGCACGCACCGGGATGCCGGCGGCCCGGAAGCGTTCGACGATCGTCGCGAGGTCGGCCCCGACCGGCTCCGCGGATCCACCCGTCCCCGCGTCGGCGTTCTCGCCGGGGTCGAGCGCGCCGAGGACGCCCTGCATGTCGGACAGCGCTTCCCGCCCCGTCCGGGAGAGCTCGCGCAGCGCCTCGCGCGAGCGGTCGGGGGCTCGGTCGAGGGCGGCCCCGGCTCCGTCGGACAGGGCGACCATGACCGACACGCTGTGCGCGACGACGTCGTGCATCTCTCGGGCAATCCGTGCCCGTTCGGCGGCACGCGCGAGGGCGGCGCTCTGGTCGCGCTCGCGCGCTATCGCCGCGTAGCGGTCGACGAGGTCGTGTGCGTGCTGGCGCCTGGCGCGCGCCAGTGTGCCGGTTGCGACGCCCAGCAGCAGGAGCCCGAGGAGGAGGAGTACCGAGAACGTCCGGCGCCCGGCGGAGAACGGGGGCGCGGGGAGCTGTCGGGTGGGCTCGTCGAGCGATGGCAGACGATCGCTCCACAGGAGGATCTCGGCGAGGCCGATGTCCTGCCAGTGCCAGAGCGCGACCGTAACGACGAGGAAGACGGTCGTGCACGTGACCCAGGTCGTGCGTGGCGTGCGCGTGGCCGCAACGGTGAAGAGAGCGCACCCGAGGCACGCCCCGAGGACGCCCAGCACTCCCGCGGTGGCGAGCGAGCCGAGGGCAACGACCGTGAGCGCGCCTGTGACGACCAGCGGCGACCCCCGCCGTGCCGTCAGGAGCACGGCCCCCACGACGGATCCTGCCCACCAGACGGCCGAGACCAGGCGGGTCGCGGCTGTTCCTGGCAGGAACAGGCCCAGGCCGATCGACCCCTGGACCGTCATCCGGGCCACCTCGGTCGTCACCAGACCGAGCAGCAGCACGCCGAGGGCGAGGGCAAGGTCCGCAGTCCACGGACGAGCCGCGACGAAGCGCCCGACAGGGCCGGCGTGCAGGGCCTGCGTCTCGGTCAGGACGGTCGGCGCCGGGGTCGGCGGTGCGACCGAGCGCGGGGTGGCCATGGACCCCACTGTCCCACTGATCGCCCTGCGCGAGGTCTCTGCCGCTCGGTGCGGGTCAGGAGACGTCATGGCGACGCAGACGGTAGATGGCTGCGCCGAGCAACGCGACGACCCACCCGAGGAGGACCAGGCCCCCGCCCCATGCCCCGAGGTCCGGACCGAGGCTCGTGGCGTCCAGTGCCGTGACCTGAGCATCGCCCTGGACGAGGCGGGCACCGGCCGCGGGCAGCAGGGCCCGCAGGAGGTCGGTGAACCGGCCCGGGTTGGCGGCGAGGAACTGGTCGAGGACGAGCAGCAGCATGACCACCGTGACGACCGCTGCGGTGGCGTGACGTAGGAGCGCGCCGATCGCGAGCCCGAGCAGCGCGACGCCCGTCTGGTGGAGCACGTAGCCCACCAGCAGACGCGCTGTCTCGGCGTCGGCGACATCCACGACGAGCCCGGCTCCAGCGCGCTGCCCCGACGTGACGAGGAGCGAGGCGCCGACCGCTGCGGCCGCGGTGACGGCCCCCCACCCGGCCGTGAGCACGGCCTGGCTGCCGAGGACCGGCAGACGACGTGGGACGGCTGTGAACGTGGCGCGGAAGGTACCCGTCGCGTACTCGCCCGTACCGACCAGCACGCCCAGGACGAGCGGGCCGAGCTGTGCGAGCGCGTAGCCCGCGACCGCGAGAGACGCCCCGCTCCCGGCGTCCCCCGGTCGGACGAACAGGCCCAGACCGAAGGCGAGGCCGGCCGCCGCGACGACGGTGGCCGCCGCGAGCCAGGCGGTCGATCGCAGGCCCGTGATCTTGGTCCACTCGGCCGCGAGCGCGCGGGTTGCCGTGGGGCCCCGGGTACTCCCGGGTACGGGGGCTGTGGTGCGGTCGAGAAGGTGGCCCATCGGTCGTCCTCCTCAGACCACATCGCGGGCGCGCAGCCGGGCCGCGGCGACCGCGAGGGGGACCAGGATCCAGCCAGCGAGCACGAGCCCCCCGCCCCAGGGCCCGAGGTTCGGGGCCCCCTCGATGCCGCTGCTTCCCGGTCCTCGCACGAGGAGCTCGGCCGCGCCGCTGGGGAGGAACGTCACCACGGTGTTCACGACGGACTGCTGCGACGACACGGTGCCGTCCGTGGGCCCGGACATCGGGTCTGTGGCCAGATCGGAACCCAGCGCGAGCACGATGGGCAGGACGAGGACCACGACGACCGCGAGCGCGACGGCTGGTACCGGGCTGCGCAACAGCGCACCGACCGCCAGACCGAGCAGCGCCATGGCGACGAGGAACGTCGTCATACCGACCAGGAGCTGCGCGGTCCCTTCACCGGTCAGATCCAGCGAGACACCGCGTGAGGACGCTGCCGGTGCCAGTGCCACGACGGCGGCACCCACGACGACGGCCGCGACCAGGAGCGCGAACGCTCCCACCGCGACCACCTGCGCGGCGAGCACGGGCAGCCGCCGGGGTACGGCCGTGAACGTCGCGCGGAACGTGCCCGAGGTGAACTCACCCGTCCCGGCGAGGACGCCCAGGACCAACGGGCCGACCTGGGCGAGCAGGAGCCCTGTCGTGAGCGAGTCGAGCGGGACGAACCCCGGGTCCACCGACGAGGCGTTCGCGGCCAGGAACGTCAGTACCCACGTCACCACGACCGTCGCGACCGCGATCACGGCCGTGGACCGCAGGCTCGTGAGCTTGGTCCACTCCGAGGCGAGGGCGCGGGGGAAGGTCGGGCCGCGACCGACCGCAGGCTCGACAGCCCGCGCGCGGGCGCCTCCCGCGGAGGATGCGGTGAGGGCGCTCATCGGACCGCTCCGGCAGACGTGCCGGTCGTCGTGCCGTCGGTCCTGCCGCCCCGGTACTGGACGGCTTCGGCGGTGAGGTGCAGGTAGGCGTCCTCGAGCGAGCCGCCGTCGGTCGCGAGCTCCAGGACCGTCGCGCCGCAGCGAGCGGCGGCCGCGCCGACGTCGTCGACGGATGCACCCTGGACGTTGAGCACCCCGTTCTCGTGGGGCATCACGTCGGCGCCGAGGCCTGCGAGGGCCTTCGTGAGCAGGTCGGGATCGGTCGTGCGTACGCGGACGGTGCTCGCGCGCTCGGAGCGCTGGACGAGCTCGGACACCGAGGCGTCGGCGAGCAGCCGACCTTTGCCGATGATGACGACTCGGTCGGCGCACAGCGAGAGCTCGTGCATGAGGTGTGACGAGAGGAAGACCGTGCGCCCCTCGGCAGCGAGGCTCCGCACGAGCCCGCGCACCCACAGGACCCCGTCAGGGTCCAGGCCGTTGACTGGCTCGTCGAGGATCAGCGTCGCCGGGTCGCCGAGGAGGGCGCCGGCGATCCCGAGGCGTTGGCCCATGCCCAGCGAGTACGTCCCGGCCCGGCGCCCGGCGACGGACTCGAGCCCGGTGGCCGCGATCACCTCGTCCACGCGTGAACGGGGGATGCCGTGGGTCCGGGCCTGCGCAAGGAGGTGTCGGAACGCCGTGCGTCCTGGGTGGACGGAGCGCGCGTCGAGCATGACGCCGACGGCATGCAAGGGCGCGGGCAGGTCGGCGTACCGGCGACCGCCGACCGCCGCGGTTCCCGAGGTGGGGCGTTCGAGCCCGACGATCATGCGCATGGTCGTCGACTTCCCGGCGCCGTTCGGACCGAGGAACCCGGTCACCGTCCCGGGACGGGCCGTGAACGTCAGCCCGTCCACGGCTGTCGTGGGGCCGTAGCGCTTCGTGAGCGCCTCTACCTGGATCATGCGTCTCCTGTCGTCGTCGGGCCACCTGGTCGGCGCCTGCCCGGTCCGTCGTCGACGCTACGGACGCGGTTCAGGGGGCAGCACCTACCGACGGCCGAGATCGTTGGCGAGCGCTCCTCCTCCCGAAGGAGGAGGCCGACGACCTGGGTCGCCGTGCGACCGGGGCGAGTGAGATGTGGAACTCCAACTCACTCGTCTCCTGGGTGTCGGCACGATCCGGACTGTCAACCAGTCACCTGCCCCCACCGGACGGGCGTGCGCCGGGGTGGAAGGCTGGTTGTGAGGTCGCCGAACAAGACCGCATCCGACCCTGCGACGCGCCGGTCAGGCGACCGTCTCCCACGGTGATGGTCTTGCCTCGACGAGTTCATGCGCGGGTCAACGACCGGGCCAGGACGCCCGCTGCGAGTGCGAGCGCGACGAGCACGGCGCCCACGTGGTGGAACGCGGCGAGTGCCGCACCGCTGTCTGCGCCGGTCGCGACCATCGACCCGAGGATGCCTACCCCGACCGCACCGCCGAGCCGCTGGGTGATGTTGTACAGGGTGTTGCCGTCGGCAAGCTCGTCCTCGCCGAGTGGCGCAAGGAAGGCGGCGAGCAGCGGCGTCGTGACGAATCCCGCGGCGAGGGCACGTCCGCACAGCATGATCGCAGTGACCCACAGCGGTGTGTCGTTCGTGAGCAGCAGCATCACGCCGCTTGACACGGCGAGTGCGGCGAACCCGAGCGTCACCAGGGTTCGCAGCGGGATGTGTGTCGAGATGCGCTGACCTAGTGCAGTTCCCACGCCCATGACGATGCCCTGAGGGATCAGGGCGAGCCCTGTGGCGAGAGCGGTGTGCCCTTGTACCTGCTGGGTGAACACGGGTATCAGGAACACGGTCCCGAAGGCGATGACCGAGGCGAGCACCTGAAGTACCAGCGCGAGGAGCGACTGACTGCTACGGATGACGTCGAGGCGTACCGGAGGGTCCTGTCGCCGGGACGAGGTTCTGACGTACGCGGCGAGCAGCCCGATCCCTGCGACGACCAGCGCGAGTGGTGCGGGGCTGCCCCATCCGCTGGCGGAGCCGCGCGTGGCCCCGAGGAGCGTGGTCACCAGACCGCCCGACAGCAGGACGAAACCGATCGGGTCGAACCGGGAGTCGGCCTGGGCGCGCGTTCCGAGGTGGCGCAGGCGCAGCGCGAGCAGCAGTCCGGCCGCGCCCACCGGTACGTTGACCAGGAAGACCCACCGCCACCCTCCGGCGCCGATCAGAAGGCCTCCGAGTGACGGTCCGAGGGCGGGAGCAAGGAACAGCACCACGGCGGCCGAGACGGGGACCTTGCCACCGCTCAGGCCGTCCTTGCCCATCAGGATGCTCAATGCCAGCGGGACCAGGGGAGCGCCGACGAAGCCCTGCACGACCCGAGCGGTGACGAGCAGCTCGATGCTCGGGGCCAAGGCGCACACGGCAGAGGCAGCGACGAACAGCGCCATGCTGACCAGGTAGACACGCATCGTGCCGAAGCGGCGTGAGGCGTACGCGGTCAGTGCCAGTCCTACGGCGAGGGACAGCAGGTACCCGGAGACGACCCAGTGGACCGTGTCGAGCCCGGCGCGGAGGTCTTGGGCGATGTCCGGGACCGCGACGTTGACGATGCTTGAGTCGAGCATGCTGAGGGAAGGGCCGATGAGCAGTCCATACCGTGCGACTCGGCCGATCCTCGTGGCGCCGGGGCGTGTGTCCGCGCCGTCGACGGTCACGACCGTTCCGCCTCGTTGCGCAGGTCGTCGAGCCAGCGCAGCTCCTGCGTGAGGCGATCGACCAGCTGTTCCTGTGCGCGGCGCCGCCATGGCAGGGCCGGGTCCCGCGGGGCCTCGGCCAGGAGGCCCCGCACCTGAGCGAGCGCGTGCTCGACGATCTGCCGTCGCACCCCCAGGATGCCGAGGCGCGACGGTACCGGGAGCTCGTCGAAGAAGCTGACGCGGAGCAAGAACTCCTCATCGTCGCTCGCCAGCTCGCGCGGCAGTGTCGACACGAGGTCGTGCAGCATGCCGCGGCCGGTTGCGGTGATGGTGTAGACGTTGCGCGCCGGACGCCCTTCCTGCTGCTCGACAGACTTGGTCACCGCTCCGTCGCGCTCCAGCTGCTTGAGGGCCGGGTAGAGCGAGTTGTTGTTGACCGGCGCGATCGACGGGCGCCGTATCCGGCTCTTCAGCTCGTAGCCGTGCGCCGGGCCGCTCCGCAGGACACTCAGGGCGTAGATCTTGATCGTCATCCGTCCAGTTTAACCTAGGTTAGGCTGGACGACGTGGTTTTCTCGGGCAAGGGGTCGCCGCTTTCGATCGGCGTCGATGCGCACGCGTCCGCCGTCCACATCGAGGAGGAAACGACGACGCTCTCACCGGTCACCGACGGCCGGGTTGGCCCAGACCCAGACGTTTCAGACGGACCGCCATGGACTCGATCGTGTCCTTCCCGCCGCCGACCTCGACCCTTTCGCCGGCGAACCAACGCGTCGACGAACTGCCATCAGTTGCGACGTCAGCCGCCGGAGCTCGCAGCCGCGGGCGAGGCATCTTGATCCGATTTACTCTGCCTGACAGAGTGTGGGTATGACAACTGCGTCGGAGTACGTCGAAGCGATCCGGGTCCAGCAGCGGGCGGTGCGGCACGCGACGTCGTTGCCGTTGCTCGTCAACGCGTTGGCCATGGTCTATCTGACGTACCTCGAGGCGGCCACGTTCGGGATGCTCTTCCCGAAGATTCTCGTTCCGGCGGTCACCTACGGGGTGCTGCTGGCGGTCATGCTGGTCCAGCGGCGGTTGATCGGGGTCGGGGTCGGCAACGACAGGTACGGCGTCCTCGCCCTGGCGCTGTTGGCGTTGCTCTTCGTCCCGTTCGGCTTCGTCGCCGTGTTCCTCGTCGGCCCGGTGTTCTTCTTGGGTGTGGGTCTCGGCGTGCTCGGATGGCGCGCGGAGACAGCGTGGCTGTGGGGGCCCGGGCTGGCTCTCATGGCCGTCAGTCCGCTGGTCTCGCTCGGCACGCTCGACAACCACGCGGCCCTCCTGGGAGGCGGTGTCGGTGGGATGGTCGTCTGCACCGTCGGGCTCCTGGTCCTGGGTGTGCTGGCATTCGTCCGAGAACGACGTCTCGCCCAGGTGGCTCCAGCGTGAGCTCCGCGTCCGACCCGCATCCTCTCTCCCAGCTCGACGAGACCGTCCACCAACGAGCCAGGCTGGGGATTCTCGCGATCCTCGTCGAGACTCGCGACGCCGACTTCACGTACCTCAAGCGCGCGCTCCAGCTCACCGACGGCAACCTGGGAAGGCATCTCGAGGTCCTGGTGACCAGTGGCTACGTCGATCTCCGCAAGGGCAGCGACGGGCGCCGATCTCGCACCTGGGCCCGCATCACTCCGCGCGGCAAGCAAGCACTGCTCGTCGAGGTGGAGCTCCTGCGCGGTCTGCTCGCCAGCCTGCCGACCGTGGGGCCTCCAGCGACGGGAGACGAAGCACGGTGACCTGCCGCGCAGGAAGATCCCCATGACGCCCCGTGAGAAGAACGACCGGCGGGGCGCTCGACGTGCCCACCGTTCTCGATCGCACGAGGCGCCGCCGCGGTGAACCCTGCACCCGCGCACCGTGGCGGGAAGCAGAGTGCCTCTCTGCCACTGCGGCCCGCGCCCCGACGACTCAGCTGTTGAGACCCAGCCCCTTGCGCCCCTTGGCGAAGTAGGTGATCGGGCCCACCCAGTTCGCGAGCATCGCCACGCCCCATGCGAGCTTCGAGCCCTCGACCTCGTCGTCGGAGCGCTTGGCCAGGTCGCGGTAGCCCGCGACCGTGAGCGAGATCTGCACGATCGAGGCCACCACCATCAGTGCCTTCTTGCCGCTGCTGAACTCGCTCCACGACTTCTTGCGTGCCATGAGCACCCCTCCTGTGTCGGTACGACGGCTTGTGCCCTCGACGCTACGCGCGCTCGACCCGACACGCACGACGCCGGTTACCCGGCCCAGGCCGACGCCCGATCAGACGCGGGACGCCCCACCGAGCGCCCGCCCCCCAGCGCCCCTCGGACAGAACGCGCCTCACGCCACGCGCCTCACCGACGGCCCGTGGTCCCGATCCGTCGCGGCCACCGTCGTGCCGCCCAGATCGCGGTCCAGGCCAGAACTGCGCCGATCACCGCACCGATCGAGTTCGTGAGCCAGTCGTTGGTGTCGCACGAGCGCCCGAGACCGGGGGCCAGCGCTTGCACCGCCTCGATCACGGCGGAACCGACGACACCCCCGACCAGCGCCACCACGGGGCGGCGGCTCGCGACGGCGGCGAGCAGGACAGGCGGGACGAACAGGATCACGTTGGCCATGAGCTCGACCCGGCCGAACGTCGGCAGGTACCAGGAGACGGCGCACCGTTCGAGGACCTCCCGGCTCGTCGGGACGAGCGTCAGCAGCACGATCGGCAGCAGGGACGCCGCGAACACCGTCCACGCGGTGCGCGGCCGCCAGTACAGCCAGCGCCCCGCGACCGGCCCGCCGAGCACGAGCACGGCGAGGACCACGGGGGAGAACCACGGGTGGGCGACGAGAAGGGTGGAGATCACGGGGGGACGAACGCTCCGGCTCGGTCGGGCAGAAGGACCCACCGTAGCCGGGGCGGACGCTCAGCCCCGACGGAACTCCGCCCGCCACGTCCCGGGCCGGCCAGGAGCAGCACCCGGCGCCGCGAGCTCCTCGATCGACACGGCCTCCAGGCCGTCTCGGCCGAACGCCTCGATCTCGGTGCGCGTCAACGGCCAGGGCGGGCCGTCGTCGTCGGGCCGGCGTGCGGCCCCCTGGACGGCGAGCAGGGTCCCTCCCGGCGCGACGAGCGAGCGGACCCCGGCCGTGAGTGCGTCGCGGACGCTGCGGTTCACGGCCTGGACGGTGTAGATCTCCACGACCAGGTCGAACGCGCCCGCCCACGCGGGCGGCAGGTCGAGCAGGTTCCCGACGGCGTAGGTCACCGACGATCCAGGGTTCCGGTCGCGGGCGGCCTGGACCGCGGTGGGCGAGACGTCGAAGCCCGTCGTCTGGTAGCCGAGCCGGGCCAGGTGCTCGGCGTCGGCCCCGAGCCCGCACCCGACGACGACCGCGGTCCCGCTCGCGGCGCCCGGCGCGGGGGCTCCGGTCCACGAGGCCAGCGCCGGGTGCGGATCGACCCGGTCCCACGGCATGGTGATGTCGCCGTGCGCGGCGGAGGACCAGAGCCGCTCGAACCAGCCCGTGGGGTCGGACGGCTCGGCGTTGCCGAGCCGCGCGGTCTCGGACTGCCAGGAACGAGGTGCGGGCATGCCGTCGACCTTAGCCAGGCACAGGTGCGTCGACAACGGCTCGCGCTCGGCACAGGCGCGGCGAGCCGTCCCGCCGGCGTCGGGAGGGATACCGGCCGGCGGGACGGAGCGTCGTGTCAGACCGTGGCGAGCGCGGCCGGTGTGTCGAGCAGGTCCAGCAGCATCGGGACGTCGGCGATGCTCGGCACGACGTGGGTGTGCGGCGCAGCCTCGAGCACCTCCCGGGGGACGCCACCCGAGAGCACACCGACGACGAAGCGGGCGCCCGCGTTCCTCCCGGCCTGGAGGTCGAGGACCGTGTCACCCGCAGTGAGGACCTGCGCGACGTCCGTCACGCCCGTACGCTCCATCGCGCGGTGGACCATGTAGGGCGCCGGGCGGCCGGCGGGTACGTCGTCGGTGGTGACGACCGCGTCGACGACGCCATCGGTCCACCCCAGTCGTTCGAGCAGCTGTTCGGTGACGTCGGTCGAGAATCCCGTCGTGAGCGCGATCCGTGCCCCGCGGTCGCGGAACGCCGCGAACGCGTCGAGGACGCCCGGCATGGCGACCGGGGGTGTCGCCTCGTAGGCCTCGGCCAGGAGGCGTTCGAAGTCGACGAACGTCTGCTCGACAGCTGACGCGTCGCCGTCGAGCGCCAGCAGGGCGCGGATGGCGGTGCGCTTGTCGGCCCCCATCCAGCGCGCCACGTCGGCGACGTCGGCGGAGCTTCCGTGTCGTCGCACGGCGTCGTGGAGGGCGCGGTAGACGGCGCTGCCCTCCTCGATCGTGGTGCCGGCGATGTCCAGAGCGGCGAGAGCGATCATGGGATGTCCTTCCAGTGGTGGGGTGGTGCAGGGGTGGGGTGTCGCGGTGCGACGCGCGAGATCCGGTCGCGGGAGGTCGGCCGGGTGGTGTTCACCTGGAGGCGGTCCGGCACGGGTACAGTCCGCGCGTGACCAGGTCGTCGGAGATCGTCCGCGTGCTCGCCGAGGAGCTCGCCGTCATGCCTCCCGGGAAGCGGGTCGCGTCGGAGGCCGAGGTGGGGGCGCGGTTCGGCGTCGGTCGCGCTGCGGCGCGCTCGGCTCTCGAGGAGCTCGAGCGCCGCATGCTCGTGAGCCGCATCCAGGGGCTCGGGACGTTCTCCCGGCACCGCGTGGACTACCTCGTGTCGCCCGGCAGCGCACCGTCGTGGAGCAGGACGGTGCGGGAGGCGGGCGGAACTCCACGGACGGTCGTCCTCGCGTGCGACGAGGTCGCGTTGCCCGACGACGTCGCCGGCGCGCTCGAGGTGGCGACCGGCGTGCCGGGGTTCCGCCTGGTCCGGCGGTCGTTCATCGACGACATGCCGGCCGCGTGGGGCGTCGAGTGGATGACCGCGGAGCTCGTCCCCGAGCTGCCCCTCGCGCTGCGGCACGAGGAGTCGCTCGACGCGATCCTGCGCGGGACCGCGAAGGTGCTGCCCGAGCGCGCCTGGACCCGGGCGAGCATGGAGTCCGCGCCGGAGGAGGCGAGCGCGGGGCTGGGCTGTCGGCCGGGGGACCCGGCGTGGCTCATCGTGAGCCTGGCCCGTGACGGCCGCGACGGTCGTCCGCTGCTGTCCACGGAGCGGTGGGTGAGGGCCGACGCGGTGCGCGTCGTCGTCGAGCTGGGTGAGGCCTGAGCGGGGCGCGCTCACGGAACGACCGCAGCGCGGGGTCGCGTCTCGGTGGGGCCCGTGAGGAGCCGACCGATGTCGTCGAGGCCGACCGGGGGCGTGACCAGCTCGTCCCACGGCACGTGGTCACGGGTCCGCTCGAGCAGGTCGAGCGCGGCACGCAGGTGGTGCGGCTCGTAGTTGTGCACCCCGGTGATCGTCAGCCAGCCGCGCACGACGCGCTCGGCGTCGACCGGGACGTCCGGCCCGGGGGCCACCGAGCCCGCCAGGACGAGCCGGCCCCCGAGGTCGAGGAGCTCGAGGCAACGAGCGACAGCAGGACTCGCGCCCGACAGCTCGATCGCGACGTCGACCAGGCCGACGGGCTCGTCCGTGTCCCGCGCGGACGTCGCGCCGAACCGCAGCGCGAGTGCGCGCCTCTCGGCGTCGGGGTCCGTGACGACCACCTGGTCGGCACCGGCGTCCCGGGCGGCGGCGACGGCCGTGATGCCGAGCATCCCGGCCCCGCTGACGAGCACTCGGCGTCCCTCGAGCGGGCCGGCCGCCTCGATCGTCGCCATGACGGTCGCCGTCGCGCACCCCGCAGGGGCCGCCAGGAGATCGGGGAGCCCGGCGGGCACCCGGGCGACGGTCGCGCCCGAGGGCAGCACGAGGTGGCGGGCGTACGTCCCGCTCAACGGCCACGCCGAGCCGAAGGCCTCGTGGCCGACCTTGCGCACCGACCGGCACTTGGCGCTGCGGCCGGCCAGGCAACGGTCGCAGGACCCGCACGCCACGGTGACACCGAAGACGACGCGATCACCGATCTCCAACGGCCGGCCGTCGTCGCCAGGGGCGCCGTGCGGGCCGAGACCGACGACCTCCCCGACAGCCTCGTGCCCCAGGACCGAGGGGCAGGGGGAGGAGCGGCGACCGGACACGGTGTGCCGGTCGCTGCCGCAGACCGTGGCGAGACGGACGCGGACGAGGACCTCCCCCTGAACGAGCGTGGGCAGCGGGACCTCCACGAGGCGGAGGGCGCCGTCGCCCTCCCAGAGGGCGACGGTGGTCAGGTCAGCTGGGCGCGGATCCATCCGGAGAGCCTTTCGATGGCGAGGACGACGAGGAACACGAGGAGGACGATCCCGCCGGCCACCTCGAAGTGGAGGGTGCGGACCGCCTCGAAGAGCAGGAATCCGACGCCACCGGCGCCGACGATCCCGAGGACGGTCGAGGTACGGATGTTGACGTCCAGCAGATAGAGGCCGGAACCGACGATCGACGGCATGCCCTGCGGCAGCACCGCGGAGAACAGCACCTTCCACCAGCCACCGCCCACCGAGCGCACGGCCTCGAGGGGGCCGGTCGGGATCTCTTCGACCGCGTCCGCGACCAGCTTGCCGAGGAAACCGATCGAGCCGATGCCGAGGGCGATCGCTCCGGCGACCGGGCCGAGGCCCACGGCGGCGACGAAGATCACCGCGAGGATGAGCTCGGGGACCGCACGGACGAGGAGGATCGTCGTGCGGGCGGCGCCGTAGACGACCGGGTGCGGCGCGACGTTGCGAGCGGCCAGCAGACCGAGCGGCAGCGACAGCACCACGCCCAGCCCGGTCGCGACGAGCCCGATGGCCAGCGTCTGCAGCATGGCCTCCCAGAGTGCCGGCCCGAGCGATGTGAGGTCGGGCGGGAACGTGCGGCCCGCGACCTCGAGGAGGCTCGGGATCGAGGTCACGACGGCGAGCGGGTCGATGTCGAGGCGGACGAACGAGACCACGACGAGGACGGCCGCGCCGGCCCCGCACGCCCAGCGGACCGTACGGTCACGCTGGAACCGTGGGCGGCTCGGCGCGAGCAGCGAGCGCCGGATCCTGACCGACAGGAGCTCCATGGCGGCAACGAGCACGAGGACGACCGCGACGATGCCGAGCGCCTTCGGGTAGACCAGACCGCGCAGCGCGTCCTGGAGCGCGAAACCGATACCGCCGGCGCCGACGAAGCCGAGCACGACGGACGTGCGCAGGTTGATGTCGACGCGGTAGACGAACGCGGAGATCCAGGCGGGCACGACCTGCGGGAGGACGCCGTTCACGAGCTCGCGCACGCGTCCGACGCCGACGCTGCGCACCGCTTCCCGCGGTCCTGGGTCGATGCCCTCGATCGCGTCGGCGAAGAGCTTGCCGAGCATGCCCACCGAGTGCAGGGCGAGAGCGAGCACTCCCGGCAGGACGCCGAGCCCGAGCGCGCGGACGAACAGCGCCGCGAAGACCAGGTCCGGCACCGCTCGGCAGAACGTCACGACGGCACGTGCGACGGCGGCCACCGCAGGGTGCGGGGTCGTGTTGCGGGCGGCGAGGAACGCGAGCGGAACGGAGAGGACCGTTGCCAGCACGGTGCCGAGGAACGCCATGAGGACGGTGTCGAGGGCGAGCGTCGTGATGCGGGCCGGGTCGTCGAGCCGCGGCGGCAGCATGCGCTCGAGCAGGTTGGCGACGTCCTCGCCTCCTGCGACGAGGGCAGGCAGGTCGAGGCCGATGGACGAGGCGGCGACGAGCGTGAGGACGACCGCGCCACCGCCGAACCAGCGCAAGAGACGTTGCTGGCGCGTGGCCGGGGGCCGGCGCGCGACCACGTGTGGGACGCCGAGGTCGCCACGGGGCCCGGTCTCCGGTGCTGTGCCGTGGGACGTGTCCCGCGCCGGTGCCGGGGCGGGGGCCGTCACGCCGGGACCTCGGTGCGGCGCTCGGCGAGCCGGGCGCCGTCGTCGGGCGTGCCGGTGGGGCCCTCCACGTGCGTCCTGTCCTCGGACAGGGGCTCGACGCGGCGGTAGATCGCCATGGCGTCCTCCCGAGTGAGTCCCGCAGCGGGGCGGTCGAGGACCTTCTCGCCGTGCCGGAGCCCGACGAGGCGGTCCGCCCAGCCGAGCGCGAGGTCCACCTGGTGGAGCGTGCACACCACGGTCAGGCCCTCCTCGGCGCAGACGCGCACGAACAGGTCCATCACGGCCGCCGCGTTCTCGGGGTCGAGCGACGCGACGGGCTCGTCCGCGAGGACGAGCTGGGGCCGCTGCATGAGCGTGCGCGCGATCGCGACGCGTTGCTGCTGACCGCCCGAGAGCGTGTCGGCCCGCTGGTAGGCCTGGTCGGCGAGCCCCACCCGCTCGATGTGTGCCAGCGCCTCCTCCCGCATCGACCGCGAGTAGGTGGAGATGCCGTAGCGGGGCCCGCGCACGCGGCCGAGGCCACCGATCAGGACGTTCTCGAGGCACGTCAGGCGTCCGACGAGGTTGAAGTGCTGGAAGACGAAGCCGACCTCGGTGCGCAGCTGGCGCAGCTCGCGCGACGAGGCGCGGTCGACCCGCGTGCCGGCGACGGTCACCTCGCCCGCGCTCGGCCGGTGCAGGCCGTTGAGGCAGCGAAGGAGCGTCGACTTGCCCGAGCCCGACAACCCCAGCAGGACGAGCAGCTCGCCACGTGCGACGTCGAGGTCGACCCCCGCCAGGGCCGTGGTCTCGTCGAACTGCTTGACGAGCCCACGGACCTGCACGAGGCTCTCGCTCCGGGTCGACGGGACGGCGAGGGAGGGACCGGAACGCACGGTCACCCCTCGCACTTGTCGGACTTGGTCAAGGTGCACACCTCGCGGGTGCCGTCGTAGTCGGAGTCCTGCGCGGGCGCGAAGCCCCAGGCGTCCTCGTCCGTGAGGAGGCACTCCCCGTCGCAGTAGCCCTTCGACAGCAGGTACTCCGAGTTGGCCTTCTCGGTGATGAGCGTGGTCAGGGTCTCGATCGCCTCGGCACCGAGCGCGTCGTTGCCGACGAACAGCGAGCCCGAGATCTTGGGAGACTTCCAGACCTCCTTGAGGTCGCCCTCGGCGAGGTCGCCGGCCTCCGGCAGGGTGTCCTCGACCATCGACTGCATCGCGAACCCTGCCTCGCAGTCACCGGCCGCGACGGCGAGCGCGGACGCGTCGTGGCCGCCGGCGAACACCGGCTGGACGCCCTGCGCGAGGTCCTTCTCGGTCCCGGACTCGATGATGCCTGCATCGATGAGGCCCGAGCTCGGGTAGAGGAAGCCGGACGTCGAGCCGGGGTCGACGAAGCAGACGCTGCGGCCCGCGAAGTCCTCGAGGCCGTCGATCTCGGCGTTGTCGCCCTGCGTGATCCCGAGGGAGTAGTAGCCGGGGTCGACGCCCTTCTCCGCGACCACGGCGCCCAGCGGGGTGATCGCCGCGTCGTTGTGCGTCGCGATGACGTAGGCGAACGAGCCGAGGAAGGCGAGGTCGACCTTGTCGGCGATGAGGCCCTCGATGACGCCCGCGTAGTCGGACGCCTGGCTCACCTCGACCTTCGCGCCGGTCTCCGCCTCGAGCATCTTGATGATCGGGTCGTACCCCGCGGCGAGGTCGGTCGAGTTCTCCGCGGGGATCGCGCCCAGGCGCAGGACCTCCGGGAAACCGGTCGTGGCCGTCGAGGCGTCCGAGGCCGCGCTCGAGCCACCGCACGCGGAGAGCGTGAGGGCCGTGACGGCGGCGAGTGCGGCTGCGGTGAGGGTGGTCGTGGTCTTCATGTCGTCTCCGGTCGTGACGTCCAGGTGGTGCCCGGGACGAGCACCGTCGAGGAGTCTGCGAGGACCCCGAGAACAGTCGTGCCTGCGACGGTGAACGAGGTGTGAACTGTCGTTCATCGTTTCGCCAGGTTGTTCGGACAAGATGTCGGGCATGCCTGTGACGCCAGCGCCCACCTGCCGGTCCGGTCGTCCCGACGAGAGCTGTCCGCCTCCTCGTGAGGTGGGACGTGCTCCCCGCGACTACACGCTCGACGGCGTGGACGCGGTGCTCCCGGGCCGGGTCGTCGAGGACGCACGGGTCGTCGTGCACGGAGGGCAGGTCGTCGAGGTCGGGCCCGCTCCGCGAGGGAGCCGGGCCGACCTTCACGGCGGGGGTGCGCTGTGCCTCCCCGGGCTCGTGGACGTGCACACCGACGTCCTCGGCCACGAGGCCAGTCCGCGACCCGGCGCGCGTCTCCCGCTCGACCTGGCGACCCGCGCGGCGACCGACCGGCTCGTGGCGGCAGGGGTGCTCACGGCGTACCACGGTGTGGCCTACGGGGATCGCACGCCCGTCGGCCTGCCGCCGGCAGGGCCCGGGGCCGAGGCGTTGCTGACGGCGCTCGCGGGCGACGAGGTGCGCGAGGACGGTGCGCGGGTCCTGCACCGGGTCGACATCCGCTGCCCGTCCGCGGTCGAGTCGCTGCGCGGTGTGCTCGAGAGCGCGGAGGCGAGGGATCTCCGTGCCGCGGGCGGTGGGCCGGTCCTGGTCTCGCACGAGGACCACACCCCGGGGATCGGTCAGTACGCACGTCTCGGGACGATGGAACGATGGTTGGTCGAGCGCGCCGGGATGTCGTCGGCGGGCGCGCTCGAGCACGTCGCACGCTGGCGGGCCGACCGAGAGGAGCGTGCTGAGGTCGCCGCCGTGACGCTCGCGTACCTGGGCGATCTCGCGCGCAGCGGTCGGGTCCGCCTCGCGGGCCACGACCCGGAGACGGTCGAGGACGTCGACGCTCTGGTTGCCCGCGGAGGAGCCGTGGCGGAGTTCCCGACGACGGTCGCTGCCGCGCGCGCTGCACGTTCCGCCGGGCTGTCGGTCGTGATGGGAGCGCCGAACGTCGTGCGCGGGGCGTCGCACACCGGCAACGTGTCCGCACGCGAGCTCGTCGAGGAGGGGGTGGTCGACGCGCTCGCGTCGGACTACGTGCCGGCCTCGATGCTTGCGGCCGTGGACGTGCTCGTGCGCGAGGGCCTGGCGACGTTGCCGCGGGCGGTCGAGCTCGTGACGTCCGGCCCCGCGCGTGCGGCGGGGCTCGTCGACCGGGGTGCGCTCGTTCCCGGGACCAGGGCCGACCTGGTCCTCGCGCGCCGACGTGGTGCGTGGCTCTCCGTGGTGGCGACCCTGCGATCGGTCGCCTGACGAGGGCGCTGGGCAGCGCGGACAGCCGCGTGCCCAGCGCCCTCGTCGCTCCGGTACGGTCCGGACGGTCGAAGGGTCAGCAGGCCGCCGCGGGGAACGACTGCTCGTACGGCGTGCTCACCGGCGACCCGTCGATGCTCGCGGTTCCCGTGACGGTGACCGTGCCGGCCTCGACCGACGACGCCCGGGTCGCGAACGACTGGTGGGCGCTCTTCCCGGGGAGCACACCCACGAAGGTCCGGCTGCCGAAGGGCGTGGTCACCTTCACGTCAGCAGGGACGTCTCCCACGTTGACCGCACGCACGGCGAGGGTGACCCTGCCGGCGACGCAGCGCGGCGTGACCTCGACGTCCAGCTCGACGGCGGGATCCTCGGTCGACCCCTCCGCGGCGATCTGGGGCGCGTCGACCGCCCAGTACCCGTTGTTCCCCGCGTCGGACAGGCGCCATCCGATCCGCACCCCGGTCGCATCGTCGGGTGCCGTCGTGTACAACGACACCGGCCGGGAGATCTCGAACAGCGGCCCCTGGGAGGCGTCTCGCTCCCACAGGACCTGGGTCGTGCCGTCGTCGAACTCGGCGACGACCTCGGCGTGCTGCGAGGCGGACGCGTTGATCTGGCGGTAGTGGTGGACGAACGACAGGTTCACCGCGCCACCGCCCCCGACCGTCTGCCACGGTGACCACAGCGTCGAGTCGAAGCGGGCGCCCGACACCGTCGGCTCGCCGAGGTCGTCCCACTCGTCGGGGTCGGCGACGGCGATGACGTCGCGGCCGCGGACGAACGATCCCCGTCCTTGTCCTTCCTGGCTCGTGGTCCAGAACTCGCCCGACATGAAGGACCACCCGCGGTACTCCGTGACCCCGACGTCGGGAGTCCTCTCGTCGATCGACCATCCCGCGGGCGTCTGCTTGGTCCACCCCTGGGTGTCCTCGGGCTTGGCAGGCTCGTCGACCACGCCCTGGAACGCCGTCGCGACGGTGTCGAAGGGGTCGCGCGAGGGCGTGCCGATCGGGACGCCCTCGAGGCCCCACGAGGGGTCGATCTCGACCCCGAGGTGCTTGAGCATCGTCGGGACGAGGTCGACCTGGCGCCACTCCCGGATCGCCGTTCCCGTCGCCGGTACGTCGCCGCCTGACGCGAGGACCCAGACCTTGCGGGTCAGGTGCTGGTCCCCACCGTGCCCGTACCCCGTGAATCCGTGGTCGGTCGACGACACGATCAGCCAGTCCTCCTGCTGGGCTGTCGCACGGGCCTCGATGGCGTCCACGAGCTCACCGACCTGGCGGTCGAGCGTCTCGATCGTCGTCTTGTACTGCGGCGACTCTGCGGTGTACGCGTGCCCCGTGGCGTCGCCGTTGTGCAGGTAGACGACCATGGCGTCCGGGTTGCGGGTCGAGAGCACCTCGACGGCGTCCTCGACGCTCTGGGCGTCGGTCGCGGCGACCGACGCGCCCTTCTGCTGCATCTTCACGTCGGGCCGCAGGATCAGGTGCTGGTTGAGGGGAGCCCAGTCGGCGGTGGAGAACGTCGAGAAGCGCGGGTTCACCTGCTCGAGCCGCGTCAGGACGTCGGGGTACGCCTCGATGTTGGGGTTCGTGAAGCTGTTGTCGGGAGAACGGTGCTTGTCGACCCAGACACCGGACAGCAGGTTGGCGTGCCCGTGACCCGAGACGGTCGGGCCGAGGGCGTTGTCCTGCAGGTACGAGGCGCTGAGCTGGCCCGCCGCGGCGAGCGCGTCGATGTTCGGGGTGTCGTACTCGCGCAGCTTGTCGAGCCGGACGCCGTCGAAGTCGACGAACAGTACCTTGCGGTCGCTGATGCCGTCCGGGACGTCGGCGGGACCTGGTGGGGGAGGTGGAAGCGGGGACTCCGCTCCAGGCACGGCCGCGTCGGTCACGGAGAAGTCGTCGATGGCCCAGTACCAGTCGTTCGTCGCCCGCTCGACGACCCACGACACCCGCATGGAGGTCACGCCGGCGGGGACCACCACGGGCTGGGTGAGGGTCCGGTCCTGCAGGTAGACCTGGTCGCCGAGGACCTCGGTCGAGTACTCGAAGAGCCGTCGAGGAGCCCCGCCGTCGAACGAGACCTCGAGGCCTGCGACCTGGGGGCCCGTCTGCCGGTAGCTCGAGTCGAAGTTCACGTGCACGGTCGAGCCCCCGGCCACAGTGATCCCGGGGGACGTGAGCGTGCTCGAGAAGAGCTGCTCGCCGGGGGTGTTGCCGTCGTCCCACTCGTCGTTCTCCGCCACGGCGAGCACCCCCGACGCCTTGGTGAACTGCTCGCGCCCCTGCCCGGTCTGGGCCGCCGACCAGAACGCCGGGGTCGCGAAGGTCCATCCCCGCCACTCGTCCTTGCCCTTGCCGGTCATCGACGGATCGTTCGTGACCGTCCAGCCGGTCGGCGCTTCGGGCGTCCAGCCGAGGGTGCTCATGGGGATGTGGGTCTCGTGGACCCGGGGCCGCAGGCTCGTGGTGAGCCCGTCGAAGCTCTCGCTCGCGAGGACGTGGCCCTCGGAGGTCGTCGGGGTCGTGCTGTGCGCGTGGTCGTCGGCGGTCGCAGCCGCCGGGAGCCCGGCCAGCAGCAACGTTGCCGAGAGGCAGGTCGCGGTGGCGAGGGTCGCTCCGTTGCGTGGTCGCATCGTGGTCCTTTCGTCGGGTGGGGACCCTCAGACGGTCTTTCCACGCGACGACCTGGCGGCTGCGGGCCGACGAACGACCGATGAACACCTCCTGTCGCTCTCGGCGGGTTGTGCGGACAAGCGTCCTCCCGCCTGCGAGCAGGTCGGCGCTCAAGTTCCGTCGTCGCAGGTGGGGCGCTGATCAGCGGTCGGCGAGAGGGCGCGAGCCCCACCGGACGCAGCTCACGGGCGCGCCCCGACGTCGGGCACGAGCGCCGGGGTGATCGCCTCGCGGGCGGGCCGGGTGCGCTCACGGACGACGAGCACGACGAGCGTCACCCCAGCCAGGACATAGACGACCGGGACGAGGAAGTTCGCGCCCATGGCCGCACCGTTGTCGGCCGGGTGGACCCCGACCAGGAAGGACGAGAAGTCCCAGAGCGCGTGGAGGGCCATGGCCGCGATGATCGTGCCGGTCCCGCGCCGCGCCAGGTAGAGGCCGGTCCCTGCGAGGGCGGCGAAGAAGATCTGGATGACGGCGCCGGGCTCGTTCAGCAGGAGGTTGGTCAGGTGGAACCCGCCGAACCAGAGCGTCGTCCACAGGATCGCGATGCCCTCGGACCGTTCCCCCTGCCGCATCGAGCGCAGGACGACCCCACGGAACAAGGTCTCCTCGGTGAACCCGACGAGCAGGCTCGCCAGCAGGACGGCGAGCACGTGCGCGGGGGCGAACAGGCTCCACTCGAGTCCCAGGAGGTGCAGCACCGAGATGAGGACCATGACGGCCGGCAGCGTCCAGAGGAACCAGCTCGTCGGCAGGCGCCGAGCGTCCCGGAACACGTGGTCCCAGCGCGCCCAGGCGAGGAAGGCGACGAGCCAGACGGCGCCTGCCGCGAGCGGCAGGACCGCGGTGCGCAGCGTGGTGTCCGCTGTGTCGAAGAAGTGCTCGTACCCGACGCCCGAGACCTTCATCAGGCCGACGACGATCACGCAGTAGACGACGAACACGACCGCCGCGACGGGCACCGAGGGCGCGACTCGCCACCGGGGGGACGGGACTGCGACAGGTGAGGACATGGCCCGGGTCACGGGGTGACGATGGCGAAGTCCCGGTCTCCCGGGTCCAGCACGGCGGCGAGGCGACCCAGCACGGTTGCGTCACCGGTCAGCTCGATGCCCGCCTGGGCAAGCGTGTCCGGGGTGACGTTCCCGCTCGCGAGGACCGGTAGCGCACGCTTGGTCCCGGTGAGCGTGGCGTCGGCAGGGCTCTTCTGGACGGCCGTGTTGTAGCTGAGCACCCCGTTGGCGAGGCGCAGACGGTAGCGCTCGTCGACGTCGGTCAGCACGACGTCGATCGACAGGTTCTCGTCCCACGCCGCCGGCCCGTCGACCTGGATCGCGAGGGCGTCGAACAGCATCGTCGGGGAGAGCTGGGCGACCATGTCACCCGACACCGTGACGATGGGCGTCCCGAACGGGCCGTCGCGCAGCTCGGTCGTCCCCGAGAGGTAGACGCTGCGCCAGGTGCCGTTCTCCGCCCCGTACCCGAGCTGCTCGTAGGTGTCGGCGAGCAGCTCGCGTGCCCCGGCGTGGTCGGGCTCGGCGAAGACGACGTGGTTCAGGAGCTCCGCGACCCAGCGGTAGTCGCCCTCGTCGAACGCGGTCTGGGCCTTGGCGACCACGGCGTCCGCACCACCGCCGAGCTCGACGTAGCGCTTGCCCGCCTCGACCGGAGGGTGCTCCCACAGGTGCGCGGGGTTCCCGTCGTACCAGCCCATGTACCGCTGGTAGATGGCCTTGACGTTGTGGCTCACGGAGCCGTAGTAGCCATGGGTGCTCCACGCGTTCTCGAGCGCCGGGGGGAGCGTGAGGACCTCGGCGATCTCGATCCCGGTGAGCCCCTGGTTGAGCAGGCGCAAGGTCTGGTCGTGGAGGTACGCGTAGAGGTCGCGCTGGATGTTCAGGTACTCGAGGATGCGTGCGTTGCCCCACGTGGGCCAGTGGTGGGACGCGAAGACGACCTCGAGGTCGTCGCCGAAGAGCGCGATCGACTCGGTGAGGTAGTGCGCCCAGGCATGCGGGTCACGCACGACGGCGCCGCGCAGCGTCAGCAGGTTGTGCAGGTTGTGCGTCGCGTCCTCGGCCGCGCACAGCGCGCGGTGGTCGGGGAAGTAGACGAGCATCTCGGACGGCGCCTCGGTGTCGGGGGCCATCTGGAAGATCATCCGGACGCCGTCGACCGTCTTCTCCTCGCCGGTCGTGGTGATGTCCACGGTCGGGGCGATGAGGGTGATGGTTCCCGTCGACGTCGTCTGTCCCAGCCCGGCCCCGACCTGTCCCTGCGGCCCGCGCGCGAGCGCCGCCCCGTACATGTATCCCGACCTGCGCCCCATGGCCGTGCCCGCGTAGACGTTCTCCGAGACGGCGTGCTCGGTGAACCCCTCGGGAGCGAGGACCGGCACGCGCCCGGCGTCGACGTCGTCCTGGGTCGTGACCCCCTTGACACCGCCGAAGTGGTCGACGTGCGAGTGGGTGTAGATGACGCCCGTGACCGGGCGGTCCCCGCGGTGCTCGCGGTACAGCGCGAGCGCCGCGGCGGCCGTCTCCGTCGAGATGAGGGGGTCCAGCACGATCACGCCGGTCTCGCCCTCGATGAAGGTGACGTTGGACAGGTCGAAGCCACGGACCTGGTAGATGCCCTCGACGACCTCGAACAGGCCCTGCGTCGCGACGAGCTGGGACTGGCGCCACAGGCTCGGGTTGACCGTGTCCGGGGCCTCGCCCTGGAGGAAGTCGTAGGTGTCGTTGTCCCAGACGACGCGGCCGTCCTCGGCGGTCACCGCGTTCGGGGTGCGTCGGCCGAGGAGCCCGCGACTGGTGTCGTCGAAGTCCTGGGTGTCGTGGAACGGCAGGCTGTCTCGCAAGACCTGCTGCTGCCGGACGATGGCGGGGGAGGCTGGCTTGGATCGTGACATGTCTCGGAGCCTTTCAGCCGTTCACGACTTGCGCATCCGGAGCGGTGGAAGGGTCCGCCGACCGCCGTCCACCATCCGCCGCGCTGCGTTCGGCGGGCCGACGGCAGGGGCGTGTGGCACTGTCGTCGCGACGGAGGCGCACGCGCTCGTGCGCCGTGGGCGCTCGCGCGGAGGGACCGGGATGAGGGTTCGGCCGGTACGTGCGGCGAGGGCGTGGTGGGACCGCGTCCGTCCGGCCGAGGGCGGGTTCTGGCAGTCGGCCGGGGCAGGTGTCCCGGGGGCCGTCGGCGGCGTCCCGGACGGCATGGCCGCGGCCACCCTCGTCGGGGTCAACCCCATCCACGGCCTGTATGCGACCGCGGTCGGCCGGATCGCCGGGGGCCTGACGGTCGACTCCCAGCTCATGATCGTCACGACCACGAGCGCGGCCGCCCTCGCGGCCGGTTCGGCGCTCGTGGACGTGGCCCCCGAGGATCGGCTGACCTCGCTCGTACTCTTGACGACGCTCGCGGGCGCGCTCATGGTCGTCGCGGGGTTCTGCGGGCTCGGACGCCTGACCGGGTTCGTGTCGCACTCGGTCATGACGGGCTTTCTCACGGGAGTCTCGGTCAACATCCTGCTGGGCCAGCTCGACGCTCTCACCGGGACACGGCCCGAGGGGTCGCTCGCGATCGTGCAGGCGTGGCAGGTACTGCGGTCCCCCGGGACGTGGGACGTCCCGACGGTGGTCGTCGGCGTCGGGTCGGTGCTCCTCCTGGTGCTCCTCGCCCGGACCCGGCTCGCGCCCTTCGCCGCGGTGGTCGCGCTCGTGGTCGCCTCGGTCGGGGTGTGGCTCCTGCACGCCGGGTCCGTGGAGCTCGTGAGCGACTCGGGGGCGATCCCGGTCGGGCTGCCCGTCCCTGCTCTTCCCGAGCTCGGAACCTTCACGCTCGACGTCGCCGTGGGGGCGTTCGCGGTCGCGGCGATCGTACTCGTGCAGGGGGCGGGGGTCGCGGAGTCCGTGCCGAACCCGGGCGGGCGGCGTGCCAGCCCGGACCGGAACTTCATCGGCCAGGGGGTCGCGAACCTCGCGGTCGGCTTCATGCGGGGTATCCCCGTCGGCGGTTCGGTGGGCCAGACGGCGGTCAGCACGTCCGCCGGGGCGCGGGACCGCTGGGCCGGGATCATGTCGGGCGTCTGGGTCCTGGTCGTGCTCGTCGCACTGTCCGGACCCGTGGGGGCCATCCCGACGGCGACCCTCGCCGCGGTCCTCGCGGTCGCGTCGGTCGGCTCGATCCGTCTGTCGGCGATGGCGACGGCCTGGCATACGGGGGGCCAGTCCCAGGTCGCCATGGCGACCACGTTCCTCGCAACGCTGCTGCTCCCGGTGGCCGCCGCCGTCGGGATCGGTGCGGCCCTGTCGATCCTGCTGCAGGCCAACCGCGAGTCGCAGGACCTGCGCATCGTCCGGCTCGTCCCCCTCGACGGAGGCCACTACCGCGAGGAGCCCGTCCCTCGCCGGCTGCAGGCTGGCACCGTGACCGTGCTCGACGTCTACGGGAGCCTGTTCTACGCGGGGGCCCGGTCGCTCGACGCCGCGCTGCCCGAGCCGGGGAGTGCGCGCGACACCGTGGTCGTGCTGCGGCTGCGCGGCCGGGCGAGCCTCGGGGCCACGGCGTTCACGGTGCTCGCTCACTACGCCGACCGGCTCGGTGAGCACGGCGGGCGGCTGTACGTGAGCGGCGTCGACGCGGCTCTCGCGGCGAAGTTCCGGACCGTGATCGACGTGCGGCTGCACGAACGCATCGAGGTCTTCCCGGCTCGCGCGGTCCTCGGGGAGTCCACGGCCGACGCCATGCGTCACGCGGAGGCCTGGCTGGTGCGCGGGGTCGAGACGGCCCCGGTCCCCGTCGTCCGGCCAGACGGCCCGGTCAAGCGGTGGTGGTCGCGGGTACGCGGGGCGCTGCGCCGGGGATGACGACCACCGGCGCAGTGCCCCGCGGACTCAGCCGATGGGCCAGGTGACCGGGGTCAGTCCCGCGTCCAGCATCGCGGGCGAGTACCACTGCACGGCGGTGGGGGCGGGGTTGCCCGCGGTGACGAAGAACCAGGTGCAGGTCTCCATGGAGGCGCCGGCCCCGAAGTTCTCGACCTCGTAGGCCGTGCCGCACTCGGCGTTCCCTGCGCTGAAGTTGGAGATGTCGTCCGTGACGTTCTCGTCGCCCGCGAGGAGAGCGAACGAGTTGAAGTTCGGCATGGTGAACACGGGACCGTTGACGTACGAGAGCTTGTACGACAGGTAGTAGAGCGTGGCGCCCTCGACGAGAGCGAGCGACGACTCGTCGAGGTTCAGGTCCTCGACCTTGCCCTCGGTCAGGGAGGTGAGCTCGACCTGGGCGACGGCCGGGTCCTCGTTGCCCTTGCCGTCGTAGACGAGGCTCGTCGCCGGGGTGGTGAACGTGGCCTGCGGTCCCTGGCTGACGGCCGACGCGTCGAACGGGACGGCCTCCGTGCTCCCCACGGCGAGGCCGTGCTCGGACCCTGCGAGCACGCCGCTCGGAGCGGACGGCGTGGGGGTCGGGGAGGCCTCGTCCGCCCCGCCCGAGCAGGCGGACAGCGTGAGGACGAGGGCGATCGGGGCGGCGAGAAGGACCGTAGCGCGGCGGCGCGGACCCGTGCGGCCCGTCACTGGCGGCGCTGGCGTCGGCCGCCGACGATGGTCAGGACGATCAGGCCCACCCCGACGACCACGGCGAGGATCCCCGTCACGAGGAAGCCCCCCGAGTCGGAGCCGGCCTGCGAGACGAGGATCAGGAGGATCCCGACGATCGTCAGAAGGATCATGTGTCGGGTGTACCGGGCAAGCTGGGTGATCATGGACCGCGCCTCGTGTCTCGGGGGGAGGTGAACTGCGAGACTGTAGCACCGGCGGCATTGCTCGCGGTAGCGACTGGACGCCATGACTGTTGCTGTCGGAAGAGCGTCGGCTCGCCCCTCCTGCTGGTCGAGATGTCCGGTTCTCGGTACGGCCGCCGCGCCGTCTGCGGATGGGGACCGATGAGTTCTCGATCCGACGGCCGTCTACCGTGCGACACCAGTCCCACCGCAGGAGGATCGCACCATGGCTCAGGACCCGCGCACCGTCGTCGGCAACATCTCCGTGTCGCTCGACGGGCGCATCAACGGGCCCGGCGGGGCGAACGACATGGGATGGGTGGCCCCGCACGCCGTGAGCGACGCTGCGTTCGGCCTCCTGGAGGACCTGATGCGGACCAGCACCACGGTCCTGCTCGGCCGCAAGAACTACGAGGGGTTCCGCTCCTACTGGCCCGCGGTCGCGGGCGACGAGTCCGCGGACCCGCGCAGCCGGGAGTTCTCGCGCTGGCTGGACGACGTCGAGAAGATCGTCTTCTCGCGCACGCTCACCGAGGCCGAGTGGTCGGGGGCGCGCGTGACCGCGCAGAGCCCGCCCGACGTCGTCGCGCACCTTCAGGAGCAGACCGGCGGTGACGTGTGGGTCATGTCGAGCGCATCGATCCTGCGGCAGCTCGTCGTCGCGGGGCGGCTCGACCGCCTGAGCCTCATGCTGTGCCCCGAGATCTCGGGCGGGGGAGAGCGGCTGTTCGACGACGGCCTGCCGGCCTCGAGCTGGCGCCTGACGGCTTCCGAGCCGACGGAGACGGGCGCGCTGCGCCTGACCTACGACGTGGCGCGGTGAGCCGGGCGCGTCGCTGAGCCAGCGGGTGGGCCCGGCGCCGTCGGGCCTAGTCCGCGGGGTCCGGCTCCCAGCGCAGGACGTCCCCCGGCTGGCAGTCCAGCACCCGGCAGATCGCGTCGAGGGTCGTGAAGCGGACGGCCTTGGCCCTGTTGTTCTTCAGGACCGCGACGTTCGCGGGCGAGATGCCGACCGCGTCTGCGAAGTCGCCCACCGACATCTTGCGCCGGGCGAGCATGACGTCGAGGTCGACGACGATGGGCATCAGATGACCTCGGCGAGCTCGTGGCGATCGGCGATCGCGGCGCTCAGCAGGCCTCGCATCACGACCATCAGGAGTGCGACGGCCGTGCCGACCAGGACGCACGCGGTGAGACCGAGGACCATGCCCGGACCCCCGACCTGCTCGACCAGAGCCAGGTGGACCCAGACGGCGGCCGACAGGACCGTCGCGACCGCTGCGCCGACCGTGATCGTGTCGACCCACTTCAGGGACGCGACGTCGAAGATCTGGTCGCCGCTGATCATCGACAGCAGCCTCCACACCGCGACGAGCGCCACCTGGACGCAGACGATCGCGAGGATCGCCGCCACGGAGTAGGGGACGACCAGGTGGGCGACCTCCGGGTACGGGGCGCTCAGCTCGCCGGCCAGGACGGGGATCAGGCCCTGGGCCAGGAGCGTGCCCAGGCCCAGGGCGAACAGGGTCAAGCGCAGGAACATCGCCAACGTCTCGTTCATCTATCGATGATCGATGGATATCGAGCGTCAGTCAAGAGATGAATGTCGTGCCGGACCAGTGGCTCACGGCCGCACGATCACCTTGAGGGCCTCGCGCGAGTCCATGAGGCGGTAGGCCTCGGCGACGTCGTCGAGCGAGACCTCGGCGTCGAACACCTGCCCGGGGTCGATCTCGCCCGCGAGGACCTGGGGGATCGCCGCCTCGATGTACGCGCGCACGGGGGCGGGACCGCCGGTCAGCGTCGCGTTCTTGCCGAACAGCGACCCGAAGCCCACGGGCGCCTCCTCGTACTGGGGGACACCGACGCGCGACACCACACCGCCCGGGCGCACCACGCCGTGGGCCTGCTCGTACGCGGGCATGTGCCCGACGGCCTCGAGCACCACGTGCGAGCCCTCGCCGCCGGTCAGCTCGAGGACCTTCGCGATGCCCTCGGCGCCGCGCTCGGCCACGACGTCGGTCGCGCCGAAGCGCCGGCCCAGGTCGGTGCGCGCGGTGTGCCGACCCATGAGGACGATCCTGTCCGCGCCGAGCTGCTTCGAGGCCAGCACCGCGGACAGCCCGACCGCACCGTCGCCGACGACCGTGACGGTCTTCCCCGGACCCACCCGGCCCTGGTGCGCCGCGTGGTACCCCGTGAGGTA
Source organism: Oerskovia enterophila (assembly GCF_044748475.1). Taxonomy (NCBI): domain Bacteria; kingdom Bacillati; phylum Actinomycetota; class Actinomycetes; order Micrococcales; family Cellulomonadaceae; genus Oerskovia; species Oerskovia enterophila. The sequence continues at coordinate 141,886 of NZ_JBIVFZ010000005.1, forward strand.
GACGTCCGAGAGCGTGAGCAGCGACGGCAGGAGCGCCGGGTCGACGTCGGACGGGATCTTCACGAGCGTTCCCTGCGCCTGGGGCACGCGGACCTTCTCGGCCTGCGCCCCGCCCACACCCCCGGCGGCGTAGAACCCGCCGTGCACGCACGAGGTGTGGACTCCCTCGCGGCAGAAGACGCACGTGTTGTCGGAGTACGCGAAGGGGGAGATGACCAGGTCGCCCTCGGCCAGGTCGGTCACGGCGTCGCCGACCTGCTCGACGACGCCGATGAACTCGTGCCCCATGGGGACGCCCTCGGCGCTCGCGGGCATCGAGTGGTAGGGATGCAGGTCGGACCCGCACACGCAGGCCAGGGTGACCCGGACGATCGCGTCGGTCGGTGCCTGCAGGGTCGGGTCGGGGACCTCCTCGACCCGGACGTCGCCTGCGCCGTGCATGAACGTTGCTCGCATGAAGTGGTCGTGCCTCTCGATGGGGGTTCGGTGCTCCCCACGCTAGGGGCCGTCGCCAGGACGTGGCAGGCCCTGTCGGTACCCGGCTCACGATGGCCTGGCCGCGCCGTGCCGTGCCGCGGTCGGGCCCCGACCCGGGTACCACCAGTACCTCCCCGCGACCGGACCCTGGTCGTACCGTCGTAGGCATGGACCTGAAGGCGGAGACCCGCGACTTCCTCACGACGCGCCGCGCCCGGATCACCCCGGACCGCGCCGGTCTGCCCGCGTACGGCACCAACCGTCGGGTCCCTGGCCTGCGTCGCGAGGAGGTCGCGATGCTCGCCGGGGTGAGCGTCGACTACTACACGCGGCTCGAGCGCGGGAGCCTCAACGGAGTGTCCGAGGAGGTGCTCGAGGCCCTGGCCCAGGCGCTCCAGCTCGACGAGGCCGAGCACCGCCACCTGTTCGACCTGGCGCGGGCGGCCAACGCGTCGGGCGCCGCGCGGTCGCGCGCCCGCCGGGCTCCGGCGCCGGTCCTGCGGCCGGCCGTCCAGCGGATCCTCGACGCGATGGACGGCGCACCGGCGTTCGTGCGCAACGGTCGGCTCGACGTGCTGGGCACGAACACCCTGGGCCGTGCCCTCTACGCGCCGATCTACGACTCGCCCGAGCGGATCGCGAACAAGCCCGTCAACACGGCCCGGTTCCAGTTCCTCGACCCGGACGCCGCACGCGAGTTCTGGGGCGACCGGTACGACCGGATCGCGCACGACGCGGTCGCGATCCTGCGGGCCGAGGCCGGGAAGAACCCGTTCGACTCGGCGCTCACCGCGCTGGTCGGGGAGCTGTCGACCCGCAGCGAGGACTTCCGTCGGCTCTGGGCGTCGCACGACGTGCGGCTCCACCGGACGGGGACCAAGGTCTTCCACCACCCGGCGGTGGGCAGGCTCGAGCTCGACTACGAGGCGTTGGAGCTGCCCGCGGACGCCGGCCTGCAGCTCAACGTCTACACCGCGGTACCCGGGTCGTCGTCCGACGACGGGCTCAAGCTCCTCGCCTCGTGGGCCGCCACGCGCGCCACGGAGGCCGACGGCGCGGCCGCCGAAGGCCACGGGGTGCAGGCCGGTGCTCCCGCCGGGAGCCCCGGGCCGACAGGACGCCCGACCACCATCTCCACCGAGAAGGACCTCTGATGCAGAAGCTGACCAAGCCCGCGACCACCAAGAACCCGCCCGAGCAGTTCACGGGCGACGTGTGGCTCGACCCGATCGCCCTGCCGCAGGACCCCTCGCAGCGCATGGTCGTCGCGCTCGTGCGCTTCGCGCCGGGGGCACGGACCGCCTGGCACTCGCACGCCAAGGGGCAGACGCTGCACGTGGTGTCGGGCGTGGCGCTCGTCCAGTCCCGCGGGGAGTCCGTGGTCGAGGTGCATCCCGGCGAGACGGTCTACTGCCCGCCGGGCGAGGAGCACTGGCACGGCGCGACCGCGGACGACTTCATGGAGCACCTCGCGATGCTCGAGAACGCCGACGACCCCACGACCACCACGACGTGGCTCGAGCACGTGACCGATGAGGAGTACGCGGCGCGCTGACGGGCCCGACGCCTGGCGCCCGTCGATCTCGCCCCTCGCCTCGCACCCGGCCGCTCGATCGGCCACCCCGGACGCGCACCCCGGAGCCGTCCCCGCCATCATGGGGGCATGACCTCCCCGCTGCAGGTCGTCCGGTCGCTCGTCGCCCCGCTCACGCGCACGCGCGCGTTCCGCAGGATCGGGCCGGTCGTGCTGCCGCCGGCCGAACGCTTCCTCGCGCGTATCTCGGGAGGTCGGGTGCAGCTCAGTGCGATCCTCGTGCCCTCGCTCGTCCTGCACACGACGGGCGCGCGGTCGGGCGAGCCGCGCAGCACGTACCTCATGTACACGCCCGACGGCCATGGCCGCGCGATCGTGGCAGGGACGTCGTTCGCGCGGGACCGGCACCCGGCCTGGACGTACAACCTGCTGGCGCACCCCGACGCCGTGATCACGGTGCGCGGCCGGGACATGAGGGTGCGGGCGTCGCTCGTCGAGGACGACGGCGAGCGTGAGGCCGCGTGGGACCTCATCCAGGCGCAGTGGCCGGGGTACCGCGCGTACGAGCGCGAGTCGGGCCGGGTGGTCCGCCTGTTCAGGCTCCAGCCGCTGGCGTGAACCTCGGTCGCTCCCGGCCGCGCCGAACACGCGACCCAGGCTGCGCCGTCGGGCATGCAGCCCCGGCGCGTCCCGCCGGGCGCTCCCCGCGAGGAGCGCCCGGCAGTCCCGTCAGGACCCCGCGCAGGTCACGCCCGTGCCCGACGGCGCGGCACCCGTCCCGATGAACCCGAACGTCGCCGCCCCGCCCGCCGCGAGCGTCCCGTTCCAGGCCGCGGGGGTCACGACGACGCCGTCGGGCGTGGAGGTGCGGACCCCGCCCCAGAGTTGGGTCACCGAGGCCCCCGCCGGGAGCGGGACGCCGACCGACCAGCCGTCGACCGGCGCGGACCCCGCCGTGACCGTGACCTCGCCCTGCCACCCTCCGGGCCACGAGCCCACGACGCGCAGCGCCGCGGTGCAGTCCTCGGGCCCTTCGGTGGGCTGCTCGGTCGGCTCCTCCGTGGGTTCCTCGGTGGGCTCGACCGTGCCGCCGAACCACGACGCCTCGACCGCGGTGTCCCGCAGGCCGTCGGGCCCGTCGACGATGCGCGTGCCCCACGCGCTCGGGTTCGCCGGGTCGAAGCCCAGGACCATGTCGAGGTACGGGTCGGTGTTGCCGCTCCACGACCAGGCGAGCCACCCGAGGTCGAGGCGCTCGGCCTCGGCCAGCACGACGTCCTCGTCGACGTCGGACGACGTCTGGCGCCAGCCGAACTCGCCGACGATCAGGGGCAGGCCTGCGTCGACGAAGTGCTCGAGGTACTGCGTGACGGTCGAGGCCTGCGCGTACACGCCGTACATGTGGATCGAGAAGATCGTGTTGGCGTCGGGGTCGGACGCGAAGACCTCGTCGGCCTCGGCCCGCATGATGTTCGTCCAGTCCTGCCCCCAGTTCGGGGCGTCGACGACGATCGCGTGCTCGTACCCGATGTCTCGCAGGCGCCCGATCGCCGCGGACGTCTCCGCACCCCAGCGCGTGTTGGTCGCGGCGTCGTTGCCGAACGGCTCGTTGCCGATGTTGACCATGACGAAGTCCTCGGTCCCCGCGAGCGTGGGATACAGGTCCTCCCAGTAGTCGACGGCCTGGTCGAGCGTGCCCGCCGCGGGCGCGTACTGGTCGCCGTAGCCCGTGGTGTCGTGGACCTCGAGGACGCACACGAGCCGGTTCTCCTCGCAGAGGTCGACGATGTGCGCGACGTCCTCGGGGGTGTTCCGCGTCCACTGGTCGCCGCTCGAGAGCACGACGCGCACCGAGTTCGCGCCCGCGTCCTTGATGGCCTCGATCGACGAGGTCTGGCCCGTGAACCAGGTGTGCGCGTGGTTGACGCCGCGCAGCACCAGGTCGGTGCCGTCGCCCTCGACGATCCGGCCGTCGGCGACGTGGATGCCCGGGGTCTCGGCGGCGTGGGCCGTGCGCGCGGCGGCTCCGACGCCCACCGCCGCGAGGGTCGCGAGCAGCGCGGCCGTCGTGAGGCCCGCGACGACGGGCGAGGCGCCCGGGGGCGGCGTCGGGTGGGAGGGGGGTGCGGCTCATCGGACGTCCTCGTCTCTGGCGGCGTCGTCCGCACGGTCGTGCGGACCCGGCCCATAGTGAGGAGCACGGGGCGTCGGTGGCCAGGGGGTGAAGCGTTTAGCCCCGCTGCGCTCGTGCCCCGGGTGAGCCGGTGCCGGGCGGCCCGTGCCCGTCAGGCCTCGGCGAGGGGCAGGGGTTCGACGACGGAGCGTTCGCCGGGCAGTCCTGTCGCCCGGTCGAGGGGCTCGCCCCGGCCGCGGAGCCACTCGCGGAAGTCGCGGAACGCGACCGGGACCCCCTGGGCGACCGTGAGGTCCAGGCTGTCGGCGACCTGCACGTGGACGTGCGGCTGGGTCGAGTTCCCGGAGTTGCCGCACTCGGCGAGCTGTTGCCGCACGTGCACCTCGTCGCCGACCCCGACCTGCACGGTCCCGCGCCGCAGGTGCACGAGCGACACGAACGTCCGGGCACCGGGGAGCGCGATCGTCACGTGGTTCCCCGCCACGGCGTGCACGCCCTCGCGCAGGCGTCCGGCGGCCCCGAGCGCGTAGGGCACGAGGGCGGGCTGGGAGCGACGGGCCTCGTGGTCGTGCTCGCCGTCGTGCACCTGGACCACGACACCGCCCGCAGGCGCGAGGATCGGGCGCCCGAACGCGACGAAGCGCTCGGGCGGCTCGGTCGCGAGGAGCGTGCGCCAGTCGCGCACCGCGGCCGTGCGGTGCCGCTCGTCGACGCCCACGAAGTCGATCGCGTACCGCTCGCCCAGGATGTCGACCCCGTGGCTCGGGACGCGCCGGGCGGGGCTGTTCTGCACGAGCCAGCGGTCGCGGAAGGGCAGGTCGAGCGTCACGGTCTCGACCATCCGTGCCTCCCGTCCCCTCGGGTCCTCCTCCTCACCCTAGGTGCGGCCCCGCGTGCCCGTCCCTGCGGCGCGTCGCGAGGAGGGCGACGCGCCGTGCCAAGATGCCTGGGTGACCGATCCTGCGCCGAACGCCTCCCCGGGCTGGCGTCCGGGGACCGTGCGGGACGCCGCCGGGGGGATCCTCGCGCTCATGCTCGCGACCTTCCTCGCCGTGACGACCGAGCTGCTCCCGGTGGGCCTGCTGCCGCTCATGAGCGACGAGCTGGACGTCACGGAGTCGACCGCGGGGCTGCTCGTGACGGTCTACGCCTTCATGGTCGCCGCGCTCGCGGTGCCGCTGACGCTCGCGACCGTGCGCCTCCCGCGCAAGGGCCTGCTGCTCGGGACGCTCGTCGCGTACACCGTGAGCAACGCCCTGGTCGCGGTGGCGCCGACGTTCGCCGTCGTCGCGGCCGGGCGGGCCGTGGGCGGGATCGCGCACGCGCTGTTCTTCTCGGTGAGCATCGGGTACGGCGCGCGGCTCGTGCAGCCGCTGTTCACGGGCCGTGCGCTCGCGCTCGTGACCGCCGGGGCGTCGGCGGGCTTCGTCTTCGGCGTGCCTCTGTCGACCTCGTTGGGTGCAGCCGTGGGCTGGCGGACCGCGTTCGCGGTGCTCGCCGGGGTCTGCGCGCTCACCACGGTGCTGGTCGCGCTGCTCCTGCCGGCCGTCGCGGGCGGAGGGGGCGCGCGGCGAGACGATCACGGGCAGGCTGCCCGACGTTCGCGCCTGGCCGTGGTCTCGACCGCGAACGCGCTCGTCTACCTGGGCCAGTTCTCGGTGTACACCTACGTGTCGGTCCTGCTCCTGGCCGCCGGGCTCTCGGTCGCGGGTGTGGGACCGGTGCTGCTCGGGCTCGGGGCGCTGGGCCTGGTCGGGACCTGGTACGCGGGGGTCTCGCTCGACCGCCGGCCGCGCCGGACGGTCCTCACGGTCCTGGTGACGCTGACGCTGGGCCTGTGCGCGCTGGGCCTGGCGTTCCCCGCCCTCGCCCCCGTGCTCGTGGCCGCGGCCGTGTGGGGCGCGGGGTTCGGCGGCGTGGCGTCGATCTTCCAGACGGCTGCGATCCGTACGCGCGGGGCGTCGCCCGACGTCGTGGGGGCGCTCGTGAACTCGACGGCGAACATCGGGATCGGCGGGGGAGCGGCCCTGGGCGGTGCCGTGCTCGCGGGGTACGGGGTCGGCTGGCTGCCCTTCGTGGGGGCGGCCCTGGTGCTCGTGGGGCTCGTCGTCGTGGTGGTCGCGCGCAAGGCGTTCCCTTCGACCGTGTAGCCCCGTGGTCGCCCACCCCGCACGCCGACGCGGCGTACCGGACCAGGGGCCCGGTGCGCCGCGCGGGGCGTGCGCTACTTCTGGACGAACGCGAGCAGTGCCCGGTTGACGTCCTCGGCGTGGGTCCACAGGAGCCCGTGCGGTGCGCCGTCGACCTCGACGTAGTCGGCCTCGGGGAAGGCCGCGTGGAACGGACGGCCCGTCGAGTCGATCGGCAGGATGCGGTCGGCCGTGCCGTGCAGGATGAGCGCGGGCTTGCCGCTCGCCCGGACGGCCGCGACGTCGTCGCGGAAGTCCTCGATCCAGGTGGGCACGACGGCGTAGGCGGCGACGGGGGCCGAGCCGGTCGCGGTGTTCCAGCTCGCCGTGACGACCTCCTGGGAGATGCGCTCGCCGAGGTTCTCGTCGAGGTTGTAGAAGTCGTTGTAGAACTGCGTGAACCAGGCGAAGCGGTCGGCGCGGGCCGTCTCGGCGATCCCGTCGAACACCTCCTGCGGGACGCCCGTGGGGTTGTCGTCGCGCTGGACGAGGAAGGGCTCGAGCGAGGCGAGGAACGCGAGCTTGGCGACGCGGTCGTGGCCGTGGTTCGTGACGTAGCGGGCGAGCTCGCCCGTGCCCATGGAGAAGCCGACGAGGATCACGTCGCGCAGGTCGAGGGTCTCGAGGACGGCGTCGAGGTCGGCCGCGAACGTGTCGTAGTCGTACCCGGTCCCGACCTTGCTGGACCGGCCGAACCCTCGGCGGTCATAGGTGATGACGCGGTACCCGGCGTCGAGCAGGACGCGGGACTGGCGCTCCCAGCTGTTCCCGTCGAGCGGGTAGCCGTGGACGAGGACGACGGCCTGCCCCGTCCCGTGGTCCTCGTAGTAGAGCTCGACGGGTGTGCTGTTCTCGGTGCCGGAGGTGATCGTGCCCATGATGCGTCCTTTCGTTCGAGAGGGGGGTCGAGGGGTTTCTGGGGTGCCGGTGCGGTGCGGGGCCCGCCGGGTCGGGCGGGTCAGTCGCGCGGGCGACGCAGCGCGCTGAACGCGCCCGTCGACCAGAGCGCCCACGCGACGAGCACGGGCTGGAAGAACAGGCGGCCGAACCGCTTGGCGTCCGTGTCGAGCCCGAACCCGTCCTTGTGCTCGAGCCACTGCCCGATGTTCCCGGGGAAGATCACGACGAAGAACGCCGCCGCGACGAGCCCGACCGCGACCCGTCGGCGCGAGAGCACGACGAGCGACGAACCGAGCGCGATCTCGACGGCCCCCGACGCGAGGACCGTCACGTCCTCGTTCACGGGGAACCAGTCGGGGACCTGGGCCTGGAACTCCTCGCGCGAGAACGTCAGGTGCCCGATCCCGGCGAAGACCAGGCTCAGCCCGAGCGCGATGCGCCCGATGCGTCGAGCCAGGGTGTCGGGCGGCGGGTCGGCGGTCAGCAGGTTCGTCATGCGGCCATGGTCCTCGCGGTCGCCGCTGCTGGCATCTGGGGGACGCAGAGTGCCCGACGGCGGCACTCACCCGGGCGGCCGGCTCACCTCGCGGGAGCCCGCCGCCCTCCACGAGGTGCTCAGCGCGGCCCGTCGCCGTCGAGCACGGTCCGCAGCGCCGCGGCGAAGCCCGCGGGGTCGCCCGGCATCCCGTACTCGTCGCCCAGGAAGCCGCCGTGCCCGCTCGGGAACGCGACCGCCTCGGAGCCGAGGTTCTTGGCGATGGCCCGCGCCGCGCGCGCGGCCATCTGCTGGCCGGACTCGTCGCCCGCCGCGAGGACCACGCGGGTCGAGGCCGAGGTGAGCGCGTCGTAGGCGGGCTCGTAGTGGGTGCAGGAGATGAGGTTCTGACCCAGCAGCGGGTCGTCGCGCGACCCGTCGTCCCCGGCGGGGAAGCCGAACGCGGCCGGGTCCGGCGCGGGGAGCTCGGCGACGTCGTCGGGGAACGGCCCCTCCCAGCTCGTCAGGGTGATGAACCGCGCCATGCCGGCCCCGAACCCCTTGGTCCGGTAGGTCTCCGCGACGGCCTGGACCGCCGCGAGCGCGGCGTCGCTGTCGGGCAGCGCGGGGCCCGACGGCGGCTCGTGGGCCACGAGGGTCCGTACCTGCTCGGGGTGCTCGGCCACGAGGGCGAGCGCGTTGATGGCACCGCCGCTGCTCGCCATGATGTCGACGGGCCCGACGCCCAGGGCGTCGATCACGCGGTGGAGGTCGTCGGCGTGGTCCTCGGGGCGGACGGGCGACCCGGGGTCGGGCCGGACGCTGCGCGAGACCCCGCGAGGGTCGTAGGTGACGACCGGTCGGTCGGTGAAGTGCGAGGCGAGAGTGCCGAACCCGTCGGCGCCCATGGGCGAGCCGATGAGCAGCAGCGCGGGCACCTCGGGGGTGGCGGCGCTCAGGTCGCCGCGGACGTCGTAGGTCACGGTCGCTCCCGGTGCCTCGAGCGTGCGGGTCTCGATGTCGGTCATGGCGGAGCCTCTCGGTCGGTCGAGCGGCCCGGTCTGCTCGCGGCCCGTCTCGTGGTGTCGTCGGGGTAGACCCTGGGCGCCCCCGGAACTCATCGCGCGCGCCCGGACCAGTGTGTCCAGAGGAGGCGTCGTCCCGCGCGCGCACCGTACGCTGCCGACCTCGTCGCTGGTCCGCGGCTGCTAGCGTGACGGACGCCCAGCCCCTGTGGGCGTCGTCGAGAAGTACGGAGCACCGGTGAACACGTCGAGCGCGGCATCGGGTGCCGAGGCAGGTCTGGCCGTCCCGCCCAGGGAATCTCCTGCCGCGACCCTTGGGCGGTTGCTGCTCGTCGTCCTGGGGGTCGCGCTGGTCGCAGCGCCCGTCTGGGTCGTCGCGACGACCGGCGACACCGTGCGCCACCAGCACTGGGCGCTCGCTGCGGTCCTCGGAGCGAGCGTGGTCGCGGGCCTGCTCATCCTCGCGGTGGCCCTCCTGGGTGCCCGCCGACGTGATCGTGGTCCTTCGCCACGGCGACCGCGGGCCCGCCGGATCCTGCGTGGGGTCGCCGTGGGTATCGGGATCGCCGTCCTGGTCGTCCTGGCGGCGGCCGTCGTGTGGCTCCGGCCCTTCCCCGCGACGGCGCCCGCGCTCGCAGCTCTCGAGAGCGACGGTTCCGTCGAGGTCCGCGACGAGGCGGGCTGGATCGCGTTCGTCCCGCGGGACGGTGCGGCGACGACCGGCCTGGTCTACTCGCCCGGCGCGCGGGTGGACGTGCGTGCGACCGCCGCCGTGCTGCGCCCGCTCGCCGAGGCCGGGTACCTGGTCGTGGCGCTCAAGGAACCGCTGGGCATCGCCTTCACGTCACCGAACCAGTCGGCATCGGCGATGGCTGCGTTCGACGAGGTCGACACCTGGGCGGTGGGTGGTCACTCGCTGGGCGGCGTCGTCGCGTCGTCGTTCGCCGCCGCGCACGACGACGAGGTCACCGGCCTGCTCCTGCACGCCTCGTACCCGTCGGGCGACATGAGCACGGCCGACGTCGAGGTGACCTCGGTGTGGGGATCGCGCGACGGCCTGACGACGCCCGACAAGATCGAGGCGTCCCGCGCCGACCTGCCCGCCACCACCGAGTTCGTCGAGGTCCCAGGGGGCGTCCACGCCTTCTTCGCCGACTACGGCGAGCAACCGGGAGACGGTCAGCCGGCCACGAGCCGCGCCGACGCGCAGGCGCAGATCGTCGAGGCGAGCATCGGCGCGCTCGACCGCCTGGGGGTACCGAGCCCCTGAGGCTCGTCCACCGACCGACGGCCGCCGCTCACGCCCCCACGTCGAGCAGCGCCTCGTACGGCGCCGTCTCGACCACGCCCACGACGGCACGAACCAGGTCGGCATCCGTGGTCACGAGCGCGATGCCGCGGAGCCGGGCGAGGGCCACGTACTCGGCGTCGTACGTCGAGGCCAGGCCCAGCTCGTCGGCGACCTTCCACGACGTGCGGCGCAGCACGGCGTCCCCGAACAACCTGACCGGGAGGCGGCCGACGCGCGCCAGGTGCTCGCGCCCGACCTCGGCCGGGAGGTCGCCCCGGTGCACGGCCTCGTGCAATGCCGACAGGGTCTGCGACCGCAGGAGGGTCGGGGCGAGCAGCTCGTGGGCGTCCGGGACCTGGGCATCCTCTGCGACGAGGCGCAGGGCGGTGCCGGCGTCGACGACGAACCTGGTCATGGTGCACCTCGCGGGTCAGGGGCGGGACGTGTCGCACCCATCGTCACGCTCACCGGTGACACACGCACCTGCGTGCGTGGCGCCGTCGGGCCGCGTGTCCCACCCCGCCGCTACGGTGGCCGGCATGGCGCTCCCACCCGACCTCCTGGCCCGGCTCGACGCGGCCGTCGCCCTCTACGGTGCGGGCGAGCCGGGAACGCGCGCCCAGCTCGAGGAGGCCGTGCGCGGCCTCGGGGTAGCTCTCGACCCGGGCTACGTCGAGCTCGTCGGGCGGCACGGCGGCTGCTTCGTGGGTGTCCCCGTCCACGGGCTGCGCAACGCTCCACTGCTCGAGGACACCGACGTCGCGACCCTGACGCGCAGCTTCCGCACGGACGGCTGGGACGTCGCGGAGGAAGGCCTCGTGATCGGGTTCGACGGGTCGGGAAACCCGCTCGTCGTCACGAACGACGGACCGGTCGTGACGTCCGACCACGACACGGGGGAGCGGTACGTCCTCGCGGAGACCTTCGCGGACCTGCTCGACCAGAACGTTCCCGACCTCGGACCGCCGGAGGGCGAGAGATGATCCTCACGCAGCGCAACGTGCTGGGCGGCCCCGAGCGAGACCTCGCCGCGGCGATCGTCCTGCGCCGGGCGCTCCAGGCGGAGTGTGCTGCGGTCGAGGTCCCCGGGCTCGACGAGCTCGACGTGATGCTCGCGCTCGGCGGCTCGATCACCCCCTCGGCAGGCCAGGCGGGGGTGCGGAACGTGCGCTTCTCGCGGTCACGGCGACGGATCACGGCGACCGTCACCGTCCCTGCGGCCGAGCTCGACGCGGCCAGCCCGGAGATCGACGCGCTGCTGCCCTACCTCGCCGAGCTGGCCGCGACCGTGGCGTCACGGTGCGTGCCCGCCGAGCCGGACGCGGTGCGCGAGGCGCTCGCGGGTGCGTTCGAGCGAGCGGTGGGGGCCGCTCGCGCGGCCTGATGTTCACCGCACCGTCGGGTCCACGGCCGCGAGCCCCTGGGGCGGGTGCCGGTAGTCCGCCGGGAGACGCTCCCAGGGCGTCCAGCCGTCGTCGTCGCAGCGGCTGCGGTACCAGTGCTCGCCCCCGGCGAGCAGGTCGCCAGGAAGCGGACCTGGGGGTGGCACCCGGGGGCTCCAGGTCCCGAAGATGCCCTTCTTGTGGAATCCGGCGGCCCTGATCCGGGCTGCTGCGGCCCGCGGTGACGTGGCGAAGAACAGGTAGCTCCCGGTCCACGTGGTCGCCCCGGCGTCCTGGGCGACGACGCCGTAGACACCGGCGTCCGGGACGACTGCGCGCTGCGACCGCCGTGCGGCACGGGTGAGTCTCGCGGCCTTGGGCATGAAGCGAGCATGCCAGGCCGGGGGTGCGGAGTCACCAGGAATGCGTGGGACGGTCAGGGGGCCCGACGGCGACCGACCTGTCCCGCGCGGCGCCCTCAGGCGGCGGGGTCGCCCCCGAGGAGGCCGAGCAGGTCGGTCGTGACGAGCTCGCCCTCGGCCTCGATGCGCGACCCGCCCTCGCCGGGGCGTGACCTCGCGAACGCCGAGAGGTCGAGGCGGTGGACGCTCGTCCGGTCGCGGCCGTGACGCCGCATGAACAGACCCGCCCCCTCACCGTCCTCACCGACCAGGACCCAGTGCGGGGCGAGGTCGGCAATGTCGTGGGCCTCGTTGGCCTCGGCGAAGCGGTGCGGGCCGAGGATCGTGAAGCCGTCGGGGCGCCGCACGCCCGGCGTCGAGCGCCAGAGCTCGGCGATCACGGGGTTCGGTCCGTCACCCAGGCCGCGCAGGAGTGCGACCTGCACCGACACGAACCCCGCGAACGTCTCGGCGACGACCTCCTCGGACCCGTCGATGCCGTCGACGCGCACGACCGGGTGCTCACCGCTGGCGCTGGTCCGGTCGAGCGCGAAGGAGAAGGTCTCCGCGCCGTCGGGCTCGCTCGCGAAGCACAACCTGCCCGTTGCGAGACGCCACCCGGCCGTGAGGGCGTCGTCCGCCTCCGTGACGTGCTCCGGGTCCGCGAGCGACGCGACCTCCACGTGACCGACGCCGCCCGCGCGGGCCTCCGTGAGCCACCAGCGGTACGACGCCGGGAGCCGTCCGACCCGGGCCTCGGCCGCCCGGACCCACCTCTCAGAGGCCCCGTCCCCCGGCCACCGCCGGATCTCCGGTGTCGACTCGACGAGGTCGCGCAGCATGGCGAGGTCGGGCGTCATGGAGGCCGAGTCTGCCAGCCTTCGTGCCTGCGGGCGCGCGTCGACACGTGCCTGCCCGGGCGTCGGTGCGGCGGGCTCCGCGCGCAGGGGTGATGCTGGTCAGATGGAGATCGAGGCCGTCGGCGAGGTGTGGCACTGGCGTGGACCCGCGCCCTTCCACTTCGTGTCCGTGCCCGACGCGGAGAGCGCCCGTATCCGCGAGGTCGCGTCGCTCGTGACCTACGGCTGGGGCATGATCCCCGTCTCGGCCCGGATCGGGGCGACGACGTGGACCACGTCGCTGTTCGCCAAGGACGGTCTCTACGTCGTCCCGCTCAAGGACCGGATCCGCGCGGTCGAGGACGTCGAGCTGGGCGACACGGTCACGGTCGTGCTGACGCTCGACGTCAACCGCTGAGGGCGTCCCCGGGAGCCACGACCGCGGCAGGGCCCGGGGGCCGGGTCACGGCCCCGACCCCCGCCTGAGCCCGCGCGACGTGCGAGCGCGCATGCTCGATCGCGGGCGGGAGGTCGGCGAACAGGTGCTTCTCGTGGCGCAGCTCGTCGAGGACGCCGACGCGCGTGAGCACGGGCAGGTGGGCGGGCTGGATGCCCTTGACCAGGACCGTGACGCCCGAGCGTTCGAGGTCCGCGACGAGCTCACCGAGCGCGTGGGCACCCGTCGCGTCGACCAGGCGCAGGTGCGAGAGCCGCAGGACGACGACCAGGGCGTCCTGGTCGTCGCGGATCTGCGCGTGGATGCGGTCCGCGGCGCCGAAGAACATGGCGCCGTCGAGCCGGTAGAGCGCGATGTGCTCGTCGCCCGGCTGCGCCGGCCCCGGGAGGGGCTCGCGATGGACCGCGGCAGCCTGCGCGACCGAGCGCAGCGCGAAGAACGCCGCGACGAGCAGCCCGATCTGCACGGCCTCGATGAGGTCGACCGCGACGGTCACGACCGCCGTCACGACGAGCACCACGGCGTCCGCGCGCGTCGAGGTCAGCACGGCCCGGAGGGTCGAGACCGAGACCATGCGCACCGCGGTGACCATGAGGACCCCGGACAGTGCGGCGAGCGGGATGACGGAGACGGGACCGGTCGCGAGGTAGATGACGCCCAGGATCACGACCGAGTGCACGACGGCCGCGAGCCGCGTGCGCGCACCGGCGCGCACGTTGACGGCCGTGCGCGCGATGGCACCGGTCGCGGGCATGCCGCCGAACGCGCCGCTCGCGATCGACGCGAGCCCCTGGCCCACGAGCTCCCGGTCGGGGTCGTAGCGGTGGGTCGCGTCGTCGGGCACGATCGCGCTCCCGGTCGCCCCGCGCCGCCCGGCCGGCTCGGGGGACGGCATGGCCGCGGCGACGCGGGCCGAGAGGAGGGACTCGATCGCGGCGAGCGCCGCGACCGCGACCGCGGGGCCGATCAGCGACCGCAGCATCCCGGCGTCGAGGTGCGGCACGGACGGCAGGGGCAGGGAATCGGGCAGCGCTCCGATGCGCGCGACGGGGGCGCCGACGAGCTGGGCGACCACGGTGGCGAGCACGACCGCGACGAGCGAGGCGGGCAGTGCCGGCGCGACGCGGGGCAGGACCAGCATCACGACGGCCACGAGGGCGACGGTGCCGAGGGTCCACAGGACGGTCGGGCCGTCCCCGGACGCGGCGACGGCGGAGTCGATGGCCACGCGCAGCGGGTTGCCGCCCACCGCGCCCGTGACACCCAGGGCCGCCGGCACCTGCTGGAGGAAGATGATCGCGGCGATCCCGGCCGTGAACCCCTCGACCACGGGCCACGGGATGAAGGTCACGACGCGGCCGAGACGCGTCACCCCGGCCAGGAGCACGACCACGCCCGCGAGGATTGCGACGAGCGGTACCGCCGCGGGGCCGTGCTGGGCGACGATCGGGGCCAGGACCACGGCCATCGCGCCCGTCGGCCCGCTGACCTGGACGCGCGAGCCGCCGAGCACTGCGGCCACGATGCCCGCGACCACGGCTGTCACGAGGCCCGGGCCGGGCCCTACCCCGGCGCTCACGCCGAACGCGAGGGCGAGCGGCAGGGCCACCACGCCGACCGTGATGCCCGCCAGCAGGTCGGCGCGCAGCGTCCTCGGTCGGAGGTCGACGTCGGCGCGGGACGGCAGGAGGTCGCGTACCGAGCGGCCCGCCCGGCTCACTGCCCGGTCCGTTCGCTCGCCCCCTGGAGCGGAGGCAGCTCGTCCGCGGCGGCGAGCTGTCGGCCGGACGCGTCGAGGGTCTCGCGCAGGAAGGCGCGTGCCACGACGAGCAGCTCGGCGACAAGCGGGCGGCTCAGCCGGTAGACGACGGTGTTGCCCGTGCGCGAGGACGTCACGACACCGGCGCGCTTGAGGACCGCCAGGTGCTGGGACAGGACCGAGGCCTCGACGCCGGTCGCGGCGAGCAGGTCGGCCACGGGGGCCTCGTGGTCGGGCGCGGCGCTGAGCACCTCGAGGGCCTGGATGCGGGTGGGGTGCGCGAGCGAGCGGAAGAGCTCGGCCTTGATCGCGTAGAGCGGCGCCGTGGTGGCGGTGGTGGGCACAGGACCTCCTGGGGACTTGGTGAGTTTAGCAACTCCTCAAACCGCCCTCGTGCGTACCGTCCGTGGCATCATCGCGGCGTGCCCCTCCTCACCGAGCCCACCGTCCACCCCGGCCGCCTGAGCGCGCAGCCGATGCCCGTCCTCACGGGCGACGGCCTGACGCTGCGGCCCTGGGTCCGGACCGACGCCTCGAGCCTCCTCGCCGCGTACCAGGACCCGGCGATTCAGCTCTGGCACGCTCGCGCGATGGCCGACGTCGCCGAGGCGGAGGCCTGGATCGACTCGCGGCACGAGCACTGGGTGCAGGAGGCGGCCGGAGACTGGGCGGTCGAGTCCGACGGTGTCGTGGTCGGCCACACCGCGCTGCACCACCTCGACCTGCACGAGGGCGGGGGAGAGGTTGGCTACTGGGTCCTTCCTGCCGCACGGGGCCGCCGGGTCGCTCCCCGGGCCGTCGGGCTGCTGGTCGCCTGGGCGTTCGAGGACCTCGGCCTGCACAGGCTGCGACTCGTGCACTCGACGCGCAACGAGGCGTCGTGCAAGGTCGCGCTCGCCGCAGGGTTCGTGCCCGAGGGCACGCTCCGCGGGAGCGGCAAGCACGTCGACGGGTGGCACGACATGCACCTGCACGGGCGCCTCGCCGACTGACCGCCTGCCCGGCTCATCTGGCCCTCATCCGCGGTGGCTACGCTCGGCGGCTCATCACCCATGCGGACGTCAGGGGGCTTTCTCCGCAGAGCGCCTCGTCGTCTGCGCGCTCTCGACGAGGAGAACAGATGCCCAGCACGGAGACCGATGTGTCGATCCCGCAGACGCTCCCCAGTGACGCACCCGCGCGGCAGGGGTTCGCGCGCCGTTCCGAGTCCGCGATCACCGCCCTGGCGGTCCACCTCGCCCGATGGTCGATCCCCGCACTCCGGATCACGCTGGGCCTGGTGTTCCTCGGCTTCGGGGTCCTCAAGCTCTTTCCCGGGGCGAGCCCCGCGGAGGAGATCGTGACGCAGACGGTCGGCGCGCTGACGTTCGGCGTCGTCGAGGGCGCGGCGGCCCTGGCCCTGACGGCGGTCGTCGAGACGTTCATCGGGCTGACGCTCCTGACGGGGCGGTGGCTGCAGGCAGGTCTCGTCGTGCTCGCGGTCGCGCTGGTCGGCATGATGTCGCCCGTGGTGCTGTTCGCCGGCGAGCTGTTCGGTGACGGCATGACGCTCATGGGGCAGTACGTGCTCAAGGACATCGTCTTCGTCGCGGCGGCCGGCGTGATCGCTGCGGCCACGCTCGGGGCCCGTCTGACGTGCGACGCCCGCTGAGGGCCTAGGCCCACCACGTCCGCAACCGCAGCCCGACGGCGCCACGCGCGCGGCGCCGTCGGGCCGCGGTCCCGCGGGGCCTGCCTCGCGAGGCACAGCCGACTCCCAGACTCGGCACCTACGCTGCTCGGACGCTCGCCGCACCGGCGCCCGCGTGCCCCGGCGATCCCGAGACACACCGGAGTCCTCATGAAGAAGCTGCCCGCCGTCCTCACCGCGCTCGTCGTGACAGCAGCCCTCGCGGGGTGCTCGACCGGAGGGGAAGCGCCCCAGGCGGAGGCGCCGGCCTCGTCGGCCGCCTCGGAGGTGGCGGCGCCGGCCGAGGCGAACGACACGGACCTGCACTTCCTCGCGATGATGACCCCGCACCACGAGCAGGCCGTCGAGATGAGCGAGATCATCCTGGCCGTCGACGGCGTGAGCGACGCGACGCGCGACCTCGCGCAGCGGATCCTCGACGGGCAGGCCGAGGAGATCGGGATCATGCGTGGCTGGGCCGACGCGTGGGGGCAGGACGACCTCATGCAGATGCACTCGGTGCACGTCGCGAACGGCATGCTGACGGGCGACCAGATGGGGTCGCTCGAACGTCTCGCGGACGCGAGCGCGGGGGACGCGACAGCGGTGGCAGAGGCCGAGAAGACGTTCCTCGAGCTCATGCACTCGCACCACGAGGGCGCGATCGCGATGACGCAGGGCGAGATCGCGGACGGTGGGTACACCGACCTGCAGGACCTCGCGCAGCAGATGGTCGACGTGCAGACGGCCGAGATGGCCGAGATCGACGGGCTGCTCGGGCGGTAGCACCGCGCGCCTGCCCCGCCCCGCGCGAACGCTACCGGCCGGTAGCGGCCCGCCGTGGCTACACTCCCGGACGTCGGGAGAAGGGGGCAGCATGGTCGACAGGGAGCTGTCGGAGATCGTCGGGACGCCCCAGGACGGGGGCCGGTCGGTACTGACGACGGTGCAGGTCTCGATCCTGTCGGGGCTGAGCGCGGGGCTCACGGACGAGGCCATCGCCGGTCGCCTCGGCATCAGCGTCCGCACGTGCCGTCGGCACGTGGCGACGCTCTTCCAGGTGCTCGGTGCGACGAGCCGCTTCCAGGCGGGGGTCCTGGCCGCGCAGCGCGGCTGGGTCGCGCGGCGCGTGCGACACCGACCAGAGGGCGCGCCGTCCTGACCGATGAGTTCTGCTGGTCGGTGCGGTCTGACCCCTCGACCGCACCTGCTGGACCGAGAGAACCGAGGACCCCATGTCTTTTCAGGCGTACCTGGACACCATCGAGGACAAGACGGGGCTCACCCCGCGCGAGCTCCTGACGATCGCGCAGGAGAAGGGCTACGACGACCCGTCGGTCAAGGCCGGCGTGATCGTGGAGTGGCTCAAGGAGGACTACGACCTGGGTCGTGGCCACGCGATGGCGCTGGTCCACGTCATCAAGAAGGGGCCCACGATCGACAGCAAGCACGTCGGGTCGACCGGTACGCACCGCGATGAGTCGGACACGCTGTGGTTGGACGGCAAGGCGACCAAGCCCGCCTGAGGCGGGGCGTCCCGCCCTGCCCGACGGCGGCGCGCGCCCTCTCGCAGAAGGTGTGGTTCGTCGTCGAAAGGGATCGATGTCCGACTCGCGGAGTTCGTTACCTCACTGTGACAATCGCTCTCTTGCCATGTACCGTCGATTCTGCTTCGCAGAGAACCCTCTCGCCGGAGCCCTCAGGTGGACGCCGAACCCTGTCACCTCCCGAGGCCACGAACTACACCCATGACAGGGGTGGGGGACCCATTCTTGTGGGCACCGGAGACGGTGTCCTTGGGGTGAAGCCGCACGGACCTCGGTCCGCACGGCCGGGTGAGCTTCTCCGACCCGAACCCGACAGCTGACCTCTCAGGCGTCCAGGAGAACACTCGTGACCTCACGCACGTCCGCGCGCCATCGTGCCGCGCACCGTCCCATCACCCCCTTGACGTCCCTCGGACGATCCGCCGCGTCGAGCGTCAGCTCGGTCGCCCGCCGCAGCGCCGTCGTCGCGGCATCGTCCGGCCTGCTGATCTCGGTCTTCACGGCCCCGGCGAACGCGGCCCCCTCGACCGACCAGGCGAAGACGTCGGTCGGCACGGTCGACCTCGCCGCCGTCACCGCACAGGCCCGCGAGGCCCTGCAGACCAGCCCTGTGGTCACGGTTGCCGCCGACGCGGCGCTCGCGATCGAGCAGGCCCCGGTCGCCGTGACCCCCGCACCGGAGCCGGAGCCCGAGCCCGAGCCGGCTCCCGCACCGGCACCGCAGCGTGCCGCCGCGCCGTCGCGCTCGGTCGAGCGTGCCGCCCCCGCCGCGGCCACGACCGTCCAGGCTGCCGCCCCGGCGCCTGCGGCCTCCGGTTCGTCGGTCGTCGACATCGCCATGCAGTACGTGGGTGTCCCCTACGTCTACGGCGGCTCCTCGCCCAGCGGCTTCGACTGCTCGGGCCTGGTCCAGTACGTGTACGGACAGCTCGGCGTCTCGCTCCCGCACCAGTCCGGTGCGCAGCGCAACGCGGGCACGGCCGTCTCGGCCTCGGAGGCACGCCCCGGAGACATCATCTGGACCCCCGGTCACGTCGCGATCTACGCCGGCAACGGCATGCAGATCGAGGCCACGACCCCGGGCAGCACCGTCAAGTACAGCAAGATCTGGCAGAACAACCCGACGTTCGTCCGCGTCGGCTGATCTTCCCGCCCACGAGGCCCCGTCCACAGCACTGTGGACGGGGCCTCGTGCGTTCCCGGGCACGAGCGTGCGAGCGGGGCGGCGACCCCGGGACGTCGCTCCCTGGGCGGCGCTCCACGAGATGCGCTCCACGACCACCGCCGCGGATGAGTTGTCAGAACGTGGCCGGGCCATACCCCGGCCACGTTCTGACAACTGATCCGGGGGCTCCGCAGTCAGTCGGCCGGACCCGCCGCTACCGCCGAGCTGTCAGAAGTGGCCCGGGCTCACCACCGGCCACGTTCTGACAACTCATCCGGGGCCCTTGGTAGGTTCCACGCGTGGACCCGTCGTCGGAGACCGCCCTCGTACGCCTTGCCGCCCTCACGAGCGGTCTGCCCGAGGCGCCTGACCGGCACGTCCTCGAACCGGTCGCCGAGGCGGTCCGCGCCGCTGCGACTGCCGGCGCCTCCCCGGACGAGATCGCGGTGGCCGGATGCCTGTCGGTCGCCTGGGTCGGTGTTCTGCTCGGGAACGGGCCGAGCCCGTCAGACGACGACGGTCGCCACGAGGACCACCGCGAGCAGCACGAGGTAGGCGCGGGCGTGCACGCGGTCCGGCATCCGGCCGACGAACCGGCGCGTGAGCACGATCCCCAGGACGGATCCGATCGCCAGGCCGACGAAGGCCGAGAGGTCGACGTAGCCGAGGTGACCGGCCCCGAGGACCGATGCCGAGGCGCCGCCGGCCACCACGTAGGTGATCGACGCCGCGACGGCGACGGGTAGGCCGAGCGGGTTGGCGAGACCGGCAGAGTCCGTCATGGACCAGCCGTGGCGACGGAAGAGCGGGACCGTCATGACGCTGCCGCCCACGCCCAGCAGCGCCGCGACCGCGCCCACCGCGGGCCCGACGACGATGGTCGTCGCTCGGCCCAGCGGACGCGCGGGGCGTGCCGTGGCGAGGAACCCCGGGCGCAGCACCGCGTTGAGGAGCGTGACGGCGAGGTAGACGACGAACGCCCATCGCAGCGCCTCGCCGGGCACCAGGCCGGCGACCGAGGCGCCGAGCGCAGCGCCGATGGCGATGAACGCCGTGAGGGGCCAGAGCGCGTCGGTCCTCAAGGTCCCTGCACGGTGCTGGGCGAACGTCGCGACGCCCGCGTTGACGACCATGACCGCGGACGAGGTGGCGACCGCGACGTGCATCCCCATGTCCTCGGCGAGCGGCGCGGATCCGGGCCCCGAGAGGAGCCAGAGCAGCAACGGGACGATCATGAAGCCGCCGCCGAAGCCGAAGAGGACGGTGGTGACGCCGGTGAGGCATCCGGACAGGAGCAGGACGAGAAACATCAGGGTCCACGCTAAGAAGCGAGCCCGTGGCGTGCATCCGCGGATGTGCCAGGTTCTTTCGCGATCACGCCAGCGCTGGGTAGGGTCGCGGTGTGCGCAACACCCCGATCGACCTGGTCGACGACGCCCCCCGCGACGTTCTCCCGATCGGCACCGACTATGCGATGGGCGAGGTGCTCGTCCCGCACCGTCACCGCCGGGCTCAGCTGCTGTACGGAGCGACCGGGGTCATGCACGTCGAGACGGACGACGGCAGCTGGGTCGTCCCGACGCACCGCGCCGTGTGGATCCCCCCGGAGACCGTCCACCAGGTCACGATGTACGGCGTCAGCACGTGCTCCCTCTACTTCGAGCCCGCCGCCGCGCCGTGGGGGCCGACCACGTGCGAGGTCGTCACGGTCTCGCCCCTCGCCCGGCAGCTCCTCCTCGAGGCGGTCGACCTCCCCGTGGAGTACGACGAGCACGGCCGGGACGGCGCGCTGGTCCGGCTGCTCCTGTTCGAGGTGTCGCGCATGACGCCCCTGCCGTTGCACGTCCCGCTGCCGAGCGACCGCGCGCTGCTGGCGATGTGCCGAGCGTTCCTCGACGAGCCGGACGCGCACGCCTCGCCCGTCGCCTGGGCGGCGGCCCTGCACGTGAGCCTGAGGACGTTCAACCGCCGCTTCGGGGCGCAGACCGGGCTGACCTTCGACCGGTGGCGACAGCGCGCGTGCGTGCTGGCCGCCCTGCCCAGGCTCGCGGCGGGAGAGTCCGTGACGCGCGTCGCCGGCGCGCTGGGGTACGAGAGCCCGGCCGCCTTCTCGACCATGTTCCGCCGGGTGCTCGACGCGAGCCCGCAGGAGTACCTCGGCACGGGAGCGCGACCGAGCCGTCCCGGCGCCGTGACATCCTGACGCGATGCGCGTCGAGCCGGTCAGCCCCGAGGTCCTGGTCGCGCGGGTCGCCGCGCTCGTCGCGGAGCGGCCCCGCGCGGACGGGGCATTGCGCGTGCTCGTCGACGGCCACCCCTCGACGCACCCGGAGACGCTCGCCGACCTGCTCGTCGAGCCCCTGCGCGTCGCGGGCCGCCCGACGGCGCGCGTCAGCGTGCGCGACTTCCTGCGGCCGGCGTCGGTGCGGCTCGAGCACGGCCACGAGGACCCGGACGCCCTGCTCGACGAGTGGATCGACGTCGGTGCGCTGAACCGGGAGGTGCTGTCCGCCGTCGGGCCTGCGGGGGAGGGGCGCTACCTCCCGAGCCTGCGCGACCCCGTGACCTCGCGCTCGACGCGGGCCGACTACGTCGAGGCGCCGCCGGGGCTGGTCGTGCTGCTCGACGGGTCGCTGTCGCTCGGCCGCGGGCTCGACGTCGACCTGACCGTCCACCTCGCGCTCCAGGACGCGACGGTCGCGCGACGCACGCCGCCCGCCGACGCCTGGACCCTGCCCGCGTACGCGCGGTACCGGGGCGAGGTCGCGCCCGAGCGGACGGCCGACGTGGTCGTGCGCGTCGACGACGCGCGCCGTCCGGCATGGGTCACGCGGGCGTGAGCCGTCGCGCGGAGGGGGAGCCGCGCCGTCGGGCAGCAACCTCGCACGGCCCGACGGCGTCACGCACCCCGCGCTCGAGCATCCGGTAAGGTCTGCGCAGCGTCGCGTGCCGGTGGCAGACCGTGTCAGGCATGGAGGCGCCGGACACGAAGGAGCCCGACGATGACCACGTCGCCCCCTTCGCCCTCACGTGACTGAGGGCGAGAAGAACCACCTCGCCGAGACGCCGGAGCTCGTCGAGACCGGTCTCCCCGAGACACCCCGGCTCGTCGCCTGGAGCCGCGAGCTGCGGGCCGTGCACGACCGGCTGCGCGAGGCGCTGCGCGTGACCCGTGCCGCGCTCGACGACGGAGAGCCCGCCGAACCCGCGACCCGCGACCTGCTGCTGTTCTGCCACGGATTCTGCACCGCGCTCACGGGGCACCACGAGGGCGAGGACCGCGAGCTGTTCCCCGCGATCGCGGCCGCGCACCCCGAGCTGGTCGGGACGTTGCGGAACCTGAGGCAGGACCACTCGATGATCGCGCACCTGCTGGGCGGCCTGACGGCCGCGGTGGACCGGGCGGCGCCCCCGGACGAGCTCGAGCGTCACCTCGAGGGGGTCGCCGCGATCATGGAGTCCCACTTCCGGTACGAGGAACGCATGCTCCTCACGGTGCTCGACACCCTGGCGCTCGACGCGGACGTGCGCGAGGTGCTCGGGCCGCTCTGAGCGGCGGCGGGGCGATCGAGGTCGGCGGGGCGATCGAGGTCGGCGGGGCGGGCGGGACGGCGGGCAAGCCGCCCCCGCCCGCCCAGCACCTCAGCCCTGGGCGACCGTGACCCGCCCGTTCGACGACTGCGCGTCGAGGTGGAACTCGCCGTCGGGGTCGTCCGGCACGGAGACGTCGGTGCCGCCGAGGTCCGTGGACGCGCTCACGCGGTAGCTGCCCTCGGGGACCGTGAGCTGCACCGTGCCGTTGTCGGTCGTCGCGCGGACGTCCTGCGGGGTCGCGAGCGTGAGCTCGATCGACCCGTTGGAGGTCTCGACGTCGACGCCCTCGGCGCCACCCAGCCCGGTCCCGGTGATCTTCCCGTTCGAGGTCCGCGCAAGGACCCTGGCGTCGACCCCGGTGAGCGTGACGGACCCGTTGCTCGTCCGGACGTCGACCGCGCCGGTCCGGTCCAGGTCGATGCTCCCGTGCGACGTCTCGCCCGTGACGGGCAGCCCCGCGGGCAGGTCCACGGTGTAGTTCGCGGAGCAGCGGCGACCGCAGCCCGCGAGCACCAGGACGCCGTCCTCGATGCGGTGCGTCTCGCTCGCGGGGTGCTCGCCCACGTAGTCGACGGTCCGCTCGATCGACAGCCCGGTCGCCTCGTCGGACCCCCGGAGCGTGACGGACCCGGCCTCGAGGTCGAGCCGGACCGAGGTGATCCCGGCGTCCTCGGTGTAGGTGTCGGTGGCCGTCGTGCGGGGTCCGAACCCGCACGCCCCGAGGGCGAGCGCCGCGACGGCGACGAGTCCCGCCGTGGCCAGCCGTCGGTGTGTGGCCTGCATGTCGTGCCCCTGTCGTCGAGATCGGTCGGTGGCCGGGCGGATGCCGGCGAGGTCTGCTCGGTGGGCCCCACCCCCCAGCGGGGCCCACCACGATCGAGGCTAGGCCGCCCGAGGGTTCCGCGAACATCGGGCATTCCCCCCATCTCCGGCTCGGGGTTCACCCCGAGAGCCGCAGAGATCCGCGCGTGAGGGTCGGAAGATCCGGGCAGGGAGCCGGACTGGGACGGCAGTCCCGGCTCGACGCGCGCCCGAAACACCCCCGATGTACTCTCGCTCGGTAGGTAACCTTCCGACCTACTCATGTCCCAGGGGAACGACCGTCAACGGAGAGCGGTAGACATGCTTCTTGCAGGAGACCAACGACTGCTCCGGGAGATCAACGCCCGGGCCGTCCTCGATGTGCTCGACGCCCACGACACCCTCGGCAGACCCGAGATCGTCGCGGCCACGGGCCTGTCCAAGACCACCGTGGCCCACACGCTGCGCACCTTCGTCGAGCAGGGTGTCGTCGAGGAGGCCGGTCTCGACCACGAGCGCCGCGGCCCCGCGGCCACGCTCTACCGGGTCGACCCGGAGCACGGCTACGCGCTCGCGGTCGACATCGGCCACGTGCGCGTCCGGGTCGCGCTGATCGACCTCGTCGGCCGCATCCGCGCCCGCGCCGAGCAACCCCTGTCGGCCAAGGACCCCGCGGCCCGCGCGAGCGTCGTCGAGAAGCTCGCCGCCCACTGCGTCGCCGCGGTGGGCCACGACGTGGGGACCGCGTCCGTCGCGATCCGGTGCGCCGTCGTCGGGCTCCCCGCGATCGTGGACCTCGACCACGCCATGGTGCGCCGCGTCCCCGGCCTCGAGAAGGGCGGGCCCACGCTGCACGCCGCCCTCGAGGAAGGCCTCGGCTGCCCCGTCCTGCTCGAGAACGACGTCAACCTCGCCGCGATCGCCGAGCAGCGCTCGGGCGCGGGCAAGGACCTGAGGTCGTTCGTCCTGCTGCGCCTCGGGATCGGGGTGGGGGCCGGGATCGTCATCGACGGCAAGCTCTACCGCGGCGCGTCCGGCGGCGCCGGCGAGGTCGCGTTCCTGCCGCAGCCCGGCCGCGCGCTCGGCGCGGAGAGCATCGGCGCCGCGTCGCTCGCGACGGCCGCGCGCGACGCGGGCCTGCCCGCCGACCTGGCGCCGCACGAGGTGCTCGACCTCGCGGCGGGCGGCGACGAGCGCGCGGTCGCGGTCGTCGACGAGCTCTCGGGGCGTCTCGCCGTGCTGATCGCCTCGATCTCGCTCCTGCTCGAGCCGCAGAAGATCTTCCTCGCGGGCGTGGCCTCCGAGGACGCGGTACTGCGCCGCGTCCAGGCGTACCTCGCCGACAGGGTCGGCATCCTGCCGATCGTGGTCGAGCCCAGCAGGGTCGCGGCCGACGCGGTCCTGCTCGGCGCGGCAGCCCTCGCGCGGGACACCCTCCGCGACCAGGCCTTCTCGGCCGCGGTCCGCCGGGCGGCCGAGTCGGGCGACGTGCCCGACGACGCCGCGCACCCCGACTCCGACCTCACCTCCCAGGAACCCGACGATGCCCGCACCTTCTGACCTCGTCGCCCGGCTCGGCCTCCCGCCGGGCGCGCGGGCGCTCATCCTCAACGCCGACGACTTCGGGATGTGCCGGGCCGCGAACCGCGCGATCACCGAGCTGCTCGTCGACGGCCACCTGGACTCGACGACCCTCATGGTGCCGTGCCCCTGGGCTCCCGAGGCGCTCGCGTTCGCCGCGAGCCGCACCGACCTGGACCTCGGCGTCCACCTGGTGCTCACGAGCGAGTGGACGAGCTACCGCTGGCGTCCCCTCACGGGCGTCGGGACCACGCTCGTGGACGCGGCCGGGTACTTCCCGGCCGACTGCCGGACGGTCGAGGAGCAGGCGAGCGACGCGGACGTCGCGGCCGAGGTCGCCGCGCAGCTCGATGCCGCGCTCGCCGCGGGCATGGACGTCACGCACCTCGACAACCACATGGGCTCGGTCTACGGCGTCGAGACGGGGCGCACGTTCCTGCCGCAGGTCTTCGAGCTCGCGGCGCGCCACGGCCTGCCCTTCCGCCTCCCGCGCACGATCGGCGGCATGGGCATGCCCGACGTCTACCAGGGGGTGCTCGACCAGGCCACGGCCGCGGCCGACGCCGCGGGGGTGGTGATCCTCGACCACCTGCTGACCCACCCGTTCGAGCTGCTGGGCGAGGGCACCGCGGAGGAGGAGGACTACGCCTCGATGAAGGCCACCTTCCTCGACCTGGTGCGCGCGACCGAGCCCGGGGTCACCGAGTTCTTCCTGCACCCCATGCTCGACGACGACGAGCTCGGCGACGTCGCGGACTTCGCGGTCGCCAAGCGCGGGTTCGAGCGCCGGCTCCTGGCCGACCCCGACGTCGCGGCGACGCTCGCCGAGGAAGGGATCGTGCGCGTGGGCTGGCGCGACCTGCGCGACGTGCAACGGGGCCTGCCGCCCCGGGTGCGCGACGCCTCAGGCGCCCCGGCCGCACGGGTGGGCGACGCCGTCGGGGGTGCGCGATGAGCGCCCTGACCACGCTGCACGACCGCCGCCTGACCGGGCTGCCCACGCGCGGCCAGACGCTCGCCTACGGCGCCTCGGCGTTCCCCGCGAACCTCATGGCGCAGACGTTCTCGGCGTTCGTCGTGTTCTTCTACGTCGACCACCTCAAGCTCCCCGCGGGCTGGGTCGCGGGCGCGATGATCGCCCACGGCATACTCAACGCGGTCCTCAACCCGCTCGTCGGCGCGGCCTCCGACCGCCACCGCACGCGCTGGGGGCGCCGCGTCCCGTGGATCGGCCTGGGGATCATCCCGCTCGTCGCGGCGTTCTCGCTCGTGTGGATGCCGCCGGACCTGAGCGCGCAGGGCCTGCTGGTCTGGTTCCTCGTCGTGGTCGCGGTCTACGACGTGGCGTACGTCGTGGTCGTCCTCAACACCTCGGCGCTCTTCCCGGAGATCTTCCGCACGACGGCGGAGCGCGCCCGGGGCAACACGCCCCGCCAGATCTTCGGTCTGGTCGGGATGATCCTGGGGACCGCGGCCGCGCCGCTGCTCTACGGGTCGCCGCTCGGTTGGGTCGGCATGGCGGTCGTGCTCGGGGCGCTGTGCCTCGGGTTCTACCTGTGGTCGCTCCTGGGCATGATCGAGCGGCCCGTCGACGAGGTCGCGGTCAAGGCCCGCGAGGCCGCGCTGCCCCTCAAGGACCAGCTGCGGTACACGTTCGCGAACAAGGCCTTCGTGACCTATGTCCTGGGGTCGCTGCTGCTGCAGTCGACGACCGCGATCCTGCTGGCCTCGGTGCCGTTCTACGTGCGCTACGTGCTCGACGGGGCCGAGGCCGACGCGACGCTCGTGCTCGCGCCGATCTTCGTGGTCGCGATCCCGGCGATCGTCGGGTGGTCCTGGGTCGTGCGCAAGGTCGGGCCGCGCAACGCGCTGCTGTGGTCGGTCGCGGCGTACGGCGTGGCCGTGGGGCTGTTCATGGTCCCGGGCTCGATGCCGGGCGCGATGGCCGTCGCGGGTCTCGTCGGCATCGGCGTCGCGGGCATGATGCAGCTCCTCGAGGTCGCGCTCGGACAGGTCATCGACGACGACGAGCGCCGCACCGGGCTGCGACGCGAGGGCATGTACTTCGGGGTCAACGGGTTCGTGGTGCGCGGCTCGGTCATCGTGCAGGCCGTGGTGATCGCGGTGGTGCTCACGACGTCGGGCTACGACGCGGGGCTCGCGGTGGCCGACCAGCCCGAGACCGTGTCGACGGGCATCCGCGTGCTCATGGGCGGCGTGCCGTTCGTCGTGGCGGGGCTCGCGTGGCTCTGCTTCTGGGCGTACCCGCTGCGCGGGCAGGACGTGCCGCCGGCCGGTGACGCGGTGGCGGACGGCGACGAGCCTCGCGATGCCGAGGTGCTGAGCCGCTGACCCTCGCGGTGCCGTGGCGCTGCTGAGCCGGTGAGGCCCTGCTCCGCGCGCCCCCGACGAGTTGTCAGAGCTGGCCCGGGCTATAGCCCGGGCCAGCTCTGACGACGCAGCTCGCGGGTGTCGGTGGGTGGGTGTTGCATGGGTCGTGCTCGCTCCGGCTGCCTGCCGGACCGACGACGGAGAGGACGACCCCGATGACGTGGTGGATCTGCCGGACGTGCGCCGTGGAGCACGCCGAACGGCCCGAGGTGTGCGCGATCTGCGCCGACGAGCGCCAGTGGGTGCCCGCGGACGGCCAGGTGTGGACGACGCTCGACGAGCTCGCGGCGGAGGGGCACGAGGTCTCGGTGACCGAGCTCGAGCCCGACCTGTTCGCGCTCGACGGGCACCCGGGGGTGGGGATCGGGCAGGAGTCCAAGATCGTGCGGACCCCGGCTGGGATGCTGCTGTGGGACCCGGTCGGGTACCTCGACGACGACGCCGTGCGGCAGGTGCGCGCGCTGGGCGAGGTCGTCGCGGTCGTCGCGAGCCACCCGCACATGTTCGGCGTCCAGGTCGAGTGGAGCCGGGCGCTCGGCGGCGTGCCGGTCCTCGTGGCCGAGGCCGACGCGGGATGGGTCGCCCGCCCCGACCCGGTGATCGAGACCTGGTCGGGGGACCGCGAGGTCCTGCCGGGCGTGACCCTGAGCCAGCCCGGCGGGCACTTCCCCGGCAGCGCGGTGGTCCACTGGGCCGCGGGAGCCGAGGGGCGCGGGGTCCTGCTCAGCGGGGACACGATCTTCGCCAACCCCGACCGCACCTCGGTGAGCTTCATGCGCAGCTACCCCAACCGGATCCCGTTGTCGGGGGCCGTCGTGGACCGGGTCGCGACGCACGTCGAGCGCTTCGCGTTCGACCGGCTCTACAACAACTTCGAGGGCGTGATCCCGGTGGACGCGCGGGCCGTCGTGCGGCGCTCGGCCGACCGGCACGCGGCCTGGGTGCGCGGGGACTTCGACCACCTCACGTGACGGGGCCGGTGCGTGCCGACGGGATCGAGGACCTGAGACCGGAGACCGGAGACCGTGGACAGCGTCGCGCGACCCCGGCAGGATGACCGCGTGAACACCGGCCCCGCACTGGACCCCGAGATCCTCGCGTTCTACTCCGACCGCTACGAGGAGGACACGCGGCTCCGGCGCACCGCCCACGGCCGCCTCGAGATGCTGCGCACGCGCGAGCTCCTCGACCGGTTCCTCCCGGCTGCCCCGGCGCACGTCGTCGACGTCGGCGGCGCCACGGGCGTGCACGCGCGCTGGCTCGCCGAGGCCGGCCACGCGGTCGACCTGATCGACCCCGTGCCCTCGCACGTCGCCCAGGCGGGCGAGATCCCCGGTGTCCGGGCGCAGGCCGGCGACGCGCGGGCGCTGCCCTTCGACGACGCGTCGGCCGACGTCGTGCTCCTCCTCGGGCCGCTCTACCACCTGACCGAGCGCCGCGACCGGGTGCTCGCGCTGCGCGAGGCCGCTCGCGTCGCGCGCCCCGGCGGCCTCGTGGTCGCGGCGGCGATCAGCCGCTACGCGGGCCTGCTCGAGCTCGCGGCCGTGGGAGAGGTCTCCGAGGAGTCCGAGCCGTCGCTGCGCCGGGCCGTGGCGACGGGACTGCACGACCCGCGCTCGGGATTCACGACCGCGTACTTCCACCTCCCCGAGGAGCTCTCGGGCGAGCTCGCGGAGGCCGGCCTCGACGCGGTCACGGTCTACGGGGTCGAGGGGCCCAGCGCTCCTGCGCTCGACAACCTGCCGCTCGACCAGGCCGAGCCCATGCTCGGGTCCGCGATCCGTGCGGCCCGCCTGCTCGAGACCGACCCGGCCATGATCTGCGCGAGCCCGCACTTCCTCGCGGTCGGCCGGGTGCTCTGACGCGCCCCGCCCGGCGAGCCCGTCCTACGCCGCGACGCCCCGCAGCACGTTGTCGACGAGCGCGTCCGCGAACTCGACCGT
The DNA here is from genome assembly GCF_044748475.1 of Oerskovia enterophila. Taxonomy (NCBI): domain Bacteria; kingdom Bacillati; phylum Actinomycetota; class Actinomycetes; order Micrococcales; family Cellulomonadaceae; genus Oerskovia; species Oerskovia enterophila. The sequence continues at coordinate 171,440 of NZ_JBIVFZ010000005.1, forward strand.
GAGCGGGTGGTCGGGCGTGAGCAGCCGGTGGTAGCAGGCGCCCCAGAGCTGGTCGACGACGACCTGCGGGTCGGCGTCCGCGCGCATCTGGCCACGCTCCTGCGCGCGCCGCATGACCTCGGCAGCACGTTCCCGCCGCGGCACGGTGTAGTGCTCGAGCAGCGAGGCACGCAGCTCGGGGTCCGTCTGCGCCTGCCCGATCAGCTCGGCCATGACCCTGCCCGCGGGGGTCTCGGTGAGCAGGCGGACGAACGCGTGGAGCTGCGTGCGCAGGTCGGCCGTGAGGTCGCCCGTGTCGGGGAAGGCGAGCGTGGGCTCGACGGTCGCGCGGTACCCGTCGAACGCGAGCGCTCCCTTGGAGGGCCACCACTTGTAGATCGTCATGCGGCTCGCCCCCGCGAGCGTCGCGACCTTCTCGATCGTGAAGGCCACCATGCCCTCGCGCAGCAGCAGGTCGCCGGCCGCCGCGAGGATCTCCTGACGGACCTCGTCGCTGGGGCGTCGCCCGCGCCCTCGCCGCTTGGCGGGTTCCTCGTTCGCCACTGTGTCCACCTTCCGTCGACCTACATATTGACACACTGTCCATATCCAGCGTTATATGGATGGCATGTCCATTAATCAGGAAGCTCACCCGACGAACCGCGTAGCGATCGTCACCGGAGCCTCGGGCGGCATCGGCCGAGCGGTCGCCGAGCGCCTGGCCCAGGACGGCCAGACGGTCGTCGTCGCCTATGCGGGCAACAAGGCCCGGGCGGACGAGGTCGTCACGACGATCCGCTCCGCGGGCGGCACCGCGACGGCCTTCCAGGCCGACGTGGCCGACGAGCAGCAGGTCGCCGCGCTCTTCGCGCACGCCGAGTCCGAGCACGGGGGGGCCGACGTCGTGGTGCACACGGCCGGCGTCATGCTCCTCGCGCCCCTCGTCGAGCTCGACCTCGACGACTTCGACCGCATGGTGCGGACCAACGTGCGCGGGACGTTCGTCGTCCTGCGCGAGGCCGCGCGCCGAGTCCGGGAGGGTGGGGCGATCGTCAGCTTCTCGTCGTCGGTCACCCGCCTCGCGTTCCCGACCTACAGCGCCTACGCCGCGACCAAGGGGGCCGTCGACGCGGCCACGCTCGTCATGGCCAAGGAGATGCGCGGGCGCGACGTGACGGTCAACGCCGTGGCGCCCGGCCCCACGGCGACCCCGTTGTTCCTCGACGGGAAGTCGGACGAGCAGGTCGCGGGCCTGGCGAAGGCCGCGCCCCTCGAACGTCTGGGGGTCCCCGACGACATCGCCGAGGTCGTCTCGTTCCTCGCGGGCCCGGCCCGCTGGGTCAACGGTCAGGTCCTGTACGTCAACGGCGGGATCGCCTGACCGCGGCGTCCACGGAGCGGGTCCCCGAGGACCCGGGGCCGCTTGTGCGATCCGTCACAAGCGCCGTCCAGGGGTCCGGTGAGATGGGACGATCGAGACGGTCCGAGGTCCCCCGCCGAAGGAGAGTGCCATGCGTCCGCTCGTCAGAAGGACGGTCGCTGCAGCGACCGTGATCGGCGCCCTTCTCCTGACCCGGCGTCTGACCATGACCTGGGGGACCAGGGACGGCGAGCCGTCCGACGTGCTCCCGGGCGACGAGATCGTCCCGCAGGCCGAGGCCGTCGCGACCCGGGCGGTCAGCATCGACGCCCCGCCGCACGAGGTGTGGCGCTGGCTCGTCCAGCTCGGCCAGGGCAGGGGCGGCTTCTACAGCTACGAGTGGCTCGAGAACCTCGTCGGCTGCGACATCCAGAACGCCGACCGGATCGACCCGCAGTGGCAGCGCCTCGCGGTGGGCGACGACGTCCGGCTCCATCCCGACCTCGCGCTGCGCGTCGCCGCCATGGTCCCCGAGCGTCACCTGGTGCTGCGAGGCGCAGGCCCTGCCGAGGCGTCCGCACCTCCCTACGACTTCAGCTGGTCGTTCGTGCTGCGTCCCGCCCCCGACGGGGGCACTCGCCTGATCGTGCGCGAGCGCTACGGGTACACGCGCTGGTGGGCGGGGGCGGTCGTCGAGCCGGTCCAGCCCGTGAGCTTCGTCATGAGCGCCGGCATGCTGCGCGGGATCCGCGACCGCGCCGAGGGGCGCGTGGGCGCGGCGAGCGCCTGAGGCGAGCGCCGCCGTCGGGCAGGACGCGTGTCCTGGTGACGAGGACGCCGAGCCCCGCTCGAACCGGGATGATGGTCTCGTGTCCGTCGCCCCGCACCGAGGTCTCGCGGTGAGCCCTGCCCTGACGATCCCCGAGGGCGAGCTCGCGTGGCGCTTCTCGCGCGCCTCGGGCCCGGGTGGCCAGGGCGTCAACACCACGGACTCGCGCGTCGAGCTCTCGTGGGACGTCGCCGCGTCGGTCGTCCTGAGCGACTCTCAGCGGACCCGCCTGCGCGAGCGCCTCGACAAGCGGCTCGTCGGCGACGTGCTCACGGTCGTGGCCTCCGAGCACCGCGAGCAGCTCCGCAACCGAGCGGCGGCGCGGACCCGGCTCGCGGCGCTCGTCGCCGAGGGTCTCGCCCCGCCCGCGCGCCAGCGGCGAGCGACGCGCCCTACGCGCGGCTCGCAGGAGCGTCGCCTCGCGGCGAAGAAGCAGCGCACCACGACCAAGCAGATGCGCCGCCGCCCCATGGACTGACCGGCCCGACGGCGCCACGCGCCCGAGCGTCGACCTCACGGTACGCACGGCGCGCGGACAGCACGACGGCGGTGCGCGGCCGGGAGGGCCGGCGCACCGCCGTCGGGTCCCGATTGGCGCCTGCCCCAGACGTGCGCGGCAGTTGCTAGCCCCCCTTCACGTGAAGAACAAGAGGGGGGTAGTAGAATCGTGCCGAAGCCACAGAAGTACCGTGACGTGATCAAGGCCCTCAAGGCCCTCAAGGCCAACGGCTGGGTGCTTCTGCGCGACGGCAAGGGGAGCCACGATTTGTGGGGGCTGCCGGACGAGAGCCAGAAGGCGTCCATCCCTCGCCACGGCGAGGTCTCGGCCGGGATCGTTGGACAACTGATCAAGAAGCTCGACCAGGCCCCGCAGAACTGGCGATGAAAGGAGCAAGCATCATGAGCAGCACGACCTATCAAGCACAGGTGCGCCGAGACGGCCGGTGGTGGTTCGTCTACGTTCCCGAACTCGACACCGCCGGTCAGGCACGCACCCTGTCAGAAGCCCGCGACGTTGCCCAAGAGGTGATCGGCCTCTACCTCGATATCGAGCCTGAGACCGTGTCCGTGAAATTGGAGATCGAACTCCCCGAAGCAGCACGTGAGCTATGGACCGTCGCCGCCGAACGCGAAGCCGAAGCCCGCGCAGCCGTCGCCGCCGCCGCAGCCATGCGCCGCGAAGCCATCCGAAAGATGACCCACGCCGGCATCAGCCAGGCCGACAGCGCCCGCGCCCTCGGCATCAGCCAACAGCGCGTCAGCCAACTCATTCACAGCTAGACAGGCCCACCGACCGTGACCACGTGCCCGGTGGTCATGGACTACCGGGTCTTCGAAGCCACTGCCGCATGCGCGGGAGGACTCACCCCCGCCCAACAACGCCACGTCCTGGCCCTCCACACCGCCGGTGAACACACCAGCGGCGACGTCGCTGAACTCGTCGGCGTCTCACGCGCCACCATCCAACGGGTTCGTTGACTCCTGACAAGTAGGGGCCGTGGGGCTCTGGCAGTCAAAGACCGGAGCCCCACGGGCTTGCACAAGCGACTACAGCGGCCAAATCCACGCTACGTGCGCACAACGGAGACGAGCGCGATCGGGTGCGCGCAACAGCCGAGTCCCAGGGCCTCAGGAGATCGTTCGGATCAGAAGAGCGGCTCGGTCGAGATCTCGTCGGCCGACGGGGCGACGACCTGGAGGTCCTCGCCCCAGTTGGAGAACGTCATCTCCATGCTCGTGCCCATGACGTCCATGACGACCTTGCGCATGAGGTCGTCGGCGTCGATCCAGTACTGGTAGGTCAGGGTCTCGGGGAGGGCCGTGCCCGCGGCGTCGGCCTGCTCCTTGATCGAACCCGTGAGCTTGGTCGTGTCGACCACGACCGTGTACTGCTGGGCCTTGACGCCGTCGAGGTCGACCGGCTCGCCCTCCTTCTCGACGCTCGTGATCGCGCCCTCGAGCGCCTCGACGCTCGCGGCGGGGTCCATCTGCTCGGTCAGACCCTCGAACGACGAGGCCATGGGGTTGGACTCGTCCGCGGGGTCGATCGCGACGAACTTGTTCTGGCTGAGCTCGCCCATGTTCATGTAGAAGATGCCGTCGACGAACCGGACCTGCATCTCGCCCGAGCCCGGGACCGTCATGGTCATGGCGAGGTTCTGCGACCCGTCCTTGAAGACGATGTCACCCGCCATGTCCATGCTCGTGCCCTGGACCTCGGTCGTGGTCGCCATCGAGACGCTGCCCGCGGCGAGCTGCGCGTCGGTGATGCGCTGGACGAAGTTCTCGGCCGTGAGGTCCGACGAGGCCTCCTTGGCGGGAGCCTTGTCCGACCCGGACGAGGCCGAGGCGGAGGACGACGAGGCGGGCGCGTCCGTGCCGGACGAGCAGGCGGCGAGGCCGAGGACCCCGACGGAGGCGACGGACAGGACGGCGATACCGCGGACGAGACGCACGAAGAAGGCTCCCTCAAGGGTGGTGGGGTGGTGTGGCGTGGGGCCACCTCTCCACTCTCCGTGGTGGGCGGACGTTGCGCAATGGGGAGTTGTCCCCCGGAGGGATGATCTTTGCCCCCGACGCGGTCCGCCCCGCGGAGCGGGTCCCCGGGTCCCGGTCCGGATGCCGAGCCCCTCCCACGGTGCGAGCATCGACGTGGCGCGTGCCGCCGTCGGGCCTGCGGGGGCTGGGCGGGTACCGCGCCCCGACGCCCCGGGAGGAGCCGCGTGATCGACACCGTGACGAGCTGGTTCTCCGGCAGCGACATCACCGGGTGGGACGTCCTGTTCGCGGTCCTCGCGGTGCTCGGCGCCTGGATCCTGTCGCGCCTGTCCCGCAAGGCGATCCTTGCGATCGGCGCCCGCACCAAGGGGCTCTCGCCGCAGCTCCTCGCGGTCGCGACCCGCGTGGTGCACTACTTCCTGCTCCTCGTGGGGATCGGGCTGGCGCTGGCGTTCCTGGGCTTCCGTACCGAGCCGATCCTCGGCGCGGTGATCGTCGTCGTGATCGTCGCCGTCCTCGCGCTGCGGGGGATCGCGGACAACTTCGGGGCCGCGATCATCCTCCAGACCCGCATGCCCGTGCGCCTGGGCGACGAGATCGAGTCGATGGACTGGACGGGCGTCGTCAAGGAGCTCAACGGCCGGTCGGTCGTCATCCGCACGGTCGACGGGCGCGAGGTCCACCTGCCCAACGCCGCGGTGCTCGCGGCCCCGCTCGTCAACCACTCGGTGCTGGGCGCACGCCGCGCCACGGTCGAGGTGCGGCTCGGCGACGCGCTGCCCGACGAGGTCGCGACCAGCGTCCTGCACGCGGTCGGTGCGGCGCACGGCGTCCACAAGCGGCCGGCCCCGGAGTTCCTGACGGTCTCGGTCGAGCCTGCCCGGACGACCGTCCACGTCCGCTACTGGCACGCGCCCACGACCGAGCCGCACGTGACGTCGGCGGTCGTCGCGGCCATCGGCGAGGCGCTGCGCGACCGCCCCGGCGAGTGGGCCGTCACGGGTCAGGTGCCCGCACCGCCGCTCGTCCCGCCCGCGCCCGTCTGACGGGCGTCGTGCTCGCACCCCGCCGACCGGGCGGGCGTCGGACCCGTCCAGCAACCGAGAGTGAGGACCCACCGTGCACGCCGCCCTCGTCACCTCGTTCGACCGGCCCCCGCAGTACACGGAAGTGCCGGACCCCGAGCCCGGACCGGACGAGGTCCTGGTCCACGTCCTGGCCGCCGGGCTGCACCCCCGCGTCCGGTCGGGGGCAGCCGGCACGCACTACACGAGCGACGGCGCGCTGCCGCTCGTCCCCGGGTTCGACGGCGTGGGCCGCACCGAGGACGGCCGTCGGGTGTTCTTCGCGGGGCTCCACGCGCCGCGCGGCAGCATGGCCGAGCTCGTCGCCGTCCCCGCGGGGCGCCTCGTCGAGCTGCCCCCCGGGCTCGACGACGTGACGATCGCCGCGGCCATGAACCCTGCGATGTCGGCGTGGCTCGCGCTGCGGCACCGCGCGGACCTGCAGCCGGGCGAGAGCGTCCTGGTCCTGGGCGCGACGGGCAACGCGGGCCGCCTGGCCGTGCAGCTCGCACGGCACCTGGGGGCCCGGCGCATCGTGGGCGCGGGGCGTGACGCGACCTCGCTCGAGGTCGTGCGTCGCCTGGGGGCCGACGCGATCGTGCCGCTCACGGCCGACGACGTCGCCGAACGTCTCGCCCGCGAGGCCGCCGACGTCGACGTGGTCGTCGACTACGTCTGGGGAGCCCCGACCGAGCAGGCGCTCGCGGCCGTGACGGGTGCTCGGAGCGATCCCGCCCACCTCCTGCGCTGGGTGCACGTCGGCGCGACCGCAGGGCCCACGATCACGCTGCCGGCGGCGACCCTGCGCAAGACCAACGTGCAGGTCAGCGGGAGCGGGCAGGGCTCGGTGTCGCCCGAGGGCATGGTCGCTGCGATCACCGAGCTCGCGACGCTGCTGCCGCAGGTACGGCCCGCGGTCGACGTCGTCGCAGTCCCTCTGCACGAGGTCGCGGCCGCCTGGGAGGCGAGGACCGCGTCGGGCACGCGGGTCGTCCTGGTCCCGTGACGCCCGTCGCTCGTCCCTCGACGAGCCGGCGACGTACGCCAGGTCCGACGGGAGCGGCGCCCCGGGGGGACTCGCCGCGGACGCCGCTGCGCCGTCGGGCCGCCCTCCTGCCCGACGACGTCACGCGCGCCGGGAGCGCGACCTCGCCACGGGCGGTGCGCCCCAGTGCGCCGGGCGGGTCAGGCCCGCGGGGAGCCGCGTGGTCGCGTCGCCCCGCGCGGCGTCGACCTGGACCTGGGTGAGGAAGAGCGCGTCGGTGAGGTCGGCGCCCGAGAGGTCCGCCCCGCGCAGGTCCGCACCGACGAGGTCGGCGCTGCGCAGGTCCGCGCCCCGCAGGTCCGCCCCCACGAGCAGCGCGCCGCGGAGGCTCGCGCCCCGCAGGTCCGCGCCCTCCAACCGCCGCCCGACCAGGTCCGCACCCCGGCGGTCCGCGCGCCTGCCCCGCGGCTGGTGCACCGAGCGGGCACGGGCCGCCTCGCTCGCGCGCACCAGGAGGGGGTTCACGCCGTCGCGCAGCGCCCCGAGATCCAGGGCGAGCAGCTCGTCCGGTGAGCCGGTGGAGAGGAGGTCGATCCGCTCGACGGCTTGGGTGAGCTCCGCCGCGAGCGACTCGTCGTGGCCCAGCGTCAGCGCCTGGGCCTCGGTGAGGTACCAGAGCAGCTCGTGGACGTGGCGCAGCACGGGCAGCAGCGCGAACATCGACGACCGCACCTCCGGGTGCTCGCGCCAGTCCTGGCCCGCGAAGGTCGAGCGCGAGATCTTCTGGCCCGCGCCGAAGCAGTCGTAGACCGTGCAGCCGACGAACCCGCGCTCACGCAGCTCGGGGTGGATCCCGCAGCTGTGGTCGGGACGCAGGTTCCGGCACGGGTCGCCGGCGTCCTTGTCGATCGGGAAGTCGGCCGAGCGCGTGAACGCCAGCGCCACGCAGCACAGCCCGAAGCAGCTCTCGCAGTCCGCGTGCAGGCCGAGACGCTCGCGGTCGGCGGCGGGGTGCGCGGTGGTCGGGGGCATGGGGCTCCTGGCGGGTTGCGGGGGTCGTGGTCGATCGGCGGTGCGGGGCGTGCTCGTTCCCAGTACATCGCGCCCCGGGTGCCCGGGTCGAGCGAGCTGTCGAGACGCCGGGCCCGGAGGGCAGCCGGAAGGACATGGGCGCCCGCGGGGCCTTCGTCCGAGATGTGAAAGAGTTGACGCGCGCACATCGGTCGGTGTGGGCATCGTTCGCGGAGAGGTCGTCATGGGTCTGCTGAGCTGGTTCAAGGGTCGTCGGAAGAAGGCGGAGGACGCACCGGTGGTGAGCGTCGCGTCGCTGTTCGACGACGCTCAGAAGACCCCCGTCGCACCGGCCGTCGAGGCGGCGCCCGTCGAGATGCCCGCCGCAGCACCGGCTCCCGCCCCCTCTGCTGCCGTCGAGCCCGCGGCGACGCCCGTCGCCATCGCGGTCCTCGAGCGCGAGGAGGTGCTCGAGTCGGAGGTCGCTGTCGAGGTCGTCGAGGTCGCGACGGTCAAGCAGGTCGAGCCGGTGAAGCCGGTCGAGCCGGCTGCCGAGGTCGCGGCGGCTGCGTCCGAGCCTGCTGAGACGGTCCTCGAGTCCGCGCCCGTCGTGCCGGTCGCCAAGCCGGTCGCCGAGCCGGTCGCCGCGGCGAAGCCCGCCGTGGCCGACGCACCCGTCGAGCCCCAGACCGCTGAGGTCACCGAGATCACTGAGGTCACCAAGTCCGACACGGACGTCGCGGCTACCGAGGTCAAGGTCGAGGTCGAGGCGGTTGCTGCCGCAGAGCCCGAGACCGCGCCCGAGCCGGCCGAGCCGGTTGCCGCGGAAGCGGCCGAGCAAGCAGGAGAGCCCGTCCTCGAGACGGCGCCCGCCGTCGAGCCTGCCGAGCAGGTCGTCGAGCCCGCCGTCGAGGCTGAGGTCGCCGTCGAGCCCGCGCCTGTCGTCGAGGCTGAGGCCGCCGTCGAGCTCGCGCCCGTCGCCCCCGCGGCACCCAAGAGCACCGCCTACCTGCTGCCGGGCGAGACGACCGCAGCGATCCGCGCGTGGGCCCTCGCGAACGGCCACACCGTGAGCCCCAAGGGCCGCCTGCCCAAGGCGGTCCTCACCGCGTACCGTGCGGCGAACGGCGAGAGCTGACGATCGCGCGCTGAGTGCGGAGTTCTTGCGCGAAACGCCCGGCGTGTCGCGCAAGAACTCCGCACTCACGGGCCAGGCCGCCAGCCGTCAGCCCCGCCGCCCGCCGGGGGGTGCACCGCCAGGGCCGCCCCCCCACTGATCCTTTGGTCTGACGCAGGGTCGTCCCGACTGCCGATGTGCCCCGGCGGGCCGCGCGCATAGTCTCGCGGCATGCCGACCGACACGTACGTCCCCCGCTCCGCCTGGGGCATCCTCTGGCGCCTGGCCGTTGCGCTGGGGGCAGGGTTCCTGACCTTCGGGCTCGTGCTCTCGGACATCCCGGTCGAGCCGACCGCCCGCCAGGGGTTCTTCGTGCTGCTCGACCTCTTCCTGGGGGTCGTCGCGATCGTCCTGATGCCGTTCAGCCGGCACGCGCCCCTGACGATCGCCCTGATCCTCGCGGCACTCTCGGGGTTCTCGGGCTTCGCGCTCGGTGCGGTCTGCATCGTGCTGGTCTCGCTCGCGACGCGCCGCCGCTGGCAGGAGATCGCTGCGGTCGGGATCGTGTGGTTGGCGTCGACGCTCGCGTTCGAGGCCCTGCACCCGACGCTCGACCTCCCGTGGTGGGGCGCGGTCCTCGTGGTGCTCTCGGTGCTCGTCTACGGTCTCCTCGTGGCGATCGGCGTCTCGATCGGCAACCGTCGCGACCTCCTGGTCTCGCTGCGCGAGCGTGCCGAGACGGCCGAGCGTGAGCAGGCCGCGCGGCTCGACCAGGCACGGACGACCGAGCGCACGCGCATCGCCCGCGAGATGCACGACGTCCTGGCGCACCGCATCTCGCTCGTCGCGATGCACTCCGGGGCGCTCGCGTACCGCACGGACCTCACGCGGGAGGAGACGTCGGCGGCCGCGGCCGTGATCCAGGACAACGCGCACCTCGCGATGACCGAGCTGCGCGAGGTCCTGGGTGTCCTGCGCGAGACCGACGTCCCGGCGGGCGTGCCCGAGCGCCCTCAGCCGACGCTCGACGCCCTGCCCGACCTGCTGGACGAGGTCCGCGGTCTCGGTGGTGGCGACGCCGACGTCGGCTGCGAGATCGCCCCCGCGACGGCCGAGCGGCTCCCGGACCTGCCGGAGCAGACGAGCCGGAGCGCGTACCGGATCCTCCAGGAGTCGCTCACGAACGCGCGCAAGCACGCGCCCGCAGCGCCCGTGCGCGTCGAGATCTCGGGGGAGCCGGGGGAGGGGCTCGTGCTGCGGGTCACCAACCCGCTCGTCACTGTCTGCACTGTCCGCGTGCCCGACGACGGCGCCGCCTCGCGCACGTCGGGTGCGCCGCCGTCGGGCCTGGGGCTGACCGGGCTCGCGGAGCGCGCCCGCCTCACGGGCGGCGAGCTCCGTGCGGCGCCCGACGGGGCCGGGTCCTTCGTCGTGAGAGCGTGGCTCCCGTGGACGTGACCCCCGAGACCCCCGATCTGGTACCGCTGCGGGTCGTCCTGGTCGACGACGAGACCCTGGTGCGTGCCGGGCTGCGCCTCATCCTGGGCGGCGACCGGTCGATCGAGATCGTGGGTGAGGCCGCCGACGGCGTCGCGGCGGTCGCGGAGATCGCGCGCGCCCGGCCCGACGTCGTCCTCATGGACATCCGGATGCCGCGCCGCGACGGCCTCGCGGCCCTGGAGATCGCGCGCGCTGCGGACCCGGGGCTCAAGGTCATCGTGCTCACGACGTTCGACGCCGACGACATGGTGCTGTCCGCGCTCCGGCTGGGCGCGGCCGGGTTCCTGCTCAAGGACACCCCGCCTGCCGAGCTGGTCGCGGCGGTCCGCCTCGTCGCCGAGGGGCGCTCGATGCTGTCGCCGTCGGTCACGCAGCAGCTCATCGCCGCGGTCGCGCGGGCGCCGGCCGACGACCGCGCGGCGTTCGCGCGCGAGCGCCTGTCGCGCCTGACCGAGCGCGAGCGGGAGGTCGCGGTCGCGATCGGGTCGGGGCTGTCCAACGCGGACATCGCCGCGGCGCTGTTCCTGAGCGTCGCGACCGTCAAGACCCACGTGGGGCGGGTGCTCGACAAGCTCGGGGCCGAGAACCGCGTGCAGGTCGCGATCTGCGTGCACGACGCCGGCCTGGCCTGAGACGCGCGTGCGGCTCGCGCAGCTGCGGCGTCAGGGGACCTCGTAGAGGAGCAGCGCGACGTCGTCGCGCGCGCCGCCGGAGAGGAGCTCGGCGAGCAGCGCGTCCGGGAGGTCGGCCGCGGGGCGCTCCTCGCGGATCGCGAGCGCGACGTCCGCGAGCCGCCGCAGGCCCTCCGAGAGGTGCTCGCCGCGACGCTCGACCAGCCCGTCGGTGTAGAGGACCACGGCGTCACCGCTGTCGAGCGCCGCGGTGGCCTCCTGGCGAGGGAGCGAGGTGAGCGCGAGCGGCGTTCCCCGACCGTCGTTGAGCCAGCACGTCTCGGCCTTGTTGACGACGAGCGGTGGCAGGTGACCTGCGGCCGAGTAGGTGATGGTCCGGGCGTTCTCGTCGACGATCGCGCACAGGACGGTCGCGAGCTCGGCCCCGGGCAGCGTCCGGGCGAAGCGGTCGAGGCCCTCGAGCGTCGCGGCCGGACCGAGGTTCTCGAGGAGCAGGGCGCGGCTCGCGCTGCGGAGCTGACCCATGACGGCGGCGGCACGCAGGCCCTTGCCCACGCAGTCGCCGACGACCAGGCCGAACCGCCCGTCCGACAGGTCGACGACGTCGTACCAGTCGCCACCGATGAGGAGACTGTCGTCGGCCGGTCGGTAGCGGGTGTGCCAGCCGGGGGCCGTCGGGTCGTCGGGGAGCATCGCGTCCTGGAGCGCGTTCGCGACCGTTCGCAGCTCGTCGACCTGGCGGATCTGGGCGAGCGTGCTGCTCAGCGCCGTGCCGACCGCGGACGCCACGAGCTGGAGGAACGAGCGCTGGGCGTCGTCGTCGGGCCGGCGCGGGTTGCCCTCGAGGACGATGACGCCCGCTGCGACGCGGTCACGCGTCGCAGCGAGGGGTGCGACGAGCGCGTTGCCGACGTGGTCCAGGCGGCGCCGGTCGGCGACCTCGCGCAGGACGTGCGGTGGGACCGACTCGTCGTGACGCTCGTGCGTCGAGGCGAAGGGCACGAGCCCGGCCGAGGTGTCGAGGTACAGGTCCGCCCGGGTCACGTCCTGGCTGCGTCCGAGCACGGCCACCGTCGCAGCCGCGAGCTCGTCCACGTCGCCCTGCAGCCGCTGGAGCGCAGCGGTCAGGGTGCCCAGGGTCTGGAGGCGCCGGGCGTCGACCACGTGGTCGGTGGTCTCGGTCGCGACGTCCATGACGCCGCAGATCGTGCCCTCCTCGTCGCGCAGGGGGCTGTAGGAGAACGTGAAGGCCGTCTCCTCATCGAACCCCGAGCGGTTCATGATCAGGGGCTGGTCCTTGGACCACGTAGGGACGCCCGTGGCGAGGACCGAGTCGAACAGCGGCTCGATCTCCGGCCAGATCTCGGCCCACACGGCGCTCGCCGGGGCGCCCATCGCTGCCGGGTGCTTGTCCTCGCCGAGCATGGGACGGTAGCCGTCGTTGTAGATCATCAGGAGCTCGGGGCCCCAGGCGATGAAGATGGGGAAGCGCGTGCTGAAGCACAGCCGCACGGCGGCGCGCAGGGTCTTGGGCCAGGTGTCGGGCGCGCCGATCGAGGTGGCGGACCAGTCGATCGACCGGGCCAGCTCACCGCTCTCGGTGCCCTGGGTGGCCAGGTCGAACCAGTCGGAACTCACGGCTCATCGTAGGAGCCATCTGCCGATGTGCGTGCATCGTCGGTCGGTCGGCCGTCTGCATCGCCTGGGCGCAGGGACGATCGAGTGCCCGTGAGGACGTCAGGTCCCGGTCGTCGAGAAGTGCTGATGGTCGACCGGCCCCGTCCAGTACCCGCCCCACAGCCACCCGGCGGCCAGGAACGCGCGGACCGTGGCGTCGTCGGGCGCGATCACGCCTGCGACCGCAGGGCGCGACGCGAACTCGGCTCCGGCGGGCGGCTCGACCGCGTCGCCCGAGACCCACGGGTTCTCGACCGGGTTGAGGTCCAGGGCGCGGCCGTACGCGTGCTCGGACCACCGGTCCGTGCCCGCGACCGGGCGGCAGTTGAACGCCGAGGTGTTGTCGGCGGCCATCGAGGCGTCGTCGTCGCCCCCGAAGTCGTCGACGAGCCGCATCGACCGGATCGGGTAGCCCGCGTCGAACAGGTCGTGGAACACCTCGACGACACCGTCCGCGACGTCGGCGTGCACGACGAGCTCGCCCGTCGCGACTCCGCCCTCGAAGGTCCGGTGGGACACGGTCAGGTAGCGCAGGTCGGCGAGCGCGACGGGGCAGCCCTCGCGCCACGACGTGGGCGTCATGCGCTCTGCGAGCTCGGGAGTGACCGGCACGACGGCGGCGCTGAACTCGGTCACGCCGGGTTCCGGTGACGCGGTGGTCGGCTCGGGAAGGGCCTGCGGCGCCGGGGGCGAGCGCTTCGAGGGGGTGGGTGCCGGTGCAGTGTCGCCCGCCGAGGGCGCGCTCGGCGCGACCGAGATGCTGGTCGGTGGCGGGTTGCCCGCGACGCACCCGCTCAGCGCGCCCAGGAGCAGCCCGCCGCCCATGAGGACGGCGACCCGCGACCTGCCAGAGGACGTGCGGCGCACCCGGCCAGTATCGACGTGGGCGGCCGCCCGCACCAGGGGTCGGGCCCGGACCGGCGCGGCGCGGCGTCGAGGTCAGGCTCGCTCCGACAGCCCGACCAGCCCCGACTCGTACGCCGCGATCACGAGCTGCACCCGGTCGCGGCACGCGAGCTTGCGCAGCACCTCGGAGACGTGCGACTTCACGGTCTGCTCGGTGATGAACAGCTCGGCACCGATCTCCGCGTTCGACAGCCCGCGGGCGACCGTGAGCAGCACCTCGCGCTCGCGGCCCGTGAGGTTCTCGATCCCGGGGGCGGCCCGGGTCGTGCGCTGCGCGAAGTCGCCGACCAGGCGGCGCGTGATCGTCGGGCCCAGGAGCATCGAGCCGTCCGCGACGAGACGCACACCCTCGACCAGCCGGGGAGCCGGGGTGTCCTTGAGCAGGAAGCCCGAGGCCCCGGCCTGGAGCGCGTCGAACACGTACTCGTCGAGGTCGAACGTCGTGAGGATGAGGACGCTCGTGCCGGGGTGGCGCGCGCAGATCTCGGCCGTCGCGGCGATCCCGTCCATGACGGGCATGCGCACGTCCACGACAGCGACGTCGGGCCGGTGGGCGGCGACGACGTCGAGCAGCTCGGCCCCGTTCCCCGCCGACCCGACGACGTCGATGTCGTCGGCGGCGTCGAGGATCGCGGCGAAGCCGTAGCGGACCACGGGCTGGTCGTCGGCGACGACGACGCGGGTCACGCGCCGGTCCCGTCGGGTGCGTCGGTTCCGTGGGGCATGTCGGGCGCGGGCACGTCGCTCGACGTGGCGAGCGTCGTAGGCGTGGTCGTTGTGAGCTCCGGGGCGCCGACGTGCTCCGGTGCGTGGACCGGCAGCGAGACCTCGACGACGAACGAGCCGTCCTCCTCGCCCGCGGTGAGCGAGCCACCGATCGACTCGACGCGCTCGCGCATCCCGAGCAGCCCGCGGCCGGGGGCGGCGGGCGACGTGCGGGGGACCAGGGGGTTGGAGATGCGGGCGGTCAGCGTGGCCGAGGCGCTGTGGGTGCCGGAGGTGCTGTCGGCGCCGGAGGTGCTGGTGGGCGCGGCGGTAGCGGGGGTGCCGGTGGTGTCGGGTGTGCTGGCAGGCTCGGGGGGAGCGGTGTCGGCTGCGGCGTCGGACGCACCGGTGGGTTGGTGGGAGCCCGCCAGCGGGGACTTGTTGTCAGAAGTGGCCCGGGGTATCGCCCGGCTCAGTTCTGACAACTGGTCCGTGCCCGACGGCGCCGCTCCCGTCCCGAGCGCCAGCGTCAGCGTCACCGGCTGCCCCGGGGCGTGGCGACGCGCGTTCGTGAGCGACTCCTGGACCGCGCGGTAGAGCACGAGCCCCTGGGCCGACGGCAGCACCGGCAGGTCACCGACGACCTTCACCTGCTGCCCGGCCGAGCGGGCCGCGTCCACGAGCGCCACGATGTCACCGGACCCAGGTTGCGGGGCCCGGTCGGCACCCTCGGCGCGTTGCAGCACCGCGAGCACCTGGCGCAGCTCCCCCAGCGCGTGCCGGGCGTCGTCGGCGATCTCCGCGAGCACGACCCGGGACTCGGCGTCCATCGCGGGGTGCACGTACGGTGCCGACTCCGCGCGGACGGCGACGAGCGAGATGTGGTGCGCGACGACGTCGTGCAGGTCGTGCGCGATCCGGGCCCGCTCGAGCGCGACGGTCTCGACCTCGTGCGCCTGCTCGGACGCGCGGTCGGCGGCGACCGTGCGGAGCCTGGCACGACGGCCAGCGCCGATCGCAGCGCTCGTGACCAGCACGGCGACCGAGTAGACGATGTAGAGGACGAACGTCAACCCGCTGGACCCGTCTCCAGGGGTCACCGGGCCGACGGGGAGCAGCGCGTAGATGCCCGTGAGGCAGTACCCCGCGGCGATTCCCACGGCGAGGACGAACGGTACGACCGCCCGTCGCCACCCGTCGTACGCGCAGACGACGGCGATCGCGAGCAGCGCGAGCCACCAGGACCAGACGAAGGTCGCGACGAGTGGCGCCAGGAGGAAGGGCCAGGCAGCGAGAGAACAGGCCAGACCGAGCGAACGCCGCGAGAGGAGGACCCCGATGGTCGCGCTCAGGCTGCCCAGCTCCATGACCGGCTTGATCAGCGGCATGGTGGCGAGGGTGTCGCCCCACAGGCCAGGCGGGGCTCCCACGAGATACATGAAGGGAGTGATCATCGCGAACAGCCCCACGAGCAGCGCGAGGACGCCCGGGAAGACCCAGGGACGCCAGCCCCCGCGCACTGTCCCGGCACCGGCGGGACCGGCGGCTCCGGCCACCCGGAAGCGTCCGGGTGTGCCGTCGGGACCGGAGGACGACGGCGGGGCGGTGGACCCGGGGGCCCGGGCGGCGATGACCATGCGGACGATTCTTGCGGGTCCCGGAGCTCCGCGGCACCGGCCCGCGACGGACCGCGTCTCCCTCCTGCGGGGGAGGAGCGCGCGGCGCACCTGAGGCGGCCGGAACCTGGCGTGGCGCACCGGTCCGACGGCAGGATGGACCGATGGCCCCCGACGACGCGGATCCCACCACGCCCAGCACGAGGACCCCTCGACCGGCCGAGGCCGCGCCCCCGGTGGCCGCACGCGCCACGCCTCCTGCGCCGGGCCGACGAGAACCGCCCACGCCCGCCCGTCGGGACTCGCCCGTCTCCACCGAACCGCCGCTCCCGCACGCGCTCGCCCGCGCGGTGCTCGGCGCCGCCGTCATGGGGGTCGGGCTCGGTGCCTCGGTCGCGCTCGGCATCGCGGCGGCAGAGCTCTGGGGACTCGACGGGTTCCTCGCCCGACTCGTCCCCGCGCTGCTCGTGACGTCGCTGGTCGTCCCGACGATCCTGTTCCTCCGGCGCCAGGTCGACGGCCGTCCGCTGCGCGGCATCGGGTTGGTCGGCCCGCTCGCCGCGGTCCGGACGGCGGTGCTGGGGTTCGGCGTCGTCCTGGCTGCGGCCCTGGTCGTCCTGGGCGGAGCGACCGCAGCGGGGTGGGTGACCTGGCGTGCGATCGCGGCCGGAGACCTGCTGCTCTTCCTCGTGACCAACGCGCTCATCGCGATGCTCTACGAGGCCGTGCCGGAGGAGATCTCGCTCCGCGGCTACGTGCTCACGACGCTCCGGTCCCGGTATCCGCGCTGGGTCGCGATCGTGGTCACGACGGCCCTGTTCCTGGCGGCGGCCTCGACGTCGGTCGTCGTGGGCGCAGGGCTCACGCGCCTGCTTGGCGTCGAGCCGTTCCCGTGGGGCGTCGTCCCTCCGGGGGAGGACCCGGTCTCGTACGCCCTGCTGCTCGTGGTGTTCGGGCTCATGCTCGCCTACGCGCGCGACGCGAGCCGGACCGCGAGCGTGTGGACGTGCGTCGGCGCCCACCTGGCCTTCCTCACGGTCAACCGGGTCGTGCTGTCGGCGCGCGGGACGGGGGTCGAGGTCGACCTGGCGAGCCCTGACGTCCTGCTGCTCGTGCCGCTCTACGTCGGCCTCGCGATCGTGGCCTTCGCATTCCTGGGTGAGCGCACACCCCGTCCCAGCCCGCGAGAGCTTCCGCGAACGGCTTGACCGGCCCCTCGTCGCGGCCTACGGTCCGCCGACGCGCGCGACCCGCGACCTCCTCGACCGAACGGCCCGCCGGGCCCACGAGGACCGGCCACAGGAGGGTTCGCGCCGGACGGAGGAGACATGACCGCGGCGATCCACTGGTTCCTGCCGACGTCGGGGGACGGGCGCACCGTCGTCGGGTCCTCGCACGCCGCGACGACCCCCGGCACGGCCCAGGCCTTCCGGGCCCCGACGCTCGACTACCTCACCGACGTCGCGCGCACGGCCGACCGCCTGGGCTACGAGGCCGTCCTGACCCCGACCGGGACCTGGTGCGAGGACGCATGGCTGACGACCGCGGCGCTGCTGCGCGAGACGCAGCGGCTGCACTTCCTCGTCGCGTTCCGCCCGGGCCTGGTGTCGCCGACGCTCGCCGCGCAGATGGCCGCGACGCTCCAGCGGTTCTCGGGCGGGCGCGTGCGCCTCAACGTCGTGACGGGCGGGGACGAGAGCGAGCAGCGCAGGTTCGGCGACTGGCTCGAGCACGACGAGCGCTACGCGCGCACGGCCGAGTTCCTGGCCGTCGTGCGTGGGCTGTTCTCGGGCGAGCCGCTCGACCTCGACGGGCAGCACTACCGGATCCGCGACGGTCGCGTCCCGGTGCCGCCGGACCCTGCGCCGCCCATCTACTTCGGCGGCTCCTCGGAGGCCGCGCTGCCCGTCGCGGCCGAGCATGCCGACGTCTACCTCACGTGGGGCGAGCCGCCCGCCCAGGCCAAGGCCAAGATCGACCGGGTGCGCGAGCTCGCTGCCGAGCGGGGCCGGACCCTGCGGTTCGGCATCCGGCTGCACACCATCAGCCGCGACTCGTCGGCCGAGGCGTGGGGAGTCACCGAGAAGTTCCTCGACGCGTGGTCGCCCGAGCAGGTCGCGGCCGCGCAGGCCCAGTTCCGCTCGTCGTCCTCGACGGGCCAGCGGCGCATGGCCGCGCTCCACGGCGACCGCTTCGACGGCCGCTCGCGGTCGCTCGAGGTGCACCCGGGCCTGTGGGCGGGGGTGGGGCTCGTGCGCGGCGGGGCCGGGACGTCCCTCGTGGGCAGCCACGAGGAGGTCGCCGACCTCGTGCAGGAGTACCACGAGGCGGGCTTCGACGAGTTCGTGCTCTCGGGCTACCCGCACCTCGAGGAGGCGCACTGGTTCGCCGAGGGCGTGCGCCCGATCCTCGACCAGCGCGGGGTGACGCGACCTGTCGGGGCGCGTGGCGCCGTCGGGCAGGGGGACCAGGGGAGCGACGGTCCGGCGGGTGCCCGGCCCGCACGCGACGAGGCCGCGCTCAGGACGCACTCGGTGGCGTTCTAGGCGCGGCCCCGGGCCGGGCCGGCACGAGGCCGGCCGGAGAACCTCAGACGCGCACGACCATCTTGCCCGTGTTCGCGCCCCGCATGAGATCGAGGAACGCGTCGACCGAGCTCTCGATCCCGTCGACCACGGTCTCGTCGAACACGACCTCGCCCGCCTGGAGCCAGGCGCCCATGTCGCGCGAGAACGCGGGGAAGTGCTCGAGGTGGTTGCCGATCGTGAAGCCCTTGAGCATGAGGCTGCGCGTCACCATGTTGCCCATGTTCCGCGGGCCCACCGCGGGCTCGGTCTCGTTGTACTGCGAGATCGCGCCGCACAGGGCCGCGCGGCCGAAGTCGTTGAACGCGCCCAGCGCGGCCTCGAGGTGCTCGCCGCCGACGTTGTCGAAGTACAGGTCGATGCCGTCGGGCGCGGCCACGGCGAGCTGGTCGGCGACCGGCCCGTCCTTGTAGCTGAACGCCGCGTCGTAGCCGTAGCGCTCGGTCAGGAGCGCGACCTTCTCGGGGGTCCCGGCCGATCCGACGACGCGCCCCGCGCCCTTGAGGCGCGCGATCTGGCCCGCGGCGGTGCCCACGGCTCCAGCCGCACCGGAGACGAACACGGTGTCGCCCTCGCGCAGGCCCGCGATCTCGAGCAGCCCGACGTAGGCCGTGAGCCCCGTCATGCCGAGGATGCCCAGGTAGGCGGACAGCGGGACGCCCGGGATCTCGGGGACGACGCGGAACGCGGCGGCGTCGGCCTGGGACACGTCGCGCCATCCGAGCTGGTGCAGCACGACGTCGCCGACCGCGAAGCCCTCGGCCGTCGAGGCCTCGACGCGCCCGACGGCGCCGCCCGTCATGGTCTCGCCCAGCGCGTAGGGCGGGGTGTACGACTTCACGTCGTTCATGCGCCCGCGCATGTACGGGTCGACGGACACGAACTCGTTCCGGACGCGTACCTGGCCGGGGGCGAGCTCGGGGAGCTCGACCTGGACGGTGCGGAAGTCGTCGTGCGTGGGCCAGCCGGTGGGGCGGGCGACGAGCTGGATCTGCGTGGAGGAGGTCATGAGGGTCTCTCGGTCCTTCGGTCGTTGTTCTGTACGGCATGCCCGACGGCGCCGCTCCGGCCGGGTGGGCCGGTGCGGCGTGCGGTGGTCCGGGCAGGTGGGGTGGTCGGTGGGTGCGGGACTGCCCGCGGTCAGGACACCAGGGCGATCACGAGGAGCACGACCGCGATCGCGGGCGGGACGAGCTGGACGAGCGCGGCGCGCGCCTTGGCGGGCGACGAGACGATCAGCACGAGCCCCGCGAGGACCATCGAGCCCGTCGCGCTCAGCACGAGGGCCGCGCCCACGCCCGTGCTCCCGGTCGCGATCACGACGATCCCGATCGCCGTGATGACCGCGAGGAACAGGTTGTAGAAGCCCTGGTTGAACGCGAGCTCGCGGGTGGCCTGCGCCTCCTGCTCGGTGGTCCCGAACGTGGCCCGGGTCCGGGGGGACGTCCAGGACACGGACTCGAGCACGAAGATGTAGACGTGGATCACTGCGGCGAGCCCGGCGAAGACCAGTGCGGTCGCGGTCATGGGAGGTGTCCTTGGGGGTGAGGGGCGGGCTCTCGTGCCTGCCGCTGCCGGCGGAAAGGTATTGTGAACTGCTCGGTCTATTAATCGACGGTACAGTTGTGTACCGGTCGGTGCAATATGAGGCGCGGAAAGTGAGGTGGTTCACGTGGGCAGGTCGCAGTCGTTCGACACCACCACGGTGGTCCAGGCGGCCCGGGACGTGTTCTGGGACCAGGGCCTGGAGGGAGCATCTCTCCCCGACCTCGAGCGCGCCACCGGGCTGAACCGGTCGAGCCTCTACCACGCGTTCGGCTCCAAGCGCGGGCTCTTCGACGCGGCCGTCGAGGACTACCTCGACACCGTGATCCGCCCCCGCCTGCGCATCCTCGTCGCCGCGGCCCGGGCGAGCACCACCCCGCGCGAGGCGGGCGCCGCCGTGGTGACGTACTTCGACGGCCTGGCCTCCGCCGTCGGGCAGCTTCCCGCGGACTCCCCGCGACGCGGCTGCCTCCTGGTCGACTGCGCGACCGGACCCGCCGGGCACGACGAGACGCTGCGCGCTGTGGTCGACGCCTACCGGGCCGAGCTGAGCGACGCCCTCTCCGGCGCGCTGCGCGCCGCGACCCCGGCGCTCGCGGACCCGGTCGTCGAGCAGCGCGCACGCATGCTGCTCTCGCTGCTGCTGGGCGCCCTCGCGCTCGCCCGCGTCAACCAGGACGAGGCGACCGCGATGCTGCGCACCGCGCGCGACCAGGCCGCCGAGTGGGTCTCGCGCGACGCGTAGCGCCCGCTCCGGCCGATGCTTCGTCTGATAGGAAGTAGTTCCCCGAGCGAGACGAGATGCCCATGGAGTTCGCCCCCTACCTGATCGCCGGCGTCCTGGCGGTGGTCGGCGTGACCGCCCTCGCGCCGCGCCTGGGGGTCGCCGCCCCGCTGATCCTCGTGCTGCTGGGCGTCGCGGTGTCGTTCCTGCCCGCGGTCTCGGCCGTCGAGGTCGACCCCGAGTGGATCCTGGCCGGCGTGCTGCCCCCGCTGCTGTACTCGGCGTCGGTCAGCATGCCCGCGATGGACTTCCGACGAGATCTCAAGGCGATCAGCGGGCTGTCCGTGGTCCTCGTGGTCATCAGCGCCGTGGTCCTGGGCTTCCTGTTCCACCTGCTCATCCCGGGGATCGGGCTCGCGACGGGCATCGCGCTCGGCGCGATCATCAGCCCCACCGACGCGGTCGCGACCTCGATCGTCAAGAAGGCCGGGGTCTCGCCGCGCGTCGTGACGGTGCTCGAGGGCGAGAGCCTGCTCAACGACGCGTCGGCCCTGGTGCTGCTGCGCTCGGCCATCGCGGCCACGGCTGCGACGGTCTCGGTCGGGCAGGTCGCGGGCGACTTCGTCTACGCGGTCGCGGTCGCCGTGGCGATCGGGTTCGTCGTCGGCAAGGCCAACCTGTGGCTGCGCTCGCGCGTGCGGGAGGCGACGTCCAACACGGCCATCTCGTTCGTCGTGCCGTTCATCGCGTTCCTGCCCTCGGAGCACCTGGGTGCGTCGGGGCTGGTCGCGGTCGTGACGGCCGGCATCGTCACGGGGCTCGGCGCGCCCAAGCACCTGAGCCCCCAGGACCGGATCGCCGAGAAGGCCAACTGGCGGACCGTCGAGCTCCTGCTCGAGAGCGGGGTCTTCCTGCTCATGGGCCTCGAGGTGTTCGGGCTCGTCGAGGAGGTCCGCGAGGAGCACGGCAGCCTGTGGACGGCTGCGGGGCTCGCGCTCATGGCCGCGGTCGTGGTCATCGCGCTGCGGTCGGTGTTCGTCGCGGTGCTGCTGTGGCTCATGAAGCGCTCCAACCGGCGCAACCCCGAGGTCCGCGAGAAGCTCTCGGCGGTCACCGAGAAGCTAGAGCGCGGAGAGCTGCCGACGATCGAGGACCGTGAGCACGGCACAGGGCGGCGGAAGCGTCGAGCGCGCCGCGGCCCCGGTGGGCCGGGCGGCGCGGGAGTCCCGGGCCTGGGTGGGCCTGGCGGCCTGGCCGGGGCCCATGGCGGTCCGGGGGCCGAGCCGCTCGCGGCCGACGACCCACGGTTCCAGTCCCGCATGGCCCGCGTCCAGACGTTCCTCACGCGGCGCATCGCGGACATCGACTACCTGGCGCAGGAGCCGCTCGGGCGCCGCGAGGGCGTGCTGCTCGTGTGGGCGGGCATGCGCGGTGTGGTCACGCTGGCCGCGGCGCAGTCGCTCCCCGCCGACACCCCGCACCGGGCGCTGCTCATCCTCATCGCGTTCTTCGTCGCGGCCGGGACGCTGCTCGTCCAGGGCGGCACGCTCCCGTGGGTCGTGCGCAGGCTCGACCTGACGGTCGACACCTCGACCGAGAGCGACGAGCGGCTCGCGCTCCTGGGCGAGCTGTCGCGCGTGGCCTCCGAGGTGATCGACGCCCCCGGCCTCGTGCGCCCCGACGGGACGCCCTACGCACCCGAGACGATCGAGCGCGTGCGCCAGGAGATCGCGCACGACGACCTCGTGGACCGTGAGGCCACCGAGGCCGACGAGCAGCACCGGCAGTACCGCGAGCTGCGGCTCGCGGTGCTGGCCGCGCAGCGCGAGGAGCTGCTGCACGTGCGCGACCACGGCACCTACAGCTCGGGGGCCATGGACGAGACGCTCAAGGTGCTCGACGCGAGCCAGATCAGCGTCGAGATGCACGCGCCGGCCGCGGAGCGGTAGCGCTGCGCGGGATGCGGAGCACTACCGCCCCTGCCGAGAAGTGAGCAGATGCCCCTGGATCCGGCGATCCAGGGGCATCTGCTCACTTCTCGGCCCGGCTGGTGCCCGGCTGGTGCCCGGCTGTTCCGCGCTACGTCGTCTGGTCCCGCGCGATCCGCACGAGGTGCAGCAGCGCCTCGAGGTCGATGTCCGCGAGCGCCTTGAACCCCACGCTCGAGCTGCCGATCTTGGCGCGCCCCAGGGTGTCGGCGTACTTCTGGGCGACGTTCTGCCCGTCCTCGGTGGCGTTGATGTACACGCTGAGGTAGTTCTGCTGGACGGCGAGGCCGACCGTGAACCACTCGACGCTCCCGCCGCGGGGGCGGGCCTGGAGCAGGTCGCCGTACCCGATGATCTTCTGGTCGGTCCCGCCCCAGAAGACCCCTTCCCACAGGACCCGGGACCGGCCCGCCATCACCTCCGAGATCGCGGCGTCGAGCCGGAGGGCGTCGGCGCGGAATCGTTCGGGGACGGTCGCGAGGTACTCGTCGGGGTCGTTGCCGGTCTTCTGCACGGAAGGCTCCATCCGGTCGGGTCGGCTGGTCGGACGAGGCTATGCGCCGGGGCCAGGGGTGGGCGACGGGGCGCGCGGACCTGTGACCACACCGTTGCACGGGAACCTTAGATGCTCCCTTGCATCTAAGGTGTTATCGTCGAATGATGTCGCCCCGCAAGAAGCCCGAGGACCTGGCCCCCAGCGCGGTCGAGCGTGCGTTCGCCGCGGTGTCCGCCTCGATCATCACCGGGGAGATCGCGCCCGGGGCGCTCCTCACCGAGGGTGAGGTGGCCGACGAGCTCGGCATCAGCCGCACCCCGGTCCGCGAGGCGTTCCTCCAGCTCCAGACGTGCCGCCTGCTGACGCTGTTCCCCAAGCGCGGCGCGGTGGTCGCGTCGGTCCCGGACAAGGAGGTCGCGGACCTCCTGGCGGTCAGGATCATGCTCGAGTCGTCCGCGATCCGCGCCCTGGGTGGGCAGCCGCTGCCCGACGGCGTCGCTCGCGACCTCGACGACCTCGTCGCCCAGCAGGTGGTCGCCGAGCACGAGGGCGACCTGCTCGCGTTCTCGCAGGCGGACTTCGCGTTCCACTCCCGGGTCATCCGGGCCGGGGACAACGACGTGATCGAGGACCTCTTCACGCAGCTCGGACCGCGCCTCGAGCTCCTCACGCACCGCGCGGTCCGTCGCGACGCGACCTCGCCCACGCGCCTCCTGGCCGACCACCGCGAGCTCGCGACGCTCGCCCGCGCCGGGGACGCGGACGCCTACGAGGCCGCGCTGCGCGCGCACGTCCAGCGCGGCAACTACGGCTGACGTCCCGCCGGACCCACCACCTCCTCGCCTGCTCCACCCGTTTCGTCGTCCTCCGAGAAAGATCATGAACCGCCTTCGCGTGCTCCCCGGCTGGCTGCGTGTCGCACCGGCCCTCGTCGTCATGGCCTGGGGTGGCAACCACTTCACGCCCCTCCTGCACATGTACCAGGACCTCGGGAACTACTCCGTGGTCACGGTCGACCTGTTCCTCGGCATGTACGTGGTGGGGCTCGTGCCCGGCCTCCTCGTGGCCGGGCCGCTGTCCGACAGGTACGGGCGCAAGCCGCTCGCCGTCGTCGGGGTCCTGGGCGGGATCGGCGCCAGCGTCCTGCTGGCGCTGGGCTTCGGCAGCGAGCTCGTCATCTGCCTGGGACGCCTCCTCGCGGGCCTGAGCGTGGGGGTCGCGATGTCGGTCGGGACGAGCTGGGTCAAGGAGCTGTCGAGCGCGCCGTTCGACCTGGTCGCCGACGCGACCGCGGGGGCGCGACGTCCGTCGCTCTCGCTCACCCTGGGGTTCGGGGTCGGCGCCGGTGTCTCGGGGGCGCTGGCCCAGTGGGGGCCGTGGCCCACGATCACGCCCTACGTCGGTCACGTGGTCCTGAGCCTGCTCGCGCTCGCTCTGCTCGCGACCGCGACCGAGACCATCGGGGGCCATCGGTCGACGACGTCGCTCCTCGCCGACCTGCGGGTCCCCGTCGCGCACCACCGCCGGTTCGTGCGGGTCGTCGTGCCCGCCGCGCCGTGGATCTTCGGGGCGGCCGGGATCGCCTACGCGGTCATGCCGCAGCTCGTGACCGAGCAGACGGGCGACCTGTCGCTCGCCTACGCGACGCTCCTGACCGTCCTGACGCTGGGCACGGGCGCCGCCGTCCAGCCGTTCGTCAAGGGGATCAACGTCCGCACGGGCGGGCGCGCGATCGTCGTGGGCATGGTCCTGATGCTGGTCGGCATGGTCCTCGCCGCGGCCAACGGGGCTGTCCTGTCACCCGTGCTCGGCGGGGTCGCCGCGGTGACGCTGGGGGCCGCGTACGGGATCTGCGTGGTCGCAGGGCTGATCGAGGTCCAGGCCATCGCGACCCCGACGGACCTCGCGGGGCTCACGGGCGTCTACTACAGCCTGTCCTACGTGGGCTTCCTGCTCCCCGTGGTCCTGGCCGGCGCGACGGCGCTCGCGGGGTACACCGTGCTCCTCGCCGTGGTCGCGGTGCTGTGCGCGGGCTGTCTGGTGGCGGTCGCGCGGGGGCTGCGCCGCACGGCCTGAGGCGTCGTGCCGGGGTCGAGGTCGAGACGTTCGGACGAGGACGGTCGATCCGAAGGGGTGAGTCGACGACCCCCTGTCGGGCGAGAACGTAGAGGGGTCAGGGCGCGGCAAGCGCACACACCCACCACGTAGGAGCTCGACGATCATGAAGGTTCTTCGCACCGTCACCACCACTGCTGTCTCCGCCGCACTCGTGCTGGGTGGTGGAGCTGCGGCGTTCGCCGCGGAGGCGACCGACGCCCCGGAGGCCGGCGCCCCCACCACGACCGACCCCAGGGCCTCGACGGAGGCGGCCGTCGAGCAGGCAGCGCCTGGTGCGGGAGACGCGGTTCCCGCCACGCAGAGCACGACGCCGGTCGACCCGGTGATCGCCCCGGCTCCCGAGGCCCCCACGGTCTCCGAGGCCCCGGCCGCCGAGGACCTCGCTCCCGAGGACCCTGTCGAGGAGGACGAGCCCGTCGCCGAGACGCCTGCCGCAGACCCCGGGGACGAGACCGTGACCGAGGCCGACGTCGTCGAGCAGGCGACGGACGAGACGACGGAGACGGCCGTCGGCACCCCTCTGGCCGCGGCGTCCGCCTTCGGTGCGCTGCAGTCGACGCCGGTCTACCCCGACGCCGACTACCACCCGCACTGGGAGGACGGCGGCGAGGACGGGTTCGGGTGCGACTACTGGTACTTCATGGAGCTCGGGGACAAGACCTCGGGACGTGACTGGCAGGGCTGGAGCGGCACCCCGCAGCTGCACATCCTGCACCACACGCTCAAGGACGACGACGGCACGGTCCACATGGTCTACGACCGCGACATCGCCAACTACTGGTACCACGTGTGGTCGGGCGACGAGACCGTGACCCCGGACGCCGAGGGCATCCACTGGGAGAACACGTCGGCCCAGCAGACCGTGCTCGTCAACGGGTACAAGGGCGGGGCCGACGAGACGGCCCGCGGGATCGACGCGCAGGCACTCTTCGACCGGGCCGGTGTCGTGCAGGACGGCGTCACGATCGAGCAGTACCAGTCGTACATCGACAACGGGTGGTGGACGCAGGCCCAGGCCGAGGAGTACGTCGCGTCCGAGAACGCGCGCCGTGCCGACTACACCGCGTACGAGGCGACCCAGTTCGCGGTCTGGTACTTCTCGACCGGTCACGACGTCATGGGCCTGTTCTTCGACGTCGACGACGCCGGTCACGTGACGCTGAGCCAGAAGGCTCTCGACCAGTTCACCGCTCAGGAGATCCCTGCGGACGCCGACGAGACCTTCCAGCAGGACTGGACGCGCAACTGGGACCAGAACAGCCAGAGCGACCGCATGGCCACGCTGCAGACCGCGGCCTGGCTCATCGAGCAGGGGCTCACCGCGAACGTCGTCATGCCGCAGCCGGGGTTCGTCTCGCACGGCTACGTCCGGAACACCGACGGCTCGACCGACTACGGCTTCACGGCCTCGCTCGTCGGTGGGACGGGTGACGTCCACGTCGAGCTGCGCACCGCCGACGGCTCGGCAGTGCCCGCCGGCGTGACCCTGGTCGACGCCAACGGCAACCCGGTCTCGTCCGTGACGCCGGGGCAGCGCGTGTTCGTCCGCGTCCCTGCCGGACTCGACGTCGCGACGCTCCCGCAGTTCCAGCTCTGGGGCTCGGCGCAGGGCACCGAGCAGGGCAGCCCGCACTTCTACACGGGCAACGACCACAACAACCACGGGACCATCGACGAGAACGGCCAGTGGGCGCCCGCGACGTTCCCGCACTGGCTGATCGGCCTCGGCGAGCTCGACCGCCCCTCGACCGCGTGGGACTGGGTCGGCATCAGCCTGGCCGACGAGCCCGAGGCGCCCGTCGACCCGACGGACCCGACGGACCCCGGCACGCCCGCCGTCCCGGACCCCGTCGACCCGGACCCCGTCGACCCGATCACGGTCGGCACGGACGGCACGGTCGTGACGGTCTCCTCGACCGACCCGACGAACCTGGGCCTGACGGACGCCGTCCCGGTGGCCGCCGCGATCCGGCAGACCGACGCCGCGAGCCTCGCCTCGACCGGTGCGGACGCCGGGATGCTGGCCGCCGCAGGAGCCTTCATCGTCCTGACCGGCACAGGCCTCGTGCTCGCCAGCCGTCGTCGGACGGCGACCAGCACGGACCGGTGAACGCTCACGGCCTGACGGTGTGACGAGACCGCAGGGCGCCCCCCGCGACACGGGAGGGGCGCCCTGCGGTCGTTCCCGGGCGCGTGCCCCGGGCGCGGGATGACGGACACGCTGTCGGGGGGCGGTACGCCTTCGACCGCCCTCGAACGGTGTTCCTGGCTAGCCTGGCAGCATGCGGATGCCCGCCCTCGGGTCGATCTCGCGGCGAGACGCCGCGGTCGCCGCCTTCGCCGCGCTCGCGGGGGTCTCCCTCGCGGTCTCGCGCGCGGTCGTCGGTGCCCAGGGCGCACCGCTGTGGGTCGAGCTCCTCGCCCAGCTCGTCGGGGCGTCCCTGCTCCTGTGGCCCGCGCTCACGGGACCCGCAGTCGTGGGCGCCGCTCTCCTGTCGTGGGTCTCACCGGTCCCCGCCACGATCCTCGCGGCCTTCGACGCGGGAGAGCGGCTCACGCCCCGACGGGGGAGGGCCTGGGTGGTCGCGGCGGCGGTCCTGGTCCTCCCGGCCGCCCCCCTGGCGTTCGGCCGGTCGGACCTTGCCGTGGCCGCTGTCCTCGTCCTCCTGCTGGTGGGGCCGTGGCTGGCCGGTCGGAGCCGCCGTGCCGAACGGGTCGCGACGGCCGCGCTCAGGGACCGCGGCGTCGCAGCGGCAGAGCAGCTCGCGGCCCAGGTGCGGACCACCGAGCGCGAGCGGCTCGCCCGGGAGATGCACGACGTCGTCGCCCACCGGATCAGCTACGTCGTGCTGCAGAGCAACCTGCTGGAGACCCGGGTCAGCGATCCGCAGGTCCGCGAGGACGTGGACCGGATCCGTGACACGGCGCGCGAGGCGCTCGAGGAGATGCGGAGCATGCTGCACCTGCTCGGACGGGACGGGGGCCCGGCGGCGATCGAGCAGCCGTCGTTCCGGGACGTCGCCGTCCTGGTCGAGGAGGCGCGGGCCGTGGGGCAACCGGTCGAGGTGGACGCCGACGTCGTGCCCGGAGAGCCCCCGGACCTGGCGGAGCGGACAGCCGTGCGCATCGTGGGCGAGGCCCTGACCAACGCCGTCAGGCACGCGCCGGGGGCCGACACGACCGTGGGCATCCACCAGGAGGGGGCCATGCTGCGGGTCGCGGTCGTGAACGGCAGGTCGGCGATCCCAGAGGTCGACCTGCCCAGCGGCGGGCACGGGCTGCAGGGGATCCGCGAGCGGGTCGCCCTCGTCGGAGGGACCTCCACGATCGGCCCGACCCCCGACGGCGGGTTTCGTGTCGAAGCACTGATCCCCCAGGAGGCCTCATGATCCGCGTCGTGGTCGTCGACGACGAGCGCCTGTTCCGCGAGGGCATCGTGAGCCTGGTCGGCGCGGCCGACGACCTCGACGTCGTCGGGACGGCCGAGAACGGTCGCCAGGGTGTCGAGGTCGTGCTCGCGCACCGTCCCGACGTCGTGCTCATGGACATGCAGATGCCCGTCATGAACGGCATCGAGGCGACCAGGGAGATCCGACGGTCGATGCCCGAGGTCGAGGTCGTCATCCTGACGAACTTCCAGTACGACGAGTACGTCGTCCCGGCGCTGCGTGCCGGGGCGGCGGGCTACCTGCTCAAGGACAGCACGGTGAGCGAGGTCCATCAGGGGATCCGTGCGGCCGCGGCCGGTGAGGCCATGCTCTCCCCGGCCGTGACGCGGCACCTCCTGGATTCGCTCGGTCCGGCCATGAGCACCCGGCAGGCGGCGGCGCGGGCCAAGGTGGGCACGCTGAGCGAACGGGAGCGGGACGTCGTCGGGATGGTCGCGACAGGGTTGTCCAACGCGGAGATCGCTCGTGCCCTGTTCATGGCCGAGCCGACGGTCAAGACCCACCTGACGCACGCCATGGTCAAGCTGGGGGTGTCGAACCGGACGCAGGCGGCGATCCTCGGTCACGACGCGGGCCTGCCCGACGACCCGGCCACCACCTGAGCCTCACCCGGGCTCCGGGCCGGACGGCCGCCCCGGTCGAGGAGACTGCCCGGACGAGATGACGGGAAGTCGCGTCATGATCCCCGGTCCGGGGTGTCTCTTCCCATAGAGAGACAGCACTGGACCGACCGTGACGTGGACCCGCGGACGGCCGGCGGAGCGGAGGAACCATGTCCATCACCGAACGAGTGGCACCGGAGCCACCACAGGTCGAGGACGAGGTCGTGCTGTCCCGGCGCGAGCTCGTCGTCCTGGCGAACCTGTCGGAAGACGTGACCCTCGAACAGGTCGCCGCGCGGTTGTTCGTCACGCGCAACACGGTCAAGTCACAGCTGCGCAGCATCTATCGCAAGCTCGGCGTCTCGACGCGCTCCGAGGCGGTCGCGTGGGCGCGGGCGAACGGCGTCTCGGACCGCTGACGGCTCCCGTGTCCTGCGCGGGACGCGGCACGACGGACCGCCGTCACGGGGCCGCCGTGCCGGTCAGGGTGCGACGCCGGTCAGCGGTGGGATGCTCGAAGGAACGCCTGCCGACGGCGGTGGGCCTCGACCTTCCGAGGCGAGCATGGGACAGGACCAGAACGCTGCACCGGACGACCCGACCGTCACCGACCCGGACCACTACCGGACGATCTTCGAGAACGAGCGGGTCCGGGTGCTGGAGTACCGCGACGAACCGGGGACCCGGACGCACCCGCACCACCACCCCGACAGCGTCATGTACACCCTGAGCGGGTTCGAGCGCCGCATCTCGGCGGGGGACCGCGTCATGGAGGTCTCGCTCGAACCTGGTGAGACGCGCTGGCTGCCGGGCCAGGTGCACGTGGGTGAGAACACCGGCTCGACGGCGACCCACGCGATCTTCTTCGAGCTCAAGGAGTAGGTCCAGAGGTCACCGCGCGAGCCGTTCCACGACCCTCCCGTAGAGCCAGGGCGCGTGCGCCGCGAGCGGCACGATCGCGCGCCGCGCGGGCGAGGCCGCCCAGGCCACGAGCCCCGAGGTCAGCACGCGGTAGTCACGCGTCACGCGGGTCCAGTCGCGTTCGTACGCGTCGGGATCGTCCAGGTGCCCGACGACGGCGCTCGCCTGCGCGAGCCCGACCCGCAGTCCTTCGCCCGTCAGGGCGTCGACGTACCCCGAGGCGTCCCCGACGAGGCGCACCCGGCCGGTGCTGCGCCGTCGGGACCGTTGCCTGAGCGGGCCCGCCCCGCGGACCGGGCCCAGGGGCTCGGCGTCCCGCAGGCGCTCGCTCAGCTCGGCGAATCCCGCGAGGGCCTCGTCGAAGTGCGTCCCGGTGGGGCCGAGCATCGCGATCCCGACGACGTCCGGCGCCACGGGCGTCACGTACGCCTCGACGCGGTCCCCCCAGTGGACCTCGACCAGGTCCGTCCACGCGGGCACGCGGAAGTGGCGGCGCAGGCCGAAGCGGCGCCGCGGGTCGGGACCGGGGCGGACGGGTGGGGCGGTGCCGCCGAGCTCGGTGGGTATGGCTGCGGCACGCGGAGTGGGTAGAGCAGCGGCACGCGGGGTGGCCGGCCCGCCCGACCCGGGACTCCCGGCCCCCGGCCCTCCCTGCCCCGCAGCACGAGCGCTCGGCCCGCCGGGGGATCGCCCCGGGGCGTCGGGGTCGTGGCGCGCGTGCGCCAGGAGGGACTCGTGCGCGTGGGCGTCGGCGCCCACCTCGAGCCCTGCGAGGCGCCGCACGGTCGAGTGGAGCCCGTCGCACCCCAGGAGCCAGCGCGCGCTGATCCCGGCCGCGGTCACGGCCTCGGAGCGTTCGTCGATCTGCTCGACGCGGCCGCGGACGGTCGTCGCGCCCAGGGCGGCCGCGCGCTCGGCGAGCGCGGCGTGCAGCGTGGTGCGGCGCACGCCCCTGCCCTGGCCCTCGGTGAAGAGGTGGTCGGCGTGGCGGTGCGCGTCGCGGTAGCTGATGCCGCGCAGGACGTGGCCGTCGGGGTCGACGTCGAGGGCCTGCAGGGCGCGCAGCGCACCGGGCATGAGGCCCTCGCCGCACGCCTTGTCGACGGGTCCGTCGCGCGGCTCGACCACGACGACGTCGTAGCCCGCGAGCCGTGCCTCGATCGCGGCGGCGAGGCCGATCGGGCCGCCGCCCACGATCAGGACGTCGGTGTCGGTCATGGTGCGCCTGCGCCGGTCGTCAGGGGTGCGCCTGCGCCGGTCGTCATGGGTACGCCCGCGCCGGTCGTCACGGGTTGCGCCTGTGCCCGTCTCACGAGCTCGCCCGGCTCACGCGTGCGGCAGCGCGTCGAGCGCGCGCTCCTCGGCGGGGAGCCGGAACCGCAGCAGCAGCACGGCGTTGAGCACCGTGAACACGAGCGCGGTGGTCCAGCACGAGTGGACGAGCGGGAGCGCGAGGCCCTCGACGACGACCGCGAGGTAGTTGGGGTGCCGGAACCAGCGCTGCCCGGGGTGCCGGGCGATCCAGCGGTACGGGCCCTTGTCGACCCACGGCAGCCCGGGGACCACGATCACGCGCGTGTTCCAGCGCGGCCCGAGCGACGCGATGCACCACCAGCGCAGCGCCTGGCTCGCGAGCACGAGCACGAACGCGGGCCACCCGACCCACGGGATGAACGGCCGGTCCGCGACGTTGACCTCGACCACGCACGCGACGAGCAGGCCCGTGTGCAGGGCGACCATCGCGGGGAAGTGGCCACGGCCCGTCTCGACGCCCCCGCGCGCGAACGACCACCTCGCGTTGCGCGCCGAGACGACGAGCTCGGCGAGGCGTTCGAGCGCGGTCGCCCCGAGCACGACGTAGAAGAAGGCGAGCATCAACCCTCCAGCGGTGACGCGGTGCGGCGCAGGAGCACGAGCTCGGCAGAGACCCCGGGGCCGAACGCCATGAGGACGCCGTGCTGCCCGGCGCCGTCGCCGGGCGCGTCGTCGCGCTGGGCGTCGAGCGTCGCGGCGAGCACGTGCAGCACCGAGGAGGAGGACAGGTTCCCGACGGCGGCGAGCGATTCCCGGCTGTGCCTCAGGTCTGCCTCGTCGAGCCCCAGCGAGTCGCGCACGACGTCGAGGATGCGCGGCCCGCCCGCGTGCACGACCCAGGTCCCGACGTCCTCGGTCGTCAGGTCGTGCTCGACGAGCAGCGACTTCACGTCGCCCGCGAGGTGGGCCGCGATGACCTCGGGCAGGCCCGCGGACAGCACGATCCCGAACCCGCTGTCGCGGATCGTCCAGCCCAGGTGGTCGGCGGTCTCGGGGTAGAGGCGGCTGCGGGTGTCGACGACCTCGACGCCCCGGGGCGGGGTTCGTGCCGCCGAGGCACGCTCCGCCCGGGTGCCACGTGCCCCCGGATCTCGCGTGGCGCCGTCGGGCAGCGTGGGCGGCCGGCCGGCCGGGTGCGCGTCCCCGACCATGACCACGGCCGCCGCGCCGTCGCCGAACAGCCCCGTCGACACGAGGTTCGCCATGGAGTCGTCACCGTGCTGGAGCGTGAGCGAGCACAGCTCGACCGACACGAGCAGTGCCACGTCCTGCGGGTGCCCGGCGAGGTAGTCGTGCACGCGCGCGATCCCTGCGGCGCCCGCGACGCAGCCGAGCCCGAACGACGGCAGCCGCTTGACGTCGGTCCGCAGCCCCAGCCGCGTCACGAGCTGTGCGTCGATCGAGGGCGCTGCGATCCCGGTGACAGAGGTGAAGAGCAGGAAGTCGACCTCGCCGGGGTCGATGCCCGCGGCGTCGAGAGCGGTCCGGCACGCCTCCTCGGCGAGGTCCGTGCCGACGCGGATGAAGTGGTCGTTGGCCGCGCCGAACGACGTGAGCCCCGCGTACTCGTCGAGGGCCAGGGCCGTGTGGCGCGTCCGGACGCCGCTCGCGGCGTGGAGCCGGGCGAGCACGGCGCGCGTCGCGGGCGAGCGGGTCAGCAGGGGCCCGATCGTGTCCGTGATCTCGCTCTGAGAGTGCGCGGTACCCGGCAGGGCCGGTCCGACCGCGAGCAACCGCGACATTCCCGCATCGTGTCACGGGGACGCGCAGCCCGCGCGTTGCTAGCGTCGGGCGGGTGGAGACTTCGTGAGGACGCGAGCAGCGACGACGACGCTGCGGGGACTCGCGCTCGCGAGCCATGCGGGGCCCACGGTCCTGGTCACGGTGCTCGCGGGCTTCTTCGCCGTGGGCGTCGGGTCCGGCGCAGGCACGACGGCGCTCGTCACGGCCGCGGTCCTGTCCGGTCAGCTCTCGGTCGGCTGGTCCAACGACTGGCTCGACGCGCGACGCGACCGGGCGGTCGAGCGCGCCGACAAGCCCGTCGTCGCGGGGCTGGTCTCGGTCCGGCAGGTGCACGCGGCCGCGCTCCTCGCGGCAGCGGCCTGCGTGGTGCTGTCGCTCGCGACCGGGCTCGTCGCGGGGCTCGTGCACCTCGTGGCCGTCGCGAGCGCGTGGTCCTACAACGCGTGGCTCAAGTCGACCGTGTGGTCCTGGGCCCCCTATGCGGTCTCGTTCGGTCTCCTGCCGCTGTTCGTGGTGCTCGCCGCGCCCGGCGACCGGGTCGCGGCCCCCTGGGCCATGACCGCGACCGCTCTGCTGGGCGTCGGCGCGCACGTCGCGAACACCCTGCCGGACCTCGAGGACGACCGGGCGACCGGCATCCGGGGGCTGCCGCACCGGCTCGGTCGGACGGGGGCCAGCGTGCTCGCGCCCGCCGTCCTCGTCGCGGCGGTCGGGGTCGTGGTGCTCGGGCCGCCCGGACCGCCGACCACGGTCGCGTGGGTGGGCGGAGCGGTCTCGGTCGTGCTCGCGGTGTCCGCAGGCGTGGTCGCCGTGCGACGGACCACGAGCCGGTTGCCGTTCGCGCTGAGCATGGCCGTCGCGGCCGTGTGCGCGGCCCTGCTGGTCCTCGCGGGACCGGACGTCGCGCTGGCGGGGTGAGCGGCGCCGTCGGGCCGGCCGACGGGCCGACCCCTAGCCCAGCTCGCGCGTGAAGTCCTCCCGCTCCGCCGCGAACCACGCCTGCTTCTCCCGGACCCTGTCGCCCGCTCCCTCCTCCCACATCCGCTGCCAGCCGCCGCCGCGCGTCGCCGCAGCGTGTCGCATGGCGTACCAGCTCCGCGCGAACCGTCGCGCGAGGGTGTCGAGCATCGCGAGGCGGTCGGCTCGGTCGAACCCGTAGGCCTCGGCGAGGATCCGGGCCCGGCGGGGGGCGGCGAGCGACGCCATGCCCTCGGCGCGCGCCGAGGGCGGACCGATCGGGGCCCAGTGCAGGACGGTCGTCGCGACGTCGAGAAGCCGGGTCGTCGGTCCGGCCATGTCGAAGTCGACCACCGCAGCGAGGCCCCGGCGACCGTCCGGCGCCGTACGGAAGATCGTGTTCTCGCGGGTCACGTCGTTGTGCCCGACGACGTCCGGCTCGTCGAAGACGTCAGGAACCTCGGCGAACCGCACGCGCTCGGGCCAGGTGACACCGTCGGGCAGCACGACGTCGAGCGAGACGTCGTGCAGGGCCCGCTGCCACTCGCCGAGCTGGACGAGCACGTCCTCGTCGAGCGCCCAGGGCGACGGCGGCCTGCCGCCCCACTCGCCAGGGACGAACGTGACGACCTCGCGACCCGCGTCGTCGATCCCGAGGAAGCGCGGGGCTCGTGCGAAGCCGGCCCGTTCGAGGTGGAGCAGATAGGCCTCGACCGCCGGGCTGTGCTCGCCCCGAGGCCGCCGGACGGTTCCACCGCGGCGTACCAGGCCGTCCGAGACGTCGCCGCCCAGGAGCGGGACCTCCGGCTCGTCGTCGACCGCGGTGTACCTGGTGGAACCGTTCATACCGGCCACCCTCGCACATCGCCGTGCAGGCCGAGCGCCCGCAAGCACCCGCGAGGGGAACCGTCAGGTCGTGGTGCGTGACCGGGACGAGAGGATCCCGTGCCCCACCGCGAGGACGGCGACGGCGACCACGGCGGCCGCGGCCGTGAAGAGGGCGCGCTCGAGGTCGGCCGAGAGGAGCACGTCCTCGCCGCCCGAGGTCTGCAGGATCACCGCGGGCGTGAGGAAGAGCGTGAAGACCCAGTACGGGCGCTTGAGGTAGGCCCACGCGGCCGCTCCCGTGAGCACGAGCGCCACGGCCGACAGGATGCCCGGAGAGCCGCTGAGGAAGTGGGCCACCAGGCCCGCGAGCACCGCGCCCGCGAGCGTGCCGCCGACCCGCGCGGCCGTGCGCGAGAGCGTGGCCGCGAAGTACGGCTGGACGATCACGAACAGGGTGAGCAGCAGCCACCACGAGTTCGGGGAGTCGATCCAGCCCATCGCGACGTAGGTCGCCACGCCCGTGAGGATCGCGAGCGCGACCGCGAAGTACGTCGCCGCGCGCCGGGGGACGGCCTTTGGACCCGGTAGGTGCATGCCGCGCGTGAGGACCCCGCCGATCAGCGCGGTCCACAGCCCGCCGAACGCCACCCAGCCGGCCATGGCCGCGAGGGCACCGAACGACGTCGAGGCGCCGACCGTGCCCGAGGGCAGGGCCACGAGCGGGCCGCCGATGAGGGCGAACGCCGTCTGCGGGCCCACGAACCCGCCGATCCCGTGCCAGCCCTTGACCGCGGAGAGACCCACGCACGCCCCGAGGGCGGCCATGAAGAGGGCCCCCGCGAGGGGCCAGTCGCTCAGCGAGACGCCGATCGCCATGCAGACCGCCGTGAGCGGCCCGGCGACGAGTGCGGGGCCCCGGCCCACGAGCAGGCCCACCCCCGCGGGCAGCATGCCGAGGTAGACGAGCGTGCCGTCGTGCTTCCACGGGGAGAGCATGAGCGCGACCATGGGGGCCACGAGCAGCAGGACGAGGCCGATCTTCTTGGGGCTCATCGCGCGGCCTCCTCGCTTGCCGGTGCCGCCGCCGGCGCTGCGGGTGCGGGCGCGGCGACCAGCGTCAGGCAGAACGGGTGCCCCACGGGGTCCGCGTAGACCCGGAACGGGTCGTCGGCGTGGCCCTCCTCGGCGGGGGTCCCGGTCAGCGGCCGGGCCCCGGCCGCGACCGCGAGCTCGTGGCCCGCGTCCAGGTCCGGGACCGCGACGTCGAAGTGGACCCGCGCACCCGTCCGCCACGGGGCGACCGCGGCGTCCGACCGCTGGAAGGCCAGCCGCGGGCCAGGAACGGGCGGCACGATCGCGAGCCACTCGTCGCCGTCCGGGTCCGACGTCTCGTGGCCCGGCACGTACTCCCAGCCGAGCAGGCGGCGGTAGAACTCCGCGAGGTCGCGGGGGACAGGGCAGTCGAGGGAGACCTCGAACAGGGCGAGGGGGCTCATGGCCCACACCCTAGGTCGGGCCGGTGGGTTCGGCTCGGCGAAACGGTGACAGGGCAGGGGCGGCCGGTGGATGCGCGGGGGTCAGAAGGGCGCGCGCCCGCCACAGCCCGGGATCGCGACGCCGTCGACGCGCATCTGCGCGCTCCAGCTCCACCCTGGGGCGATGCCCCGGAGGTCGTTCGCGGGGATCTCGATCGTCCCGGGACTCGTCGGATCCGCACCGAAGCCGGTGCCGTCGGTGTCGAGCGGCGTCGAGTACTCGAGCCGGCTGCCGTCCGGGCTCGTGAGGACGGCCTCGAGCGACACGTCGGCGTCGACGGGGAGCCTGCCGTCCCAGGCGATGGTGATCTCCGACCCTTCGTCCGTGGACGGCATGGCGTGGGTCACTCCCCAGCGAGAGATGGTGCCCGCGCCGGTCCAGGTGAAGATCGCCTCGCTGAGCTGCGGCACGCCGGGGCGTGTCGCCGGGTCCCACGTGGTGCACATGGCCGACGACACGAAGTCTCCGCTCGTGGACGAGGTGGGCCCCACCGCGAACAACGCTCCTGCGGTGCACAGGACGGCTGCGCCCGCGGTCACGACCTGTGCGCCAGGTCGCCCGGGTCGAACGAGGGGCGCTATCCACGGGTGCGGCTCGGGGGAGCGGGACAGCACGACGACCGTCGACAGGAGGCTGTCGGCGAACGTGCGGCGCTCCTTGTCCCAGAGCGGACGAAGGTAGCCGATGCAGAGGATCGCGTCGAGGAAGTGCGCGAGCCAGCGCAGGACCGTCGTCACCAGTCCGACCGGTCGTCCCGAGTCCCGGTTGACGACGACGATCCCCACCGCCCGCTTGCCGGGCGTCGCGCCGGTGTAGGCCTGGAGCACCGTCATCGCGATCACCGCGCCGAGCATCCACGCGCTCTCGGACCAGCGGAGGTCGCCGACCGCCAGGCCCAGGCTCCCGTCGTTGTCGAGACCGGGGAGCATGCTCGGCGCGAGGCCGGGGCCGACGGCGACGAACATGAGCCCGGCCAGGATCGCGTTGTCGAGCAGGAACGCCACGACCCGCCGCGACCACCGTGCGTACTCGCCGAACGGCGGGATGTCCGCGGGGCCGAGCGTCGAGAGCTCGTCCACCTCGTGGTGCGCTGCCGGCGTCGTCGCGATGTCCCCCATGGGGACGAGGGTCCCAGATCGGCTGCGAATTGTCAGGCAGCCCGTCGCGCAGCCCAGGGGTCAGGCCACCGGGCGCGTCCCACGTGCCCCAGGGGGTCGGGCCACCGGGCGCGCCCCCAGGGTCAGGCCGTCGCGCCCACGGGGGCTGTGCGCGCCGACGCCTCGACCGACGGCTCGGCCGGCAGCTCGTGCAGGGCCGCGACGAGGGGCGCGAGCTCCTCGACCTGGCAGGCCTCGTTGAGCGCGTCCTCGAGGGCCGCGTCGTGCGTGGGCCGGGCCTGGCGCAGGAGCTGCTCGCCCTGAGGGGTCAGCTCGGTGTAGATGCCGCGGCGGTCGTCCTGGCACAGGATGCGCGTGAGCAGGCCGCGGTCCTCGAGACGGTTGACCAGGCGGGTCGTGGCGCTGCTGCTCAGGGCCGCGGCGCGTGCGAGCTGCTGCATCCGCATGTGCCAGCCGTCCTGGCGCGAGAGCGCGTCGAGCACGGTGTACTCGACGACCGAGAGGCCGTGTTCGGCCTGGAGCGCTCGTTCGAGCGCGGTGTCGAGGATGCCGTGCAGCGCGGCGAGCGTGCGCCAGCCCTGCGAGCGGATCTCGACCGCGTCGTCCCCGATGCCCATGCGTGCCTCCTGTGCCTGTCGTGACGTCGCTCTCAACTATACCGCTTGTGTGAACTACCGGCGCGTGCAACTATTTAGGAGGCGCCTGCAACTACTGCAAGCGCCGGTTGTTGCACACACGCTCAAGCGCGGGTGCCCTGAATCAGACAAGGAGCAGCGCATGCCGCTGGGTCTTCTCGCCCTCGCTGTCGGGGGCTTCGGGATCGGGCTCACCGAGTTCGTCATCATGGGTCTCCTGCCGGAGATCGCCACCGAGTTCGGCGTGACCGAGGCCGTCGCCGGCTACCTCATCTCGGGCTACGCGCTCGCGGTGGCCGTCGGCGCGATCGGCCTCACCGCCGCCGTGATCCGCCTCGACCGCAAGACGGTCCTCGGCAGCCTCATGATCCTGTTCATCGCCGGGAACCTGGTCTCGGCCCTCGCCCCCACCTACGAGCTGCTGCTCGCCGGACGCATCCTCGCGGCGCTGTGCCACGGTGCGTTCTTCGGCATCGGCGCGGTCGTCGCGGCCGACATGGTCGCGCCCTCCAAGCGGGCCGGGGCCATCGCGATGATGTTCGCGGGCCTCACGGCCGCCAACGTCCTGGGCGTGCCGTTCGGCACGTTCCTGGGCCAGCAGTACGGCTGGCGCTCGACGTTCTGGGCCATCACGGCCATCGGCGTGGTCGCGCTCGTCGGGATCCTGCTGCTCGTGCCGTCCACGCGCCGGGCGTCCGGCGCGCACGGCGTCGCACCGGCTCGCGCCGCCTCGACGACCCCCGCTGCGGGCGACCTCGCCCTCCCGGCAGGGGCTGCGCCGTCGGGCACCCCGTCCCTGCGGACCGAGCTCGCGGCCT
Source organism: Oerskovia enterophila (assembly GCF_044748475.1). NCBI lineage: Bacteria > Bacillati > Actinomycetota > Actinomycetes > Micrococcales > Cellulomonadaceae > Oerskovia > Oerskovia enterophila. Next base: position 210,697 of record NZ_JBIVFZ010000005.1, read on the forward strand.
TCCGCAACCCGCAGGTCTGGTGGTCCATCCTGGTCACCGTGCTCGGGTTCGGCGGCATGTTCGGCGCGTTCACCTACATCGCGTTCACGGTCACCGAGGTCGGCGGGTTCGCGACCACGAGCGTGCCGTGGCTGCTCGTGCTGTTCGGCGTGGGGCTGTTCGTCGGCAACTACCTGGGCGGCAAGGCCGCGGACCGCTTCCTGACCACGAGCCTGCTCGCGATCCTCGGCGCGCTGACCGTGATCCTCGCGGTCTTCGCGCTCACCGCGACGAGCCAGGTCATGACGGTGGTCTCGCTGGTCCTCATGGGGGCGTTCGGGTTCGCGACCGTGCCCGGCCTCCAGATGCGCATCATGGGCCACGCGCAGGCCGCCCCGACCATGGCCTCGGGCGCCAACATCGCGGCGTTCAACGTGGGCAACGCGCTGGGTGCGTGGATCGGCGGCCTGACCATCGCGGCCGGCCTCGGCTTCACCTCGCCCCTGTGGGTGGGAGCCGCGCTCACGCTGCTCGCGGTCGTGGCGCTCGGCGTCGCGACGCTCCAGGAGCGGCGGACCGCGGTGGCGCCCGCCCCGGCCCCCCACGTCACCGTCCCTGCAGCCTGACCCTCCCACCACCATCCTCAGGAGAAACCATGACCAGCACCACCACCGTCCCCGCGGTCGCTCTGCGCGGCGGGACGAGCATCCCGCAGCTCGGCTTCGGCGTCTTCCAGGTGCCCGACGGCGAGACCGCCCGGGCCGTCTCGCTCGCCCTGGACGCGGGCTACCGCAGCATCGACACCGCCGCGGTCTACGGCAACGAGGCGGGGGTCGGCGCGGGCATCGCCGCGTCGGGCCTGCCCCGTGACGAGGTCTTCGTGACGAGCAAGCTGTGGATCGACGCCCTGTCGCGCGATGCCGTGCGCCCCGCGTTCGAGCAGAGCCTCGAGCGCCTCGGGCTCGACCGCCTCGACCTGTACCTGATCCACTGGCCCGCACCGGGCCTGGGCCGGTACGTCGAGGCGTGGGAGGAGCTCGTCGCGCTGCGCGACGCGGGGCTCGTCCGGGAGATCGGCGTCTCGAACTTCCAGCCTGCGCACCTCGACGCGATCATCGCGGCCACGGGTGTGACGCCGGCCGTGAACCAGGTCGAGCTGCACCCGGCGTTCGCCCAGCGCGCCCTGCGCGAGCGCCACCGCGAGCTCGGGATCGTGACCGAGGCGTGGAGCCCGCTGGGTCAGGGCACGGTGCTGGGCGACCCGGTCCTCGGTGCGATCGCCGACGCGCACGGCGTGACGCCCGCGCAGGTCGTGCTCCGCTGGCACCTGCAGGCCGGGACCGTCGCGATCCCCAAGTCCGTGACCCCCGCGCGCATCGCGGCGAACCTCGACGTGCTGGGCTTCGAGCTGTCGGCCGAGCAGGTCGAGGCGATCGACGGCCTCGACCGGGCCGACGGCCGGATCGGACCGGACCCCGACGCGTTCAACGGCTTAGCCGCAGCTCCTGCGCTGCGGCACCTGCCGTGGCTGCCGCACCCGCACCCGTCGCCGCCGAGAAGTGAGCAGATGCTCCCGATCTCCCCGGATCAGGGGCATCTGCTCACTTCTCGACGCGCCGGTTCCCGCCCGATGCCGCTGGGAACGCATGCCGCCGCGCCCCCAGCACGATCCCCACGACCGGCACCGCGAGCGCGAGCGTCGCCCACGGCAGCGCGCCGGACCCGCCCGCACCCAGCACCACACCGCCCACGATCCCGCCGAGCGCGAGGGCCCCGTTCCACGAGGTGACGAACGCAGACTGTGCGACGTCGGCCGCGGGACCCGCTGCTCGCGCGAGCGCCGTCTGGAACAGGGTCCCGCTGCCGCCGAACGCGAAGCCCAGCGCGGCGACCGCGGCGTAGACCGCGACGGGGGAGCCCGCCGCGACCGCGAGCGTCAGGCCCGCGAGCCCCAGGAGCGAGGCGGCGAGGACCGTCATGACGCGCAGGTGCGTGTCGATCAGGGCACCGATCACGACGAGGCTCGCGAACGACGTCGCGCCGAGCACCGCGAGCAGCACACCGGTCTGCGCACCGAGCCCGACGTCCTCGAGGAACACCGCGACGTACGTCGAGAACACGTTGTAGGCGAGGACGGTCAGGCCCGTCACGAGCACGACCGGCGCGACGCCGGGCAGCCGCAGCGCCTGCCCGATCGGCACCTGCGTCCCGCGCGGCTCGCCCGGGAAGTCCCGCACGCCCCAGCGCACCCACGCCGCCAGCCCGAGGCTGAGGATCGTCATGGCGCCGAACGCCCAGCGCCACCCGACGGTCGCGCCCAGCGCTGTCCCGGCCGGGACACCGAGAGCCAGCGCGAGCGGCGCGCCGCCCATCGCGATCGCGAGCGCTCGCCCGGCCTGCTCCGGCGCGGCCAGGCGCCGTGCGTACCCGGCGAGCAGGGCCCAGGTCAGCCCGGCGACGAGCCCGGCCGCGAAGCGCGCGCCGAGCGTGAGCGCGTAGCTCGACGACACGGCCGTCACGGTGTTCGCGACCGCGAACCCCGCGATCGTCGTGAGCAGCAGGCGTCGCCTGGGCCAGCGGGCCGTGGCGCGGCTGAGGGGGATCGCGGCGACGATCGCCCCGATCGCGAAGACCGTGACGGTCTGCCCGGCGGCGCTCGCGGAGACCCCGAGGTCGGCGCTGAGCGCGGGCAGCACGCCCGCGGGCAGCACCTCGGTGAGGAGCGTGACGAACCCGGTCGCGGCCAGGGCGAGCAGGGGCAGCAGGGGGAAGCTCGTGCCCGACGACGGAGCGTCCGCGGGTGCGTCGGTCTGGTCGGGGAGCGTGGCCGTCCGGGGCACAGGGGGCGCTGTGGACGTCGGGGGACTCGCAGGCGCGGCGATCGCGGCGGGCGGGGCGGGCGCTGTGGACGGCGGGGGAGCGCCGGTCGACGACTCGGTCGGAGTGGTGCACGTGGTCATGGGGTTAGCATGAATGTCTGACATGGGTGTGAAGGTCAAGCCCGACCCGCGAGAGGGGTGCATCACATGCGCATCGGCGAGCTGTCCCGCCGCACCGGCACGGCCACGCGCCTGCTGCGGTACTACGAGGAGCAGGGGCTCCTGACCCCGCAGCGCGAGGAGAACGGCTACCGCGAGTACGGCGAGCACCTCGTCGACCGCGTGCTCCAGATCCGGGGCCTGCTGGAGGTCGGTTTCCCGACGCGGATCATCGCCGAGCTGCTGCCGTGCCTCAACCAGCCGCGCGAGATCCACCTGCACAACGCCTATCCGGACAAGATCGCGCTGCTCGAGACCGAGCTGGCGCGGATGACCGAGCGCATCGACACCCTCACGAGGAACCGTGACGCGATCGCGGACTACCTCGAGGCCATCAGGGTCGACGCGGCGCCGGCCGACGTGGTGCGCGAGCCGGTCGCTCTCGCCGAGAAGTGAGCAGATGCCCCTGATCCGGGCGATCCAGGGGCGTCTACTCACTTCTCGCTCAGTTCTCGGCGGCCGGACCGTCCGGTGGCGCCGGGCGCGGTTCGGCGCTGGCCGGTTCGTCGGAGACGGTCACGAGGTGCGAGAAGAACGGGTCCCGTCGAGCGGCCGAGACGTAGTGTCCGGGCTGCTTGGTGAAGGCGCGGTCCAACCACGACTGCACACGCGCGACGGCGGCCGGTCTGGTCGGCGCGTCGGCGTTGCGCGGCACGACGGTGGCCGCGACGCAGGCGATGCCGTAGTCGACCCATCCGGGGAGGACGTCCGGGTAGGCGGTCTCCCAGCTCGGGTAGATGGCCGCGAGCTGTTTCCGGACGTCGGTCAGGAACTCAGCCGGACCGGGATCGACGTGCCCTCGACGCATGAGCTCCGAGTGCCGTTGGACGTTGTGCCCGGTCCGTCGGATGGCCGTCCACCGGGACCGTCGCGGGGTGGTCTCGCGCAGCTCGACCGCAGCCTTCCTGGTGGAGTCCAACGCTGCGCCCAGGTGCTGCCGGATCTCGTCGGTGTCGTCGACGACCGACCAGTTGAGGACGCTGATCGCCCGGTTGTAGCAGGCCCGCATGACTGTCGCACGGCATCGGACGACCTCCCTCCACCAGTGGTCGCGCGTGGTCGGACGGACGTGAGGCGTGCCGCCGAGGAGTTCCGCGAGCCGTGCGGACGCCGCGTGCTCCACGCCGTGGAGCGCCTCGAGCCGCGCCCGCCAGTCCTGCGGGGCGACGGCCGGATCCTCGCCCTCCCTCCGGAGGTCGAGGACCGCGAGGTTGAGCCGGGCAGCGAGCATCGCGGGATCTGCGGCGCGCGCCCGGAGCAGAGCCTGGCGGGCGGTCCCCTTGTCTCCGGCGGCGAGGAGCGCGGCCGAGTCGGCGAAATGGAGGACCGCGACCTCGGACCTCGTCCCGAGCACGGCGACCCGGTGGCGTCGCTCGGTGGTCTGGAACGCGATCCAGACGGCGGCCTGTGGCAGCAGGCCGAGATACGTCGCCCGGTCGACGGGCGCGGCGTCGTCCAGGGGGCGGAGCGTCCGGGTCTCGATGAGCCTGCCGGACCGCTTCCTGATCGAGACCGTCACGCCGACCTTCCCGCCCTCGTCGTGCAGGAGAGCCGAGACGTGACGCACGCGCAGGCGTCGGAACCACGTCCAGAACTCCACGACGGCCTTGAAGCCCGACGGCATCCCGTCGATGTCGGGGAGCGTGAGGTCGGTGTCCGGGCCTGTCGAGATCCGCATGGCGGGTGTCGACTCGGCGAGGTCGTCGAGCCGGCGCGGGAGCATCTCGGCCCATGCCTGGGCGACGTCGTCGGCCTTCCCCGCGGTCACGGCCTGGGTCGCGGGGTCGATCCGGTAGGGCGGGCGACGGACCCAGGTCCACAGCACCAGGTAGATCAGGGCGAGCCCCGCGACGCACCAGGCCCCGACCGTGAGCCACGTCCTGCCGTCCTCGTCCCACCAGTCCACGACGGTCTCCGGGGGGCTCGGGGCCAGCAGGTCCTGCAGTGCCTGGTCGAGGTCCTCCGGTTCCACCTTGCCCTCCTTGACCGCCGTGAGGAGCAGCTCGCGGGCCTCGGCGCGATGCCCCAGGTCGACGAGCCGGGCAGCGGCCACGGCGGTGCCGGCCGGCGGGGCCTCGGATCCCGGGTCCGAGGTCAGTCCGTCGAACGCAGCGGTCGAGCCGAGGTCGAGCGCGAGCGCCTGGGCGTAGGAGGTGTCGGCAGCGCCGCGGAGCTCCGCGGCCGCCTCGGTGTCGGTCGCGACGCGGCCCGCCTCGGCGTCCAGCCCCTGTGCCCGACGCAGGAGCACCGCAGCCTCGGCGACCGATTCCTCGGCCTCGGCCAGGACGGTGGCCTCGCAGGCAGCCCCACCCGCGGCCTCGACCTGGGCCGCGGCGACGAGCGCTGCGCTCGGACGATGGGAGGTCGCGAGCTCGATCACGTCCTGGCACGAGGGCGGCGGCGACTCGTCGACGGTGGCCTGGGCGCTCGCGGCGAGCGGGAGCACGGCGCCGAGGGCAAGGGCAGAGAGGAGCGGGAGAGCTGATCGAGCACGCATGTCGGCCACCTCGTCGTGGTTGCGCCGTGCCGTCGCCCGGCGGACCTGCTGGCCCTGCCCCTGAGAGGAGAGAGGTCGGCCCGGCCGTGGACGTGGCAGAACGGAGGCGCGCGAGCGGGTGAATTCGTGACTGCCGCTCTCGCCGAGAAGTGGGCAGATGCCCCTGATCCGGGCGATCCAGGGGCGTCTGCTCACTTCTCGGTGGCCAGCGGCAAGCGGCCAGCGGCCGGCCACCCACGCCCGCACCCTCACCGCAGCGGGTCGAACGCCCTGATCTCCTGCGGAACCGTCCCGGTCACGATCTGCTCGGCGAGCAGCTTCCCCGTCGCGGGCCCGAGCACGATGCCCCACATCCCGTGCCCGCCCGCGACGTACACGCCGGGCGCCCGGGTCGCCCCGACCAGCGGCAGCCCGTCGGGGGTCACGGGCCGGGAGCCGACCCACTCGTCGTGCCGGTCGTCGAGGTCGACTCCCTGGAACAGGTCGCGCACCGACGCGAGGATCGCGTCGATGCGCCGCGGCTGGAACGGCTCGTCGGGGCCCCGGAACTCCATGGTCCCCGCGATGCGGAACCGCCCCTGGTAGGGCGTGCACGCGACGCGGCGCGACGGCAGGTAGATCGGCTGCTCGACCGGCACGTCGGTCTTGACCGTGAACGAGTAGCCGCGCCCGGCCTGGACGAGCGTGCGCACGCCGAGCGGCCGCGCGAGCCCGGGCAGCCAGGCGCCGGTCGCGAGGACCGCGACGTCGGCGACCACGGGGTCCTGCCCGTCTACGAGCACCTGCACGCCGCGCCCCGCCTGGGCACGCAGCCCGGTGACGGTCGCGTCGGTCACGATGCGCCCGCCGCGCGCGCGGACCGCGTCGCCCAGCGCGCCGACGAACGGTCCGGGCTCGATGAACCGCTGGCCCTCGAGGGCGTAGACCGCGCGCACGCGGTCGGTGAGCTGGGCAGGACGCCCGACGGCGTCGCTCACCTCGGGTGCTCGGCCCCGGTCCGGGGACGTCGAGGAGGAGGCATGCCCGACGGCGCCGCTCGCCCCGTGCGCTCGAGCCACGCCCGGGTGCGACGGACCGGAGAGGTGCGCGGCGCCGTCGGGCCGGTCGATGCGCCGCAGCGGGACCACCTGCCCCGCAGCCTCGACCTGGGCGATCTCGTGGAGGAACGGCGCGGCCTGCCTCTCGTCCTCGAACCCGATCACGAACGGACCGGGCGTCGAGCGGGCGGCGACGCCGTGCGCGCTGAGCTCGTCGAACGCGTCGAGCGCGAGCCGGTCGATCGGCGTGAGCGCCGCCATGGCGCGGTCCCACGCGCGCGGGGTCGCGTGCGCCGCGAACCGGGCGAGGAACGACCACAACCGCGGGTCGAGCCGTGCAGGGATGTGCAGGGGCGCGGCCGGGTCGAGCAGCGCCTTGGGGGCGTAGGTCCACAGCGTGGGGTCGGCGAGCGGCATGGCCATGCCGGGCGTGAGCCAGCCGGCGTTGCCCCACGACGAGCCTGCGGCGACGCCCTCGCGGTCGAGGACCGTGACGTCGACACCGCGCTCCTGCAGGTGCCAGGCGGTCGCGAGACCCACCATGCCGGCGCCGACGACGACTGCCGTGCGGGGGGTGCGTGCACCGGTGGTGGAGGTGCGAGAAGGGGTGGCCATCGGGGCTCCTTTGCCCTGGGACGATTTCGACCCGGCCTCGAGGATGCTGAGGCCGGGTCGTGGGAGACGGGTTGCGCCTCACGGTCAATGTTGGAGGGATCTTCGGTACGGTTCAAGGTGGGCGGTCTGATCTTCGGGAACTGATCTGTCCGGCGAACATCCTTCTGTCCTGTGGAGCGAAAGGGCGAGCATGCCGAACGAAATTCGGGCCGGTGCAGGCCACGTCCAGGCCGCAGTCCTCGACGAGACGGACCGGCGCATCCTCGCTCTCCTCGAGGCCGACGCGCGGGCCACGAACAAGGCCGTCGCGGACGCCGTGGGGATCGCGCCGTCGACGTGCCACACGCGTATCCGCTCGCTCCAGGAGCGCGGGGTCATCCAGGGGTTCCGCACCGAGGTGGACCCGGCAGCCATGGGGCGCAGCCTCCAGGCGCTCATCGCGATCCGCCTGCACTCGCACGCCCGCTCGGGGCTCACGGCGTTCCGCGACTACCTCGCGGGGCTGCCGAACGTCGAGGGCATCTACTTCGTGACGGGGGACCGTGACTTCATGGTGCACGTCGCGGTGCGCGACTCGTCGGCGCTGCGGGACCTGGTCGCGAGCACGCTGAGCGTGCGCCCCGAGGTCGCGGGCACGAGCACGACGCTCATCTTCGACTACCTGAAGCCGTGAGCGTCCCCTCGCTCGTGGACCAGGCGGTCGAGGAACGGTTCGACGAGCTCTTCGACGCTGCTCCACACGTCGTCGAGGGGGGTGCCGGACTCGATCATGCGTGAGGCGGAGTTCACCACCGCGTTGATCAGCTCTGCCGAGCGGGCGACGTCCCGGGTCCCTAGCGCCTGCAAGGCGTCACTCAGCGGCCGTACGAGCTCGTCGTGCATGGCGCGCGAGCCTTCCATCACGGCGTTCGGCGGGCTGACTGTCGCGAGGGCCGTCGCGAGGGCGTGCTCGCCCTGGGCGACGAGCTCGAGGTTCGCTCGGAGGTAGGCGACGACGCGGCCGCGGTCGTCAGGAGCAGCGTCCATAGCCCGTGCGACGGTCGCCGACCACCTCGGGAAGACGTCCTCGACCATGGCGAGCAGCAGGTCGTCCGCGGAGCGGAAGTACTGGTAGAGGCTGGGGCGGGCGAGGCCCGCGCGTTCGGCGAGCGCCGCGAACGTCGGCGGTCGGCCTGTCTCGGCAAGGAGCGACCGTGCGGCGTCGAGGAGCACTCGCATCTGCGCCGCACGGTGCTCGGCGACGGTCGGGGCGCTGATGCGGGGCACGGTTCTCCTCACGGCGGCTTCCCTGCCCCGCCCGGGGCAGGGAAGCGTGGATCAAGCGCTCAGTCTCCCATCCTCCATGTGGACGACGCGGTCGCAGTGCTCGAGCACGTCGTGGTCGTGGGTCACCATGACGGTCGCGACACCGTGGTCGTGGGTCTCGGCCGCGAGCAGCCGGACCACCTCGTGGCTGCGCGCGCGGTCGAGTGCCGCCGTGGGCTCGTCGACGAGGAGCAGCGCGGGGGCCGTGACGAGCGCGCGCGCGATCCCTACGCGCTGGCGCTCACCACCCGAGAGCTCGTGGGGTCGTCGGTCGGCCTTGTGCCCCATGCCCACCTGCTCGAGCAGGGTCAGGGGGTCGCGTCCGCGGTTCTTCCCGCCCGAGACGTGGAGCGCGAACCGCAGCTGGTCGAGGGCGGTCAGCGCGGGCAGGAGGTTGCCGGACTGGAACACGAAGCCGATCCGCTCGCGTCGGAGCGCGGCCTGGCCGGCCGAGGGCATCGCCGAGACGTCGGTGCCGTCGATGCGGACAGAGCCCGAGGTCGGCCGGGTCAACGCACCGGCGACCGCCAGCAGGCTGGACTTGCCCGCGCCCGAGGGGCCCAGGACGGCGAGCAGCTCTCCTGGGGCGACCGTGAGGTGCACGTGGTCGAGCGCGGTGACGGTCGAGTCGCCGTCGCCGAGGGTCAGGGTCACGCCGTCGATCTCGAGCCCGGCCCGGGTGGCGGTCGAGGTGCTCGAGACCTGCTGGGTGGGGTGCGTCATCGTTGGCCTCCGAGAGCCGTCAGGGGATCGACGTGGGCGATGCGGCCGACCGAGGCGGCGGCGCCCGCGAGGCCGAGCCCGACGAGCAGCACCGCGGCGAGCGCGAGGGGCCCGGCCTCGAGGGCGAACGGCATGGGGGTCGACGTGAGCAGCGCGCCGAAGCCCACGCCCGCGCCCATGCCGATCGCGGTGGACACCACGAGGAGCACCGCCGCCTGGCCGAGGGCGTCGCGCACGAGGTACGACGTCGAGGCGCCCATGGCGCGGGCAACCGCGATCTCGTGCTTGCGCTGGATGGTCCAGACCGTGAAGAACGCACCGACGACGAGGGCCGAGATCGCGTAGAGGAAGACCTGGATGAGGTTGAGCGTGAGCGTCTCGGCCGCATAGCCCGGTGACCCGTCGAAGGACTCCGTGAGCGAGACGGCAGCGGTGCCTGCGGCCGCGTCACCGGCCGCGAGGTCGAGGTCGGCGCCGTCGACGGGCGCGAGCGCGACGGCGGTCGCCTCGTCGTACGCCTCGGGCCGCACCTCGGCGGCGTCGGTCGCGCCGGCGTGGATCTCCTGCCAGGTCGCCAGGGGGATGTAGGCGACGTCGACGTGCCCGAACGTGTGCTGCCCGTCGAGCACGCCGACGATCGTGAGCTCGGTGCCCAGCCGTTCGATCGTCACGGTGTCCCCGATACCCAGGCCCAGGTCGCCCACTGTCTCGCTGACGACGATCCCGTGCGGGTCCCCGAGGATCTCCCCGGTGGCCAGGTCGGTCGTGGACGGCGCGACGAACGACCCTGGCTCGACGCCGAACAGTGCCAGGTCGACGGCCTCGCCGCCGGGGCCCTCGGCGTTGACGAGCTGGTTGCCGAACAGTGCTGCGTCGGCGACGTCGTCGCGGGCGGCCCAGCGCTCGGCCTGCTCGCGGTCGACCGTGCTACGGGAGAACGCCGAGTCGACGGAGGTGTCCGCGCCGAACGCGAAGGCCGCGACGGGGAGCTTCTTGAGGCCCGACACGCCGTCGTTGACGAGTCCCGAGGACAGGCCCGACAAGAGGACGACGAGCACGGACACGAGCGCGACGACACCCCCCATCAGGGCAAATCGTGAGCGCGCGAACGACAGCTCGCGCCACGCGAGAAACATGGTGCTCCTTCCGGGTCGACACGGGTTGCCGACGCCTTGTCGGTAAGGATACCAACGTGGCGTCGGCAACTGGTGCCGCTCCGGGGTCTCTGCGCCGAAGCCGTCAGAGCGCGAGCGCCCGCGCCTCCTTGTCCGGGTCGAGCCCCACCCGAGGGCGGTCCGCGCGCTGGGGAGCAGCGCCGTCGGGCTGGGTCTGCAACCAGGCCCACGTGTCCGCGACCGTCTCCTCGACGGGCCGGTTGCGCAGTCCCGCCGCGACCGCGCGCGACACGTCGCCGCGGTGCAGGGTGTCGTGCAGCTCGCCCGGCGGGAGCCAGACGGGCAGCTCGGTCCAGGGAGCGATGCCCGCGGCCTCGATCACGTCGGGCGCGGTCCAGCGCAGCTCGGCGTCGGAGCCCGTCGCGGCCACGCACGCGTCGAGCAGCTCGGCCATGGTCGCGTGCCCGCTGGGGCTCACGACGTTGAACGGCCCGCTCAGGCCCTGCTCGGTCGCGTCGAGCACGAACGCCGCGAGGTCGCGCGCGTCGACGTACTGCAGGGGCAGCTCGCGCGGCCCCGGGGCGAGCACGGTCCCGCCGCGCGCGACGCGCTGCAACCACCACGGCAGGCGCCCGACGTTCTCCCACGGCCCCAGGACCAGGCCCGCCCGCGCGAGGATCGCGCGGTGCCCGAACGACTCCTCGACGGCCAGCTCGCCGCCGCGCTTGGCGCGCGCGTAGTCGACGTCGGCGCCGTCGTCGGGCGAGGCCTCCACGAGGGGCGCGTCCTCGCCGAGGCCCGCGCCCGTCGGGTACGTGTAGACCGACCGGCTCGACACGTACACGTACCGGCCCACGTGGTCGTCGAGCAGGCGCGCGGCGTCGCGCACCGCGCTCGGCGCCCACGACCACGTGTCGACCGCGACGTCCCACTCGCCCTCGGCCAGGGCGTCCAGGCCCCCGACGGCGGAGCGGTCGCCGCGCAGGTCCCGCACCCCGGGCGGGGCGTCGCGCGTGCCCCGGTGGAACATGGTGACGTCCCAGCCGCGGGCCAGGGCGTCGTCGACGACCGCCCGACCCACGAACTCCGTCCCGCCCAGCACCAGCAACCGCGTCGCGTCCGTCATGCCTCCGACTCTGCCCGCTGTGCACCCGGGACGAAAGCCAGCGACGCCCACGGCAGACGGCTGGGCGCGTGCGATAGTGACCGAGCCGCTCGTCGGGTAGCGGGCGCCCGCGTGCGCGGGGGCCGGGCGAGTGGCTGGGGACCGGTCGACGCCGGCCGGCTCGTCACGCCGTGGGCCTCGGTCGCGACCGTGCTCTGGTGGGTCCAGTGCTCACGCCACTGGATGGGCTTCCGCGAGGTCGGCTGGTGGCCGCTCGTGCGCCAGGGACTCGTCCTCGCGCCCCTGGCCGTGGTCGCCGGGACGCTCGCGGTCGCCGCGGTCGCGTAGGCCGGTCCGCGCGTGGGCCCTCAGGCCCGCACGCCGATCCACAGGGTCCCGTGCGGCTCGAGCTCGACGCTGCGGTGCTCGACGAACCCGATCGAGCGCATCCCCTCGACGCGCGCCGGGTCGACGATCGCGGTGAACAACGGGCCCTCGACCGGTGAGCCGTCCGGGGAGTGCCGGGCGCTCGCGGGCGCGTCGACGAGCCGGCGCAGCGTGTCGACCCGCTCCGCGCCCTCGACGTCGGGCGCCACGGCCGACGCGACGAGGACGAGGCGCGGGCGGACGGCGTCGAGCGCGTCGGCGATCGCGGACTGCGCGATGCCGAGCGCCTGACGGGTCGCGACGCGGACCGGCTCGTCGTCGGCCGGCTCGTCGAGCGGGTCGACGCCGACCTCGCGGACCAGGACCTCGCGGAGCTCGTCCTCGAACGCGGGGACCTCGGGCGGCAGCCACACAGTCGTGGCGAGGAGACCGTCGGCGTCCTCGGCGACCCAGATCTCGCCCTGCTCGAGGATCCCGTGGCCCAGGACCAGGCGCGTCGCGGACGAGAGCTGCTCGGGGTCGACCGGGGCGTCGGGGCGCCCGTCGCCGTCGAGGTCGACCACGGGGTGGTCGGTCGTGAGCAGCCGGGCGACGCCGGGCACGTCGATGAAGCGGGCGCGACGGACGGTCGCAGCGGGGTGCGTGGTGTCGGGCATCGGGTCTCCGGTCCTCGGGGAGATGGGGGCTCGTGCCAGTCTGGCCCGGGTCCCTGGGAGGGGGCTGTGCAGAACGCCAGGGGCGGGGGCCTTCTGGGGAGGCCCGGCGGTGACCCGCCGCGGCGCCCCCGCGGCGCCCCCCGTGGTTCCCTCGTGGCGACCGGCGCGCGCGATGATGTGGTGCGCCGCACGGCGCCGCCGCTGCGGTCCCGCTGCACCCGTCCGTCCCGAGGAGACCACATGACCGTCCTGCGCTCGATCCTGCTCTTCGGCGCCGCTGCGCTCTTCGAGATCGGTGGCGCGTGGCTGATCTGGCAGGGCGTCCGCGAGCACAAGGGGTGGGTCTGGATCGGGGCGGGAATCGTCGCGCTGGGGCTCTACGGGTTCTTCGCGACGCTCCAGCCCGACGCGAGCTTCGGGCGGATCCTCGCGGCGTACGGGGGAGTGTTCGTCGCGGGCTCGCTGGTGTGGGGCATGGCGGTCGACGGCTTCCGGCCCGACCGCTGGGACGTGACCGGTGCGCTGCTGTGCCTCGTGGGCGTCGCGGTCATCATGTACGCGCCACGACCGGCGTAGGGGACGTCCGCCAGGCGCTCTCGCCCGGTGTGTGGGGTCCTGCCTGCCCGACGCCGGAGCGCACCCGAGCGCCCCGGGTGCGCTCCGGCGTCGGGCGCGCGCAGACGCCCGATCCGTTGTCAGAGCTGGGCCGGGGCATACCCCGGCCCAGCTCTGACAACTGGTCGACGACGAGTCCGCAGCGCGTGACCCACGACACCTCGATCTCCGGGGAATAACCCGGCCACCCTCCCGGTTCTCCTCCAAGTACATGCAAATGCATCAACTTGTAGGACGAGGGAGCAACCCCCATGCAGTTCGGCATCTTCACCGTCGGCGACGTCACCACCGACCCCGTCACCGGTCGCACGCCCAACGACACCGAGCGCGTGCGGTCCATGCTCACCATCGCCAAGCACGCGGACGAGGCCGGCCTCGACGTGTTCGCCACGGGTGAGCACCACAACCCCCCGTTCGTCCCGTCGTCCCCCACGACGATGCTCGGCTACCTCGCCGGGCAGACGAAGAACATCATCCTGTCGACCTCCACGACGCTCATCACCACGAACGACCCGGTGAAGATCGCCGAGGACTACGCGATGCTCCAGGTCATCTCGGACGGTCGCATGGACCTCATGATGGGCCGCGGCAACACCGGCCCCGTCTACCCGTGGTTCGGCAAGGACATCCGTGAGGGCGTCAACCTCGCGATCGAGAACTACGCGCTGCTGCGTCGCCTCTGGGAGGAGGAGGTCGTGGACTGGCAGGGCAAGTACCGCACGCCCCTCCAGGGCTTCACGGCCACGCCGCGCCCGCTCGACGGCGTCGCGCCCTTCGTCTGGCACGGCTCGATCCGTACCCCGGAGATCGCCGAGCAGGCCGCCTACTACGGTGACGGCTTCTTCCACAACAACATCTTCTGGCCCATCAGCCACACCCAGCAGATGGTCCGGTACTACCGTCAGCGCTTCGAGCACTACGGCCACGGCCAGGCCGACCAGGCGATCGTCGGGCTCGGCGGCCAGGTCTTCATGCGCAAGAACTCCCAGGACGCCGTGCGCGAGTTCCGGCCCTACTTCGACAACGCGCCCGTCTACGGGCACGGCCCGTCGCTCGAGGACTTCAGCGCGCAGACCCCGTTGACCGTGGGCAGCCCGCAGGAGGTCATCGACCGCTACGGCGCCATGCGCGAGCACGTCGGCGACTACCAGCGCCAGCTCTTCCTCATGGACCACGCGGGCCTCCCGCTCAAGACGGTCCTCGAGCAGATCGACCTGCTGGCCGGCGAGGTCGTCCCCGTGCTCCGCAAGGAGATGGAGGCCAAGCGCCCCGCCCACGTCCCGAGCGACCCGCCCAGCCACGCCCAGCGCGTCGCGAAGGCACGCGCCGAGGGCAAGATCGCGGAGCAGGTCGTCGCGGCCGCCGACCACTGGACGGGCAAGACCGCAGAGGACGACATCCAGGCGGCAGAAGCTGCCGAGGGTACGTCCCGCAAGGGCTCCGCGTTCGGACTCTGACCGACCACCCGCCCGGGGAGACCCGGGCGGCCGGGCCGCCCTTGTGGCCAGGGGCGGCCCGGCTCCCAGCACCACCCGGCAGGCCACGAGAGCACCATGCACCACCCGCCGCACGCACCGTGCGGCACACTCGAAGAACCCTCACGAACCAGGAGCACCACCTCATGACCGCTCGCCAGATCGTCGCGATCTCCGCCGGCCTCGGCCAGCCGTCCTCGACCCGCCTGCTCGCCGACCGTCTCTCCGCCGCGACCGTGGCCGAGCTCGGCGACCTGGGCGTGACCGCCGAGGTCACGACGGTCGAGCTGCGCGACGTCGCCCATGCCATCACCGACGCGATGCTCACGGGCTTCGCGAGCGGCGACCTCGCCGAGGTGATCGAGAAGGTCACGGGCGCCGACGCGCTCGTCCTGGTCACCCCGCTGTTCACGACCACGTACTCGGGGCTCTTCAAGTCCTTCGTCGACATCCTCGACAAGGACTCGCTCCAGGGCATGCCGGTGCTGCTGGGCGCCACGGGCGGCACGTCGCGCCACTCGCTGGCCGTCGAGTACTCGATGCGCCCGCTGTTCACGTACCTGCACGCGGACGTCGCGACGACGTCGGTCTTCGCGGCCACGGACGACTGGGCCGCCGAGGGCGACAGCACGCACGACGCCGGCCCGCTCCCGGCCCGCATCCGCAAGGCGGCCAAGGAGCTCGCGGGCACGGTCGCGGCCCGCGACCCGCGCACCACGACGGGCATGTTCGACGGCGTGCCCTCGTTCGCGCAGATGTTCGGCCAGTAGCCGGGCCGACCGGGTGAAACGCGGTGTGACCCGCATCACTCACCCGGTGCAGGGTCTCCTTCTGGATGTGCGCCCGACGACGAGGCGCCGGAACCCCTCCACATCCAGAAAGGCACGTCCATGTCCACCCTCTCCGTCGACGGCCAGGCGATCTCCCGCCGTGGCTCCGTCTCCACCCACCTGAGCGGCGCCGTCGACGCCCTCGCTCGTGTCCTGACCCGCTGGTCCGTCCCGGCGCTGCGCGTCGCCCTGGGCCTGGTCTTCCTGGGCTTCGGGGTCCTGAAGCTCTTCCCCGGGGCCAGCCCGGCCGAGGTCGTCGCCGAGCGCACGATCGACACCCTGACCCTCGGCCTGGTCCACGGCCCGGTCGCGGTGATCGGCACGGCGGTCATCGAGTGCTTCATCGGGATCACGCTCGTCACGGGGTACCTGCTGCGCGCGGGGCTCGTGGTCATGGCCGGCGCGTTCGTGGGCATCCTCGCCCCGACGGTCCTGTTCTTCGACGAGCTGTTCGGCTCGGGCATGACGCTCCTGGGGCAGTACGTGCTCAAGGACGTCGTCCTGGTCGCCGCGGCGACGGTCGTCGGGGCCTACGCCCTCGGGGCACGGCTGCGCCGTGCCGGCTGAACGCCCCACCGATCCAGGAGCACCACCAGAAGCACCACCGCACGCAGCACGAGAAGCGGGGGGGGGGGGGGGGGGGCCCCCCCCGGCCCCCCCCCCCCCCCGGGGGGGGGGGGGGGCGCCCGGGGGGGGGGGGGGGGGGCCCCCCCCCCCCCCCCCCCGGCCCGCCCCCCCC
>NZ_JBIVFZ010000005.1:226822-244346 GCF_044748475.1 Oerskovia enterophila
GCTGGCCGCCGCCGCCCCCCCCGCTCACCGCCACCCACCGCCCGCCCCCCCCCCCCCCGCGGGGGGGGGGGGGGCCGGCCCCCCCCCCCCCCCCCCCCCCCCCCCCCCCCCGCTTCTCGTCGTCGGGCGCCCCGGGCGCAGGGGCGTCGGCGCCCCCGGTCCCCGGCACGGTCCCGGCCCCGCGCCTGAGCGCACGGCCCAGCAGCCGCCGGTCGGGCCGCAGCGCGAGCGGCACCGCGACCGCGGCCGCCGTCAGGACCCATGCCGAGTAGTCCAGCCCGAGGAACGCCCAGATGCTGCCGTGCATCGCGGCGACCGCGAGCACGAACGGGATCCGTGCGACCCGGATCGCGAGCCAGAGAGGAGCCGTGAGCTCGAGCGCGAGCGCCCCGCCCGCGAGCGCCTGCGTGAGCACGGGCTGGTCCGCGACGGTCTGGACCCACCGGGTGCTGAACAGGGACCCGCCGGCTCCCTGGCGCAGCACCCAGGACATGTTGTCGCTGAAGACCCACTCGGTGCCGCTGTGCCGCAGCTTCTGCGCGCCGGTCAGGAAGTACACCGTGGCGAGGGTCGCGAGTGCCGCACGCGGCGGCCATCCCCAGGCGGGGGCCCGCGGCGCGGTGTGCGCCGGGCGGGGCGGATCGGCGGCGAACAGCAGCGCGACCGCGACCGTGACGGTCAGGACGTCGTTGTGCAGGACCTTGCCCGAGCTGCCCCACAGTGCGGCGAGAGCGGTGTACGCGCACCACGCGAGCACGAACCCGGCGCGCCCCCCACGGCGCGCGACGACGAGCGCGACGCCCGCGAGCCCCGCGACCTGGACCGTGACGAGCAGCCACGCGGGCGGGGTCAGGGCCAGCCAGCCCATGACGTTGCCGTGGTCGGTGAGCGTCGCGGGGCGGCGTGCGATCGCGGTCCAGTCGCGCGTGGCCAGGCGCAGCCCGACCACGAGCGCGAGCAGCGTGCGGACCTCGACCAGCCGGTACGCGGGGCCGGGGGCGAGCAGCGCCCGGTCGACGGCGAGCGCGGCCCGGCGCAGCGACGACCCGGCGGTACCGCTCACGGTGTGACTTCCAGGACCGTCTTGCGGGACCGCTCGACCCACTCGTCGGCCCCCGCGGGCAGAGCCCGCACGGTGCGCTCGAGCCGCACCGAGCGCACGGTGCCGGGGTCGATCCCGGCCAGCCCCAGCCAGGCCGTCACCATCTCGCGGCGCCTGTCGGGCGTGGCCCCCGCGAGGTCCTGGTACTGGCGGGTCGTGGTGACGAGGGGGGCGGCGCGGTCGCCCGGCTGCACGACGACGTCCCCCTCGGCGGTCGCGGCCACGAGGTCGAGGCTCACCGTCGTGCCCGTACGCACCTCGCTGAAGAGCCGGTACGCCGTGAGCGGCCACAGCTCGGCCTCGACGGCGGCGGTGAACAGGAGAGCGAGGACGAGCCCGTAGGTCACGAGGCGTGCACGGCCCCGGTCGGTCGGCGTGGCGACGGGGGCGGCCGCAGCGCGGGTGGCCTTGTCGGGCCAGGGCGCGGCCCAGGCGGGCCGGCGGCTCTGCGCGGTGCGCGCGTCGTTGCGGTGGGTCACGTCTCGACCCTCCCAAGGGGAGGTGGCGGGGACATCGGCCCGACGGCGGTTCGCGCCCCGGCCCCAGGGTGCGGTCCGCGAGTGGTGAGTTCAGCCCTGGGGCTGATGCTCCGACGTCGGGCCGGCCGGTCCTCGCCCGGGGGACAGCGCCCTTCCCAGGGCGCGCGCTCGCGCCCTGCGTGCCACGCTGGGCGCATGCCCGACCGGGACGACGACGCGTCAGCCACGCCCTCCGGGACGTCCGCTGCTCCCAGCCTGCCCGGCGCCCCCGCGCTCCGCACGCTGCTCGAGCTCTCGCTCCCGGCCGTGCTGATCGGGATCGTCGCGGCGGTCGTCCTCAGGGCGCTCGACGAGGCGTCCGCAGCGGTCGAGGACGTCCTGTGGACGGACCTGCCGGGGGCGCTGGGCGTGGACCCCGACGCGCGCTGGTGGATCTTCATCATGCTGACCGGGGCGGGCCTGCTCGTGGGGCTCGTCGTGTGGCTCGTGCCGGGGCACGGCGGGCGGGACTCGGCGACGACCGAGCTCATCGCGCCGCCGCTGCCGCTGCGGGTCCTGCCGAGCCTCGTGGTCGTCACGGTCCTGGGGCTGGCCGGCGGCGTGAGCCTGGGCCCGGAGAACCCGATCATCGCGATCAACACCGCGCTGCTCGTGGCCGTCGTCGCGCGGCTGTGGCCCAAGGTCCCCACGGACCTCGTCGTGATGCTCGCGGCGTCGGCGACGATCGGCGCGCTGTTCGGCACCCCGGTCGCGGCCGCGCTCGTGTTCACGGGGGTCGTCGCGGGCTTCCGCAGCGGCGGCCCGCTGTTCGACCGGTTGTTCCTGCCGCTCGTCTCCGCGGGTGCGGGCGCCATCACCATGGACGCTTTCGGGCGGCCGTTCGCCGCGATGGACCTGCCCGACCTCGGTGTCCCGGACATCGGCGACGTGGGGACGTCGCTCCTGATCGCGACCGCCGCGGCGGGTCTCGCGCTGCTCGGGGTCGTCGCGTTCCCGCACGTGCACCGGTTCTTCCACTCGATGCGCAACCCCGTGCTCTACGTGACCCTCGGCGGCGTGGTGCTGGGCGTCCTGGGGGCGATCGGCGGGCCGCTCACCCTGTTCAAGGGGTCCGAGCAGTCGTTCGAGCTCGTCCAGCAGCGTGCCGACTTCTCGACGTGGAACCTCGTGCTCATCTTCGCGATCAAGCTCGTGGCGCTCGTGATCGCCGCGGCCGCGGGGTTCCGGGGTGGCCGGATCTTCCCCGCGGTGTTCATCGGTGTCGCGGCCGGGGTCGTGGTCAACGCGGCGCTGCCGGGCGTCCCGCTCGGGCTCGCGATCGCGAGCGGGGTGCTCGGGGTCGTGCTCGCGGTGGGACGCGACGGGTGGGTCGCGCTGTTCGTCGCGGTCGCGGTCGTGGGCGACGTGGGCGTCCTGCCGCTGCTGTGCATCGCGATCCTGCCCGTGTGGCTCCTGGTGCGCAGCGCGCCCGAGATGCTGGCCGCCCCCGAGCCACCGACCGCTGTCGCGCCCGGCGGGTCCACGCCGGCCGGCGAGGGGCGTCCCGCGCCCACCGACGGGCCCCGTCCCGACGCCTCCTGACCGGGCCGGGTCCGGACACGCCGCGCACCGACCTTGCCGGGCCGCGTCACTCCCAGCCCACGCGCGAGTCCTCGTGCATCTCGGGGCACGTCCCGCCGGGCTCGATGACCGCCTCGAAGTGCCACATCTCGTTCGCGTAGGTCCGGCACAGGCCCAGGTCCGCACCGTGCTCGCCGAGCCACAGGGCGCCGTCGGTCGCCCCGACGTCGATCGCCGTGCCCGCCACGTGCGCCGAGGCCTCGGGCGGCAGGACCCACCGCTTGGCCTCCTCGAGCGAGCCGCGCTTGCGGACCACGTCCTCGACGACCTGCGCCTGCTCCTCGGCCGACCGCCACCCGGAGACGAGGGTCAGCTCGATCCCGTCCTCGGCCGCGAGCGCCTGCGCCTGCTCGAACCGGCGGAGCAGCTCGGGGTCGAGGCCGGTCGCGGGAGCCTCGGCCCGCGAACCGTCCGCCTCCCCGGTCGTGCCCGGCGCCGCCCCTGCGCCAGGGCCGGCCCCTGCGCCAGGACCGGCCCCGGAGACGGCCCCGGCCCCGGACGACGCGGCGTCGGGGGCCAGCAGCCGGTACGCCGAGACCCCGCACGCGACGAGCGCGGCGGCGACCACGGCGGCGTACACGCGGTCCGCGGGACTTCGGCGTCGACGGGCCGAGCCCACCGAGGAGCGACCGGACGGCCAGGCGCGCCCGGGTCGTGCGCGCCTGCCCCGTGGCGCAGGCCGCGGGATCGCGGCGCCCGTGCCGGGCACGAGCGAGTCGAAGGTCGGCAGCGGGGGCGACGGCACCGCGCTCGTCGGTGCAGCAGCGGCCTGCGGCGCGGGCCGGGAGCCGGCGGGGAAAGAGGGCGGGGGAGGGACGTCGAAGGTCATGTCTCGACCCTCGCCGCGCGGCCCTGCCCGGGGCATCGCCCCCCGGGGCCGTCCTCGCCCTGTCCGCAGGGCGCGTCCCGCCCGGGCGCGTTCGTCCCCGGGACGGACGCGACGTCGTCGGACACCAGCCCCAGGGCGGACTCGCCGCGACGGCCTCCCTGGATACGGTGAGGACGTGCAACCGACCCGCCGTGCCCCCGAGTGGGCCCAGGACCTCCTCGTCGCGCTCGCGGTCGGGCTGGTCTGGTTCGGTGGAGTCTGGTTCATGTACCAGGGGGACTACTGGATGCCTCGGGACATCCGGTCGTACTGGTGGACCGGGGCCTGGCTCGTCCTGACGCTGGCCCTGAGGAGGATCGCGCCCGGTGGCGTCTTCTGGGTCACCGCGGTGTTCTACCCGCTCTTCCAGGACGACGCCGTGAGCAACCAGTTCCATCTCGTCCCGCTCCTCGTGGCGGGCTTCGGCGCGACCCGCCAGGGAGCGGTCCCCCCTCCGCTCGCGGCGATCGGTGTCGTCCTGTCGGGCTGGTCGCTGCACATGAGCAGTGAGCACTGGGACGGGTACTGGCAGGTCGTGGGCTGGTCGTCGCCCTCGGGGATCCTGACCACGGTCGCCCTGGCGCTCGCGGCCGTGGCGCTCGGGTGGATGGTCCGGCGCATCGCCGTGACGGGCGAGGCCCTGCGCGAGCGCAACGAGGAGCTCACGGCCCTGCAGGGGGTGCTCGCCCAGCAGGCCGTGCACGCCGAGCGCACGCGCATCGCCCGCGAGCTGCACGACGTCGTCGCGCACCACATGTCCGCGATCGTCGTCCGGGCGCAGGCCGCGGACCGCGTCGCGCCCAACCAGCCCCAGGCCCCCGCCGAGGCGGTCACCTGGATCGCCGAGGAGGGCAAGAAGGCGCTGACCTCGATGCGCTCGGTCGTGCACGTGCTGCGCCGCGAGACCGGGGACGCGCTCGAGCTCGCCCCCGCCCCCGCGCTCGACGACGTCCGGGCCGCGGCCGCGCGCCTGACCGAGGCAGGCCGGGACGTCGAGCTGGACCTGCCCCGCGACCTGGGCGACCTGCGGCCCGAGGTGAGCCTCGCCGTCGTGCGCATCGCCCAGGAGGGACTGACCAACGTGCTGCTGCACTCGCTCGCCCCGCGCCTGAGCCTCGAGGTCGTCGCGACGCCCGGGTACGTGCGCGTGGCCGTCCGCGACCCCGGGCCCCCGCTGCCCGACAACCCCGACCTGCACGGCGGCAACGGCCTGCTGAACATGCGCGAACGAGCCCTGTCCTGCGGCGGCACCCTGTCCGCAGGACCCGACCAGAGCGGCGGCTGGCGCGTCCAGGCCGTCCTGCCCCGGGAGACCCCATGAGCCACAGCCCCGTCCCGTCCCCCCTCCCGGGCGGCCCCGCGCCCCTGGGGCGCGCACCGGGCCCCGTGCCCCTGCACGTCGTCGCCGAGAGCCGGCCGTTCAGCGAGCCCGTGCGCGTCGTCGTGGTCGACGACCAGGCGACCATCCGCCTGGGGCTGCGCATGATCCTCGACAACGAGCCCGACATCACGGTGGTGGGCGAGGCAGCCGACGGCGTCCAGGGCGTCCGCATGGCACGCGCCCTGCTGCCCGACGTCGTCCTCATGGACGTGCGCATGCCCCACCTCAACGGGATCGACGCAGCGGCCCAGATCTCCGCGGACCCGGCGCTCGCGGGCGTGCGCACGCTCGTCCTGACGACGTTCGACGACGACGAGTACGTCTACGGCGCGCTGCGGGCCGGGGCCGCGGGGTTCCTGCTCAAGGACGCCGACCCCGAGTCGCTCGTGAGCGCGGTCCACCGGGTGCGGGCGGGCGACAGCCTGCTCGACCCCGGCGTCACGCGACGGATCATCGAGCGGTACGTCGAGCTCTCCGACTGGCACGCAGGCTCGGGCGTCGCGAGCGCTCCCGGCGGCGCGTCGGGGCTCGAGCTCGCGACCCCGCGCGAGCGCGAGGTGCTCCTGGCCGTCGCGCGCGGCCTGTCCAACAAGGAGATCGGGGACGAGCTGTTCCTCTCGGAGGCGACCGTCAAGAGCCACGTGCGCTCGCTGCTGACCAAGGTGGGGCTCACGAACCGCGTCCAGCTCGTGATCCTCGCGTACGAGGCCGAGGTGGTGCGGCCGGGGCGGTGACGGGTGATGGCGGGTACCGACGGGTGCTGACGGGCCGGCGCGGCGTAGGCTTTCCCGGGGGCTCGGCCCGGGCCCACCACACCTTTCTCGAAGGACACAGGCAGCACCATGGTCAACCTCGCGTACGTCATCGCCGGATCGGAAGCCACCGGGGGAGCCGGCATCCAGGCCGACCTCAAGACGTTCCAGGAGCTGGGCGTCTACGGCGTCGGGACCCTGACGTGCATCGTGTCGTTCGACCCCGAGAACGACTGGGGGCACCGGTTCGTCCCGGTCGAGCCGCAGGTCATCGCGGACCAGTTCGAGGCCGCGACCAGCACGTACGACCTCGACGTCGTGAAGATCGGCATGCTCGGCACGCCCGCGACGATCGACGTGGTGGCCGAGTCGCTCGCGAGCCAGCGCTGGCACCACGTGGTCCTCGACCCGGTCCTGATCTGCAAGGGCCAGGAGCCGGGCGCGGCCCTCGACACCGACACCGCGCTGCGCGAGAAGATCCTGCCGTTCGCCACGGTCATCACCCCGAACGTGTTCGAGGCCAAGATCCTGTCCGGCATGGACACGATCGAGTCGGTCGACGACCTGGTCGAGGCCGCCGAGCGCATCCACGCGCTGGGCCCGGACTTCGTCGTCGTCAAGGGCGGCGTCGAGCTGCCCGGACCGGACGCCGTCGACGTCCTGTTCGACGGCCAGGAGATCACGGTCTTCTCCGTGCCCAAGGTGGGCGAGGAGCGCGTGAGCGGTGCGGGCTGCACGTTCGCCGCGGCGATCACCGCGGAGCTCGCCAAGGGCAACGACGTCGAGCGCGCCGTGGGCGTCGCGAAGCAGATGGTCACCGAGGCGATCGAGGCGCGCGTGAGCTCGCACGCGCCGTTCGACACGGTGTGGCAGGGCGCGTACACGGACTGACCGGGTACGGGGAGGGGCCCTTCCCGACGACGTCACGCGCCCGGGCGAGGTCTCCTCGCCCGGGCGTAGCGCTGCCCGGGGGGCGGACCGCTCCGCGTGCCGCGAACGCACGGTCCGGGCGCTCCGCACCTGCCGACCCGACCGACCACCAGGCAGACGCGTGGACGCGCCGAGACCCGGAGCACTTAGGCTTCCGACCTGTGAGCGACAACCTTCCCCCCGAATCCACCGACGGCAACGGCCGCACGGGCGCCCGGCACGAGGTCCCGGCGCCGCTGCGTGACGACGTCCGCCTCCTCGGCCGACTGCTCGGCACGGTCCTGACGGAGACGGGGGACCCCGCGCTGCTCGACGACGTCGAGCAGCTGCGCGAGCTCTCGATCCGCGCGTACGGCGAGCACGCCGACGCCGCGCTCGAGGAGGCCGAGCGCCTCGTCGAGAGCTTCAGCCACGAGCGCGCCGAGCAGGTCGCGCGCGCGTTCACGGTCTACTTCCACCTGGCGAACCTCGCCGAGGAGCACCACCGGGTGCGCGTCCTGCACGACCGCGAGGCCGAGCTGGCCCCGTCCGTGGTCGACGACACGCTGCCCGAGGCCTTCACGCAGCTCGCGGACGAGGTCGGTCACGCCGAGGCGCTCGCCCGGCTCCAGCGGCTCGAGTTCCGCCCTGTCCTCACGGCTCACCCGACCGAGGCCCGCCGGCGGGCCGTGTCCGCCTCGATCCGTCGCCTGTCGGCGCTGCTGACCGAGCGCGACGGCCTGCCTGCCGGCGGCGCGTCGCTCGCCGAGAACGAGCGCAAGCTCCTCGCCGAGATCGACGGCCTGTGGCGCACGTCCCCGATCCGCGCCGCGAAGCCGACCCCGATCGACGAGGTCCGCACCGCGATGAGCGTGTTCGACGCGACCCTCTTCTCGGTGTTCCCCACCGTCTACCGTCGCCTCGACGACTGGCTCCTGGCGGACAAGGCGGGTCACGACCGCCCGCTCGCCGCGCCGTTCGTGCGTCTGGGCACCTGGATCGGTGGCGACCGCGACGGCAACCCGAACGTCACGGCAGAGACCACGCGCCAGGCCGCGACGATCGCGGCCGACCACGCGCTCCGGGCCCTCGAGCAGGCCGCCCAGCGGATCGGGCGCACGCTCACGCTCGACGAGCAGGGCACGCCCGCCTCCGACGGCCTGCGCTCGTTGTGGCAGAAGCAGCGTCAGCTCTCCGAGGCCATCACGGCCGAGGCCGCGTCCGAGTCGCCCAGCGAGCCGCACCGTGCGGTCATGCTCGTCGTGGCCCGTCGCGTCGCGGCGACGCGCCTGCGCGACGCCGACCTCGCCTACCAGACGCCCGAGCAGCTCGAGGCCGACCTCAAGGTCGTCCAGGACTCGCTCATCGCGGCGGGCGCTCCCCGTGCGGCCTACGGCGACCTGCAGCAGCTCGTGTGGCAGGTCCAGACCTTCGGGTTCCACCTGGCCGAGCTCGAGGTCCGTCAGCACTCGCAGGTCCACGAGGCAGCCCTCGCGGAGATTGCGGAGCACGGCGTGCACGGCCAGCTGTCCGACCGCACGCGCGAGGTCCTCGACACCTACCGCGCGATCGGCTCGATCCAGCAGCGCTACGGCATCCGTGCCGCGCGCCGCTACATCGTCTCGTTCACGCAGAAGCCCGAGCACCTGGCCGCGGTCTACCAGCTCGCCGAGCACGCGTTCGACGGCGCGGACGACGCCCCGGTGATCGACGCGATCCCCCTGTTCGAGACCTTCGCCGACCTCGAGGCGAGCGTCGAGATCCTCGAGGCCTCGCTCGAGCTGCCCCAGGTCCAGCGCCGGCTCGCCGAGAACGGCCGCAAGGTCGAGGTCATGCTCGGCTACTCGGACTCCTCCAAGGACGTCGGCCCGGTCTCGGCCACGCTCGCGCTGCACTCCGCGCAGAGCCGTATCGCCGAGTGGGCGCAGCGCCACGAGATCAACCTGACGCTGTTCCACGGCCGTGGCGGCGCGCTCGGGCGTGGCGGCGGCCCCGCGAACCGCGCGGTCCTGGCCCAGCCCCCGGGCTCGGTCGACGGCCGCTTCAAGCTCACCGAGCAGGGCGAGGTCATCACGGCCCGCTACGGCGACGCGACGATCGCCGCCCGGCACATCGAGCAGGTCGCGGCCGCGACGCTGCTCGCCTCCGCGCCGTCGGTCGAGCGCCGCAACGCCGAGGCCACCGCGCGCTTCGCCGACGTGGCCGCCGCGCTCGACTCGTCGTCGCGCGAGCACTTCCACGCGCTGGTCCGCAGCGAGGGGTTCCCGCAGTGGTTCTCCGAGGTGACCCCGCTCGAGGAGGTCGGCCTGCTGCCGATCGGCTCGCGCCCGGCCCGCCGCGGACTGTCGGTCGAGTCGCTCGAGGACCTGCGCGCGATCCCGTGGGTCTTCTCGTGGTCGCAGGCCCGCATCAACCTCGCCGGCTGGTACGGCCTGGGCACCTCGCTCCGCGAGTTCGGCGACCTCGAGCGGCTGCGCGAGGCGCACCGCGACTGGCCGCTCTTCGCGACGCTCATCGACAACGTCGAGATGTCGCTCGCCAAGGCCGACGAGCGGATCGCGGAGCGCTACCTCGCGCTCGGCGACCGCGACGACCTGGCCGAGAAGATCCTCGAGGAGCTGCGCCTGACGCGCGAGTGGGTCCTCAAGATCTCGGGCAGCGAGTGGCCGCTGGCCGGCCGCCGCGTCCTGGGCCGCGCGGTCCAGCTGCGCAGCCCGTACGTCGACGCGCTCTCGCTGCTCCAGCTGCGCGCGCTGCGCGGCCTGCGCTCGGGTGCCGAGGGCGAGTACAAGGACGGTCTGCAGCACCTGCTGCTGCTCACGGTCAACGGCGTCGCGGCCGGCCTGCAGAACACGGGCTGACCTTCTCGGTGCCGAGCATGCGGTTGGCGTCCGTTTCCACCCCGAAACCGCCGCCGACCGCATGCTCGACCGACGGTAACCGCATGCTCGGCGAGTGGCCGTCCGGTTCGGCCGGGCGGACGTCGGCCAACCCGACGATCTCGACGCCCGGCCGCATCCGGCCACCCGGGGCGGGTCGCGCCGTCGGGCCTCTCAGCCCAGGCGCGAGCGCAACCAGGCGATGTCCGGGCCCATGTCGCCGTGCGTCTCGCAGATCACGGGCGCCCCGGCCGAGGCGACGACCGCGACCAGCTCGTCGGGCGGGACGAGCCCGTCGCCGAAGTGCGCGTGGCGGTCCGCCCCCGAGTCGAACGTGTCCCGGCTGTCGTTCGCGTGCACCAGGTCGATCCGGCCCGTCACCGCGCGGACCTGGTCCGCGGCGGTGCTCAGGTCGATCCCGCCCGCCCAGGCGTGGCACGTGTCGAGCGTGAAGCCGACCTGGTCGCCACCCTCCGCAGCCCCGATCGCGTCCCACAGCCGCCCGATGCTCTCGACCGTGCGGGCCATCGACCTGGCCCCGCCCGCCGTGTTCTCGATCAGGACGGGGACCTTGGCGTCGAGCGCGTCGATCGCCTTGCGCCAGTTGTCGTAGCCGACCGCGACGTCGTCGTCGGCGGTCACGTGGCCGCCGTGCACGATCACGCCCTTGGCGCCGATCTCGGCTGCGCCGTCGACGATCTTCTGGAGCGACTTGCGGCTCGGGATGCGGATGCGGTTGTTGGTGCTCGCGACGTTGATGACGTACGGCGCGTGCACGTAGACGTCGAGGTCCGCTGCCGCGGCGTCCGCGCGCAGGGCCTCGGCCCCGCCCGGGTAGGTGAACTCGGCGCCCTTCCAGCCCTGCGGGTCGCCCAGGAAGACCTGGACCTGGTCGGCGCCGATCGCTCGTGCCTGGTTGACGGCGTCGGCCTGGTCGACGTGTGCTCCGATTCGCATGAGGCCCACGCTACGTGCAGCGGGGGACGCCTGGCGCGGTGAGCCCGCACCCGAGGGTCGACGACCCGTCCACGGCGCGCGCCGTGCCCGCACGACGGCGAGCCGCGTCCCACCTTCGGCGAGGGAGCCCCTCAGAGCAGCGCCGCGAGCGCGTCGAGCCGGCCCTTCCAGAACTCCTTGAGCGGCGCGACCTCGTCGACCGTCGGCACCCCCGAGTAGCTCACCGCGACCCGGGTCCGGGAGCCTCCGGCCACGCCCGGGTTCGCGGCGTCGAAGCTCAGGAGCACACGGCGCGCGCGCCCGGTCGCCCCGCCCACGGCCTCGTTGGGCCAGCGCAGCCGCACCGACCGGTCGATCGTCCGCCCGACGACGTCGAGGTCGCCCGCGACCCCGACCTCCGCCAGGGCGGGAGCCAACCACGCGGCGCGGGCGCCGTCGTCGGACACGAGGGCGTAGACCGCCGCGGGCGTCGCGTCCACTGTCCTGGTGACCGAGACGTCGAACGTGCCGTCGGCCCGCTGCCCGGGCGCGCGCATCCCGCGCTCCTGCTCGTAGGCGACCGTGAGCGACTGCGCCCACCACCCGTCGACCCCCTGGTCCTCGACGAGCCAGGTCGCGATCCGGGTGTGCGTCCACCCGGTCGCGCCCTGCGCGTCGAGGAGCTCGAACCAGGCTGCCCGGGGCTGCCCCGTCGCGGCCACGACCGCGTCGTCCCCGACCGTCTGCGTGCTGCGTCTGGTGACCATGCGACCACGCTACGGCGCGCCCCCGGGCCTGTCAGAAGATGCGACGGGCAGGTACCGGCCGCGAAGCCCGGGCTGCCCGCGGGACGCGGCATGATGGACGCATGGCCATCTTCGCTTTCTCCGTCGCCCCGCTCGGTGCCGGCGAGTCCGTCACGGACTCCGTCGCCGAGGCAGTCCGCATCGTCCGCGCCTCGGGTCTGCCGAACCGGACGACGTCGATGTTCACCGAGATCGAGGGGGAGTGGGATGAAGTCATGGACGTGGTCAAGCGCGCGACCGAGGCCGTCGGCGCGGGCGGGCACCGGGTCTCGCTCGTGCTCAAGGCGGACATCCGCCCAGGTCACACGGGGGAGCTGACGGGCAAGGTCGAGCGCGTCGAGGAGCGGCTCGCGCGCGACTGAGCGTCACGCACCGCCCGCGTCCCACAGGGTGAAACGGGCGTTTACGGCGTGCACTCACGGGCGTCGTAGGCTATGCGGCAACGCCGCCGTCCCGGGCAGCGTTCGAGGCTGCGTTACGAGCCGTGTCACAAGTCGCAGGAGACCACGATGCCCCTCTTCGAGGTGGACGCCGAGCGTCCAGTTCTCGTCCGCCCGTCGCAGCCGGCGGGTGGGGGATTCGGCACGGTCGCGCAGCGCGTGGTCGACGGTCACCTGGACGGCCTGCTCGGTGAGCAGATCTTCCCCGTGCGGCAGGGGTCGTCGGTCGAGGAGCCGCACCTCCTGGCTCTCGACGCGGCAGGGTTGCCCGTGGTCATCGAGGTCGTCGCCGAGCTGACCGAGGAGACGCTCACCCGGGCCATGAACCATGCGGGCCGGGCCGGCCAGCTCACGCGCGCCGAGCTCGCGAGCCGCTACGCCGGGGGCGCCGGGCGCTTCCAGCAGGACGTCTCGACGTTCTACGACAACGTCCCCTTGACCCGCTCGCAGGCGACGTCGCGCGCCACGGGGGCCCGCCTGATCGTCATCTGCTCGAGCGCGGAGGACGGGATCGTGGACGCCCTCGACTTCCTGCGCCAGCCGGGGTCGTCGGTCTCGGTCCTCAAGCTCGGGGTCATGCACGGCGCCGACGGCCGCCGGTTCGTCGACGTCTCGCCCCTGGTCCCCGAGCGCCGGTCTCGCTCGACGGTCCCCGCGGCGCCGCCTCGTCCCGCGGTCGGGACCCGGTCCGCGGCGGCCACGGCCGACTTCGCGGAGGGCGTCGCGGTGGGTCGCGCTCTGACGGGCAAGCTGCCGATCGTCACGCAGCGCTCGCGCGCCGACCGTCGTCGCGGCACGGAGCTCGGGGCCGCAGAGACGACCTACGGCTCGTCCCCGGGCTCGATGGTCGAGACCGGACGCCTCGAGCCCGTCCTCGAACCGCTCGCCCCGGCGCCCCCGGTGCCCGCGCCCCCGGTCGTCCCGGACCTCGCGCTGAGCGTCCCGCCCGTCGTCCCCGATCCGGTGCCCAGCCTCCCGCTCGAGCCGCTCACGGTCCCGCCCGTCCCGCTGCTGGCGAGCCCCCCGGGGGACGAGGCGTCGGAGCAGGGGCGCTACTCGTCGTCGTCGGCGTACTCGAGCCCGCCCGACGACGCCCTGTCGTCGCGCACGCCCAGCCGGTCCTCGATCCTGACGCGCGAGTCCATCAGGACCCGCGAGTCGATCCGGACGCGCGAGTCGGTGCTGACGCGCGAGTCGTACCAGGCCGAGGAGCCCGCGTACGACCCGTTGTCCTACCAGCCGCCCGCGAACGTCCCCGTGGTCGACGCCCTGAGCACGATCGACCCGCTGGGTCAGGACCTGGTGCCGTCCCCACCTCCCACGTCCGCCTCGCCCCTCGACGACGACCCGGACGACGACCCCGACCTCCACGCGCTCGCTCGGGCCTTCGGGACCCCGGTCTCGCTCGTCTGGTCGCGCCCGCGTCGCGGGCAGCGCTTCGAGGCGGTCCTGTACCCGGACGGTTTCATCGAGCTGACCGACGGCGCCCGCTTCCGTCACCCGGACGCGGCAGCGGTCGCGGTGTCGGGGACCGCGACCGCGGACGGGTGGAGCGTGTGGCGCCTGGGCGACGGCGGCCCCACGCTCACGGACGCGTTCCGCGAGCAGTACGCCTGACGCCCGACCACCGCGCCTGACGCCCGGCCGGCGACGACGCCGACGACGGGGCGGCACGCCTGCGGGCGCGCCGCTCCGCCGTCGTCCTGGGGGAGTCAGTCCGTGCTGCGTACCATGGTCCGGATCCCCACGGCCAGCCCGACGGCGGCGGTCACCACCGCGGCCACCCAGCCCCAGGCGGCGGCCGACGAGGTCAGGTCGCCCGCGAACAGCGAGCGCTCGGCGTCGACCAGGTAGGTCAGGGGGTTGAGGTGGGCTGCGGCCCGCATCCAACCCGGCCCGGTCTCGAGGGGCAGCAGCATGCCGGACAGGATCATGAGTGGGAAGAGCAGCGTCTGCTGCACGAGCCAGAACATCCACTCCTGCTTGCGCACCGCGAGGGCCAGGGCGTAGCTGAGCGACCCGACCCCG
This sequence comes from Oerskovia enterophila, assembly GCF_044748475.1. Classification (NCBI taxonomy): domain Bacteria; kingdom Bacillati; phylum Actinomycetota; class Actinomycetes; order Micrococcales; family Cellulomonadaceae; genus Oerskovia; species Oerskovia enterophila. The sequence goes on from NZ_JBIVFZ010000005.1 coordinate 241,023, forward strand.
ACGCCGAAGATCGCGAGCATGAGCAGCCCGAGGACCGCGCCGACGGGGTAGAGCTCGAACCCGAACGGCAGCATCACGAGGACGACCACGACCGACTGCGCCGCGATCGGCACCATCTCCTTGAGAGCGCGCCCCACGAGCAGAGACGGCCGGGACAGGGGCGAGACGAGCATGCGCTCGTGAGCCCCGGTGTTGAGCTCCTGCTGGAGGTTCGCGCCCGTGGTCGAGGTGCCGAACAGCGTGGTCATCACGAGGATCGACGGCACGAACCACTGCCAGACGCTGCCACCCAGCGTCCCGGTCGCGCCGCCGTCCTGCCCGCTGAGCGTGCCGACGAGCAGCGGCCCGAACAGTGCGAGGAACACGAGGGGCTGGACCAGGCCGAACACGACCGAGAACGGGTCGTGGAGCAGGGGCCGCAGCTCGCGGACCAGGACGATGCTGGTGTCGCGGGCCAGGTGGGTGAGCCGGCCGCGGGGGCGCGCGCCGGGGCGGCTCCCGACCGGGCCGGCCCGACGGGGACCGGCGGGCCCGCCGCCGGGCGGGGCGGGAGAGGTCGTGGTTCCGACGGTGCTCATGCTGCGTCCTTCCCTGAGAGCGCGGCGCCCTCGCTGGTCCGTGCGGTGACGTGGTCGGCGGCGTCCGACGGGTCGCCGGCGCCCGAGGGACCGGCCGCGTCTGCTGCGCCCGAGGTACTGGTCCTGTCTGCTGCGCCCGACTCGCGCAGGCTGCGCCCGGTCAGCGCGAGGAACACGTCGTCGAGCGTCGGGCGGTGGACCTGGGCCGAGGTCACGGTGATGCCCGCGTGGTCGGCCGCGCGCAGCAGGGCCGGGAGCAGCGCGGGGCCGTCCGTGACCCGTGCCGTGACCTGGGTGCCGCGGGCCGGGGTCTCGTCCGTCTCGATCTCCCGTACCCCGTCGGCGCGGGAGACGAGCTGCGCGAGGCGAGCGCCGTCGTCGGGCACCGTGGTCTCGAGGACCACGCGGTCCCCGGCAAGGTTCGTCTTGAGCGCCTCCGCGGTGTCGTCCGCGATGACCTCGCCGTGGTCGACGACCACGACGCGCTCGGCCATGGTGTCGGCCTCGTCGAGGTAGTGCGTCGTCAGGACGATCGTCATGGGGTCGCCCGCCCGGGTGAGCGCGTCGGCCCGCATGCGCAGGACGTGCTCCCACAGGTTGGCGCGGTTGTGCGGGTCGAGCCCGGTCGAGGGCTCGTCGAGGAACAGGAGCGAGGGCGCGTGGACCAGGCCCATCGCGACGTCGAGGCGCCGACGCTGCCCGCCCGAGAGGTCCGCGACCTTGCGCGTGCGCAGCGAGGTCAGGTCGAGCGCCTCGAACAGCTCGTCGGCGCGGCGCCGCGCGGACCGACGGTCGAGGCCGTAGACGACGCCCTGCGTCACGAGCTCGTCGACGGCGCGCTGGTTGTGGCCCGCGGCGTTGCCCTGCCCGACGTACCCGATGTGGTGACGGACCTGCGCGGGGTGCGCGACGACGTCGTACCCCGCGACGGTCGCGCTGCCCGCGGTGGGCGCGATGAGCGTCGTGAGCATGCGCAGGGTCGTGGTCTTGCCGGCCCCGTTGGGGCCCAGGACGGCGACGAGCTCGCCCGGCTCGATGTCGAGCGAGATCCCGCGCACGGCGTGCACGGTCTCGTGGCGGCTCACGGCGAAGTCCTTCGTGAGGGAGCGGGTGTGGATCACGGTGTCCTCCAGGAGTGGGTGATGACTCCACCCTGTCGGGGGTAGCGGTCAGGTTCTGTCCGCTACCTCGTGCGACGCTGGGAGCATGCTCGAGACATCGGCCCGGCTCCTCGCCCTGCTCTCCCTGCTCCAGGCCCGGCGGGACTGGCCCGGGGAGGCCCTCGCCGACCGCTTGCGCGTCAGCCCACGCACCGTGCGGCGCGACGTCGACCGGTTGCGCGAGCTCGGCTACCCCGTGCGCGCGACCAAGGGGCCCGACGGCGGGTACCGCCTCGACGCGGGCGCCGAGCTCCCGCCCCTGCTGTTCGACGACGAGCAGGCGGTCGCGGTCGCGGTCGCCCTCCAGACGACCCACGTGGGCGGGATCGAGGAACCTGCGCGCCGTGCGCTCGCGACCATCCGCCAGGTCATGCCCGCGCGGCTGCGCGGACGCATCGACGCGCTCGAGGTGACCGCGGTCCGGTCTGCGCGGGACGAGGCGAGGCCGGTCGTGGACCAGGCCGTGCTCGTCGCGGTGGGGAGCGCCGTGCGGGCGCGCGAGGTGCTGCGCTTCGACTACGACGGCGGGTCCTCGCCCCTGCTCGGCTCGGGCGAGGCGGCCTTCCGGCCCCCGCGGCGGGCCGAACCCCACCACCTCGTGACGTGGGGAGGACGCTGGTACCTCGTCGCGTGGGACCTCGAGCGCGTGGACTGGCGCACGTTCCGCGTGGACCGCATGACGCCCAGGACCCCGACGGGGCCGCGGTTCGCGCCGCGGGCGCTGCCAGCGGTGCCCCCGGGCGCGGGCTCGGAGGCTGGGGGCGAGCGGGAGCGGAAGGGCAGGGACAAGGAGCCCGACGTCGCCACGTACGTCACGCACGTCTTCTCCCGTCCCCGGTGGCCCGTCGAGGGCGAGGTGGTGCTGCAGGCGCGGGCCGACGCGCTCGCGCCCTGGGTCGGCGACCAGGGCGTCATCGAGGCGATCGGCCGCGACCGGTCCCGACTGGTCGCCGGCTCGTGGTCCTGGCGCGGGCTCGCGGCCTGGGTCGGGATGTTCGACGTGCCGTTCGAGGTGGTCGGCCCCCAGGAGCTGCGCGACGCGGTGCGCGAGCTGGGGGAGAGGTACCGGGGCGCGGTCGAGGGTGGGTGAGCGGTGCTGCGTGGAGGGTGCACGCAGCCGGTCCCCCGCGAGCGTCGGCGACGCGCGGGAGAGCGGTGGAGCGGGGAGGTGCTCGGAGCCCTCGGAGGAGCGAGGTCGTGCGGACCGAGGCGCGCCGACGCGGTGTGCCGAGGGGCGGTGACCGGGGTCACCTCCGGCCAGGTTGACCTGGGGGTTCACGTCCCCGTAATGTTCTCGAAGTCAGCCCGGCAGGGAGAAACAGACACCACTGCGAAGCTCCTCGGAGCCGCCGCGAAGTGGCTGTTCCCGGGGCTGGAATCCGAAACTCGAGCTGGTCGCCTCGCGCCTCCAGGACGAACGACGGAGCCGATCTTCCAGTTTTGACCCGGTTCGCCCGGGTTTGAAACGAAGAGGCCGGTCTGGTAGGTTTAAGAAGTTGCCCCGAGTGAAGGCCTGGAAACGGGTTGGAGTCGGTGCGTGTCGGTTGCTTGAGAACTCAACAGTGTGCTTGATAGTTAATGCCAAT
>NZ_JBIVFZ010000006.1:0-236680 GCF_044748475.1 Oerskovia enterophila
GGGGGGGGCCGGGGGGGGGGGCCCCCCGGGGGGCGCCCCCCCGGGGGGGCCGGGGGGGGGGGGGGGGGGGGGGGCGGCCCCCGGGGGGGCCGGGGGGGGGGGGGGGCGCCGGGGGGGGGGGGGGGCCCGGGGCCCCCCCCGGGCCCACCTCTGACAACTGAGCGCTTCTGACGCTGTGCTCGTCACGGTCACCTTCGCGTGCGCTCCCAGTGCCCACCGCACCTCGTGCACGCGCTGCCTGCCCGACGACGTCACCGCCCCGGGCGCGTGCCGCCGTCGGGCACGGGCTTCCTCCCGCGGAGCAGCCCGACCGAACCGACGCGCACCTACCGGCGCGCGGTCTTCTTCGCCGCCGGTCGCTTGGCGCCGCCCTTGACGCTCGCTGCCGGAGCGCGCCGGACGTGGGCCGCGACTCCCGCGACCACGAGCAGGACCGTCAGTCCCCCGGCGATCCACCCGGGCCAGTAGCCCGCGCGCACGGCCGGGGTCAGGGAGTCACGCAGGGGAAGCGTGGCGATCAGCTGGTCGGGCGTGAAGAGCTCGGTGCTCTGCAGCAGGGCCCCGTTGGGGGCGATGATGCCGCTGACGCCGACCGTCGAGATCTGCACGGTCGCGCGACCGGTCTCGATGGCCCGCAGGCGCGACATGGCCAGCTGCTGGGTCGACTCGGCGCTGTACCCGAACGAGGCGTTGTTGGTCGGGACGACGAGGAGCTCGGCACCGGCGTTCACGGCGTCGCGGATCAGCTCCTCGTACGCCACCTCGAAGCAGATGACGTTGCCGAGCCGTACGGTACGCCCGAGCCGCTCCGAGGGCAGGTCGATCATGGCGACCTCGTCGCCCGCGATCATGTCGGTGCTCACCCGGTCGACCTGGTCGGAGAAGATCCGCACGAAGCTGCGCATCGGGATGTACTCGCCGAACGGGGCGGGGTGCTGCTTGGCGTACCGGTCGACGACCCCCTCGCCGGGAACCCAGAGCAGCGACACGTTGTACCGCCCGCCGGTCTCGGGGAACTCCTGGGCGCCCACGAGGATCGGTGCGCCGACGGCGCTCGCGGCTTCGTCGATGTCGGCGGCGACGTCGGGCGTGGTCTGGGGGTCCAGGTCGGAGCCGTTCTCCGGCCACAAGACCACGTCCAGCTCGCCGGGCTCGACCTCGTCGAGCAGCGCGAGGGTCCCGTCGACGTGGTTCTGCAGCACCACTCCACGGTTGGCGAAGGACCCGAGCCCTGGTTCGTCGACGTTGCCCTGGACGGCGCCGATCGCGAGCGTCCCGGTCTCGGCGCGCACGTCGAGCGGGACGACGAGCCCGACCCCCAGCAGCACGGCCGCGGTCGCGAGCGAGCACAAGGCCGGGAAGACCTTGAGGCGGCGCGACTCGAGCAGGAACACGGCCAGCAGGACACCGATCGCGGCCGTGAGCAGCGAGACGAGCAGTCCCCCTCCGAGCCAGGCCGTGCGCCCCAGCAGGGAGTCGACCTGGGAGAACGCGAGCCGGCCCCAGGGGAACCCACCGAAGGGGAACTCCGAGCGCCACTGCTCGACCGCGACCCACAGGACCGAGAACGTCACGACCTGCCAGGCCAGGTTCCGGCCGACGAACCCGATGCGTCGCACCCACGTCCACATCGCGCCCAGCAGCGCCAGGAACACCGACTCCAGGACGCTCAGGGCGAGCCACGGGACGGTGTCCGTCGCGATCTGCGCCCACTGGATGTGCGGGAGGAAGAAGGCCAGGCCCCAGACGAACCCGACCAGGGCGTTCCACCAGGCGCCGTCGCGGCGCAGGGCAAGGAAGAAGGCGGCGACGCCCACGAAGGCGAGGGGCCACCACCCGCGGTCGGGGAAGGCGGCGTTGGTCAGGAGGCCGCCACCGGCGGCGAGAAGGATCAGCAGCCAGCGGCTCGGCTCACGGGTCGACACCCGTGCAGACTACGCCACGCACCTGCAGGTCAGGCGGTGGATGTGGGCCGACCCGCGCGTCCTTCGGACCACGTCGCACCGCCACCGGTGAGGCCGTGTTGTCTACTGAACGCGCGGGTCGAGCCGATGCGCATCAGGGCGCACGGGGAGAACGGTGAGATGGTGGCTCGCTCCCCCGCGGCGCTGAAGGCCGGAACACGTCAACGAACTTACCGGTCCTCACGGTGGTGTCAATCCGAGCGGGCGCCTGCGGGACGGCGGACCGCCCCGCAGGCCCGCGAGGGCGTCGGAGGGCTCAGTCGAACGTGTCGAACAGCACGACGCCGTCGCGCACGGTCTGCAGGCACGTCGGGTCGGGGGCGCCGTCGGTCAGGTCCGGCAGCAGGGGGGTGCCGGAGCGCGCGTCGGTGCTCCACGAGGAGACCGTGGTGCCCGTGCCCTGCACCGCGAGGTGCTCGGCACGCCACACCGCGAGGTGGGCCGGGGACCCCACGCGCAGCTGACCCGCACCCGTGTGGTCCAGGCCGGCGATGCGCCAGCCGCCGCGGGTGTGCGCCCGGAACGCCGCCCGGGCGGAGATGCGCTGGTCGGGGTCCGCGTGGGACATGGCGGCACGGACGGCCGACCACGGGTCCAGGGGCGTCACCGGCGAGTCGGACCCGAACGCGAGCGGCACCCCGGCCCCCGCGAGGTCGGCGAACGGGGACAGGCCCGCGACGCGCGTGGGACCCAGCCGCGAGGAGTACATGCCGTCCGGGCCGCCCCACGCGGAGTCGAACACCGGCTGGATGCTCAACGACACCCCGAACAGCAGGAGCGTGGACAATGCGTTGGTGTCGACGAACAGGGCGTGCTCGACACGGTGCGCGGCCCGGCGGTGCGCCGCGGCCCCGTCCGCGTCGGCCGCCGCACGCAGCCCCACCAGGAACGCGTCCATGGCCCGGTCGCCGATGACGTGGAACCCGCCCTGGGTGCCGGCCGCGGCGACCGCGGACAGGTGCGCCGCGATCTGCTCGGCGCTCAGGTACTGGTTGCCGCGCCCGTCGGGACCGGCCTCCCCCGGTGCCCCCGTCAGGTCGGAGTACCGGTGCCGCAGGGCAGCGGTGCGCGAGCCGAGCGACCCGTCGACGTTCAGGTCGCCCGCGATGCCCGCGAGCCCGGGCAGGTCCGCGAGCAGCGCACGGGCGTCGTCGGGCGTGGTGCACAGCTCGCCGCGGTAGGCGACCAGGTGCGGCAGGGCGCCCGCCGGGTCGGCGGTGAGCGCCATGAGCTCGCGCAGCCCCTCCCGCGTGTCGATCGAGGGGGCGCTGTTCTCGTGCAGGGACACGACGCCCCGGCGCGCGGCCGCGTCCAGGGCCGTGCGGTACAGGGCCGTGCGACGCTCGGGGCTCAGGTCGCGCGCGGCGTCCCGGGCGCTGTGGTGCGCGTCCTCGGTGACCCACCCGGTCTCGGTCCACCCGCGCTGCCCCTCGAGCCCGGCCGCGCGGGCGAGGGAGGTCGAGACGACCGCGGAGTGCACGTCGACCCGGGCCGCGTACACGAGCGCTCCCCCGCAGGCCGCGTCGAGCTCTTCGCGCGTGGGCGCCCGGTGCTCGGGCCACTCCTGCTCGTCCCACCCGAACGCGAGCAGCACCTCGTCGGCCTGGGCCGCCGGACGCGCGGCGACCGCGGCGTGCAGGGCCTCGAGCGCGCCGGCCAGGGACGTGACACCGGCGCTCGCGGACAGGTCCACCCCGGCCAGGGCCAGGCCCGTCTCCAGGACGTGGACGTGGGAGTCGACGAACCCGGGCGCCACGAGGGCCCCGTCGAGGTCGATGACCCGGTCGGCGCGGGCGGCGAGCCCGGCGGCCGTGTCGTTCGCGCCGATCCAGGTGATCACCCCGCCGTCGACGAGCATCGCCTCGGCGAAGGGGTCGGTCGAGGAATGAATGACACCGTTGCGGTACAGGGTGGAGGCCACGAAACCACACGATAGGCCACCGGGCGCCCCTCGCGCCTCGTCGAGGGGCGCTCGCGGCCCGCGTGACGCCAAGGTCACACGCTCGAGTAGGCCACGACCCCTCGCCGGACGGCCTCGATCGCACGGATCGCGGTCTTGCGCATCGCGGGCGTGGGGGCCGCGGTCGCGAGCTGGTCGAGCACGTCGATGATCTGCTTGCACCAGCGCACGAAGTCGCCCGCGGCGAGCTCGGACCCGCGCAGGACGGCGTCGAGGCTGCGGCCGTTGGCCCACCGGTGGACCGCCGCGACGAGCCCCAGGTCGAGCGTGCCGCTCGCGTCGATGTGGTGCGCTTCCTCGAGGTCGTCGACCTCGGACCACACCACGACCGTGCCGTCGAGGGCGCGGGCGAGCTTGCCGTCGGGCCCGCCGGGGACGTAGGGCTCTCCCGGTTCCTCGCGGCGGGCGGAGAACACCAGGGTCGAGACGACCGCGGCGAGCCCGGCGGGGTCCAGCTCGTCCCAGACGCCGCGGCGCAGGCACTCGGCCAGGAGGAGGTCGTTCTCGGCGTAGAGCCGGCGCAGCCAGTTGCCCGCGTCGGTGACCTTGACCTCGGGGGCGGGCCGGCGCCCGGTCCCGGGGCGGGGCGCGACGGCCTGGTCCTGGCCGACGGCCCCGGTGTCCACCGTGCCGCCGGGGGCATCGCGGTCGAGGGGGCCCCCGCCCGCCGGGTGCGTGTCGACCTCGAGGTACCCGAGCCGGGTCAGGATGTCGCAGATGCGGTCGAAGACCCGGGCGATCGACCCGGTGCGCCCCTCGACGCGGCGGACCAGGGCGTCGTGCTCCTTCTTGAGCTTGGCCCACCGTTCGGCCCAGCGGGCGTGGTCCTCCCGCTCGGGGCAGTCGTGGCACGGGTGCGCGCGCAGGGCGGCCCGCAGGCGCGTGAGCTCCTTGTCGTCGGCCGCGGCGGACCGTACCCGCGGACCACCGCCGCGCGCCGGGGCACCGGGGACGTCGACGAACGCGCCGAGCGCGTTGCGCAGCGACGACGCGAGGTCGCGGCGGGCCGCGGGCACGCGCGGGTTGAACGTCTTGGGGATGCGGACCTTGCCGACCGTGCGGATGCCCGAGGGGGCGTCGGCGACCGTGAGCTTCTTGACCTGCTTGTCCTCGGTCAGGACCGTGGGGCGCGGGCCGTCGAACCCGCCGTCCTTGCCGGGGTCGAGGACCACGACGTAGCCGGCGCGGCGCCCCGAGGGCAGCTCGACGACGTCCCCGACGCGCAGGTTCTCGAAGTCCGCGACCACCTGGGCGCGGCGGGCCCGCTGCGCCGACTTCGACAGGTCCGCCTCGCGGGTCGCGATCGCACGCCGGAGCCGGGCGTACTCGGAGAAGTCCCCGCGGTCGCACGTCATGGCCTGGGCGTAGCCCTCGAGGGCCTCGGCGTGGGCCTGGGCCTGCTTGGCCAGTCCCACCACGCCGCGGTCGGCCTGGAACTGGGCGAACGACGTCTCCAGGACGTCGCGGGCGCGCTCGCGCCCGACCTGCGCCACGAGGTTGACGGCCATGTTGTAGGTGGGCCGGAACGAGGACTTGAGCGGGTACAGGCGCTTGGACGCCAGACCCGCGAGGGCCACGGGGTCCAGCCCCGGATGGTCGACGACGACGGCGTGCCCCTCGACGTCGATGCCCCGGCGCCCGGCACGCCCCGTGAGCTGGGTGTACTCCCCGGGGGTCATGTCGACGTGCGAGGTGCCGTCCCACTTGACGAGCTTCTCGAGCACGACCGAGCGGGCGGGCATGTTGATGCCCAGGGCCAGGGTCTCGGTCGCGAACACGACCTTGACCAGGCCGCGGCTGAACAGGTCCTCGACGATCTCCTTGAAGATGGGCAGCATCCCGGCGTGGTGGGCCGCGATGCCGCGCGCGAGGGACTCGCTCCAGGTCCAGTACCCCAGGACGTCGAGGTCCTCGGCGGGCAGGGTCGCGCTGCGCTCCTCGACCACGGCACGGATCTGCGCCTCCTGGGCGGGTGTGGTCAGGCGCAGGCCCGCGGCCAGGCACTGGGTCACCGCGGCCTCGCACCCGGCCCGCGAGAAGATGAAGAAGATCGCGGGCAGCAGCCCGTCGGCGTCCAGGGCGTCGACGACCGCGAACCGTGGCGGCGTCCGGCGCCCCGACCCCTCCCGGTGCCCGTAGCCGCCCGACCCGCCAGGACGCCCGCCCCGGCCACGGTATCCGCGGTCGCCGCGTCCCCCACCACGCCCCGGGTACCCGCCGTCGCGCGCCCCGCTGCGGAACGCCGCGAGCAGGTCCGGGTTGATGGGCGGGTTGACCCCGGGGTCCGTCGGGTCCACGTGCCCTGCGTACAGGTCGATCAGGTCGGCCCCCGTGCCCGGGCGCAGCGCCTCTCCCGGGGTGCGCGACCGGTCGCGCGAGCCCACCAGGACGTGCTGCCACAACGGGACCGGTCGGCGCTCGCTGACGATCACGGCGGTGTCGCCGCGGACCATCTCGAGCCAGTCGCCGAACTCCTCGGCGTTGGACACCGTCGCGGACAGGGACACGAGCTGGACGTCGTCGGAGAGGTGGATGATGACCTCTTCCCAGACGGGTCCGCGGAACCGGTCGGCGAGGTAGTGGACCTCGTCCATGACGACGAACGCGAGCCCGTCGAGGGCGCGCGAGCCCGCGTAAAGCATGTTGCGCAGGACCTCGGTCGTCATGACGACGATCGGGGCGTCTCCGTTGATCGACGTGTCGCCTGTCAGGAGCCCGACCTGGTCGGCGCCGTGGCGGCGCGCGAGGTCGGCGTACTTCTGGTTGGACAGGGCCTTGATGGGCGTGGTGTAGAAGGCCTTGCGCCCCCCCGCCAGGGCCAGGTGGACCGCGAACTCCCCCACGACGGTCTTGCCCGCACCCGTGGGTGCTGCCACGAGCACGCCACGCCCCTCCTCGAGGGCCTGGCAGGCGCGGACCTGGAAGTCGTCGAACGGGAAGCCGACGACCTCACGGAAGGCGGCGAGCTGGGTGCGGGAGGCTGCCTGGAGCGCGCGCGATGCCGCGTAGCGTTCCGCGGGGCTCTGGGTCTCGTCGGTCCCGGCGGAGCGGGGTGCTGCGGTCATGCCTCCACCCTACGGTCCGCCGGTGACGGGGCCGCGCCAGGCCCGCCGCTTGCGCTCGAGCGACGGCGGCCGTCCCCCGAGCCGGGCGTCCCGGCCTGGCGCCTCGGTCAGCCCGGCGTGATGGTGTGGTCGCGGGGGTCGAGGACCAGGAGTGCGCCGGGGAAGACCGTGACGCGCACGGGCAGGCGAGAGATCCGTTCCCCGTCCGCGAACGCGGGCGGGGGCGGGCCGCCGGCGTCGGTGGCCTCCAGGACGACCGAGCGTGCCTGGTAGAGGTCGACGGCCGGGTGGTGCACGTGCTTGCCGCGGTACATGCCCGGGAAGACGCGGGCCACGCCGAGGCGCGTCAGGGGGCCCGCGGTCACGAGGTCGAGCAGGCCGTCGTCGATCGAGGCGTCCGGGGCGACCCGGACGCCGCCGCCGAAGCGCGGCCCGTTGGCCACGGCGACCACGGTCCCGGGCGACTCCCACACGAAGGGGTGCGTGGCGTCGTCGGGCGTCCGGGGTGCGCCCTCCCCCAGGGTCGCCGGGCCCGACGGCGAGGGGTGCGCGGTCGAGGCGGCCGTGCTCCCGGCGGGGTCGCCGGCGCCCACGGCGTCCGAGGCGCCCGGCGCGCCGACGAGCTGTGCCGTGATGCGGTACCCGTAGGGGCGGAAGCGCGCGAGCTCGCTCGCGACGGCGCGCACGTACTTGGCGCTGCCGCGCGGCCAGGTCAGGGCGTTGGCGCGCGCGTTGACCGCGGCGTCGAGGCCCGCGGACAGGACGCCGCAGAACCAGCGCTCGCGCCCGGGCCGGGGGTCCAGGTGGGCGTCGAGAGGCTCGGCACGGGCCGCGTCCACCCGGCGCGTCCCGCCCGTGCCTGCCGCGCGGGCTCCCAGGGCGTCGAGGAGCAGGGTGACCGCCGCGTCGACGGCGTGCACGGGCAGCTCGAGGGCCGAGGCGAAGTCGTTGCCCGTCCCGGCCGCGACGATCCCGAGCGGGACCCCGGTCCCGGCGACCGCGTTGACGCCGAGGTGGACCATGCCGTCCCCGCCCACGACGACGAGCGCGTCGAGCGGGCCGCCCGTGCCGCGGCCCGCGACCGCGTCGCGGGCGTTCTCGAGCGCGAGGGGTGCGTTGGGGGCGCTGAGGTCCAGGACGTCGTGCCCGGCCTGACGCAGGAGCTCGATCGTGCGGGCGCCGTCGCCCCGGCCGCGCCCACGGTCGGCCGTCGGGTTGACGACGACTCCGAGGCGGGCCGGGCGCGGTGGTGCCTCAGGCACCGGCGAGTGCTGCGGCGTTGCGCTTGTCCGTGCTGCGGTCGCGCAGGAACGCGATCCCCACGGCACCGAAGTACAGCAGGCAGATCGGCAGGGCCACGAGGATCATCGTGAGCGCGTCCGGGGTGGGGGTCATGACGGCCGCGAACACGAACGCGATGAGCACCGCCCAGCGCCACCCGGCGAACAGGGCCGTGGCCCGCACGAGCCCCGCGAAGTTCAGGGCGACCAGGACCACGGGCAGCACGAACGCGAGCCCGAAGGCCAGGACGAGTCGCATCACGAAGCTCAGGTAGCCCTGGGCGTCGGTGAGGTTGGTCGCGCCCTCCGGGACGAAGCCCGCCAGGATGTCGACCGCGTGCGGCAGGACCCACCACGCGAGGAACGCCCCGCCGAGGAACAGGGGCACCGATGCCCCCAGGAAGCCCATGGCGTAGCGGCGTTCCTTCGACGTGAGCCCCGGGGTGATGAACGCCCACAGCTGGTACAGCCACCACGGGCAGGACACGATGACCCCGAGGAACAGGGAGACCTTGATCTTCATGTCGAGCGCGGTCGCCATGCCCGAGAAGTTCAGGTTGATGACCTTGCCCTGCTCCGCGGCAGCCTTCTCGAGCGGGGCCTGCAACGCGTCCAGGAGCGGCTGGTACAGGAACCACCCCAGGATCGCGCCCGCGACCAGTCCGCACGAGACCAGGAAGAGTCGCTTGCGGATCTCGAGCAGGTGCTCGCGCAGCGGCATGCGTCCTTCGGACGTCTTGGTCGAGCTGGACACGGGTCAGGCCTTGGGGGCGTCGTCATCCTTGACGGCAGGCTCCGCGGGCTTGTCGTCGTCGCGCAGGTCCTTGACCTCGCTCTTGAAGATCTTGAGCGACTGGCCGACGCTGCGGGCCAGGTCGGGAAGTCGCTTCGCCCCGAACAGGAGCAGGACGACGACGACAAGAACGATGATGTGCCAGGGCTTCAGCATGCCCATGAGATGGCTCCCTTGGAGTCGGACGCGAGTCTTGTTGTCGCAGATCCTACGCGTTGAATCGGCGCCAGCGGTCCCACGTCACTTTGTTGCGGGTCCTGCGCTGGGACCGGCGCTCGGCCCGCTCGGCGCGCAGCTCCTCCACGCGCTCGTGCAGCAGCACCGGGTCGTCGAACAGGGTGGGCGCGGTGCTGGGCTGCGCGGCCGCCACCGCGGCGGTCAGCTCGTCGGTGCGCCGGGCGAAGCGGTCCATGACCTGCGACGACTCCGACATCTGCCGCAGGAGCGCCTTGGCCTTGCGCCACAGGTCGCGCCCCAGGAAGAACGCGCCGACGAGCGTGCCGACGACCAGGACCGACCAGATGGTGAACCACATACCGACCAGCCTAGTTCGCGGACGGCACGCTCGGGGCCGGGTCGGGCCCCTCGTCGACCGCACCGCCGCCGACCGCGGACTCCCCGTACGCGGCCAGGGCGGCGCTCGCGGCCTGCGCGACGTCGTCGGCCACGGCCTGGGGCGTGACGGCCAGGACGTGGCGGGCGTGCTCGAGCAGCAGCCGGCGCAGCCACACGGGGTTCGTCACCCGCAACGACACCTCGAACGCGCCGCCGGGCAGGTTGCGGACCTTCTCCACCGGGACCTGCTCGGCGACCCAGCGTGCGGGGCTCGCGAACGTGATCGTGGCCAGGGGCGCGTCGCCCGTGGGCGTGAAGTCGACCTCTGTCGGCAGGTCGTGCTCGGCGGCGGGCACGTCGAGCTCGGTCGCGGCCAGGAGCCGGTCGAGGCGGAACGTGCGCTGACCCTGCGCGCGATAGCACCACGCGAGGAGGTACGACCAGGCGTCCTGGGTGTGCAGGGCCACGGGGTCGATCTCCCGCTCGGAGACCACGTCGGCGCTCGTCACGTACCGCACGCGCAACCGGTGCCGGTTCGCCAGGGCCGAGGACACGGCCGCCACGACCGCGGGGTCGCCGTCGGTGGGCAGGCGCACGTCCAGGGCCGCCGCGGCCTCGCCCGTCGCGCCGGTCAGCTTGTCCAGGACCGAGGCGACGACGTCGGAGCGCGCCCGGTCCGAGCGGACCGCGCCCGTCTCCCCCATCGCGCGCAGCGCTGCGATGAGCGCGACCGCCTCACGCGTGCCCAGGCGCAGGGGCCGCGTCATGCCGCGCGCCTCGGTCAGGCGCACCACGCCGCGCTCGAGCGAGTCGGCGTCGAAGTCGATCAGGTCGTCGGGCCAGTACCCGGGGGTGCCGGACACCCACAGGGCGTCGACGTCCTCCACGATCTGACGGGTCGTGACCCCGAACCGGGACGCGAGCTCCTCGACGGGCACACCGCCCGCCCCGTCCAGATAGCTGACGATGCCCAGCAGGCGCACCAGCCGGTCGTCCGCGCGCTCAGCCACGCTGCTCCTCGGTCGTCGTCGTGCTCGTCCCGTCCCGGTCGGTGGACCGGTCGGTCGGGGAAGGGGGCGGCTCGCCCGCCGCGGCTCCGGCACCCAGGTGCACAGCGGACCCCAGGCGCGCGGCGGCGCGCAACCGGCGCACGACGGCGTCGCGCAGCTCGGGCGGGCTCAGCACCACGACCGCGTCACCGTACCCCGCGATCTCGTCCGCGAACGTGTGCGCGTTCGTGTAGGCCACGTGCACGACGTCGCGCCCGTCCTGCCGGGGCCCCGCACCCTCGCCCGTACCGTCCCCGTCGCTGCGCCCCCGTGCGCGCAGCGCCTCGGCCCGCTCCGGCCCGATCGCCAGGCGCGCCTCGTGCTCGCTGCCCGCCCTCGCGCCCAGCAGCGCGTCGACGTCCACCCCCTCGGGGATGGTGAACGCCCCACCACGCCCCAGCAGGCGCACCCTGCCCTCGATCCGGCTCAACCGGTACGCCCGCGGCGCACGGCGCTCGCGGTCGAAGCCCAGCAGGTACCAACCGCCCCGGCGGGCCGCGATGCGCCACGGCTCGACCGTGCGCGTGAGCACCTCGCCCGTGGACGCCGCCCGGTACGTGAACGACACCGCGCGCAGCGCCTCGATCGCGTCGAGCAGCGGGCCGTACGCGTCGCCCACGGCCCGCACCCGAGGGGCCAGGCCCGCGACCGCGTCGTTCGCGATCTCCCCCGCCCCCGCCGCCCGCAGCTTCGTCAGCGCCCGGGAGATGTCGGTCCGCAGCGTCTTGTCCTGCCAGAACTGGGCCGCCAGCGACAGGACACCGAACTCGGCCGGGGTCAGGTCCACCGCGGGCAGCGCGTACGCGTCCTGGTCGATCCGGTACCCCACGTCGTCGCTGTGGCCCCCGGCGTCGACCGTCACGATGGGGATCCCCAGGTCTCGCAAGGAGTCCTTGTCGCGCTCGAACATGCGCTCGAACGCCTCGGGCGAGGGCGCGTCGGCATACCCCGCCACGCTCGTGCGGATCTGCTGCTTCGTCATCGACACGCTCGTGTTCACGAGGGCGATCACGAGGTTCAACAGCCTCGTCGCAGGGTTGACTGGTTGGCTCGTCTGATCAGGCATCGGCACCCACGCTAACGAACGGTAGCCTCACCCGTGTGATGACGTGGCGATCTGCAAGGGTGATGTCGCGCGGCCGAGGCTGGCAGGGCGCGCAGGAACTGACCGTCGAGCTCGACGAACCGCTGCCCGCGACCGCGGGACCGGGCGACCAGGAACGCCCCCGGACCGTGCGCGCGCTCGCCTACCCGCAGCTCGTGGGCGACCCCCAGGTCGGCGACCGCGTGCTCCTCAACGTCAGCGCCCTCGCCCGCGGGCTCGGCACCGGCGGGTACGCGCTCGTCGTCGCCCTGCCCGACGTGCTCCCCGCCGACCCGCCCGCAGGCCCCGGCCACCTCGTCAAGGCCCGCTACACCCCTCTGCAGGCCCTCGTCCTGGGCGTCGACGAGCAGGAGTCCCCCCACCACGACACCCTGCGCGACGCCGACGACCTCGCCGGCATGCCCGTCGTCGTGGCCGACCTGCACTCCGCGCTGCCCGCGATCGTCGCCGGAGCACGCCTCGCCGCAGCCCAGGACGGACGCCCCGCCCCCCGCATCGCCTACGTCATGACCGACGGCGGCGCCCTGCCCGCCGCGTTCTCCCGCACCGTCTCCGGACTCCGCGACGCCGGCTGGATCCACACCTGCCTCACCGTCGGACAGGCCTACGGAGGCGACCACGAAGCAGTCACCGTCCACACCGGCCTGCTCGCCGCCCGCCACGTCACCGGCGCCGACCTCACGATCGTCGCCCAGGGACCCGGCAACCTCGGCACCGGTACCCGATGGGGCTTCTCCGGCGTCGCCGCCGGCGAAGCCCTCAACGCCGCCGCCACCCTCGGCGCCCTGCCCGTCGCCTCCCTGCGCGTCTCCGGCGCCGACCCCCGCGACCGCCACCTCGGCATCTCCCACCACTCCCTGACCGCCTACGGACGCGTGGCGCTCGCGGCCGCCGACGTCGTCGTGCCCCGCCCCACCGCGGAGGTCGAAGCCCTCCCCGGGTGGGGACCGGCGCTCACCGCACGCATCACCGAGCAGGCCGCCCGGCTCGCCGCCCCCCACGGGCCGCACCGACTCACCCACGCCGACGTCGACACCGCGCTCCTCGACGCGCTCCGCGCCGCGCCCGTCGGCCTCTCCACCATGGGCCGGGGACTCGACGACGACCCCGCAGCCTTCCTCACCGCCGCAGCAGCCGGCCTCCACGCCGAGAGGAACCGACCCGCATGAGCGACCGGACACGACTGGGGGGTGTCGTCGTCCTGATCGCTCTCGTCCTGGTCGGCGCCGCCGCCGGGTCCCCCTGGAACTACGAACGCCCCGCATGGTTCCTGCCCCCCGACGACTCCGACGCCCCACCCCCCGAAGCCCCCGCCCCGGTCGACGGCCCCACCTACGTCGACACCCTGCCACCAGGCCTCGACGACCAAGCCGCCGGGACGACCATCGGCGACTACATGACCTACCTCGGCCTCGCCGTCGCCGCCGTCCTGATCGTCGTCATGATCCTCTACCTGCGCCGCCGCAGCAACGAACCCGACGAACCCGGCGAGGCCCACCACGACCACGTCGCCACAGGGGACGCCGTGACCGCCGGCCCCACCCCCGAGGTCCAGCTCCCCGCCCTCCGACGCGGCGTCACCCACGCACGCCACCTCCTCGACACCGCCCGCACCCCGCGCGACGCCGTCACCGCCGCCTGGATCGCCCTCGAGGACGCGACCGCCGACACCGGACACCGCAGGCACCCCGCCCAGACCCCCACCGAGTTCACCACCACCGTCCTCGACGCCACCCCCGCCGACCCCGACGCCGTCACGACCCTCCTCCGCCTCTACCAGCGGGCCCGCTTCACCGACCACCCCCTCACCGACCACGACGTCGAGACCGCACGCGACTGCCTCGAACAGCTCACCATCGCCTTCGCGCCACCCCCGGAACCCGCCGACGCCGACCCAGCGCAGCGCAGCACGGCACCGCACGGCACCGGACAGGCCGCGACCCCATGAGCCGACGACCCACCACCACCCGACGCCTCCTCCTCGAAGCAGCACTCGTCCTCACCGCAGGCACAGCCCTCGCCGTCATCGGGCTCGACATCCCCCACGCACTCGTCCTCACCGCCGGCGCCCTCGTCCCCCTCGCCCTCCACCGACGCGCACGACCCGGCACCGACCCCGAGCACCACGCCCTGCCCGACCGCAACCGCCACGGCGCCCGACGCGACCTCTCCGAGCTCACCTGGGCCATGCACGGCAACGACGGACGAGTCAGCGAACGCGCACACAAACGCGTCCTGGCGCTCGCGGCCACGGCTCTGGCCGACCGGGGGATCGACCTGCGCAGCACGGACCCGGCACAGCAGCGCGCGGCCGCGGACCTGCTCGGCCCCAAGGTCCACCAGCAGATGACGACCGACCCGCGCCCGCCGACCATGCCCGTCCTGCGGGCCTGGGTCACTGCGGTCGAAGGCGTGAGCGGCATCTCCGCGGGCCCCGGACGCGCGTCGGCCGAGCAGCGCCGCACGGCGGGTGGCCGAACGACCGACGGCTCGGACCACAGCACCAGCACCACCTCCATCACCACCACCGAGAGGCGAACCCGATGACGGACTCCCCTGCCCCCGCGCTCAGCGTCCCCGAGGTGGCCGCGCTCGGCCGCCGCATCCTCGACGAGGTCGGCACGGCCGTCGTCGGGATGCGGGACCCGCTCGAGCTCGCGCTCGCCACGATCCTCGCGGGTGGCCACGTGCTGTTCGAGGACGTGCCCGGGCTCGGCAAGACCCTCGCGGCCCGCAGCCTCGCCACGGCGCTCGGGCTCGACTTCGCCCGTCTCCAGTGCACGCCCGACCTCCTGCCCGCGGACATCACGGGGTCCTCGGTCTACGACCCGGCCACGACCGACTTCGTGTTCCGTCCCGGGCCGGTCTTCACGGGCCTCTTCCTGGCCGACGAGATCAACCGCACCGCGCCCAAGACGCAGTCCGCGCTGCTCGAGGCCATGGCCGAGCGCCAGGTGTCGATCGAGGGCAGCACCTACCCGCTGCAGCGTCCGTTCCACGTCCTCGCGACGTCCAACCCCGTCGAGTACGAGGGCACCTACCCGCTGCCCGAGGCGCAGCTCGACCGCTTCATGGTGCGGCTCGCGGTCGGGTACCCGGACCGCGACGAGGAGCGCGAGGTCCTGCGCCGCAGGCTCGACCGCCGGCAGGAGCAGGCCGAGGTCCGCCAGGTGGTCGACGCCGCCACGGTCCTCGCGATGCAGGCCGGGGTCGAGGCGACGGACGTCGACCCGGACGTGGTCACGTACTGCGTCGACCTCGTGGCCGCGACGCGCGCCGACACCCAGCTCGAGGTCGGCGCCTCGCCGCGCGGGTCGCAGACCCTCGTCCTGCTCGCGCGCGCCGTCGCGGCGCTCGACGGCCGCGACTACGTGCTCCCCGAGGACGTCAAGCGCGTGGCGGTCCCCGTGCTCGCGCACCGGCTCACGCTGACCCCCACGGCCTGGGCGTCGAACGCCCAGCCTCAGACCATCGTCCGGGCCATCCTCGACCGTGTCCCGGGCCCCGCGACGGTCGCCAGCGCAGCGCGATGACGGCACCCGCAGGGGGCGGAGAGCCGACGGGCTGGCTGCAGACGACGAGTCTCGCGGCCGGGGTCGTGCTCGGTCTCGCCCTGCTGATCACCGGTCTCGTCGCTGGCCGCGCCGACATCGCGGTCCTCGGGGCGCCCGCGCTGCTCAGCGCGGCATGGGCCTGGACCGCTCGTCCGCGAGGCGGGGCGGTCAGTGCGACGTTCGTCCCGGCGGAGGCGGGCGGGACCGGTCCGGGAGAGCTGCGCGCGCGGCTGCGCCTCGACGTGCCCGACGGCGCCGCTCCCGTCCGCCTGCGGGTCACCAGCCCGGGGAACGACGACGCAGACGTCACGGTCCTCGTGGACGGGACCAGGACGCTCGACCTCACGACGCACTCGGCCCGCACCGGCCCGCACCGGACGTTCCGCGTCGACCACGTCGCGGCAGGCGCCGAGGGCGGCTTCGAGTCGCGGCCCGACGACGTGCAGGCCCCCGGGATCCTCGTGCTGCCGACGGCCCAGCCGCTCGGTCGGCTCCCGTTGCCGCACCAGCTCGTCGGGCTCACCGGACCGCACACGACCCGGCGGCTCGGCGACGGCACCGAGCTGCGGGACGTCCACCCCTTCGCGCCGGGCGACCGGCTCCGGCGCATCGACTGGCGCGCGACGGCCCGGCGGTCCCCGGGCCTCGAGACCCTCTACGTGCGGCGTACCCAGGCGACCGCGGAGGCGACGGTCGTGCTCGTGCTCGACTCGCGCGACGAGGTCGGGCCGGACGTCACGACCTGGCGCGGGAACGGTCCGCTGCCCATGGACCGTGCGACGTCCCTCGACGTCGCACGCAACGCCGCGGCCTCGGTCGCGCAGGCCGCGCTCGACGGCGGAGACCGGGTCGGCTTCGAGGACCTCGGGTGGGTCCGACGCCCCCTGCCTCCCGCGGCCGGCAAGCGTCAGCTCCGCCGGATCGTCCACGCGCTCGCGCTCGCCCACCCCGTCGGAGACCCGGGCCGCCGCATGCGTCCCCCGCAGATCCCGGCGGGGGCGCTCGTGTACATGTTCTCGACGTTCCTCGACGACGAGAGCGCCTCGATCGCCCAGACCTGGCGCGGCACCGGTCATCCGGTGGTGGCGGTCGACATCCTGCCCACGGTCGAGGTCCCGCGGGGTGACCCCGGCGTCGCTCTCGCCTGGCGCATCACGCACATCGAGCGTGAGCAGCGCCTCAAGAGCCTGCGCCGGGAAGGGATCCTCGTGGTCAGATGGCTGCCACCGATCGGGGGCGACGACCCAGGAACGCCTGGTCGCTCGGCACGATCGGCGCGCACCGCGCTCGAGCTCGCAGCCCGCCAGCAACGACACGCCCAGCAAGGAACGTCCCGATGAGCGCACTCCGTCCGGTACGCCCGGCTCCTGCAGCCACCAGGCCCTCGACGGAGGTGGGCACCGGACCGACCGTGCCGGGGCCCGCGTTCCGTGCCGCGCTGTTCGGCGCCACGATCGTGTTCGGCACGCTGACCGCGCACAGCCTGCTCCCGTCGATGGCCGGCAGCGTGGCGATCGGTCTTGCGCTCGCGGCGGTGGTCACCCGGTTCCCCCGGCCCCCTGTCCCCCACGCGATCGTCCTCGCGGGAGGTGCCGCGCTCCTCGGCGCCTCGGCGGCGTTCGACCCGGTGGTGTTCGCCCTCCTCCCGCTGGTGCACCTGATGCTCCGGGCGTCCTGGTGGGTGGCTCGGGTCCCCTGGGCGGGCGCCGTCGAACGGACCGTGCTCGTGCTCGACCTGCGTCGCGCCGCCGCGATCCAGATGGTCTGCCAGGGGCTCGCGCTCGTCGCGCTCGCCGCCTCGGGCATCGAGGGTGAGGGGTTCCTGACCGTCGTGGCAGCGCTGGCGCTGTGTGCTCTCGCCGTCCTCGTGGTCCCGAGGACCTGGTGGCGTCGAGGGTGATCGCTGGACCTGCGAGCACACGGGTACCGGGCCAGGATGGGACGAGGCGCACGTCGCCCACCCTGCACCCCGACTCGAGGAGGACCACATGGCTGCCCACAAGGACCTGCCGGACTACACCGTCCCGTCGCTCACGCTCCAGGAGGGGAAGGACGTCGCGGCAATCCTGCAGGAGCGCCTGCACTCGCTGAACGACCTCGCCCTCACGCTCAAGCACATCCACTGGAACGTGGTGGGTCCGCACTTCATCGCGGTCCACGAGATGATCGACCCGCAGGTGGATGCCGTCCGTGCCATGGTCGACGCGACGGCCGAGCGCATCGCGACCTTGGGGGTACCGCCGCGTGGCACGCCGGGCGCGATCGTCGCCGAGCGCACCTGGGAGGACTACCACCTGGGTCGAGCCTCGACGATCGCCCACCTGGGCGCCCTCGACGAGGTCTACCAGGGAGTGATCGCCTCGCACCGCAAGGCTGCGGCCGACACCGAGACGGTCGACACCGTGAGCAACGACCTCCTCGTGGGGCACCTGCACGAGCTCGAGCTGTTCCACTGGTTCGTCCGCGCGCACCTGGAGTCCTCGGGCGGCGAGCTCTCGACCTCGGGGGCGTCGACCGAACGTGGTGCAGCCCGCAAGGCCGAGTCCGCAGCCAAGAACGAGGCCTGACTCCCCCGACCGCGTACCGGTCGGCTCGACAGACGAAGTGCCCCTGGTCCTCGGCCGGGGGCACTTCGTCTGCCGGCGCCCGGCCCTGCCTGTCCGGGCTTGGTGGTGAGTCGGAGATCCTGGGTGGATCGATGTGTTCTCTACGCTTGGCACACTATTTTGCTTCGAACAAGCGATGGGGCAGGGTGCGGCATAGCGTGGCCGCATGACCGATCGACCCGATGCCCCGCCCGTGCGCCAGCTCCGCCTCGTCGTCGAGGCCGAGGACTACGACGTCGCTCTCGCTTTCTACCGCGACCTGCTCGGACTCCCCCAGGAGGCCGCCTTCACGGGCGAAGGGGACGCGCGCGTAGCGATCCTCGACGCGGGGCGCGCCACCCTGGAGATCGCCAACCCCGCGCAGAAGCGCATGATCGACGACGTCGAGGTAGGACGGCAGGTCGCTCCCCCGCTGCGCGTCGCGTTCGAGGTGGCCGACGCCGACGCCGTCACGACGGCCCTCGTCGACGGCGGAGCACACCTCGTCGCTCCGCCCGTCCGCACACCCTGGAACTCGCTCAACGCGCGGCTCGAGGCGCCCGCCGGCCTGCAGATCACGGTCTTCCAGGAGCTCGGCGCCGAGGCGCCCCGCTCCCCCGCGGACGACGACCGCACGACCTGAGCCCCGCCGTCGGGCCCCTGGAGCCTGGCGACGGCCTACGCCCCCGCTGCTCCCAGGGGCTCGCCCAGGACCTCCGAGTCCGCGTGCCAGGCCCGACGGACCTGCTCGAAGCGCGTCGGGAGCGGCGGGCGCACTCCGCCGTACCGCGCGTTGGTCCGCTGCACGAACCTGCGCCACGACAGCACCAGGCCCTGCTTGGTGATGGGCAGCCCGCTGGCGACCGTGACGCCGTTGTCGTGCGTGTGGTGCACGGTCAGGAGCAGCGCTCGCGGGATCGACCCCTCGAGCTCGGAGCAGAGGTCCTCCCGGACGTCCATCCAGCGGCGCAGGACCAGGACGACACCCGGTTCCAGGCGGTGCTCGCGCACCGTGCGGTGCTTGCCGTGCTGCACCACGACGCGCCCCTCCCCCGCCTGCGCGCCCGTCGGACCGAGGTCGAGCGAGTCGACCGTGCAGCGCAGCAGGTCCGAGTACCGGGCGCCCGTGGCACGCGTCAGCCCGACGACGACGGCCAGACGCACCATCTCCGGCTTGGTCGAGGCGTACATCGCGGCGACCGAGAGCTCGCGCCACACCCATTCCGCCTCGTCGCGCGTCACGGGCGGCCGCGGGTAGCGCGGGGCGAGCGCCTGCGCGGCCTCACCGCCCGACGGGCCGGGGTCGGGCGCATGCTCCTGCCCGACCGGGTCCGTCGGGGCGTCGTGGGGTGAGTCGGCGGCGTCGGTGACCATGAAGCCACCCTATCCGCTTGGCACACTATTTCCGCCATGGCGCTCAGCGTGTCACGGGCCGCCGCCCGTCGGGTCACACCTCGCGCAGCCGCCGCGTGAGGTCGTCGATCTCGCCCAGCACCTCCGTGGCCGCCCAGACCCCGTGCCGCTGCGACGTCGAGATCCGCGAGAGGACGCCCGCCTCCGTGAGACGCCCCAGCGCCTCGTAGGCCGCCGCTCCGGACGTCCCTGCGACCTGCCGCGCGAGATCCCCGTCCAGCACGGGGTGGTCCAGGAGCGCGTCGAGGATCGACGCCGCGGCCGAGCCCGCCCGCGGGCGCACCTCGGCCCGCCACAGCCCCGGCAGCTCCGCGAGGTTGTCGGCGGAGACGCGCGCCTCCTGCGCAGCCCTCGACGCGCTCACGGCGAGGTAGCGCACGAACTGCGCGGCCCGCCCCTCCCGGTAGGCGTTGACCCGCGCGAAGTACTCCCCCGTGTCGGCGAGCATGGCCGAGGCGACCGGGACCACGAGCGTCGGCGCGAGCCCCCGTCGACGCCACACCGCGCCGATCAGGGCGCGTCCGATGCGGCCGTTGCCGTCCGTGAACGGGTGGACCGACTCGAACTGGGCGTGCGCGATCGCGGCCTGGGCCACGGCAGGGAGGTCGTCGCGCCCCAGGAATGCGACCAGGTCGTCCATGTACGCGGGCACGAGCTCGGGTGGCGGCGGGACGTGCACGGCTCCACGGGGCGAGTAGTCGGACCCGCCGATCCAGTTCTGCACGGTGCGGAGAGCCCCCGCCGCAGGTCCGTCCAGGGGGTCGTCCTTGAGCAGCGTCCGGTGGGCCGCGAGGACGTCGTCGAGCCCGATCGCCCCCGAGCTGCCGGCCGCGTCGACCAGCCGCGACACGGCCCGGGCCGCCGCGACCGTGACCTGCGCGTCCTTGCTCGCGCGCACACCGATCGTGGCCTTGGCCAGGTCGGCGAGGCTCGCGTCGTGCCGCTCGATCCGCGACGAGGCCACAGCCTCGGTGCGCAGCAGGAACGTGGCGAAGGACGACAGGACCGGACCGTGGACCGCGTCGAGCCGCGTGATGTCCACGGCTGCGCGCTCGATGTGCGCGGCGTCCTCGGCGGTCGGCACGTAGGCGACCTCGGCGATCAGGGGCGGCAGCGAGACCGTGACCTCGCGCAGCATCCGGTCCTCGCGCGGACCTCGGGTCATCGAACGCCAGGGACGCGCCTCGCTCGTGTGGCGCGGCCAGTCCGGCTCGTCCGTCGTGCTGCTCGCTGTGGCCGCGTCCGTCATCGACAACCTTTCCGTGGACATCCTTGAATCAAGGTTATGCCCTCTAACCTTGACGCGCCCAGCGGGAAGTCCAGGTTGGCTACGCTGGTCGACGATGACCTCCCCAGCCCGCTCCCCCGGCTCCGCCGGCGGCGACCCATCGCTCCCCTCGACCGTCGCCCGCCCCGTCGAGCACGAGCTCGTGGTCAAGAAGTCCCGGTTCATCACGCTCCTGCACCCCGTCACGACGGTCGCGGCCGCCGAGGCCGTCATCGCGCGCGTCCGCAAGGAGCACTGGGACGCCCGGCACCACTGCACGGCGCTCGTCGTGGGGACGCACGCCGACCAGCAGCGCTCGAGCGACGACGGCGAGCCCTCGGGCACGGCAGGCATCCCCATGCTCGAGGTCCTGCGGCACCGCCGCGTGACCGACGTCGTCGCGGTCGTCACGCGCTACTTCGGCGGCGTCCTGCTCGGAGCCGGAGGCCTCGTCCGCGCCTACTCGAACGCCGTGAGCGAGACGCTCGACCTCGCCCCGATCCTGCGTCGCGAGGTCATGGTCGAGGTCACCGTCGAGGTCCCGCACGCGGAGGCAGGCAGGATCGGCAACGTCCTGCACGAGTGGTGCGCTACCCACGGCGCGGTGCTCGAGGGCGCCGACTACGCCACCCGCGCTGTCTTCCGCCTGCTCGTCCCGCCCGCACAGCTCGTGCCGCTCGAGGCCGACCTCGCGTCGGCGTCCAGCGGGACGCTGTCACCGGCCGTGGGAGACCGCCGGGTCGTCGACGTCCCGGCCTGAGCCACGACGAGGACGAGGGGGCTCTCCCCCGGCCGCGTGGCGCCGTCGGGCACGAGGAGCCCGCCCGACGGCGCCACGCGCCTCTCAGGGGGCCTCAGCGCCCTCGTGGGGCCCGTCCCAGGATGCCCGTGGCCCGCGCTCGCCGCGTACGGAACGCGTCGACTCGAGACCGCGCCACCACGCGGTCCCGACCGATGGCCGCGATCAGGTCGAGGGTGTCAGGGTCGGGAACATCGACAGTCCACACCTACAGGATCGGGGTGGGCCCGCCGAGCGCTCGGCGGGCCCGCCCGCTCGCGTCCGTCGCGGACGACGAGATCGGCGAGACCCTGGAGCTGCGGTGGGACAGCTCTGCGGAGAACACCGGGGACGACGGGTCGACGCTGGCTGCCTGGGCGAAGCGGCTCACCCCACCCGACTCCGAGACTCCGGCCCGCTGGCGGCGGCACGAGGCGGCGCCTCGCAGCAGTGCCCGGTCTGCCGGGCGACCGTCACTGACGCGGAACGGTGATGCCGGCCGCGCGCAGCTTCGCCTCGACCAGCGTGTTCAACCGGGCGATGGAGGGTGCCTGGTCTTCCCGGTGGTGGTTGACCACCGCGTAGCGGGAGGCGGCGTCGGACTGGTCCTGAAACCCAGTCGGCATCGCCAGCAGCGCCCGTTGGGTCAGCAGCTTGTCGGCCAGCGTGGACGCCAGCTCCTCGATCCGCAGGTGGTCCGGATCCCACGACCTCGCATCCCAACAGCGCTTGGTCAGCTCGACGAACTCGGGGTCGCCCAGGGAGTGTTCGAGTCGGTCCAGGAAGCCGTCGAAGATCTCCGGGACCACTACCCGGGCCAGCACCAGGGCCTCCCGTTGACCGGCGATGTAGCCGGGACCGAAGCCGAGCTCGGCGAGCCGCTCCAGGACCGCGCAGGCCCGGTCGGGCAGCAGGGCGCGGTCACCGTGGTCGAGACGGTGCAGCCTGTCGCGTCGGGCGACGAGGTCTTCGATCCGTTCGGTGAGTCGGTGGTGGACGTCGTCCAGGGTGGCGGCGAACGTCGCGGGATCTGCGTCGAGCAGGGCACCGATCTCGACCAATGGCACGCCTGCCGCGGCCAAGGTCCGAACCTGGACCAGCCGGTACAGGTCGTCCGACCGGTAGCGGCGGTAGCCGGAGCTGTCGCGTCCCGGCTCGGCGACCAGGCCGAGCCGGTGATAGTGCCGCACGGTCTTGATCGTGACATCGACGAACGCCGCCGCCTGACCGATCGTGAGCCCGTCTGTCATCGGCTCAGTGCACCTCCGGATCGCGGCGGCGGCGGCCTTGCGCACCGTGCCGGTTCGACGGCCCGGAAGCCCGGACGATCACCGTCGAGGATAGCGCGCACCCGTTCCATGCCCCCGCTGGCACGAGGGACAGGGCCCTCGCGATGGGCGCCTCCCCCTTGATCGGCACAGGGGGGTTGACCTTGACCTTGGGTCAAGGCTGCAGGCTCTGCGCATGGCCGTTCGAAGGGCCAGGCAGCCACCAGGGCCGCCGTGAGAACCACACCGTCAAGGGGAGATCCATCATGGGAACGAGCAACAGCGGCTTCTCCGACGCAGGGCTGCGTCGGCTGCGCGAGGTGCTGGCACAGCACGTCGAGTCCACGAAGATTCCCGGCCTTGTCGCCCTCGTCAGCCGCGGCGGCCAGACGCACGTCGAAGCAATCGGGACGATGCGTCATGACGGTGGCGCGCCGATGCGCCGGGACACGATCTTCCGGATGGCGTCCACGTCCAAGCCGGTCACGATGGCGGCGGCGATGATCCTGCTCGACGAGTGCCGGCTGCGGCTGGACGACCCCGTGGACCAGTGGCTGCCCGAGCTCGCCGACCGGCAGGTGCTGACGCGGCCCGACGGGCCCCTGGACGACACCGTGCCGGCGCACCGGCCGATCACCGTACGGGACCTTCTGACGTCCACGTTCGGGCTCGGGGTGGACTTCGAGTCGATGGCATCCCCGATCAGGGCCGCGACCTTCGAGCGTCTCGACTACAGCGTGGCCTCCGGTCCGGCCCCGGAGCCGGACGAGTGGATGCGTCGCCTCGGCGAGCTGCCGCTGCAGTACCAGCCCGGAGTGCGGTGGCAGTACGACCTCAGCAACGAGGTGGTCGGCGTGCTCGTCTCCCGGGTCACGGGACAGTCGTTGGAGACGTTCCTGCGGACACGCATCCTCGATCCGCTGGGGATGAAGGACACCGCCTTCCACGTGCCTGCCGACAAGATCGACCGACTGCCGCCGGTGCTCGGGCCCGACCCGCAGACCGGCGAGTTCCTCGTGTGGGACGAGGCGGCAGGAGGAAGGTCCAGCGCGCCTCCCGCGTTCCAGGGCGCCGGCGGCGGGCTGGTCTCGACCGCCGACGACTACCACGCGTACTTCCAGATGCTGCTCGACCACGGGATGCACGGAAGTGAACAGATCTTGTCCCGGGCCGCCGTCGAGCTGATGACCACCAACCGTCTCTCGCCCGAGCAGCTTGCCGCCAGGGAGACGATGTTCAGCAACGTCGCCCACCTGTCGTCCGGCCAAGGGGCGAACGGCGGCTGGGGCTTCGGGATGGCGGTGCGCACCTATCGCGGCGACTACGCGCCCATCGGCCAGTTCGGCTGGTTCGGCGGCACCGGCACCACCGCCTACGCAGACAGGACCAACCAGCTCACCGGAGTCCTGCTCACCCAGGTCGGACTGTCCACCCCGGATTCGCCGCGTGCCATGAGCGACTTCTGGACCACGCTCTACCAGGCCATCGACTGACGACGAGCTCGAACGGTACCTTGCGGCACCTCCGCACGCGGCTCGGTCTCGGTCGAGAGCGGTCTCGCCATCTGTTCACGGTGCCATGAACCGTGCAGATGTCATGGCGCCGTGACTTCTGCAGAAGTCACGGCGCCATGACGTTCGCCCGCGAGCACGGTGCAGTGATTCAGGAGCCCGCGACGATCCCTGCAGGGCCCACGTGCGCACCGTCCGGGACGCTCGACGGTGCGCCCGCGTCCTCCAGGACCGCGTCACCCTCGGCCACGACGTCCCGGCCGAACGTCCAGTCGCCCCGCACCGCGAGCCCGGTCGCTCCCCGCAGCGACGGCACACCCTGCGCGAACCGCGTGTCGAAGTCGCCCACGAGCTTGTAGTACGCGCTGTCGAGGTCGATCAGCGGCGCCTCGACCCGGGCCCGGAGCGTGAAGTCCTCGGCGAGCTCGTAGACGTCCGAGCGGAGCAGGAGCAGGTCGCTCGTCGCCTTGACGGGCAGGAAGCGGCTGCGGTCGACCTCGATCACGGTCGAGCCCTCGAAGACCTCGATCGCGGCGCCCATGGCCGACTCCATCTGGATCACGGGCGTCGACGACGGGTCGGTCGGGTCGACGGTCTTGGGGTTGACGATGAGCGGCAGCTCGAGGACTCCCCCGGTCCGCTCGAGCTCGGTCGCCAGCGCCCGCAGGTCGAGCCACAGGTTGTTGGTGTTGAAGAACCTGTGACGCTCGATGTCCCCCGCGGCCGCCAGGTCCTCCTCGGGGGTCTGCGCGGTCTCGCGCAGCACGAGCCGGCCGTCCGAGCGCCGCACGACGAGATGGCCGCCCTTGCGGTCAGCGGGCGTCCTCCGGGCCACCTCGGCCGCGAACGGAGCGCCCGACGCCGCGAACCAGCCGGCCATCGCGGCGTCCGGAGCGGCCCCGAGGTTGTCCGAGTTGGACACGCTCGCGTACAGGTAGCCGGCGTCCAGCAGGGCCTGGAGCGCCCCCGACGCCACGAGGGCCGTGTACAGGTCGCCGTGCCCCGGCGGGCACCACTCGAGGTCCGGGTCCGCAGGCCACTCGACGGGCTCGAGGTCGTCCGCGCGCAGCTTGGGCTCACGGTTCTGCAGGAAGTCCAGGGGTAGCCCGTCGACCGCGAGGTCGGGGTAGGCCGCGAGCGCCGCGAGGGTGTCGTCGCGGGTGCGGAAGCTGTTCATGAAGAGCAGGGGGAGCTGGGCGCCGGTGGTGGCGCGGGCGGCGCGGACCTGGCGGGCGATGATGTCGAGGAAGGTCAGGGGGGTGGCGTCGGAGCCGTCGGTGCTGCCGGTGTCGCGCACGGTGAGGAGCGACTTGGCGCGGTCCATGCCCATGGAGGTGCCGAGGCCTCCGTTGAGCTTGATGAGGACGGTGCGGGAGAGCGCCTCGGCGGCGTCCTGGGGGGTGACGTCGAGGTCGTCGCGGTGGGTGACGTCGGTGAGGGGTTCGATGTCGGCCTCGGGGACGGTGCCGGTGGCGCCGTCCTGGAGGAGTGCGTAGAAGCGGCTGAAGACGTCGATCGCGGTGGGGTGGACGCCGGCGTCGGTCATCTTGTGCTGGGAGTGGGTGAGGCCCTGGCTGCTCATGGTGTCGATGCTAGGGCTGGTGGGCGGGATCGCGCTGGGTGGTTCATGGTGTGCCGGTCACACGCGGCGCGCGGGGGGCCGGTGCTACTCGAAGCGGGAGGGGTCTCCTGCGCCGACGCGCACGACCTCGGCCGTGCCGGAGGAGAAGTCGACGACGGTGGTGGGTTCGGTGCCGCAGTCGCCGGAGTCGACGACGGCGTCGACCTGGTGGTCGAGGGCTTCCTTGATCTCCCACCCCTGGGTCATGGGTTCGTCCTCGCCGGGGAGCAGGAGGGTGCTGGACAGCAGGGGTTCGCCGAGGGCGCGCAGGATGGCCTGGGTCACGGCGTGGTCAGGGATGCGGACGCCGACGGTCTTCTTCTTGGGGTGCGCGAGGCGCCGGGGCACCTCGGAGGTCGCGGGCAGGATGAAGGTGTAGCTGCCGGGCGTGGAGGCCTTGATGGCGCGGAAGGCGGCGTTGTCGATCTTGACGAGCTGTCCGAGCTGTGCGAAGTCGGCGCACACGAGCGTGAAGTGGTGCTTGTCGCCGAGGTGGCGGATGTCGCGGATGCGTTGGGTGGCGCTGTGGGAGTCGAGCCGCGCGCCGAGGGCGTAGCAGGAGTCGGTGGGGTAGGCGATGAGGGCGTCGTCGCGCAGGAGCGTGACGATCTGGTCGATCGCGCGGGGCTGGGGGTCGACGGGGTGCACGTCGAAGTACTTCGCCATGGACCGAGCCTAGGTCAGCGCGGCTCGGCGTGCCGCGCGCCGGGGTGGGAGGACAATCGGTGGGATGCGACTGGCGACCTTCAACATCCTGCACGGGCGGTCCACGGTCGACGACCTGGTGGACGTCGACCGGTTCTCGCGTGCGGTGGCGGACCTGGGTGCGGACGTGCTGGCGTTGCAGGAGGTGGATCGCAACCAGCGGCGCTCGGGGCACGTGGATCTCGCCCGGGTGGCGGCCGAGGCCATGGGTGCGGTCGACCACCGGTTCGCGGCGACGATCGATCGGCGGGGCGCTGGGGGGCGTGCGCAGTACGGTGTGGCGCTGCTCTCACGCTTCCCGGTCCACGAGTGGCGGGTCCTGCCCCTTCCTCGTCGCCCGTGGTGGCGCCCGCTGCCGCGGGGGAACGACGTGCGTCGTCCGCGGTGGCGCCTGGACGAGCCGCGCACGGCTCTCGCTGCCGTCGTCGTGACTCCGCAGGGCCCGTTGACCGTGGTCGCGACGCACCTGAGCTTCCTGGACGGCTGGGGCGAGCACCAGCTCGACCACCTGGCGGCGGGTCTTGCGGACGCCCCGCGCCCCTTGGTGGTCCTGGGGGACATGAACCTGCGGTCGGAAATCCCGGCGGCGGTCACGGGGTGGAGCCCGTTGGTGGTGGCCCGGTCGTACCCGGTCGCGCACCCGACGTTGCAGATCGATCACGTCCTGGCTGACGGGTCGGTGCGCCCGACGTCGCCGGGACGGTCGGTCGACACGGGGCTCTCGGACCATCGGGCGCTCGTGGTGGACGTGGAGATCGAGCCTCTCGGCTGAGTCGCGGCCGCTGGCCCACCGGCACTGTTCGAACAGGAGTTCGATGCCTTCGTCGTCCGCATCACCCGGAGATCGAACATTTGTTCGAGCAGTGCGTCGAAAGTGCCCCGATTCCTTCGAACAGGTGTTCTACGTCTTGCCCGCCCGTGGGGCAGGGGCACTTCTCCCCCGGTTCAGGCCGACGTGCCGTGCGTGATGCGCACGACGGGCAGGCGCAGCGCACCGGGCGCCCCGGCGGGCACGGCGGGGCGCAGCGGCTCGACCGGGGCCACGCGCCGGTAGGTGCTGCCGAGCGGGGGACGCGGGTCCTCCTCGCCCCGTCGGGGCCACATCGCGACGGCCCGCTCGGCCTGGGCCGTGATCGTCAGCGACGGGTTGACGCCCAGGTTCGCGCTCACCGCGGCCCCGTCCAGGACGTGCAGCCCCGGGTGCCCGAACACGCGCTGGTACGCGTCGATCACACCGGACTCGGGTGAGGCGCCGATCGCGCACCCGCCCAGGAAGTGGGCTGTGAGGGGCATCCCGAACGGTTCGCCGATGCTCCCGCCGGGCGCTCCGCCCATGACCCGGGCCAGGCGCCTGGCCGCCTCGTGCGCGGCGGGGATCCACCCGGGGTTCGGGGCGCCGTGCCCCTGGCGCGAGGTCATCCGGCGCCGCCCCGTCCACGTGCGCCGCGTGTACGTCGTCAGCGAGTTGTCGTGGCTCTGCATGACCAGGGCGATCACGGTGCGCTCGGACCAGCCGCGCAGGTCGAGCATGGCGGGCAGCCGGCGGCGTTGGGCCCACAGCTCGCGCACCCACTCCCCCGGCGAGGGCGCGATCCCGGGGCGGGCTCCGTCGTCGGGCGCGGTCCCCTCGCCCGGAGTGCGCGGGCCGCGAGCGCCGCGGGGCGTGACGAGGACGGTCTGCAGGAGGGCCATGGCGTTCGAGCCGCGGCCGTAGCGCACGGGTTCGACGTGCGTGTGGGCGTCGGGGTGGAACGAGGAGGTGATCGCGACGCCGCGCGTGTAGTCGGGCGCGGTTCCCCCCGGGGGGCGCCGGTCGGCCGTGGCGCCCAGCAGGGCCTCGGAGTTGGTGCGGGTGAGCATGCCGAGGCGCTCGGAGAGGTGCGGCAGGGTGCCCGCGTCGCGCTGGGCGTGCAGGAGCTGCTGGGTCCCGTGCGCGCCGGCCGCGAGGACGACGTGCTGGGCGGTCCAGCGGGTGCGCCGGGCGACCGGTCGGTCGGTGCGCCGCGAGGTGACCTCGTAGCCCCCGTCCGGGAGCGGGGCGATGCGTGTCACGGTCGTCAGGGGGTGGATCCGCGCCCCGGCGGCCTCGGCGAGGTGCAGGTAGTTCTTGACGAGCGTGTTCTTGGCGCCGTGGCGGCACCCGGTCATGCACTGGCCGCACTCGAGGCACCCGCGCCGTGCGGGGCCCGCGCCGCCGAAGAACGGGTCGGGCACGGGCACCCCGGGGGCGCCGAACAGCACGCCCACGGGGGCGGGCGTGAACGTGCCCTCCACGCCCATCTCGCGCGCGACCTGGTGCACGGCCTCGTCGGCGGGCGTGCGGCCCGCGTAGGTGATGACGCCGAGCATGCGCCGGGCCTGGTCGTAGTAGGGCGCGAGCTCGGCCTTCCAGTCGGTCAGGTGGCCCCACGAGGGGTCGGTGTAGAACGCGTCGAGCGGCTCGTAGAGCGTGTTGGCGTAGACGAGGGACCCGCCGCCGACCCCGGCGCCGGCCAGGACGAGCACGTCCCGCAGCCGGTGCACCCGCTGGATGCCGAGGCAGCCGAGGCGCGGCGCCCACAGGAAGTCGCGCAGGTGCCAGGAGGTCGCGGCGAAGTCCTCGTCGGCGAAGCGGCGACCGGCCTCGAGGACCGCGACCCGGTACCCCTTCTCGGTCAGCCGCAGGGCCGCGACGGACCCGCCGAAGCCCGAGCCGACGACCAGCACGTCGACGTCACGGGTCAGGGTGCGGTCCTGGTCCGCAGAGACGTCGTCGGTCATGGTCGTGGTCACCTCGTCGCACGTGCGGGCGCCCCGTCGCGCCCGGCAGGTGCTCATCCTGCCACCAGCCACGGGGCGGGGCGCACGCACCTCCTGCGAGTCCGCGAGCGCCGACCTAGCGTGGGGAGGGACCGGTTCGACGCGTCCCTCGACACCCCGACGGAGGAACACCATGCCCGACGACGCCCCCGCCTTCCCCGCCCAGCAGCAGGAGCCCCCGGGGCTCACCGCACCGATGGACCCGGCTCCCGACCACGGGGAGACCTCCTACCGCGGTTCGGGCCGTCTCGCGGGCCTGCGCGCCCTGATCACGGGCGGCGACTCGGGCATCGGCCGGGCCGTCGCGATCGCTTTCGCGCGGGAGGGCGCCGACGTCGCGATCGGCTACCTGCCCGAGGAGCAGCAGGACGCCGAGGAGACCGCGCGCTGGGTGCGTCAGGCGGGCCGCGAGGTCGTCCTGCTGCCCGGGGACCTGCGCGAGGAGCAGGTGGCGCGCGACACGGTCGCCGACGCGGTCGCCCGCCTGGGCGGTCTGGACGTGCTCGTCAACAACGCGGGCTTCCAGATGGCGCGCAGGTCGTCGATCGCGGACGTCACCACGGACGACCTCGACCGCGTGCTCAAGACCAACCTCTACGCGCTGTTCTGGGTCACGCAGGCCGCGCTCGAGCACCTGGGCGAGGGGGGCTCGATCGTCAACGTCTCCTCGATCCAGGCCTACCAGCCGTCCACGTCGTTGCTCGACTACGCCTCGACCAAGGCCGCGATCAACAACTTCACGGTCAACCTCGCCGCGGAGGTCGGCGCGCGGGGGATCCGCGTCAACGCCGTGGCCCCCGGACCGATCTGGACGCCGTTGCAGCCCGCGACCCAGCCGCCCGAGAAGATCGAGGCGTTCGGTGCGGACACCCCGCTCGGTCGTGCGGGGCAGCCCGCCGAGGTCGCCCCGGCCTTCGTGTTCCTGGCCTCGCCCACCGACGCGGGCTACGTCTCGGGGACCGTGCTGGGGGTCACGGGCGGCAAGCCCGTCTTCTGAGGTCGCCCCGCCGCCCCGCCCGGCCGGGGCGGCGGTCTCGGGCTAGCCTGGACGCGGGTCGAGAAGTGGCCCGCACGCACCGCAAAGGGTCCCTCGGAGGCCGACGATGCCCACGACCATCGCCCAGCTCATGTCCACGACGTTCTGCACGGTCGAGCAGAGCGCGACGGTCGCGAGCGTCGCGCGCGCGATGATCGACGAGGACGCCGGCGACGCGGTCGTGCTCGACGACGGGGACGTCGTGGGCATCCTCACCGACCGCAGCATCGTGCGCGCCCTGGCGGCCGACGCCTCGCCCGACCATCCCGTGGGCGGGCTGTGCACCGAGGACCTCGTGGTCCTCAGCCCCCAGGACCCCGCCCGGGAGGCCGTGCGGATCATGGAGCGCCACGCCCTGCTGCGCCTGCCCGTGATGGTCGGGGCCGAGCTCGTGGGGATCGTGCGGCTCTCCGACCTCGTGACCGCGATCGAGCGCGGGCTCGTCACCGTGACCGAGACCCAGGGCGCCGGGAGCCTGGAGGGCGCCTGAGCCGAGCCCGCGTGGGGTGCCCCGGGCGACCCGGGCCCGGACTTTCGCGTGCGGGCGCGTAGCGTGGTCCCCGAGAGGTGGAGGACCGGCGCGCTGTGCACCGGAGACCGGACACCCCCGAGCACGAACGGGTACGCAGGATGACGCAGGAGCTGCAGCAGACCACCACCACCGCCCCCTCGGGGGTCGAGT
This sequence comes from Oerskovia enterophila, assembly GCF_044748475.1. Lineage (NCBI taxonomy): Bacteria > Bacillati > Actinomycetota > Actinomycetes > Micrococcales > Cellulomonadaceae > Oerskovia > Oerskovia enterophila. Next base: position 30,991 of record NZ_JBIVFZ010000006.1, read on the forward strand.
ACGGCACCGGGGTGAGCCCGGCCTCGGCCGTCGAGTCCTCCGTCGCGGCGGCTGCCCGCGCCCTGGCCGAGGAGCCGAGCCTCCAGGAGACTCTCGACCGGATCGTCGAGCTCGCGGTCGCCATGGTCGACGGCTGCGACGCGGCCGGGATCTCGCTCGTGACCCGCAAGGGGCAGATCGAGACCCCGGCGGCGTCCCACGCGCTCGCCCGACGCGGCGACGAGCTCCAGTACGCCCTCGACGAGGGGCCGTGCCTGGACGCGATCCGCGAGACCGACCTGGTGCGCACCGACGACCTGGCCACCGAGCCCCGCTGGCAGCGCTGGGCCGACCAGGTCCAGGACGAGCTGGGCGTGCGCTCGATGCTGTGCGTCCAGCTCTTCACGAGCGAGACCTCGCACGGCGCCCTCAACCTCTACTCCCGGTCCGTGGCCGCGTTCCCCGCCACGACGCTCTCGATGGTCTCGACGTTCGCCGCGGTCGCCGCCGCGGCCCTGACCGCGGCCCGCACCGAGGAGCAGCTCACGAGCGCGGTGCAGACCCGCACCGTGATCGGGCAGGCCCAGGGGATCCTCATGGAGCGCTACCAGCTCTCCGCGCAGCGCGCGTTCGGGGTCCTCAGCCGCGTCTCGCAGGACTCCAACGTCAAGCTCTACGACCTCGCGCGCCAGGTCGTCGAGACCCGGGTCCTGCCCCAGCGCCCCAGCGCCGACTAGGGGCCCGGGTGCCGCGGGGCCTCCGGTCCAGCGCCGCACCACCGCACCACCCAGCGGCGCGGGCCCGGCTCAGCCCGCCGCCGCGCCCTTGCGCCGGAAGAGCTGCGCCCCGCCCACGCGGCTCACGCTGCCGGGCTCGAGCGCCGCGAGGCACGCGTCGGCGCGGTCCTTCGCGTCCTCGCCCAGCCCGCCCGCGACGGACAGCGCGTCGAGCAGCTCGCGGGCCACGTCGGGCAGGCGGCGGCTGCTCTCGCTCGCGTGCACCACGAGCAGGTCCAGGGCCCCGTCGGAGTCCAGCCCGTGCGTGGCCATGAGCACGCCCTTGGCCTGGTCGACGACGGCGCGGTCCGCGAGCCCCACCGCGACCTGGCGGGTCACCTCCCGGCGCAGCGCGTCCTCGTGGGCCGCGGTGCTGTCCACGACCAGGCCCACGACCTCCACGACGGCCCCCGACGCGTCCCGTCGCCCCTGGCCCGTGACGGTGACGGTCCTGGTCCGGCCGCGGGCGTCGACGATCCGGTGGCTGCAGCTGAAGGGACGCCCCGTGGTCCGCAGCATCGCGACCTCGCGCAGGACCGTGTCACGGTCGTCGGGGTGCTTGTGCGAGGCCAGCAGCGCGGCCGTGGGCGCGACCGATCCCGGTGCCAGCCCGTGCAGCAGGTACATCTCGTCGGACCACCACCACTCGCCCGTGCGCAGGTCCACGCGGTACTGCGCGGTGGGGTGCGCGCGCCCGATGCTCAGCGCCTCGGCCAGGGGGTCGCGCCGGCGACGGCGGGGGGTTCGTTCGGTCGTCATGAGGTCTCGCTCTCAGCACAAAGTGTCGAGGGGCCGCTTCCTGACTCCTAGGTGCCCCACCTTAGGCCCCGGCGAGCAGGAGAGCCAGCATGCCCTCGCGCCCCGGCGACCCCACGGTGACCTCTCGACGCCGCGGGCGCCCGCCTCACTCCTCGAGCGCGTGGTGCGGCGGCAGCGGGTAGAGCGTGTGCTCGGTGTGGTGCAGGACGTTCGTCACGAGCGCCCCCACGTGCTCGGTGGCCTGCGCGTAGTAGACGCTCGTGCCCTCCCGCCGCGAGGTCACCAGGTGGCCCGCACGGAGCTTGGCCAGATGCTGGGAGACCGCGGGCACGGGCCGGTCGAGGGCCTCGGCGATGGCCGTGACCGACATCTCGGTGCCCGTCAGCATCTGCAGCACGGCCAGGCGCGTGCGGTCGGCGAGCAGACGCAGCACCTCGACCGCCCGGTCGAGGTCGGCCTCGGGAGGGGCGGTGGGTCGGACGTCGCGCTGCGTGGTGGCCATCCCCCTCATGCTCCCACCTGGGCGCGCGCCCGCACGGCAGGCGCCGCGTCCGCGCCGGACGCGTCGCTCCCCGCACTGGGGACCGGCCACAGCGCCCGCGCGGCCAGGGTCGCCGTGGCCGCGACCAGGGCGAGCACGCCCGCGGCCCAGGACAGGCTGAGCGCCCCCAGCAGGCCCGCGAGCGGGTAGGTCAGCAACCAGCACGCGTGGGACAGCGAGAACTGCGCGGCGAACGCAGCGTGCAGGTCGTCGGGGCCGACCGACCGGCGCACCACCCGCCCCACGGGCGTCTCGACCGCGGACCACCCCGCGCCGATCGCCGCCCACGCGAGGACCACCCCGACCAGCGCGCCGCGCTGCGGGAGGGCGAGGAGCAGGGGCACGACGGCGCAGCCCACCGTCACGAGGACGGCTCCCCCGAGCATCACGCGTCGCTCGGGCAGCGTGCGCAGCAGCCGGGGCAGGGTGAGCGCGGCGACCACCGACCCGCCGCCGCACACCGCCAGGAGGACCGCGACGCCGTCGGGCCCGAGCCCCAGTCCCACCCGCGCGACCACGACGCTCTGGACCAGCACGAACGAGACCCCCGCCGCGACCGCGAGGTCGAGCGCGAGCACGGGGCGCAGGGCCGGCGTGCGCACGAACAGCACCGCTCCCCGGCGCAGGCGCCACCCGAACGAGCCGTCCGGCCTCGAGGGGGCAGCCCCGGCCTCGTGCGCCCGCCGCGGGAGCACGACCGAGACGACGAGCAGCGCCGAGGCCGCGAACCCCACCGCGGTCCCCCAGAAGAGCTGGGATGGGGTCAGGACCAGCAGGAGGACGGCCGCGAGCGCCGGGGACGCGACGGCCTCGAGGTCGTAGGCCAGGCGCGAGAGCGACAGGGCCGAGGTGTAGTCGCGCTCGTCGGGCAGGACGTCGGGCAGGACGGACTGGAACGTGGGGGTGAACGTGGCCGAGGCGCACTGCAGCACCACGACCAGGACCAGCACCTGCCAGACCTCGCCCACGAACGGCAGCGCGAGCGCGACGCCCAGGCGCACGAGGTCCGCCCCGACGAGCACCGCGCGGCGCGGGGCCCGGGCGAGGAGCGCCGCGGCGAGCGGGGCCAGGACCACGTAGGCGACCATCTTGACCGTGAGGACGGTCCCGAGCACCGCGCCCGCGCGAGGTCCCGCGAGGTCGTAGGCGAGCAGCCCGAGGGCGACGGTCGCGATCCCCGTGCCGGCGAGGGCGACGACCTGCGCGGTGAACAGGCGCCGGTAGACCGGGTGGGACAGGGCGGAGAGCATGCCCCCATCATCCTGCCTGCTTGCGCAGTGATGCAACTATGCAACCAATCGACCCGGGGCGGCTCGGTCGTGGGATCCTGGAGCCGTGTCCGACCTGACGTCCCGTCGCATCCCGCCCGGCCCCATCCTGCAGGCGTTGCGCACGCACCGCTTCCTGCCCGACTGGGCCCTCGACGTGCCCCGGCTCGCGCTCGAGCGCGCCCTGGACCTCGCCGAGGGAGACCCCCGGCGCCTCGTCCTGGAGGAGGACGGCACGATCCGCGTGGAGAACGCCCCGCAGTCCTGAGGGCTAGACCCTGCCGTGGGGGTAGACGTCCGCGAGCACGGGCTCGAAGGGGCGTGAACGCAGCGTCATGCCCGCCTCGAGGGGCGTCCGCCCGGCCTTGGCGCTGTTGCACGCCTCGCACGCCGCCACCGCGTTCATCCAGGTCGTGGGGCCGCCCTGGCACCGGGGCACCACGTGGTCCATGGTCGTGGCCGGGGCCCCGCAGTAGCCGCAGCGGTGCCGGTCCCGGCGCAGGAGCGCCGCGCGCGAGTAGGGCACGCGTCCCGTGCGCTCGTAGACCCAGCGGGTGTGGACGTAGCGGACCAGCTCGACCGAGACGGGGCGCTGGTAGGGGCCGAAGGTCTCGCCCTCGACGGCCTCGCGCACCGCAGCGACCCGCCGGTGCAGCATGCGGATCGCGTGCCCCAGCGAGACACGGCCCAGGACCTGCCCGCCCCCCAGGTTGTAGATGAGGACCTCGCTCATCGACCGACTCCCGTCTGCGTCCCGTGGCGTCGAGGTCCTCGACGCCACGAGCGCTCGCGCTGCGTGCGGAGAGGGCGGGAATCGAACCCGCCCCACGGGACGCTGGTGCGTCCCGTCGCCGTCCTTGGCACATGCCTCTCCAGGGGTAGCCGCCCGACTGCAGACCGGGCGACTTGGGAACTCCACGCACACCACGGTTCCCCGTCGTGACCAGGTTCATGTGCCTGGCTCGCCGCGCTACCACTCCGGCGCGGTCTCGTGTGCGTCAGCTCGTGCGGGCCGCCGGGGCGGCACCTCATGAGAACGGGTCAGGAGCGGTGACGTCCGGGCTGCCCCGTACGACGCCGGCCTCCTGACCGGACGATCACCACAGTAGCCTCCGCCCCCGGGGCCACGGCAAGGGCTTTTCGGGGAGGGATCGCGCAGGAGCTCCGCGGACGCCGTGCCGAGGGCCGCCGGGACCCGCTCCTGACGCCGGCGCGCCCTCCCCCGCGCCCGGCCTAGGCCCGGCAGGTCCCGCAGACCCCGGACAGCGCCACGTGCGCGGGGGCGAGCGTGAAGTCGGCCGCCGTCGCGAGCCACGTCGTGACCGGGTCGAGCAGGTCTCCGGGCAGGTCGATGATGCGTCCGCACGAGCTGCAGATCGCGTGCAGGTGCTCCCGGGACGGCTCGCCCGGGGCCAGGTGGTAGGCCGTGGCCCCTCCCCCGATGTGCACGTGCGTCACGACGCCCAGGATCGTGAGCCGGTCCACGGTCCGGTAGATCGTCGCGCGGTGGATGCCCGGGTGCCGGTCCTGGACCCGGGCCGAGAGCTCGTCGGCGCTCGGGTGCCCCTCGCCCGTGGCCAGGACCTCGAGGACCGCCCGTCGCGCCTCGGTCACGCGGTGCCCGCCTGCCCGCAGCCGGTCCAGCGCGGCCTCGACGGGGTCGACAGGGTCGGTCTCCGGCCCCGGACCGGCAGCGGCCACGTGCTGGTGCCCGCGCTGGTGCTCGTGCTCGAGCCCCTGCCCGCTCACAGCGCCGTGATCCCGTCACCGACCATCTTGGCGCCCAGCACCAGGAGCAGCACGGCCATGATGACCGCGTTGTTCTGGATCATCCAGGTCTTGAGCTCGTCGAGCATGGTCGCGGCGCGCGCGCCCATCGCGAGGTAGATCACCACGGGGGCCGCGACCCCGATGCTCGCCACGACCACGAAGACCGCGAGGGCACCGAACTGCTCGCCCCTCTCGGCCGTCGCCGCGGCGATGGCCGCGGCCCCCGAGACCACGAGGAGGAGGTTCTTGGGGTTGACCGCGCCGAGCAGCACCGCGAGCCCGAACGCCTTGACGGGCGTGAAGGCGTCGATCGCGCTCATCCACTTCGGCGTCTCCGGGGTCGCGCCCGCGCGCGGACGCCCGCGCCACTGCTTGATCGCGAGCAGCAGGAGCAGGACACCCAGGACGATCTTGACGACGCTGGCCCACGCGGGCGGCCCGGACTCCGAGGGCGTCGCGGCCCCGGCCACGAGCAGCACGACCGAACCCAGCACCGCGATCCCGACGATCCACCCCAGCAGGAACGAGAACCCGTTCGCCGTGGCCTTCCTGCTGACGAGCATCAGCACGACCGCCACGATCGGCATGGGGCTGATGAGAACACCCACCGCGATGGGCAGGGACTGACCGATGGCTGCGCCCACGGCACTTCCTCTCGTCGTGCGGCGGGCGCCGGGACGCCGCGCCGCGTTCGTGGTCCTGCTCTCGACCCGGGCGCACGCGCCCGGTCCGGGCCGGTTCGGCCGTGTCGGGCAGTGCCCCGCCGCACCGGTCACCCCGACCGTAGTGCCGCGCCCCTCGCGCCGCGCGGGAAGGATCCCCCGCCCCGGCAGGTGCGCGGCGTCGTCGGGCCTCAAGAGGGCGCCGTCGGGCCTCAGGAGGCGGGCGCTCCCGCGGGCGCGTCGCCCGCCGAGCCGCGCCCTGCCCCCGGGCCGTCGGCGAGAGCCGCGGCCACCGCGGTGTCGACGTCGGGGTAGGTGGGCGGCAGCTCGTCCGGCCCGACGGCGCCGCGCAGCACGTCGCGCACCTGGCCCACGTCCCGCGCCAGCACCAGGCGGGCGCCGACGCGGTCCAGGTCGCGGCGCAGGGTCCCGAGCATGTCGGCGGCCTCGACGTCGACGAACGGCACCGTCTCGGCGTCCAGGACCACGACCCGGGGCGAGGCGTCGGCGGCCAGGCGACGCACGGCCGCGCGCACCGTGTCGGCGTTGGCGAAGAACAGGCCCGACTCGACGCGCACCACGAGCACCCCCTCGACGCCCGTGCCCCCGTCCTTGCCCGTGGCGACCCGGCGTGCGCGGTCGACCCACACCCCGTGCGGGCTGCGCACGAGCACGGCCACGTGCGGGCGCGAGGCCCGCCCGAGCAGCAGGAACAGCGAGAGCACGATCCCCAGCACGAGGCCCGGCAGCGTGTCGAGCACCAGCACGCCGACCATGGCCGCGAGCGCCGCCCAGAAGTCGTGGCGGGCCGCCCCGCCGTACAGGTCCTTGCTGCGCGGGGTCGCGAGGTCGAACAGGCGGCGCAGCGCCTTGACGTCGACGAGCTCGATCACCGCCGCGATGACGACGGCCGCGAGCGTGGCCTCGGGCAGGGACTCGAACACGGGTGTGAGGAACAGCAGGGTCAGGACGGTCAGCGCCGCCGCGACCAGGCCCGAGACCTCGCTCCTGGCCCCCGCGCCGCCGTTCACCGCGGTCTTGGACAGGCTGCCGTTGACGACCATGCCGGACGCGAGGCCCGAGCCGAGGTTCGCGGCGCCCATGCCGAGCAGCTCGCGGTTGGCGTCGATGTCGTAGCCCTCGCGCGAGGCGTAGGTCTTGGCGGCGCCCAGCGCCTCGGCGAAGCCCACGAGCATGACGCCCGCAGCCGGGCCGATCAGGTCGGTGTAGGTGTTCCAGTCGATGCCCGTGGGCAGGCCGAGCGCGGGCAGGCCCGCCTGGATGGGGCCCACGATGTCGACGCCGTCGTCGTCGAGCCCGAGCAGCAGGACGAGCGCGATCCCGATCCCGACCACGACGAGCGAGCCCGGCACCTTGGGCAGCCAGCGCTTGACGGCCAGCACCGCGGCGAGCGACCCGACGCCCAGGACCACGGTCAGCGGGTGCGCGGTGCCGAGCTCGGTGAGGATCGCCCAGAGCTTCTCGAAGAAGTTGCCCTCGCCCTTGTCGACGCCCAGCAGCGCGGGCACCTGCCCGATGACGATCGTCAGGGCCAGGCCCACGATGAAGCCCTTGAGCACGGGCTCGGAGATGAACGAGGCCAGGAAGCCGAGGCGGGCGATGCCCGCGACCAGGCACAGCACACCGGTCACGAGCGCGACCGCGGTCGTCAGCGCGACGAACGTCGCGTCGTCGCCCGGGCGGAACGCCGCGACCACGCTCGCGGACAGCGCCGCGGTCGCGGACATGGGCCCCACGATCAGGTGGCGCGAGCTGCCGAACGCCGCGTAGAGGATCAGCGAGGGCACGGCCGCGTAGAGCCCGACCACGGGCGAGACCCCCGCGATCGTCGCGTACGCGAGCGACTCGGGCACGAGCACGGCCCACACCGTCAGCCCCGCGACCACGTCGCCGCGCAGCCAGGCCCCGCGGTACCCCTGGAGGGACGCGAACAGGAGGCGGGGTCGGGTGCTCGTTGTGCGTGGACTGGTGCTGTGCGGCATGCGCCCGCCTCTCTCCCGGAGGCGCCGCGCGCGCCTCACGGGTGAACGTATCCGCGCGGGCCGCGCTCGGCATCAGGAAGGAACGGGGGCCCGACGGCGCCGCTCGCCTCGCGCTGGGGCCACGCCGCGCGTGCGGCTGTCCGGGCTAGATGCCCAGGACCACCTTGGCGACCGAGAAGTAGATGATCAGGCCCAGGGTGTCGACGAACGTCGAGATGAAGGGCGCTGCGACGATCGCGGGGTCGATGCCCACGCGGCGCGCCAGGATCGGGATGCTCGACCCGACCGTCGTGGCGAGCACGCACACCCCCACGACCGTGATGGCGAGAACCTGCGCGATCGAGACGCCCGCGACCCAGGCCGCGGGGCCGAACCCGACCGCGGCGAGCACCGTGCCGAGCAGCAGGCCCGTGAGCATCTCGCGGCCCACGACGCGCAGCAGGTCCCCGCGCCGGATGTCCCCCACGGCCAGGGCGCGGACCACGGTCGTGGCGGCCTGGGAGCCCGCGTTGCCGCCCGTGCCGATGAGCAGCGGGATGAACAGGGCCAGGGCCACGACCGTGTCGAGCTCGGCCTCGAAGTAGCTCTGGACGCCGACCGTCAGGCTCGCCGCGACGATCAGCAGCAGGAGCCAGACCACGCGCGAGCGCACGAGCCCGAGGACCGAGACCGACAGGTACGGGCGGCGCAGGGGCTCGGAGCCGCCCACGCGCGCCGAGTCCTCGTCGTCCTCTGCCTCGAGGATGCGCATCGCGTCGTCGACCGTGAGGACCCCGAGGAGGCGGTCCTCGTGGTCGACCACGGGCACCGCGACGTACCCGCCGTCGCGCACGACGTTCGCTGCGTGCTCCTGGTCGTCGGTGGCCTCGACCGTCACGGCCGGGGACATGACGTCCTCGACCGGGGTGCCGGGGTCGCTCACGAGCAGCCGGCGCAGCGAGACCACGCCCTCGACCACGCGCCCGGGGCCCAGGACGGGCACGGTGTAGATGGTCTCGACGTCGTCCCCCGCCCGGCGCAGCGCGTCGAGCGCACCCTCGACCGTCGTGCCGCGGCGCACCGAGGCGACCCGGGGCGACATGCGCCGACCCGCGCTGTCCTCGGGGTACCCGAGCAGCGCGGTCGTCAGCGCCCGCTCGTCGGGCCCGAGCCCTTCCAGGAGCCGGGCAGCGACACCGGCGGGCAGCTCGTCGAGCAGCGAGGCCCGGTCGTCGGGGTCGAGCGCCGCGAAGATCTCCGCGGTCGAGTCGGCCCGCAGCGCCTCGACGAGCTCGGCCTGGATCGCCGGGTCGAGGTCCTCGAACACCTCGACCGCCCGGCCCTTGGGCAGCAGCCGGAACGCGACCGCGCGCCGCTCGTCGCCCAGCCGCCCCAGCTCGTCGACGACCTCCTGGGTGTCCATGCTCGCGATGCGGTGCTGGAGGTCCTCCAGGTCGTGGGGTCGCTCGGTCCGGGCCTCGGGGTGTGCACGCATGGCACCACCCTCTCAGGGGACCGGCCGGGGCGGCCCGTCGAGGAGAGCGCCGACCGTCGCCCTCGATCCCTTATCGCCGCGCGCGGGCCTGCGCGCGAGCGCTGGGCCGCGGGGCTCGCGGCGAGGAGGCCACGGGTCGACGGGTGCGCAGCGGTGAGCGGACCTGGTTCAGCGGCGCACGCGGTAGTGCACGTGCACGACCCCGCTCGCGAAGCGCCGCTCGTCGACGAGCTCGAGGTCGGTGCGCACCCCGAGCGGGAAGTTCGCGAGCCCACCGCCCAGCAGGACCGGGCGTACCAGGAGCCGGACCTCGTCGACGAGCCCGGCCGCGAGCGCCGCGGCGGCGAGGGTCGGGCCCCCGAGGCCGACCTCGGTGTCGGCGCCCTGCACGAGGTCGCGGACCGCCTGGGGGTCGAAGGTCCGCTCGAGGCGCGTGCGGGGGGCCGAGACCTCGGCGAGCGTGGTCGAGTAGACGACCTTGTCCGTCTCGCGCCACTGGGCCGCGAAGTCGCGCGTCCCGGGCGACGGGTCGTCGAGCATGGCCGGGTCGTCCCAGACGGCCATGACCTCGTAGAGGCGTCGCCCGAACAGGTAGGTCCCGACGGGTCGCTCGAGGTCGTTGATGAACGCGAGCACCTCCTCGTCGGGGAAGCTGAAGGCGAACGAACCCGACGCGTCGGCCACGAAGCCGTCGAGCGAGGTGTTGCTCGTGTAGGTCAGCAGTCCCACGGTTCCTCCTCGGTGGGGGCCGCCTAGGCTCGGCCCGGGGGCGCGTCGCGGGGCGGCGCGTGGTGGCGGGGGGTGTGCCGGGTCCGCACGTAGCGGGTGCCGCCGACCACCGCGAAGAGCACCGCGAGCAGGAGCAGCAGGAACGGCAGGACCGGGGCGCCGGTCGTGACGAGGAGCACGGCCAGGACGAACGAGCCGAGCGCGATCCAGAGCACGTTCCCGACGGGTCTGGGTTCGCTCGGGCCGGACATGGTCCCCTCCTTGCTCTCGCGCCCTCTCAGCGTACTCCGGGGCCGCCGGGCGGGCATCGGGCCGCCCGCAGGAACGGGCCGCCGCCGCGGGTCCTCACGTCCTGGACGGGCACCGGCTCACGCGCCCGGGACCTCGGGCCAGTCGTGCTTGGGGTAGCGCCTCCGCAGCTCGGCGCGGACCTGGGCGTACCCGGTGCGCCAGAACGACTCGAGGTCCGCGGTGATCGCCGCGGGGCGCCGGGCCGGGGACAGCAGGTGCAGCAGCACGGGCACCCGGCCGTCGGCGATGCGCGGTGTGGCGCGCCAGCCGAACGCGTCCTGGACCTTGACCGCGAGCACGGGCTGGTCGCCCGCGTAGTCCAGGCGCGCGCTCCTGCCGCCGGGCAGGTCCACGCGCACCGGGGCGAGCTCGTCGAGCCGGCCCGCCGCGGGCCAGGGCAGCAGCCTGCGCAACGCGCTGGTCAGGTCGAGGCGCTGGAGGTCGGCGGCCGTGCGGACCCGCGCGAGGTCGGGCCCGAGCCACGAGTCGAGGCTCGCGAGGAGCGCGTCGTCGGACACGTCGGGCCAGGGGGCTCCCAGGGCGCGGTGCAGGAAGTCGAGGCGGCGGCGCAGCTCGTGCGCGGACTCGCGCCACGGCAGGACGTCCAGTCCCTCGCGCTCGAGCCCGGTCCGCAGCGCCGCGACGACTTGGTCGGCAGGCGGGTCGGCGATCCTCTGCGAGGCGATCTCGATCGCGCCCAGCCGCGTGGTGCGCCGGGCCTGGATCCTCCCGCCCGTCCAGGTCACGTGCTCGTCCTCGCGCAGCGCCGCCGACGCTGCCTCGTAGGCGAGGTCCTCGTCGATCGGTGCGGCCGAGCGGATCGTCGCGTCGCGCCGGCCCGCGCCGCGGTCGGCGTCGGCGACCGCGAGCCAGTCGTAGCCCGCGAGCGGGGAGCCGGGCGGGAGCGCGGCGCCGGTGCCCGACGCCATGAGGTACGTGGACCCGTTCGGGCGCCGGCGCGCGACCCTGTCGGGGTGCGCGAGCGCGACCACGAGCCCGACGGCGAGGTCGAGGCTCAGGTCCGCACGCCCCCGACCCGCCCCCCGGGCGCCGTGTCCCGGCAGCAGGCGTTCGAGCCGCTCGGCCTGGGACCGCCAGGGCCCGCTCGCGGGACCACCGCGGCGCGCGTCCCGCAGGGCCGCGACGAGGTCCGCCCCGGGCGCGCGCACGTCGTCGGACAGGAGGGCGACCACCTCGGCGGCGAGCCGCGGCCCGACGACGTCGCTCGCGTCCAGCAGGGCGCGCGCGAGCCGCGGGTCGGCCGGGACGCGCGCGATCTCGCGCCCCCGGGGCGTGACGGCCCCGTCGTGGTCGACCGCGCCGAGCGACTCGAGGGTCGCGCGCGCGATCGCCATCGCGGCCGCGGGAGGTGGGTCCAGGAGCGCGAGGTCGGAGCCGTCGGGGCTGCCCCAGCACGCGAGCTCGAGCGCGAACGCGACCAGGTCCGCGGTGAGGATCTCCGGGACGGGGTGCGCCACGAGCTGGGCGTGCTCGCCCGGCGACCAGCACCGGTAGACCGCGCCCGGTCCCTCGCGCCCGGCGCGCCCCGCGCGCTGCTCGGCCGCCGCCCGGCTCACGCGCACTGTCACCAGGCCGGCGAGCCCGCGACGGTGGTCGGTGCGCGGCTCGCGCGAGAGCCCCGCGTCGACGACCACGCGCACACCGGGCACCGTGAGCGAGGACTCCGCGACGGCCGTGGAGACCACGACCCGACGACGTGGCCCGGGGGTCAGCGCCAGGTCCTGCTCGCGCGCGGGCAACCGCCCGTGGAGCGGCCGCACGTCGGCCGGGACGCCCGCGAGCCTGCGCGCGACGCCGTCGACCTCCCCGGCTCCCGGGACGAAGACCAGCACGTCGCCCGGCTGCTCGACCAGCGCACGACGTGCGGTCGCCGCGACGTGGTCGAGGAAGGCTCGCGGGACTCCCCGCTCGTCGAGCCGCAGCCCGGGCGCCGGGGCCCACACCTCCTGGACCGGGAAGAGGCTGCCGTCGGCCACCACGACCGGGGCCGGCGACCCGTCGCCCAGCAGGCTCGCGGTGCGCTCGGCCTCGATCGTCGCGGACATCGCGACGAGGGCCAGGTCGGGGCGCAGGGTCGCCCGGACGTCGACGAGCAGCGCGAGCGTCAGGTCCGCGTCGAGGTGACGCTCGTGGACCTCGTCGAGGACCACGACGTCGACCCCGGCCAGCTCCGGGTCGCGCTGCAGGCGACGCAGGAGCACGCCCGTCGTGACCACCTCGATGCGGGTCTCGGGACCCGTGCGCGACTCGCCGCGCACCGAGAAGCCGACCGTGCGGCCCACAGGCTCGCCCAGCAGGTGCGCGAGGCGACGCGCCGCGGCGCGGGCCGCGATCCGTCGCGGCTGGGTCACGACCACGCGGGCCGTCCCGGCACGCGGGGCGAGGCCGGCGCCCCCGGTGGCGCCGTGGGCCGCGGTGCCCGCGGCGGCGTCGTGGGACGCCCAGCCCACACCCCTGCCCGCGAGCGCCGGCGGGACCAGGGTCGTCTTTCCCGTGCCGGGCGGGGCCTGGAGCACCGCGACGCCGCGCGTGCGCACCGCGTCGAGGAGCTCGGCCAGGTGGTGGCGGACCGGGAGGTCGGGCGGGGAGGCGAGCAGGCGTGCGATCGGGTCCGGGTCCACGGGGACATTGTCCCCTGCCGGGACGTCGTCCCGCCGGTCCTGCTCGCGGCGTCCCGCGACCTCGTAGGTCAGGCTCGCGGGGCCTCGACCAGCGTGTGGAGCAGGGGCGTGCGCAGGCCCACGGTCTGGCGAGACAGGAGCTCGACGACCGCCGGGGACGCGGCCTGGGCCACGCAGAGCTCGACCCGCAGGCGGCGCGCGAAGCGCGGGCGCTGCGAGGACTCGCGGAACCGCAGCGACGGCGGGTCGGCGACGACCTCGTCGACCTCCGTGACCTGGATCGCCCACGCCCCCGCGGCCTCGAGCGCGGTCGTGAGGGTGTCGAGGTCCGCCGAGTCGAAGGTCGCGGTGAGGACGACCGCGCCGGGAGCCCCCGTCGGTGCGGCGGTGCCGGGCTCCCCCGGGGCCGGGTGCTCGGACGCGGCGAGCGTCCCGGAGCCGCCCGGCCCACCTGTGGAGCCCGCTGCCGACAGCCCCGAGACCTGGCCCAGCGTGTAGGCGTTCGCGCCCTGCTCGACCTCGTCCATCCCGAACTCGTGCCCCGGGGCCACCTTGAGACCGACGGTCTTCTGGACCGCGAGCGCGATGAGGAGCGTCACGACGAACGAGAACGCGATCACGACGACCAGGGCGATCACCTGGGCGACCAGGAGGTCGGCGCCCCCGCCGAAGAACAGCCCGTCGACCCCCGCGGCGTTGATCGCGTGCGACCCGAACAGCCCCAGCAGCAGCGAACCGAGGATGCCGCCCACGAAGTGCACGGCGATGACGTCCAGGGCGTCGTCGAACCGGAAGACCGTCTTGAGGCCGAGCGCGAACGTGCACACGACCCCCGCGGCGAGGCCGATGACCAGCGCGGAGAGCGTGCTGACGTAGCCCGCGCACGGCGTGATCGTCGCGAGCCCGGCGACCCCGCCCGTGACCGCGCCGATCACGGTCCCCTTGCCCGTGCGCAGACGCTCCATGAGCAGCCACGCGGCCATGGCCGCGGCCCCTGCCACGTGCGTGTTGAGCAGCGCCTGGGCCGCGACGCCGTTGCCCTGGAGCGAGCCGCCGCCGTTGAAGCCGAACCAGCCGAACCACAGGATCCCGGCACCCGCGACGGCGAGCGGGATCGAGTGCGGGATCGAGCCGGCCCTCGGCCAGCCCTGCCGGCGGCCCACGACCACGAGGACCGCGAGCGCCGCGGCCCCGGCTGCGGCGTGCACCACGATCCCGCCGGCCCAGTCCTGGGCGCCGATCCCGACGAGCCAGCCGTCGGGGTTGAACAGCCAGTGCGCGACGAACGGGTAGACGAGCACCGACCACAGCGCGAGCGTGACGACCCAGCCGACGGTCTTGAGCCGCCCGACCGTCGCGCCGGTCAGGAGCGCCGGGGTGATGATCGCGAACATCATCTGGAAGGCCACGAACGCGAGCGTCGGGATGGCCACGTCGCCGTCGACGGCGTGCAGCGCGGGCGTCGGGGCCGTGTCGAGCCCCGTGAGGCCGAACAGCCCGAGGTCGCCCATGAACCCGTTCCCGATGTCGTCGCTGAACGCGATGCTGTAGCCCACCAGGATCCACGTCAGCGTGATCACGGCGATGGGCACCAGGTTCTGCTGCATGATGGCGAGCACGTTGCCGCGCCGGACCAGTCCCGCGTAGAACAGCGCGAGCCCCGGCATCATGAACAGGACGAGGGCCGCCGAGACGAGCACCCAGACGGTGTCGCCGCTGTCGATCACCAGCTCGGACATGAGACCTCCCGGAGAACGGCTCGGGGCGCCTCCTGGCACCCCGAGGCTACGGGCGCGTCCTTCCGCACGGCGACGCGCGAGACTGCTCTGGAGCCGACCGGCTCCCGTGGGTGCGACGAGCGCGCCACGGACGTCTCCGGTCTGTGCGAGCATCGCACGGGATCGGCCGGTGCGACATCGGAGCACGCGAGCCCCGGGCCCGGACGGTGCGCGCCCTGCCCCGGAGCCCTCGCGTCCCCGTGGGGCGCTAGTCTGGGCGGACGCGCGGGACAGCACCCGCCAGGTCACGAGGGTCGGAGGTGGAGACGTGCGGACGGCCCAGGCGCTGCGTGAGCGCTACGACCACCTGACCGCCGCGTCCGCGGCCCGGACCCTCGCGACGGTGCCGCTCGTGCTCGTGCTGGCGCTCGTCGTCGGGCACTCGCTGGGCACCACGTCGCTCGGCGCCGTGCTCTCCCTGCTCGGTGCGGCGACCCTCGCCGCGACCGCGGGCGCCCTGGGCGTCGCGCTCGCGTGCGTCGCCGTGGCGGTCCTGCTGCTCCTCACGGTCCCCGTCGCGGCCGCACCGCTGCCGCTGCCGGCACCGGTGCGCCAGCACAGCCCCACCACGCCCGGACGGCCACGGCCGCGGGCACCGGGAGCCCTCGCGCTCCCGCGCACCGCCTGATCCCCCAGCCTTCCTGAGCCGTCCACCGGCCCGGGTGCTGCGGACGCGGCGCGGGAGCTCCACGCTCCCCTCCCCTCCGTCCCGCAGGAGTCCGCCGTGCCCGTCCTCGACACCCTCACCCATGCCCTCTCCACCCTCGTCCACCCGCTCCAGGTCGTGGTCGCCTGGATCCTCGTCCACCTCCACAGCGCCCTGACCGCCCTGGGCCTCGACCCCGCCGGGGGCGCCGGCTGGAGCCTCGCGATCGTCGGCCTCGTCGTGGTCGTCAAGCTCCTGCTCGTCCCGCTCGTGGTGACCCAGGTCCGAGGCATGCGCGCCATGCGGCTGGCCTCCCCCGAGATCCGCCGCATCCAGGAGAAGTACCGCGGCAGGACCGACGCGGCGAGCCGTGACGCGGCCCGACGCGAGCAGCAGGAGCTCATGGCCCGTACCGGGGCGAACCCGCTCGCGGGCTGCCTGCCCCTCCTGGTCCAGGCGCCGGTCCTGTTCGCGCTGTACTCGGTACTCTCCGGGATCGGGCGCCAGACACCCGTCGGCGCTCTCACGGGCGACCTGGTCCGCCAGGCCGACGCCGCCACGCTCCTCGGCGCCCCGCTGTCCGGCACGCTGACGGGTGCGCTGGGCGGTTCCGGCGGCCTGGCAGGGGTCCTGGTGCCCGCCGTCCTCATCGTCCTCATGTACGCCGCGCAGGTCCTGACCCAGCGGTTCAGCGCACGCAGCAACCCGCCCGCCGACCCCACGAACCCGCTCGCGCGGCAGCAGGGGACGCTCGCGTTCGTGCTGCCGGCGGTCTCGGCCGTGGTGGCCGTGGGCTTCCCCGTCGGCGTCGTCCTGTACTGGGCCACGTCGTCGCTGTGGGGGCTCGGGCAGCAGCTCGTGATCGGACGCCTCGTGACGTCGGGCGAGCAGGACGGGTCGCGGTCGCGCCGGGCTCCTGCGCCGGGCAGCCCCGCACAGGAGACCTCGGCGGCTGGGCGCACCGAGCCGAACGGGCCCGCAGGACCTGCTGCGGCACCGCGCGCCGGAGGTCAGCGGCCGCAGCCGCGTCGGGGCACGACGCGGAAGGGACGCCGGGCCTGAGGCCTGCCGCCCGGGCCACCTGCTCGGTGCCGGGCGAGCCGGCGCTCAGTCGGAGGCGCCCCGCACGTAGGTGAGGATGACGACCCCGCGAGGCGAGACGACGCTCTGGGTCAGCGTGAAGCGGGCCAGCCGGGCGCGCTCGTCGAACATGCGCTTCCCGGACCCCAGGACCACCGGGAAGACCAGGAGGCGGTACTCGTCGACGAGGTCGTGCTCGGCCAGGGCGCGGACCAGGGTCGCCGCTCCGAGCACGACGAGATCGCCGTCGGTGCGGTCCGTGAGGTCCGTGACGACGCGGGGCAGGTCGGCGCCGACCAGGTGAGAGTTTCGCCAGGTGAGGTCGGCGGGCGAGAGCGCCGACGAGACGACGTGCTTCGGCATGCGGTTCATGGCAGCGATCGCCGGCTCGGAGTCGTCCGCCTGCGCCCAGGCGTCCCGGAGGATCTCGTAGGACCGGCGCCCCAGCAGCATGCCCGCGGCGCCGACCGTCGCCGCCTGCATGAACGCATCGACCGTGTCGTCACTCAGCGGGGGGACCCAGCCGCCGCGGTCGAAGCCGCCGTCGCGGTCCTCGTCGGGCGACAGGGGCGCCTGGACCACCCCGTCGATGCTGATGAAGCTCACGACGACTACCCGACCCATGGCCGACCTCCTGCTGCTGCTGTTGCACGGATGGTTCCGGCGGTGTGGACCGCGCCCGGTGCGCGAACTCATCGGTCCCCGCGGGGCCGGCCCTCAGTGCACGGCCCGCACGGTCGGCGCGGGGGCCGGCACCCCGTCTCGCCGCTCAGTCGCGCGAGACCACGACGCTCGCGCTGTGGCCGCCGAACCCGAACGCGTTGACCAGGGCGTGGCGCGCCGTCGTCGGGCGCGCTACGCCGTGGACCACGTCGAGGTCGACCGCGGGGTCCAGCTCGTCGACGTTGAGCGTGGGCGGGACGGCGCCCTCGCGCAGCGCGAGCAGCGCCGCGACGACCCCGAGCGATCCCGAGGCGCCCAGGAGGTGCCCCGTCGCCCCCTTGGTCGACGTCACGGGAGGTGGGTCGGTCAGCGCGGCCCGCAGCGCGGCCGCCTCGTTGAGGTCGCCGACGGGCGTCGAGGTGGCGTGCGCGTGGACCAGGCCCAGGTCGCCGGGCGCCAGACCGGCCGAGCGCAGCGCGAGCGAGACGGTGCGTGCCTGGTTGGCGGGGTCACCGCCCACGATGTCGAACGCGTCGGAGGTGAGCGCGGCGCCGGAGACCGCGCCCAGGACCCTCGCGCCGCGGGCGCGGGCGTGCTCCTCGCTCTCCAGGACGACGATCGACGCGCCCTCGCCCATGACGAACCCGTCGCGCGCCGCGTCGAACGGGCGCGACGCCCGCCCCGGCTCGTCGTTGCGCGTCGACATCGCGCGCGCCTGGGCGAACGCAGCGATCGAGAACTCCTGGACCCCCGCCTCGACTCCCCCGCACACGACCACGTCGGCGGTACCCGCGAGGATCATCTCGCGGCCCATGAGGATCGCCTCGAGCCCCGCCGCGCACGCGCTGACAGGAGCCCGCGCGCCGGCCTGGGCTCCCAGGTCGATCGAGAGCCAGGCCGCGGGACCGTTGGCCATGAGCATGGTCACGGCGTGCGGCGAGACCCGTCGGTGCCCCTGGGTCTGGAGCACGCGGCTCTGCTCGAGCGTCGTGGCGATCCCTCCGTTGGCCGAGCCGACGGCCACCGCCAGGCGCGTGGGGTCGACGTCGGGGCGGCCCGCGTCCTCCCAGGCCTCGCGGCCCGCGACGAGCGCGAGCTGCTCGGCGCGGTCGGTGCGTCGCCTGATCCGCACGCCCAGGGTCTCGGCGAACGCGTCGTCCACGCGCGCCGCGATGCGCACGGGCAGCTCCCGTGCCCACGCGTCGTCGAGGGCACCGACCCCCTGCTCACCGCGGAGCAGCGCGCCCCACGTCCCCGGCGCGGTCGACGACAGCGGTGTCACCGCACCGACCCCGGTCACCACTGCTCGTGTCATGAGGCACTCCCGTCACGGTTCCTACGGCGTCTGCCCGACCCTGGGTGCAGGCTAAGACAGGCGTACCGGATGCGCTTCACGAAAGGGCTTCACGTGAGCACCGTCACGCCGCGCCCGCCCGGTCCCGTCGGAGCCGGTCGCCCGACGAAGGCGACGACGGCGACGCCCCGAGCGCTGCCTAGACGACCGCGAGCGCCATGACGTGCTGCGTCCGGCCGGCCGCGTCGAGGTACGCGCCGCGGTCGACGAACCCGGCACGGGCGTAGGCGCGCAGCCCGGCGGCGTTGTCCGCGTCGACGACGAGGACGACCGACGCGAACGGTTCCCTGCCGAGCCGCTCGGCCAGGCGGGCCACGAGCGCCGGGAGCGCCGCGGCCACCGAGGACCCGACCCCGACCCCCTGGTGGTGCCGGTCGACGAGGAAGCCGCGGAAGACGACGACGTCCTGCGGGCGGGCGCCGTCGAGCCGGTCGAGCATCTCGTCCGACGCGCCACCCGGGTGCAGGACGCCGACCCCGGCGACCTGGCCGTCGCGCCGGACGACCAGCACGTGCCGGTCGGGGTCGGCCTCGGCGAGCGTGAGGATCTGGTCGGCGGACGCCGAGAACACGTCCTGACCAGGAGCGCCCGTGACGTCGCGCAGAGCGCGCAGCAGCTCTGCGCGCGAGGGCGCGTCGTCCGCGAGGTCGTCGAGGAACGCGACCTCGATGCTCGTCGCCCGCCCGGTTCCGCTCGTCACCCGGCGACCCTACGTCGGCACCGCTGCCCGCACGAAACGCTGACGCGGGCGCCGCGGCGCCCTAGTCTCGATCCATGACAACGCCGTCGTCCAGCAACGAGCGACCCCTCGAGCCGAGCATCGTGACCGACCTGCGCGACCGCATGACCTACGGCACCTACCTGCACCTGGACACGCTCCTGGACGCCCAGGTCCCGGTCAGCGCGCCCGTCCACCACGACGAGATGCTCTTCATCGTCCAGCACCAGACGACCGAGCTGTGGCTCAAGCTGGTCCTGCACGAGCTGGCCTCGGCGCGCGAGCTCATCGCGGCCGACGACCTGCAGTCCGCGCTCAAGCGCATCGCCCGGGTCAAGCACGTCCAGCGCACGCTGACCGAGCAGTGGTCGGTCCTCGCGACGCTCACCCCGAGCGAGTACGCGCAGTTCCGGGGCTTCCTGGGCAGCTCGTCGGGGTTCCAGTCCCACCAGTACCGCGCGGTCGAGTTCCTGCTGGGCAACAAGAACGCACGCATGCTGACGGTGTTCGCCTCGGACCCGGCCGCGCACGACCTGCTCGAGCGGCTCCTGCACGAGACGAGCGTCTACGACGAGTTCCTGCGCTACCTCGCGCGCCACGGGCACGACGTGCCCGCCAGGGTCCTCGAGCGGGACGTCACGCAGGCGCACACCCTGGACGAGGACCTCGTCGAGACCTTCCGCGCGATCTACGAGGACCCCGAGGCCGACTGGCTCGCCTACGAGAGCTGCGAGGAGCTCGTCGACCTCGAGGACAACTTCCAGCTCTGGCGCTTCAGGCACATGAAGACCGTGCTGCGCATCATCGGCACCAAGCGCGGCACGGGAGGGTCGAGCGGCGTGGGCTTCCTCGAGAAGGCCCTCGACCTGACGTTCTTCCCCGAGCTCTTCGCGGTCCGTACCGAGATCGGCCCGCGGTGACGGGCGGCCGCGCGGGGTCCAGCGGAGCCGACAGCACCGCGAGCGCCGTCGGTCTCACCGTCGACGCCCGCTGGGAGCGAGGCGAGGGGTGGTCGGGCCCGACGGCGCTCGTCGCCACCGCGCGCGGCCTGCGTTCCGCGAGGGGTGCGGATCCGGCGCCGGACCTTCACCTTGCGGGCACGGTGCTCCCGGGTCTGACCGACGCGCACGTCCACCTGGCCCTGGTCGACCCTGCGGCCCTGCGCCGGGGTGGCCTGGCCGCGGTCGACGACCTGGGCGGGGACCCGCGGGTCCTCGCGGGGCTGACCGGGACACCGGGACTGCCCGCCGTCCGCTACGCCGGAGCCTTCCTCACGGCCCCCGGCGGGTATCCGTCCGACCGGTCCTGGGCCCCGCCCGGCGCGGTCGAGGAGGTCGCGGGCCCCGAACGGGCCGTGGTCGCGGTCGACCGCCAGGTCGCGGCGGGAGCGAGCTTCCTCAAGGTCGTGCTGCACCCGGGCGCAGGTCCCGAGCTCGACGACGAGACCCTCGGCGCGATCCTCGCCCGGGCCCGCGCGCACGGTCGGCCCGTCGTCGCGCACGTCGAGGGCGAGGGGCAGGCCCGGCGCGCGCACGAGGCCGGGATCGACCGGCTGGCCCACGCGCCGTTCAGCGAACGCCTGCCCGACGACCTGGTCGGCGCGATGGCTCGCACGCAGCAGTGGATCAGCACGCTCGACGTCCACGGCTGGGCGAGCCCGACCCGCGAGCAGGACGTCGCGATCGACAACCTGACGCGGTTCGCCGCGGCCGGCGGGACGGTCGTCTACGGCACCGACCAGGGCAACGGCCCGCTCCCGGCGGGGATCGACCCGCGCGAGCTCCTCGCGCTCGGTGCCGCAGGCCTCACGGCCGACGGCCAGCTGCGCGCCCTGACGTCGACCCCGACGGGGGCGGCGTTCACCTACGTGCCCGGCGAAGCCCCCGGTCCGGACGCCTCCCCCGAGGACCTCGTCGCCTGGCTCGCACGCGCCACGGTCCTCGTCCCCGACGACCTCACGCACCGGCCCGGCTCCGCCGGGCTCGCCCTCGAGACCCCCCGGAGGACCCACCCGTGACCGACTCCCCCGCCGCCTCCCCGCAGGCACGCACGAGCACTCCCGCGCAGCGCGCCGCCCTGCTCGACGCCTCGGACCCGCTCGCGCCCTTCCGGGACGCGTTCGTCGCATCTGACGACGTCGTGGCCTACCTCGACGGCAACTCGCTCGGGCGCCCGACGCACGCGAGCGCCGACCGACTGGCGCGCTTCGCGACCGAGCAGTGGGGAGCCCGCTTGATCCGCGGCTGGGACGAGTCCTGGTACGAGCTGCCGCTGAGCGTCGGCGACCGGATCGGGGCGACCGTGCTCGGGGCCGCGCCCGGCCAGACGTTCGTGGGCGACTCGACGACCGTGATCCTCTACAAGCTCGTGCGCGCGGCGCTCGAGGCCCGCCCGGACCGCACCGAGATCGTGCTCGACAGCGGGAACTTCCCGACCGACCGCTTCGTCCTCCAGGGCGTCGCGGCCGAGCGGGGCGCGACCCTGCGCTGGATCGCACCGGCCCACGACGGCGGCGTGACCGCCGAGCAGGTCGCGGACGCCGTCGGGCCGCGCACCGCGCTCGTGCTGCTCAGCCACGTCGCCTACCGCTCCGGGCACCTCGCGGACGCCGCGACGATCACGCGCCTCGCCCACGACGCCGGGGCGCTCGTGCTGTGGGACCTGTGCCACTCGGCGGGGGCCGTCCCGGTCGAGCTCGACGCCTGGGACGTCGACCTCGCCGCGGGCTGCACCTACAAGTACCTGAACGGTGGCCCCGGGTCCCCGGCGTTCGGCTACGTCCGCGCGGACCTGCAGGCGACGCTGACCCAGCCGATCCAGGGCTGGATGGGCAGCGCCGCGCCGTTCGAGATGGGCCCCGAGTACGCACCCCACCCGGGGGTGCGGCGGTTCCTGAGCGGGACGCCCGCGGTCGTGGGGATGCTCGCGATGCAGGACATGCTCGACCTGCTCGCCGACGCCGGGATGGAGCGTGTGCGGGCCAAGTCGGTCCGGCTCACCGAGCTCGCGCTCGACCTCGTGGACGAGCTGCTGGTCCCGCTCGGGGTCGCCTTCGCCTCGCCCCGCGACGCCGACCGGCGCGGCAGCCACGTCACGATCGACCATGCGGAGTTCGAGCGCGTGGTCCCGCGGCTGTGGCAGCAGGGCGTCGTCCCGGACTTCCGCCGACCCGACGGGCTGCGGCTCGGCCTGTCACCGCTGTCCACGAGCTTCGAGGAGGTGCGGATCGGTGTCGAGGCGATCCGTGCGGCGCTCCTCGAGGGTCCCGCCGGACCCTGACCCGGGGGCGCCCGGGGGCCCCGGGGCTCCCCGGGCGCCCCCGGTTGTCGTGCCCATCCGCCGGTGCCACCCTGGAGAGGTCGAGTACCCGGGATCCTCCCGAGGGGAAGGCACGCCCATGTTCGGCAGCATCGCTCGAACGGTGATCGCTCACCCGTGGCGCGTCATCGGCACCTGGATCGTCCTGGCGGCCGCAGTCATCGTGTTCGCGCCGAGCCTCGACGACTACACCACGGGCAACCAGCAGTCGTTCCTGCCGAGCACCTTCGAGTCGGTCGAGGCCCAGGCCGCGGGGGATGCGAGCTTCCCGGCGCAGTCCGGGGCCACCGGCAGCCTGGTCGTCGTCCGCGACGACGGCGCGGCCCTGACCGCCGCGGACCAGACCACCGTCGCGGGACTCGCGACCACGCTGGGCACCGACGCGATCCCCGGCGTCGTCTCGGTGCAGGAGACCCCGCAGTCCCTCTCGACGGACGGGCTGACCGCGGCGCTGTCGGTCGCGTTCGACGGACAGCCGGGCGACGAGGCCGTCGACGACGCCGTCCCGGCGCTGCGGACCGCGTCCGACCAGGCGCTCGCGGGGACCGGGCTCACGAGCGCGCTCACGGGCAACGCCGCGATCCAGATCGACACGACCACGGCCTACGCGAGCGCCGAGCGGACCATCACGATCGCGACCGTGCTGCTCATCGTCCTGCTCCTGGGACTGGTCTTCCGCAGCCCCCTGATCGCGGTGATCCCGATCGTCGTGATCGGCGTCGTGCTCTCGGTCGTCACGGGCCTCACGGCCGTGCTGGCCGACCTGCTCGACTTCCAGGTGAGCGACACCCTGCAGCCCATCCTCGTGGTGGTCCTGTTCGGCGTCGGCACCGACTACATCGTGTTCGTCCTGTTCCGCTACCGCGAGCACCTGCGCCGCGGCGAGACGCACCGCGAGGCGCTCGAGGTCTCGGGGGGGGTCGTCGGGCGCGTCGTGGCCTCGTCGGCACTGACCGTGATCGGCGCGTTCGCGGCGCTGCTGTTCGCGCGGCTCGAGTCCTTGAGCACGCTGGCGCCGGGGCTGATCGTGGCCGTGGCCGTCATGCTGCTCACCGCGCTGACGCTGATCCCCGCCCTGTTCGCGTTGCTCGGCCGGTCGCTGTTCTGGCCGCTCGGTCCTGGCCGCGAGCCCGCGCGCAGCCCGTTCGCGGCGGTGGGAAGGTTCACGGCGCGCCGACCCGTCGTACCCGCGCTCGGGGTGGGCGCCGTGCTCGTGGTCCTGACGCTGTTCGCCTCGGGCTACCAGGCGACGTACGACACGCTCGACGAGCTCCCCGCGGGCACCGCCTCGCGCCAGGCCTACACGACGCTCGACGCGTCGTTCCCGGCCGGTGCTCTGAGCCCCACGCAGGTCTACGTCGTGGGGTCCGCTCCGCTGGACCCGACCGCACTGACGACCCTCGCCACGAACCTCGCCGCGGTGCCCGGCGTCTCGACCGTCGCCCCGCCCACCGTCACGACGGACGGCACGGCCGCGCTGGTGACCGTGGTGCTCGCGGACGACCCGTACTCCGACGCGGCCATGGCGACCGTCGAGGGCCCGTTGCGCGACGCCGCGCACGGGTCGGTCCCGGGGGCCGAGGTCTACGTGGGCGGCCAGACGTCCGCGTTCGTCGACGTGCGCGACCAGCTCCGCGCCGACACCGGGCGCGTCTTCCCGATCGCCGCGGTCATCATCGTGGTGATCCTCGGCCTGCTCCTGACCGCGCTGCTCGGGGCGGTCAACCTGCTGGTGTGCGTGGCCCTGACCTTCACCGCGACGCTCGGCGCCGTGGTCCTGCTCTACCTGCACGCCCTGGGGTACGGGGGCATCGACTTCTCGATCCCGATCGTGCTGTACCTGTTCGTCGTCGCGATCGGCACCGACTACAACATCCTGATCGCCGCGCGCATGCACGAGGAGTACCGGGCCGGGGCCGGCGCGCGCGAGGCCGCGCGCACCGCGATCACGCACGACGCGCCCACGGCCGCGGCGGCCGGGATCATCCTGGCCTGCACGTTCGCCTCGCTCATGCTCACGGGCATCGCGAACCTGGCCGAGCTCGGGTTCGGGGTCGCGGTGGGGATCGTCGTCGCGGCGTTCCTCATGGCACCGCTGCTGGTCCCGGCGTTGTCCGCGCTCGAGGGACGCGCGTTCTGGTGGCCGACGCGCCGGCACGCGGACGTCGGGCACACCGCCTCCGAGCAGGCGCCCGGGCAGGCGCAGGAGCAGACGGCGCAGGACCCGACCGCGGGCATGTCGCCCGCGTCCTGACTCGTCCGGGCACGGGCCGCGAGGCGCGGGTGCCCCCGGTCCCCGGTCCCCGGACGGACGCGGGGTGCCGGGGCACGCCGTCGGGCCGTGGCTTTGGACCGGAACCGACGGCCGCGCGCCGGTGCGACCGGGACGTCTGCCCGGCCGCACCGACGCGCCCGGCCGTCAGCCGCAGGTGAGCGCGTCGTGCTCGACCTCGACGACGCTGGTCACGGCCGAGCCGTCGAGGACCGCGCTCGCCGTGACGCTCACGCTGCCCGCGGCCAGGCTCGCGGTCCGCACGGCGAACGTCTGGGACGCGCTCTTGCCCGGCGCGACCCCGGTGAAGGACTTCGCGCCCGACGCCGTCGTGATCTTCACGTCGACCGGCACCGCCTCACCGTTGACGGCCCGCACCGCGAGCTGGGCCCTGCCCGCGACGCAGCGCGGCGTGACGTCGACCGCGACCTCGACCGTCTCGGCCGGCTCGTCGGCCGCGACGATCGTCACCGTGTACGTCATCGACGTGGTGTGGTCCTGCGCGACCGCCGTGATCTCGAGCGTCGTCGGGCCACCGTCGCTCGCGAGGGCGACCCGGCGCCCGATCGTGTCGTCGACCAGGATCCCGTCGACCCTGACCAGTCCGCTCGCCACGTGCGGGTCGGCGTCGAGCGTGACCGCCGTCGTCCCCGGTGCGACGCGCAGCTCGTACTGCGCACGCGCGGGCGAGAACTCCGGCGCGAGGACCCCCGTGTCGAACGAGAGCGCCGAGAGCTCCGGGGTGCTGTCGAACACCGCGGACCTGTCCGTCCGGACCCCGAACAGCCCGCCGACCAGACCACCGGTCGACTGGAAGCGCACCGTGACGACGGGGATCTTCTGGCCGTCCTCGTCCAGGACGAGGTTCCCGCTGCTGTCCTTCTTGTAGCGGGTGTCCGGGCCGGGCTCGAGGAACCGGGCCGGGATCTCGGTCGAGTCGACGTAGAAGCCCTGCTCGTCCTTGTTCTCGGCCTTGTCGGTCACGGTGACGGTCTTGAGCCGCACGTCGTCGACGTACACGTCGAAGCTGCGCCCGCGGTCGCCCGAGTAGAACGTCGCCCCCAGGTAGTTCTTGTCCGCGCTCGGGTCGATCACCAGGTCGTAGCTGAACCATCCGCCCGCCTGGGCGTCGCGGTACTGGCGCCCCGCGAAGACCCCGACGCCCGACGCGCTCGAGCGCAGGTTCTTCGCATTCTCGAAGTTGTTGTTGTCGAAGCTCGCGAGGCTGTCGATCGTCAGGTCCTTCGCGCGTTCCTCCTGCTTGGCCCGCAGGATCCGGTCCTGCGCGGCCTGGCCGTCGGGCTCCTCGAGGTTCATGTAGATCCCGTACCGCTCGTCCCAGCGCGAGGTGTGCGAGGCGTACACCAGGTCGCCCGCGTCCGAGGTGTTCTTCAGGACGAACTGGACGTCGCCGGCCGCCGAGTCCTCGATGCGCACGACGTTCTCCGCGAGGCGCTCCTTCCAGGTGGCCGCGTCCATGCCCGCCGTGGTGATGGTCGTCTGCGCGTCCGGGTCGAAAGTCGAGATGCGCACGAGGATCCCCGTGCCCACCGAGCCCCCCTGGTCCCGGGTGCCGAGCCCCGCGCTGAGCACCACGGGCCCGTACTTGAAGGCCACGAAGCTCTCGTTGTCGGCCGTGCTGTGCAGCGTGACGTCGAGCGGCATCGTGTACTCGATCACGTCGCCTGCGCGCACGTCCGTCAGGACCACGTACCCGCGCGAGAGCGTCGGGGTGACCGCGGCGCCGTTGACGGTCACGGCCGGCTCGCCCGCGATCCAGTCGGGCACGCGCAGGCGCAGCGCGGTGCCCTCGGCGACCGCTCCGCCGTCGAGCGCCCCGACCGTGAACCGGACCGTGTCCTCGTTGGGGAGGTTCGCGGTCTGGGTCAGCACCAGGTTCTGCTCCGCGTGCTCGAACGTCGAGCTGAAGAACATGTTGACGTAGACCGACCCCTCGCCCGTGAAGTAGATCGAGTCACCGAGCTTGGAGAAGTTCTCCATGCCCGTGCCCGTGCAGCACCAGAACTCGGTGAAGGGCAGGTTGAACACCTTGTGGTACCCCGGCGCCATGGGGTTGAAGTACGTCGTGGTGCCCGTCTCGG
Source organism: Oerskovia enterophila (assembly GCF_044748475.1). Lineage (NCBI taxonomy): Bacteria > Bacillati > Actinomycetota > Actinomycetes > Micrococcales > Cellulomonadaceae > Oerskovia > Oerskovia enterophila. Next base: position 57,816 of record NZ_JBIVFZ010000006.1, read on the forward strand.
GGTTCTGCGAGGCGAGGATCGTGTTGATGAACGTGTTCTCGTAGTAGTCCGCGTACCGCACGTCCTTGCTCAGCCGGAAGAGCTCGCGCGACAGCTTGAGCATGTTGTACTCGTTGCAGGTCTCGGACGTCTCCGCGTTGGCGCGGGTCCCCTGGTTCGCGGCCCGGTCGAACAACGAGTCCGCCGCGTGGAAGTGCTCCGACTGGCTGTTGGCCCCGGTCACGTAGGTGTGGTGCTCGACCACGATGTCGAAGAAGTTCTCGGCCGCCGCGAGGTACATCGGCAGCTCCTCCTTCTCCTGCGGGGTCAGCAGGTCGTAGTACTCGGGGTTCTGCGTGAACACCGTGTACCGCTTGAGCGCACCGATGAGCTTGGGGATCGTCGTGTTGGCGTGCTTGCCCGCCAGGACGTCCTGGCCCGACGCGAGCTGCCGGAAGAGCGTCACCTCGTCGAACGCCTCGGCGGCGTCCTTGATACGGACGTCTCCCGTGAGGTCGAACAGCTCGTAGAGCGCCTCGTTCATGCCGCCGTACTCGGTGCGCAGCAGCACGTCGGTGCTCGGGAGCTTCGCGACCCGGCCGGACACGTAGAGCCCGAACCCGGTCGCGACCTCGCGCGCCTTGTCCCCCGTGGGCCCGTCGACGTACTCCGCGACGTCGAGCAGGCCCGCCAGGACCTTGTGCAGGTTGTACCAGGGCACGATCACGTTCTCGTCGGACGGCCCGGTGCCCTGCACCTGGTCCAGGACGCTCTCACGGAACGCCGAGACGTAGCCCGCGCTGCCCGGGTGGGCCGCACCGTAGGCGTCCTGCACCCGCTCGAGGCCGTCGACGGCCGCGACGATCTCGGCCGCCAGCGCGTCCTTGGTGGCCCCGTCGGGCGTGCCCGAGTACGACATCGCGAGGGCCGACATGTAGTGCCCGAACGCGTGGCCGCGGAAGTTCACGGCGTCGCTGCGCTCCCAGCCGCCGTACCCCTGGGGGGTCGTGGGCTCCAGACCGGCGACCTTGTAGAACTCGTAGAGGAACTTCTCCGAGCTCAGGCTCAGGAGGTAGTCCTGCTCCTTGGACGCGGCGTTGTCCAGGAAGTCGTCCGACAGCAGGACCGTGGGCAGGCCGCTGTTCTCGAGCGGGTCCATCGACACCAGTGCGGGGACCACCACGTGGAGCTCGCGGGTCACGGGCGGCCCGTCGAGGTACCGCGCCGTGGCGGTCAGCGTGACCTCGGCGTCGTCCTGGCCCTCGGCGGGCCGGGTCACGGTGCCGTCGGTCGCGACGACGTCGGGAGCCGACGACTCCCACGTGATGGTCGAGCCGCGCGAGCCCCTGGCCGCGAGGACGAGCGCGACCGTGACCCGCTCGGGCAGCGAGAGCCCGTCGGCGTCGGCCTGCGCGACCGCCTCGCGGTCGATCACCCGTCCGGACTCCTCGTAGAGCCCGACGACGTCGGCGAGCGACGCGACGCCGTCGTACAGGCGGTACTGGTCCAGCCCCGCCCGCAGGTAGGACCCGTTGTAGGACGGACCGTTGAACCCGATCGTCTTGGGCAGCGTGGGCGACGAGCCCAGGACACCTGTCGCGCCGCCCGAGCCGATCGGGCTCGCGACGGTCGCCGGGACCTGCTCACCGTTGCGGTAGAACGCCACGTCCTTGGTCGCCGCGTCATACGTGACCACGAGGTGCGTCCACTCGTCCGCGGGGAGGAACGACGCGCGGTCGGCCGAGGCCACCCGGACCTTGTACGGCTGGCCCGACGCCGGGCCGATCGACAGCGCGAGCGGCGACGTGTCCGACTCCGAGGACAGGTACCAGCCGTCCGAGTTGTACGCGCCCTTGTTCCAGCTCACGACCTGCTCACCGGTCATCTTCCCCGTGGGTCGCAGCCAGAACGACAGCGTCAGGTCCTCGGGCTGCAGGTCGGTCGACGCCCCGAGGTCGAGGAACGTGCTGCCTCCCAGCTCGACGGCCTGCGAACCCTCGGCGACCCCCGGGACCCAGCCCAGGTTCGTCGTCGTCGAGCCCGCGTGCCCCTTGGCCACGACCGGGTGCGCCGCGGGCGAGACGTCGGCGAGGTCCCCCTCGAAGCGCAGGTCCAGGACCGGGGCGGGCAGGCCGGCGTCGGCGGCTGCGGCGACGGGCGCCCAGCCCGTGAGGACCAGTGCGGCCCCGAGGAGCGCCGCGACGGCGCGTGCTCCCGGGTGCGGTCTCGGTCGGCGCGTGACGACCGCTTCTCTGTGCGTGCTCATCGTGCTCTCTTCCGTTCGAACGACAGTGTTCGGAACCGGCCCGTCGACAGCTGACGGGCCGGACGTTGCGGGGAGCTCGCAGGTCCCGCTGGTGCAGGTCACGAGCTCTGACGGGTCGAGCGTGCGGGCTCGGGCATGCCCGCGATGTGCAGTGCGGGAGCGTTCGAGCCCCGTGCATGAACGTCCGACAACCCGACGGCGCGCCGTGCGCATGGTGGCCTGCCCCGGGTATCTCCCCCGTCCGGTCTGCTGCATGTTAGCGCTCACACACGGCAGGGTGTCAAGGTCGCCCCCTCGGCGACGCAGGACATGTCCCTGCCGCGTGCGAGCCGTCGCGACCCGGCCTACGGTGCGGAGACCTCGAACCCTTCTGGAGTCGCCTTGACCGCACTGCCCACCACGGCGCGGCCCACCGCCGTCGTGCTCGACCCCTCCCGCCCGGACGCCGGGCGGGCTCTCCGACTGACGGCGGCACTCGCCGACGTCCCCGTCCTGCGGGGAGACGTCGGCCCGGCCCTCGCCTGGGCGGCCCGCGTCGGGCGGACCGTCCCCGTCGCCGGCACCGGAGGGGTGCTCGAGCCCTGGGAGCTGCTCGCCTCGACCGCAGCGGTGGACGTCGGAGTGGCCCGCGTGCTCGAGCCGCACCTCGACGCCCTCTCGATCCTTGCCCAGGCCCCCGGTGGCGTGGACCTGGCCTCGATCGGCGCCGACGAGGACAGCACCTGGGGGGTCTTCGCCGCCGAGGGGCCCGGGGCACGCCTCGAGGCGGCACGGTCGAAGGAAGGCTGGCAGCTGACCGGCACCAAGCCGTGGTGCTCGCTCGCCGCCTCCCTCTCCCACGCACTCGTGACCGCATGGGCCGGGGACGGACGTCGGCTGTTCGCCCTCGACCTCCGGGCGCCGGAGGTCAGCCCCGACCCGGGACCATGGGTGGCTCGAGGGCTCCCGGAGATCGTCAGTGCGCCCGTGCGTCTGCGGGCGGCCCGCGCGGTGCCTGTCGGCGGCCCGGGGTGGTACCTCGAGCGGCCGGGCTTTGCGTGGGGCGGCATCGGTGTCGCCGCCTGCTGGTGGGGTGGGGCCGTGGGCCTGGCACGCGAGCTCTTCGCGTCGACGCAGCGTCGAGACCCTGATCAGCTCGCGCTCGCCCACCTGGGCGCGGTCGACGTCGCTCTCTCGGGCGCCCGGGCCTCGCTCGCAGAGGTGAGCCGACTCGTCGACGAGGCCACGACCGAGGCGCTCGCGCCGGGGGTGCTCGCCCGTCGAGCGCGAGGTGTCGTGGTCCGGGCCGTGGACGAGACGGTGAAGCACTGCTCCCACGCTCTGGGTCCAGGGCCGATGACCGTCGACGAGGGCTACGCGCGCCGGCTCGCCGACCTCACACTCTACGTGCGCCAGCACCATGCCGAGCGCGACGACGCCTCGCTCGGACGTGATCTCGTCGCCCGCACGAGCGCACCGTGGTGAGGTTCGACCACCGGGACGCCGGGACCACCGAGGCCGCGTGGCGCGCCGGCGGGTTCCTCGACCGTCTGCCCCCACTCGTGGTGTCCGCGGCCACCCCGCACCTCGTCGTGCTCGCTGCGCACCCCGACGACGAGGCGCTCGGGGCCGCGGGCCTCCTGGTACGGTCCTCGCGCCAAGGAACTCCTGTCACCGTGGTCGTCGCGACGGACGGCGAGGGGTCGCACCCCGGCTCCCCGACCCACTCTCCGGCGGACCTCGCAGCACGGCGTCGCCTCGAGCTGATCGAGGCGGTCGCCTGCATGGCACCAGACGCCGACGTGCGCTTCCTGGGCCTGCCCGACGGCGGCCTGCGCGAGCATCGGGCCGCGCTGCACTAGGAGCTGAGCAAGGTGCTGGTCTCGGTCGGACCGAGCGACAGAGCGCCCACCGTGGCCCCACCGGGTCGGCTGCTGCTGTGCGCGCCGTGGCGCGGGGACGGACACCGTGACCACCGCATCGCGGGCGAGGTGGCGGCCGCGGTCGCTGCGGAACAGGATGCGCAGCTGGTGCAGTACCCGATCTGGTGGTGGCACTGGGCCTCTCCCGATGACGTCGGCGACCAGGTGACGATGAGACGGCTGACGCTCACACCGGACGAGAGGGCCGCCAAGTCCCGGGCTGTGTCGGCGTACCGGTCCCAGGTGAGTCCCCTCTCACCCGACCCCCGAGACGCCGCGGTGGTCGGCCCCGAGATGCTCCTGCGCGCCGAGCGTGAGGTGGAGGTCTTCGTCGCGGACGAGCCGCGGGGCGCCGCCCCCGGCCAGGCTGCCGCCAGGACCACGGCGGAGACTCTTCCGGTGGCCTTCTTCGACGACTTCTACCGGGGGCGGAGCGATCCGTGGGGGTTCGAGACCCGGTGGTACGAGAGGAGGAAGCGGGATCTGATGCTCGCCGCGCTGCCTCGGCCTCGCTTCCGGGCCGGGCTGGAGATCGGTTGCTCGACCGGGGTCCTGACGGCCTCCCTGGCCGCCCGGTGCGACCGGATGACGGGTGTCGACCTCGCGCAGGCTCCGCTCGACGCGGCCCGCAGGCGTCTCGGGCAGGCCGTGGAGCTCTTGCGCCTCGAGGTGCCGCGAGAGTGGCCCCCGGGGCGGTTCGACCTCGTGGTCCTCTCCGAGGTCGGCTACTACTTCAGCGCAACCGACCTGGAAACGGTGATCGACCGGGCCCTGGAGTCCATGAGCGACGACGGCGTGCTGGTCGCCTGCCACTGGCGGCACCCGGTCGCCGGGTACCCGCTCGGCGGGGACGAGGTGCACGCCGCCCTGGCCGCCCGACCTGGTCTCGCCCGGCTCGCACGTCACCTCGAGCAGGACTTCGTGCTCGACGTCCTCGTCCGCCCTCCTGCCGTGTCCGTGGCCACCGCGGAGGGGCTCGCATGACCCCGACGGACCGGGTGACGGGGCTCGCCGTCGTCGTCCCGGTGAACGACGAGGAACCGCTGCTGCCCCGGTGCCTCGCCGCGCTGGGGGTGGCCGTCGGAGCGTTGAGGAGCGCGCGACCCACGGTCCGGGTCGAGGTCGTGATCGTCCTCGACGACTGCGTGGACGGCTCGGTGAGGATCGCGAGAGCTGCACCGTTCACCGTGATCGAGACGTGCCACCGCAGGGTCGGAGCCGCACGCGCCTCGGGCGTCGCCGCAGCGCTCGAGCGACTGGGCCCGGGTGGGTCAGGCTCCTGGGTCGTCAGCACCGATGCGGACTCTGCTGTCCCCGCACGGTGGTTGACCCACCAGCTCGATCTGGCCGAGGACGGCGCGGACGTGGTGATCGGCACGGTGCGCCCGGACTTCGCGGACCTCTCTGCGGAGCAGCGCGAGGCATGGGTCGCGACCCACGCCCCGGGCCACGCGAACGGGCACGTGCACGGCGCCAACCTGGGGATCCGCGCGGACGTCTATCTCGCGGCAGGCGGGTTCCCGGGGGTCGCCGAGCACGAGGACGTGGGCCTGGTGGAGCGCGCCCGGCTCGCGGGCGCCCGCATCGTCGCCTCGGACGCGGGCTGCGTCCTGACGTCGGGCCGCTCGACGGGTCGCACTCCCGGCGGGTACGCGCGGCACCTGCGGGAGGATCTCGTGCCGGCATCTCGGGTCGGTTGAGTCGGCCGCGTACCGGGCCGACGGCGCCTCCCGGACGCGCCGGCCCCGTCACCACCGCACGGGTCCAGGGACGACGCGTCCCCCTGCCCGCAGGTGCGAGCAGGGGGACGGCGCGTCGTCGGTCAGGCTTCCTTCTTGGCTGCGGCCTCCGCCTTGCGAGCGGCACCGGTCTCGGTCGTCGCGCCCGAGGTCGAGAGCTCTCCGCCCGAGGACTCGAGGTGCGCGCGGACGAACCAGTGGAACAGCTCGAGGTCGCGCAGGTGACCGACCAAGAGGTCGTTGGTCACGGTGTCGAGGTCCTCGGTGTCGGCGGCGGCCTGGCGGTGGTCGGCGATGACGCCCCGGTAGACCTCGTCGAGGGCACCGAGATGGGCGATCGTCGACGCACGGCCCAGGCTGTAGTCCTCCCAGGTGCGCTCGGCGACGATCGCACCCGGCGTGCCGCGCGGCGGGACGCCCAGCGTGGCGATGCGCTCGGCCGTGCTGTCCACCATCTCGCGGACGGCATCGACCTGCGGGTCGATCATCTCGTGGACCGCGATGAAGTGCGGTCCCACCACGTTCCAGTGGATGTGCTTGAGCGTCAGCGCCAGATCGTTGAGCGCGTGGAGACGCCCCTGCAGGATCGCGGCGACCTTCCCCCCGTCCTCCAGGGTCAGCGACGGGACGGTGTACTCGGGCAGCTCCTTGCGGACAGCCATGTAGTCCTCCTCGATGCTCGTTCCTTCAGCTTCCTTCAGCGCAGTGCGCTTCCTCCATCGTGGCCGCGTGGCAGAGGCCTTGCAGCGCGAGCCGTGGTGAGACGCGCCACGTCCCCCGTGCGCTAGGCCTTGCTGGTCGGTGCGAACAGCGGTTCGGCGGCCGTGGCCATCTCGAGGTCGGCCGTCGCCTGGATGAGCGCGAGGAGCTCGGGATCGAGACCGGGAGAGAACTCCTCGTACCGTTCCCGGGCGATGGTCGACGGCACGCCGGGCGGGGCCTGCTCGGTCGCGTCGAGCTCCGTCCCGTCGTTCGAGGGCGACATCCCCTGGAAGATCCGCCCGGCCTCCGAGGCACCCTCGAGGTCGAACGTGTACTGCTTGGACTGAAGCCCCAGGTCGACGAGCTTCTTGACCTCGGGGAACTTCTCAGCGTTCGTCTTGGGTATGGGCAGCAGCTTGCCCCAGTCGACACCCAGCGTCTCGAGGGCCCGGGCATAGGCGTTCTCGTGCGCCTGGTCCCTGACGATCAGGTAGGAGATCGTCGACCGGGCGGTCTTGTTGTCGGTCATCTCGTAGATCCGGCACTTCTGCAGACGTCCCGTGGACTCGAGCATCAGGTTGTAGAGCAGGTCCAGGACGAGGTTCCCCGAGTTGTAGACGTAGCTGCCGCTCCACGGGTTGCCGGCTGCGTCGACGGGCAGGGCACCTTGCGCGGCGACCAGGTAGTGATGGATGTTGCCCTCCCCCAGGGCCAGGTCGAGCGGTGTCTTCCCGCCGGCGCCGGGCGTGTCCAGGGGGTCGGTCTTCTTCCCGTTGTAGCGCGGTGAACCGTCGAGGAGTCGAGCGATCGTCGTGCCGATCAGCTCGACGTGGCTGATCTCCTCGGTCCCGATCCCCTGGAGCAGGTCCCGGTACGGCTTGCCCGTCGGGCCGCGGAAGTTGATGCTCTGGAACAGGTACTGCATCATCGTCCGCATCTCGCCGAACTGGCCACCCAGGCCTTCCTGGAGGGCGTTCGCGGCCGCCGGGTCGGGTTCGTCCGCCACGATGTCGTTGATCAGTCGCTGCACGTGCAGATACATCTCGAGCCTCCTCGGTGAAACCGATGTGGATCCGTCCACCGTGCGCTCCACGTGCACCGCCGGCCTCTGGGGCGCCCGGGCAGCCCTGGGGACTGCGAGTCGCCCCACCACCGTCTACGGTCGTCAGAGGACCGTCCTGTCACGGACGCGGCGCGCACCGCGGTCCCCCCGACCGGCCGCCGTACCGCCGCTCGACCGACCGCACGGGGCGGGGTGACCTGGTCGGGCGTGCGGGGCGCGCGGCCGTCTCAGACCCCTGCGCCCCGGTCGACGCCGAGCGTCGCGACGAGGTCCTCGTGGAGCTCGAACCACACCCGATGGCACGACTCGACGTCGGTGCGGTCGACCCAGCCGCCGTCGCCCGCCTGCACCCGGTGGAGCGCGGCGGAGAAACGCACGTCATAGCCCGAGAACCGGGAGAGCACGTCGCCGAGCCGTCGCACGAGCGGTGCGAGCGCGCGGTCGAGCGCGGCGAGCTCGCCCAGCACCTCGGCGTCCCACGCCGGGTCGGTGTGGTCGTTGGCGGCGAGGCGGTCGCCGGACGTGGGCCGCAGCTGCCAGGACGTGCACGCCTGCTGCAACCGCGCGTTGAGCGGGAGGAAGTCGCGGTGGACCTCCCTCACGTCCTCGGCGCGCCCCGTGCGCGTGAGCTCGGCCGCGAGCTGCCGCTCGTTCTCGACGCGCCCCGCGACCGTGAGCGACCACCCCGCGAGGCCCGCGAAGCCCGATCGCTGGACCCAGCCGCGCGCCTCGGCGTCCTCGAGCAGCTCCCCCGTCTCGTCCTGGTCTGTCCCGAACCGGCGGGCGAGCGACGGGACGCCGGCGAACCCGACGACGCGCACGGCGTGCAGGACGAGCAGGTCGACGGGCGAGTCCTGGGTCACGTGCGCTCCTCCTGCTTGGCCGCGAGCCGCTGGTAGTGCTGCTGGCACGCCTGCGGCGAGTTGAATCCCATCGCGTCGGCGATCTGGGCCCAGGTCAGTCCCGCGCTGCGGGCCGTGAACAGCAGCGCGTCCTCGAGCCCGGCCACCTCCGCCCGGGCCGCGGGCAGGAGCGCGAGCGCGCTGAGCAGGTCGGTCGGAGCCAGCTCGGACGAGCGCCAGAGCGCGAAGCGCGCGAGGTCCACGGCCGACGGCGGCACGGGGGCAGGCTGCCACGGGCGGTCCGCGAGCGCGTCCGCACCGAGGCCCAGGAGGTGGGTGCGCGCGTCGTGCTCGCGGCGCGCCTGGTCCTGGTCGGCACCCGCCGTCTCGTGCCCTGCGCTGGCCAGGTCCTTCTTGCGTGACATGCGACGATCCTGCACAATCAACAAATTGTTGTCAACAATCTGTTGAAGGCGGTACGGATGATCATCCCCCTCGCACAGGCGGAGCGGGAGACGTGCGGAGGCAAGGCAGGCACGCTCGGGATGCTCGCGCGCGCGGGGTTCGCGGTGCCCGACGGGTTCGTCGTCCCCTTCGGCGTGCCGCTCGACGTGCACGGGCTCGTGGGCCGGCGTCCCGAGCCAGGCCGGTCGGACGCCGACGTCCTGCTCCCCACTTCCCTGGTCGACGCGCTGGCCCGGGGGCTCCGTGCGCTGGGCGACCCGCCCGTCGCCGTGCGCTCGTCGGCGGCCGGCGAGGACACGGCCCGGGCGTCGGCCGCGGGGCAGCACGAGTCGGTCCTCGCAGTCCAGGGGCCCGACGCCGTCGCGCACGCCGTGCGCACCTGCTGGGCCTCGCTGCACTCGCCGCGGGCGACCGCCTACCGCCGAGGCAGCGCGCAGGACGCTGCGGAGGACGGCGCATCCATGGCAGTCCTGGTCCAGCGCCTCGTGGACGCCGACGCCTCCGGGGTCCTGTTCGCCCCCGCCGCACCGGGCGGCATGACCGAGATCGAGGCCTCGTGGGGACTCGGGCCCAGCGTCGTCGAGGGCAGGGTCGCCCCGGACTCCTACCGGGTCCGGGGCGACGGTGCCGTCGAGCTCACCGTCGGCCGCAAGGGGACCCGGCTCGACCGGAGGGGCCCGGGGGTCGTCGCGACCCCGGTGAGCGCGGACGACCGGGACCGCCCCGTGCTCGACGTCACGACCACCCGACGGCTCGCCCACCTGGGGCAGCGCGTCGTCGAGGCGCTCGGCGGGGCCCAGGACGTCGAGTGGGCCCTGGCCGGGGAGACTCTCTGGATCCTGCAGGCCCGGCCCGTCACTGCGGACCTCCCTACGTGGTCACCGGCGCCTGCTCCGCCGGCTCAGGGCCCGGGGAACGGGGTCCTGACCGGCACCCCGGGAAGTCGTGGCGCGGCGACCGGGCCAGCGCGGATCGTCCGCGATGCGTCCGACTTCTCGCGGGTGCGTCCGGGCGACGTCCTGGTCTGCCCGTTCACCGACCCCGCGTGGACTCCCCTGCTGCACGTCGCCGCGGGAGTCGTCACCGAGACCGGGGGCGTGCTGTCGCACGCGGCGATCGTGGCCCGCGAGCGCCGCATCCCCGCGGTCCTGGGCGTCCCCGGAGCGACCACGTCGATCCCCGACGGCAGCATCGTCACGGTCGACGGTTCGAGCGGCACGGTCACGACGGGGTCGAGCACGTCGACGCCTCCTGCACCTCCCGCGAACACCTGACCCCTGAGAGGACCGTCCGTGGGAACACGACATCTCTACCTCGTCCGGCACGGCGCGGCCGACGCGTTCGGCGAGCTCACCGCCGTCGGTCGCCGGCAGTCGCGGCTGGTGGGCGAGCGCCTCGCCCGGGTGCCCGTGACGGCCGTCTGGCACTCCCCTCTCCCCCGCGCCGCCGCGAGCGCGCGCGAGCTGGCCAGGTACCTGCCGCAGGCGCGCACGAGCGAGGCGGCAGAGCTCGTCGACCACGTCCCCTACGTCCCGCCGCCCGACGAGATACCCCGGTCCTGGGCCGGGTTCTTCGACGGCTGGGACGAGGCCGAGGCGAGCGCGGGGCGCCGGACCGCCGACGCGCTGGTCGCACGCTTCGCGTCGGCGCCCGACCCGGCGGTCCACGGCAGCGACGACGTCCACGAGGTGCTCGTGACGCACGACTACCCGATCGCGTGGCTCGTGCAGCACGCCCTGGACGCGCCGCCCGCGCGCTGGCTCGGCCTGAGCAGCGCCAACGCAGCGCTCACGCTCGTCGAGTACCGGGCCGGGCTGCCCCCCACCCTCGTGGTGCTCAACGACATGGCCCACCTGCCGACCGATCTGCGCTGGACGGGCTTCCCCGGCCCGGCGCGGCCGTGACGGCACGGGGACGGGCCCGCCCGGTCAGCCCAGGTCCAGGCCGTCGAGCGACGAGCGGGGCGTCTGGTCCGGCAGGCGCAGCATGCGGAACGAGTTGGCCAGCCCGAGCAGCCCAGCGAGGAGCGGGACCAGCAGGGCCACCTGCAGCGACCGGTTGCGGGCGCGGTCGTTGATGGCCAGCACCTCGGCCTCGACCTCAGGGGGCTGCCCCGTGATCTGCTCGGCGAGCCGGGACGTGCTCATGACCTCCGCGTCCTCCTCGAGCGTGGCGGCGATCTGCTGCTGCTCGGCGGCCGGGATGACCTCGCTGCTCTGCGTCATCTGCGTGAACCCCAGCGAGAGCGAGGCGAGCATGATGCCCCCGGCCATGGCGAGACCGAACGACAGACCGAACGACCCCGCGGCCGAGTTGACGCCTGCCGCCTCGCTGACACGCTCTTCCTCGACGGGCGCGAGCGTGTAGTTGTTGAGCTGCGACACCAGCAGGCCCAGTCCGCAGCCGGTGATCGCGAGCGGGAGGACGAGGTACCACCCGCTGTCCACGCGGGGGACGAACGGGATGACGAGCCCGATCCCGATGCTCGCCAGGAGGAAGCCCGTGCGGATGATCGCCGCGGGACGACGGGCTCCCGAACGCCTGCCCGCCACGACCGCTGCCGCGAACATCGTCAGGGACAAGGGGGCGAGGGACAGTCCGGCCTGGAGCGCGTCGTACTCGAGGGTCATCTGGAAGAAGAGCGGAAGCGCGATCATCGCGCCGCCCAGCGTGATCTGCTGCAGCATCTGCCCCGTGACGCCCGTCGTGAAGTGCGGGTGGCGGAACAGGTCCGGGTCGAGGAGCGGGACCCGGTGCGCACGCTTGCGGCGTTGCAGCCATCGCGCGAGCAGCACGAGCGCGACGACCCCGACGGCCATGAGCACGCCCACGAGCTCGCCGCCCTCCTGCCAGACGAGGATCCCGAGCACCACACCACCCATGCCGATCACGGACAGCACCGCGCCCACGACGTCGACCTGTCGGGAGCCCGTGAACGGGACGTCCCGGACCAGGCCGATCTGGCTCAGGACGACCGCGATGATGACCACCTCGAGCGCGAACCCGACCCGCCACGACAGGTAGGTCGTGACGAACCCGCCGAGGAGCGGGCCGACCGCTGCGGCGATCGCTGCCGACGCCCCGACCAGCGCGTACGCCTTCTTCTGGTCCGTGCCCGAGAAGTTGCCGTGGATCAGCGACTGCATCGCGGGCAGCAGCAACGACGCGCCCAGCCCACCCACGATCGCCCAGAACACGACGATCGCCGTGAGGCTCTGCGCGAGCGTCATGGCCAGCGCACCGGTCGCGTACGCGAGCAGGCCCAGGACGTAGGCCCGCTTGCGGCCGATCAGGTCGCCCACCTTGCTGTTGATGAGGATGAACGCCGCGGAGACCAGCGCCTCGAGGGCGATCGCGGACTGCACCCCGCTCGCGGTGGTGCCCAGGTCGTCGACGACCGCCGAGATCGACACGTTCATGAGCGACGTGTCGACGACCAGGACGAACATCGCCGCCGCGAGCAGCAGCATGAGCCGGCGGCTCCCCGTGGACTCGGGAGCGGCGCCCTCCGGTGTGGTGCTCATGTGACCGCCTCGGCTACGGGTGCCTCGCCCGCTCGTGCGGGCGGCGTCCGGGTGACGGTCGAGGGCGCCCTGGGGCCAGCCTAGGGACACCGAGGACGTCGTGCGCGGCGGGTCAGCCCGCGGCCCCCACCAGGCGCGCGACCTGGGCGGCCAGGTGCCGCTGCTCGGGAAGGCTCGTCGCGCGGGCCCCCGCCCGACGGTAGTGCTCGAGCGCCGCCGTCGGGCGCCCGGCGCGTTCCAGGAGGTGCGCGCGGACGACGTCGACCCGGTGCGGGTCGCCCGGGACCGGGCCGAGCCCGTCGAGGACCACGAGCCCCGCGACCGGTCCTTCGACCATGGCGACCGCGACCGCGCGGTTGAGCGTGACCACGGGACTGCCCGTCATGCGCTCGAGCAGCCCGTAGAGGCCGACGATCTGCGGCCAGTCCGTGTCCTCCGCCCGGTGCGCCCGGTCGTGCGCCGCGGCGATCGCGGCCTGGAGCTGGTACTCGCCGACGTCGCCGCGCGCGAGCGCCCGGTCGAGCAGCGCCAGCCCCTCGGTGAGCAGGGTGGCGTCCCAGCGCGCGCGGTCCTGCTGGGCGAGCGGCACGACGTCGCCGGCCGCGTCGGTCCGGGCCCGTCGTCGGGCGTCCGTGAGGAGCATGAGGGCCAGCAGGCCGCTCACCTCGGGGTCCTCGGGGACCTCCTGGTGGAGCCGACGGGTCAGGCGGATCGCCTCGTCGGTCAGGTCCACGCGCTGGAGCACGGGGCCGGCCGAGGCCGTGTGCCCCTCGGTGAAGACGACGTACAGCACGTGCAGGACCGACCGCAGACGCGCGGGCCGCTCCTCGGGGCCCGGCACGGTCAGCGGCTCGCCCGACGACGCCACCTTCTGCTTGGCGCGGCTGATGCGCTGGGCCATGGTCGCCTCGGGGACGCCGAAGGCCCGGGCGATCTCGAGCGTGGTGAGGCCACCGACCGCTCGCAGCGTGAGAGCGACGGCCGACGGCGGGGTGAGCGCCGGGTGGCAGCAGGCGAAGAGGAGCGCGAGCGAGTCGTCGCGCGCGGAGGGCTCGGCGCCCGGCACCTCGCTCGCCGCGAGCGCCCGCTCGCGCCGGCGGCGAGCGATCTCGCTGCGCTGGGCGTCGACCAGGCGCCGCGAGGCGACCTGCTGCAGCCACGCACGGGGGTGCTCCGGGAAGCCCTGCGCGGCCCAGCTCGTCACGGCCGCGAGGAGGGCCTCCTGGACGGCGTCCTCGGCCCCGGCGAAGTCGCCCGAGCGGCGCGCGAGCGTGCCGAGGACCTGCGGCGCGAGCTCGCGCAGCAGGTCCTCGACGGCAGGGTCGGACGTCAACGGGCTCCCTTCGCCGTGTCGAGGAACGCCGCCATCTCGGCAGCGTCCGACGGCGAGTCGTCCATGATCCGTCGCACCTGGATCGGCTGCTGCGTGGGCCGCCCCCCGCGCCCGGGCACGGCCGAGACCCGCGCGGCGATCTCGAGCGCCCGCGCCTCGGACTCCACGTCGACGATCTGGTAGCCGGCGAGCCACTCCTTGAACTCGGCGAACGGCCCGTCGGTGACGACCGGTGCCGAACCGTCCGACCGCACCACCTTCGCGAGGTCGGGGCCCGTGAGGACCACGGTCTCGACGAGCTCCCCGCTCGCGACGAGCTCGGCGTTGAGCGCCCCGTAGTACTCGAGGTGCGCCGTCACCTCCTCGGGCGTCCACTCGTCCATCGGCGTCTCGTCGCCCCCCGACCGGAAGTCCACGCCCACCAGGTATCTGGCCATCGGTCTCTCCTCACGTCCGTCGTGCCCAGCGTGGCACGCTCACCCCGTGGTCGGAACCGGTCGAGCGTTCTCGACAGGGGGACACGGTCGAGAGGTCGAGGCTGACGACGCGCGGCCGCGGGCACGTGCTGGGGCGAACGGACCCTGCGAAGAAACCTCGAAACCCGATCGAGCCGAGAGGGAACCGATCGGTGGGCTCGTGCGTGGTGGAAGGGTATGCAGGGATGTCGTGGGTCAGATGATGAGCACTGAGGCAGGCGTGACGGAGGACGAGATCCTGTGGGCGGACGGCGCCGCGGACCGGTACCTGGCTGCCGGGAAGGTGAACCGCGACGCGGAGTTCGTCGACTTCGTGGAGACGCACGGCGGCCGCCTGGAAAGGATCGCGTTCCTGATCAGCGGCGACCACCACCGGGCCGAGGAGCTGTGCCAGGCCACGCTCGAACGGACATATCGGTCCTGGGCGCGCGCGCGGGACGGCGACCCCTTCGTCTACGCGCGAAAGATCCTGACGAACCTCAAGATCGACACGTGGAGACGCACCCGGCGTGAGGTCCTGCTCGAGCCCGAGGGCCGCCCCTCGGGTGCGGTCCCGGATCACACGGCGGAGATCACCGTGCGGGACGAGCTCGTGCGCGCCTTGCTGCTCCTGCCGGTCCGGCAGAGACGCGTGGTCGTCCTGCGCCACCTGCTCGACCTGTCCGAGGCCGAGGTCGCCCGCGAGCTGGGCCTGCCGCACGGAACGGTGAAGTCCAACGCCTCGCGGGGGCTCGCCCGGCTCCGCGCAGAGCTGACCAGCACGACCACCCCGACGGCGGGAGCAAGCCATGACTGACGACGACGACTTCGCAGCGGACCTCCGCACTCTCGCCGATGAAGCGATCCCCGTCGGGCACATGTCCGGCCCGCCGACTCTCGCCCTGGTCAAGCGCCGCTCGCGCAGACGCTCGGCGCGGGTCGCTCTGGTGTCCGTCATGTGCGGAGCACTGATCGCCCTGGGCGCCATAGCCCTGCCGCGTGTCGGGATCGCCACGATGGCGCCGGCGTCCTCGACACAGCTCGCGCCCGGGATCGAGGTACCCGCCGACCCGACGACGTCCGCGCGCACCGGCGGGGGGCTGGTCGTCGACACCAGGGTGCCCGGCTGGACAGCCGGCACGCGACTCTTCGTCGTCAGCAGACTCAGCACCCAGGATCGAGCCGTCAACGCCGTGTACGAGGGGGACGACGCCGACCTCCGAGAGCTCCGGGCCGGGAACGCCGCCGGCACGATGCTGCTGAGCTCGGACGCCACCGCGGCCTCGGCGACCTCTCCCGACGGTGACCACCAGGTCGTCATCGGCCTGGGAGTCCCCCCGGAGGCCTCCGCCGGCGGGCCGCCCGGCCGGAACGAGCGGCGTCTGATCTCCTGGGACCTGTTCCCCGCCGCGGACGGCACCCTCGTCTCCTCGGTGGTCCTGCCCGACTCGCTGATGAAGGACGCGGCCGGCCTGCCCCTCGACGTCATCTCGCTCAGCAAGGTCGATGGCGAGATTCCCGCGTTCGGTGGCTTCTACTCCATCAGCGCCTACCGCAACGGGGTCGGCCTGGACGGCTGCCTGGGTGACTGCTCTGCCATCTTCACCGACGAGAGCTCGACCGCCTTCCCGAACGACGGCCCCCAGGGCGTCGCACGGGCGCAGCGCCTGACCGTCGCGAGCGCCATCGAGGACGCCGTCGCCAGGGCAGAACTCGCCGGGGAGTCCCGACCCTCACCCCGCGAGGTCTGCGTGGACGTCCGCGAGGACCTCGACCGCGCCACCGGGACCGAGAGGACCGCTGACGATCGCCTCCTCCAGTGCTTGCTCAGCGCCACGGACTGGTACGCACACCAGGCGGAGCTTGCCTCCTCGGACAGGTCCGGCTGACAGTCCGGCCTCGACTCCGACGGACGCACTACCCGATCGGCCAAGCGACGGCCGAGGCCGAGCCGCCCGTGGAGACCCAGGAGCCGAAGGGTTCGTCAGGCATGTCCTCGTCGGTCTGCTCGGTCCCGCAGACCACCAGGCCCCGCGCCTGGTAGTTCGCCAGCGCGGCGGGACCGTCGAGCGTGCAGGTGTGGACCCAGACGCGGACGGCCGGCGGGAGGTCGGCCCGCTCGGCGAGAGACCAGGCGGCCGCGATGCCGTGCTCGAGGAGGCGGCCGCCCAGGCCGCGGCCGATCGCCCGCTCGGCCAGGCCGAAGTACCGGATCTCGACGTGCGTCCCGCTCGCATCCACGAGGGGCTGGAGTTGGACGTAGCCCCAGGGACCGCCCTCGCCGTAGAGGACCCAGAACTCCGTCCCCGGCACCTCGAGCTCCTGGACCCACTGCTCACGCGTCCAGCCGAGCCGCTCGGTCCAGAACCACGGTCCGCCCACCAGGCCGTAGAGGAAGCGGGCGTACTCGGGAGCGACGTCGACGGTCCGCTCGAGGCGTACCTCGTCGGGCAGGGCGCGCGGCGTGGCCACGGGCGGCTGGAGCATCTGGAGCGTCGTGATGGTGACCTTCACGGGACTCAAGGGTAGAGGCCCCGCCCGGGACGTCGCCTGCCGACCGTCCTCGGGCCGCGACGCACCGCGAAGGCCCGGCGACGCCGCGGCGGTCAGGCGACGCGAGCCGCGCGGTCTGGGCGGCGGCTGCTCCTGATCCTCAGGGTGGTGCGGGAGCGGAGCCTGTCGTCGGGCAGGACGGTCGCGGCGTCGGCGAGGAGGCGGTCCAGCCGGGCGGCGAGAGCGGGCAGGTCGGTCGCCGGGTCGACGGTGACGACCAGGCTCAGGACGAGCTCGGGCCCCTCGTCGTGCAAGGTGGCGGTCGCTCGGTGGACGGAAGGGATCTGCTGAGCCGCGTGGGCCGTCGCGTTCGCCACGGCGTCTCGGGAGATCCGCAGGCGCATGGTCCGGGTGGAGCCGGGCAGGTCCTGTTCGGGGACGGAACGGGCCGGCAGGTGGGCAAGCATCCACCACAGCGAGACGACCGCGAGGAGGACGGCGACCGCGCCGGCCGCGTAGGGCCACCACGGCTGAGTCACGGCATCCTGGGTGGCTGTCGTATCGATCGCGTCGGGGACGCCGTCGAAGAGCTCGGCCAGGGTTCCGGTGGTCCACAGCAGGGCGGTGGCACCGACGACGACGAGCACGAGGCCGGCGAGGGCGAGCAGGGCGCGGTCGAGTCGCAGGACGGTGCGGTTCATGATCGTTGCCCTTCGCCGGGTCGCACGGTCAGGCGCGGCGGTTGCTCGAACGCCGAGAGCTGGTGGGAGACCTCGGCACGGACGTCGTCGAGGATGTCCGCGGACCCGGTCGAGCGGACCGTGACCCGCACCGCGGTGCGGGAGACCGACGTGCTGGCGCCCAGCACCCCGGGCACGTCGCGGGCCGTCGCGTTCACCCAGCGCGCGACATCGGCGGAGCGCACGTGGATCCCGCTGGTGGCGGCGATCCGCCGGGTGGTCCGCGGACGGGGGCGGACGGCCTGCCACACCAACCAGAGGCCGAGCAGGGCGAGCACCACGCCGGCCGCTCCCACCCACGTCTCGGGCTGCAGGCCGTCCAGGGAGTCCGCGAGCGAGGCGATCCAGCTGGTGCCGGCGCCCCGCAACGCCACGAACGACGCCTGTCCGGCGAGCACCGCGACAGCCAGCAGGACGACCGCCAGGAAGAAGGCCCACGAGGTCAGCGCGAGCCCGGCCCGAGGCGACCTGGCCGGAGCGGGGACGTGCTGCGTGGATGGTGCCGTGGGTGTGCTCATCGGACTCGCTGCTCCTTGGGCGGACCGGCGACGTCGGACGCGTCGACGATGCGGGCCACGGTCGTACGGACCTCGTCGACCTGCACCCCGGCAAGGACGAGGAGCTGGTCGGTCACGGCTTCGCACACCTCGCGAGCGACACGTGCGGCCGGGTAGGGCCAGACCAGGGCGATCTCGAGGAGGACGCGGGCACGGTCACCGGCTCGTGAGCACACGACCTGGGGATAGCTCCTGCCCAGGGCTCTCCCCACCGTCCCGGCCGTGGCAGCAGCAGGCGCGACGCCCGCGACGCCGAGCACCGCCGCGCGGGTGACCTTGTCGACCACCCGGTCGGCGACCCGCAGCACTCCCCGGTCCGCGGCGTCGACCGCCTCGGCGCGGACGTCGGGCCGCGGTTCGTCGAGGAGGACGTCGCCGCCCCGAGCCGGGTCAGACATGACGTCGGCTGCGGAAGGCTGCGCCGAGGTCGATGCGGCCCTCGATCTGGGCCGCGACGAGCCATCCGACGCCCCCGAGGGCGACGGCGAGCAGGAATCCCCAGAATCCCCCGAGGATCGCGGCGATGGCGAGCAGGAGGCCGGTGAGAAGACCGGTCGTGGACACGGACATGTGTACTCCTTGGACGGCGCCCGGTCAGGGCGGGGACGATCATGTCGGCGGGGGCTCGACGTCCTCGACGAAGACGTGGACCGGCTCCGAGACCAGGGCGCGCACGGCCTCGTGGACGTTGCCGGCGACCTCCGGGATGGGGCGCCCGGCGGAGACCACCAGGTGCACCTCGGCCTCGTCGGGCCGGAGCCTCACCCCGGTGACGGCACGACCCGGCAGGTAGGTGGCGACCTCCCCGAACGCCCCGGCGTGCAGACGCACGACTCCCGGCACGGCGAGCACCGCCGCGACCACCCGGTCCGCCAGGTCCTCCTGGTCGGCGACATCCGCGTCGTCCTCAGCAGAGGCACGAGGTGGACGAGGAGGAGAGGCGGCGAGAGGCCGCCCCACGGGCGAGGTGTCGAACGCTGCCGCGACGTCCAGGGGTGTCGGGGCGACGGGCTCGGCGTCCCGGCTGGACGTCGGAAGCCCGGAGGATCCCGGTGACGAGGTGGTCATCGCACTCGCCCGCCACCTTCCTCGCCCTCACCGCCGGCCGAGGACTGCTCCCGCGACGAGGACCGCCCCGAGCTCGAGTCGGCGTCGTCGTCGGGCAGATGGACGTCGTTGACGTCGATGTTGACCTCGGTGACCTCGAGCCCGGTCATGCGTTCGATCGAGGTGATGACGCTCCGCCGGACCGCCTGCGCCAGGTCGGCGATCGAGACCCCGTAGTCCGCGACCAGGTCCAGGTCGACTGCGGCCTGTCGCTCGCCGACCTCGACGTGGACGCCGGAGGTGGTGTCGCTGCCGCTCCCGGGGATGTACTCGCGGAGGGCGCCGAACGCCCGGGCCGCTCCCCCGCCCACGGCATAGACGCCCTGGACGTTGCGGGTCGCGATGCCCGCGATCTTGGCGACGACCTGGTCCGCGATCGTCGTGGTGCCGTGCTCGGAGGCCAGGGCCGACACGTGCTCCGAGCTCTCGCGCGGCGCACGTGCCAGGCTGTTGTCCCGGGGTCGTGCTGAGGCCCCAGCAGCCGGGGTTCCCGTGGTGGGGGTGCTCTGCTCGCTCATCGTCGGCTCCTCGTGCTCAGGCTGACCCGCCCGGTCCGGGCGGTCTGGACGTTCCCCAGTGAGTGCTGACCTGGGACCGATACGTCACGCGCTCGCGAGTGTGATCTGCGTCACACTCGCGCCGCGGCTGGCGAGTCCGCCGGGGATCGATATCGTCGGACGGATGGAACCCCTCGACGCGGGTGGCGGCTCGGGGACGGCCTCGGACCTGTTGCTCGCACGCCGGGCTGCGCTCCGTGACCGAGATGCGTTCACCCAGCTCGTCGACCGGCACGGCCCGGCGCTCTACCGGTACGTCCTGCGGATGGTCCACGATCCCGAGGTCGCCGCCGACTGCCTCCAGGACACCCTGGTGGCCGCGTGGACCGGGTTCGCCGAGTTCCGCGGAGAGTCCACCCCCCGCACCTGGCTCTTCGGGATCGCCACCCGCCAGGCCTATCGGCACCGGAGCCGCGTCGCGCTGCAGCCCGGCCCCCTGCCCGACGACCTCGTCGAGACCGCGACGCACCGACCCGACCAGGACGCCGTGGACAGCGCGCTCGTCGAGGCCCTCGACATCGCCCTGCTCGGTCTGCCACCGTTGCAGAGGTCGTGCTGGCTGCTGCGCGAGATCGAAGGACTGCACTACGCCGAGATCGCGCTGATCCTCGGCACGAGCCACGACGCCGTACGCGGGCTCCTCCACCGGGCCCGCTCCACGCTGGCCGAGACGATGGAGGGATGGCGATGAGCGACGAAGCCGTCCTCGACCGCGCCACGCAGGCACTGCGGCGTCACACCGACCGAGGGTGGACCGTCGTGCGGGAGAACGCACTCCTCAGGGCGCTGTCCGCCTTCCGCCCCTCTGCCCCGGTCCGCGGTCGCACGGCCACCCCCGCCGGCGCTGCGGACTACTTCGTCGCGGCCGACGTCGTGGTCGCGGCGCTCCGCGAGAGCGTCGCCGCGGTGCCGAGCGCCGCGCCGCTCACGATCACCTGCTCGACCGACGACCACGACCGGCTCGTGGCCGTCACGATCGAGATCGTCGCCGCGTTCGACGATCCGCTCCTCCCGCTCGCCGCCGCCGTCCGTCGCGCCGCGACCTCCCGCCTGCGGATCGTGCTCGGCGACCTCGCCCCCCTGGCCGGCGCGGTCGCCGTCCACGTCGCCATCACCGACGTCACGGACGACCCGCGCGAGCTCTAGGTGTGCGCCCGTACCAGCGCCGTTGCCCGCGCCGCCGCCGGACGACCAGCGCTGTCCCGTTCCCGCGCGAGTCACCGTGAGCGTCGCTAGGTTTGCCCGATGACCACCGGCGAGATCCGCGGACGCAGCACAGCGTGGACCGCCGCGGGTGACCTCGTGCGGGTCCTCGCCGGGATCGCGGTCCCCGTGGGCGGCCTGCTCTACGGCCCGGTCGGGATCGCCCTGCTCTCGCTCGTGCTGCTCGGCACCGTGCTCCCCCGCGCGATCGGGCTCGACGGGCCCGTCGACCCTGCCATCGGCCTGACCCTGTCGGCCGCGGCCTGGATCAGCCTCCTGGACCTCTATGCCCTGGCCTCCTGGCTCGATCTCGTCGTGCACCTGGTGGCGACCGCCGTCCTCACGATCCTCGCCTGTGCCCTCCTCGTGTTCCTGGGGGCCCTTCCCGTGCCCGGTGCGATGCTCGCCCGATCGACCGGGGCAGGCGCTCGCCACGACGGGTCCGGCCTCTCCCGCCCACGTCTCGGTGGTGTGGTGACGGCGACGGCGCTCGGCGTCCTCCTCTCGCTGCTGTGGGAGGTGGGCGAGTGGGCCGGCGCCACCTTCGTCGACGAGTCGATCAACGTCGGCTACCGGGACACGCTCGGCGACCTCGTCGCAGGCGGGGTCGGCGCCCTCCTCGCCGGGCTCTTCCTGGTGAGGCGTCCGTGAGCCGGGCGGCCTCGGGCTGCGCCGTTCCGATGACGGTCGTCATCCCCGTCAAGGACGACGCCGTGCTCCTCGAGAGCTGCCTGTCCGCGATCGGTCGACAGACCCGGCCCCCGCACGAGGTGATCGTGGTCGACAACGCCTCCTCGGACGACAGCGCGGCCGTGGCGCGACGCGCGGGCGCGCGCGTGATCAGCGAGACTCGGCCCGGCATCGCTGCAGCCGCGTCCACCGGGTACGACGCCGTCCTGACCGGCATCATCGTGCGCTGCGACGCCGACACCCTTCCTCCCGAGGACTGGCTCGAACGGGTGCACCGAGCCTTCGCCGACGACCCAGGGCTGGCCGCCCTCACCGGTTCGGGCTTCTTCTACGACCTGCCGGCGGTCCGTGGTCGCCTCGCCCGGATCTTCTACCTGTGGGGCTACTACGGGGGGATGCGCGCCGCCATCGGCAACGTCCCCCTGTGGGGGTCCAACATGGCGGTGCGCGTCGACGCCTGGCGCGGGGTCCGTCGCCACGTCCACCGGTACGACGCGCTGGTGCACGACGACACCGACCTCAGCTTCCAGCTCGGCAGCACCGCCCGTGTCCGCTACGACCCCCGGCTCGTCGTCGGCGTCTCAGGGCGTACCTTCGAGTCCGTGGCCGCCGTGCGCCGACGCTTCCGGCTCGCGTGGCACACGCTTGCCGTGAACTGGGCCGACAGCCCGCCCTGGGAGAGGTGGTCGGCGCGGATCGCGTCCAGGTGGCGCCGCCACCCACCCCCCGCCCGGGGCGCGGCTCGGCGGCGGCCACGATCACGTCGGCCTCCACGAGACTGAAGCCACCGTCACGGCCGCGCCGTGACCAGACCCGACTCGTAGGCCAGGATCACCAGGTGCGCCCGGTCGCGCGCGTGCACCTTCGCCATGATCCGGTTGACGTGCGTCTTCGCGGTGTGCGCGGAGATCACGAGCCCGGCCGCGATCTCCTGGTTGGTCAGTCCGCGCGCCACGAGCAGGAACACCTCGCGCTCGCGCTCGGTGAGCCGGTCGAGCCCCTCGTCCTCCCACGCTCCCGCTCGAGGGCTCTGCCGGCGCACGAAACGCTGGACGAGCGCCCGCGTCGCGGCCGACGACAGCAGCGCCTCGCCCAGGTGGATCGTGTGGACCGCGCGCACGATGTCCTCGGGCTCGGCGCCCTTGCCGATGAACCCGCTCGCTCCCGCGCGCAGCGCCGCGACGACGTACTCGTCCTCCTCGAACGTCGTCAGGACGAGCACGCGCGTGGTGGCACCCGTCGGACCGGCGCAGATCTGCTCGGTCGCGGCGATCCCGTCGAGCTCGGGCATCCGGATGTCCATGAGGACGACGTCGGGAGCCAGCTCCGCGGCGGCGCGGACGGCCTCGCGGCCGTTCGACGCGTCGCCGACGACCCGGATCCCTCCGCTGTCGGTGAGGATGTCGCGCACGGCCTGGCGCACCAAGGGTTGGTCGTCGACGACGAGGACCGTGATCATCGCTGTCCCCTTCCCCCGGCGCTCTGCGCGCTCGTCTCGGCGGGCAGCGTGATCTCGAGCCGGAACTCGCCGTCCGTGTCCGACGTCGTCGCGCGCCCCCGCACGGACGCGACCCGCTCGCGCAGCCCGCGCAGGCCGTGACCGCTCGAGGGCGCGTCGGCGTCCTCGGCGCGCAGCGGGCTCGTGATCGTCAGGGCGAGCGCACCGTCGCCGGCTCGGACGTCCACGACCGCCCGGTCGCCACCCCCGTGCTTGTGCGCGTTCGTGAGGCCCTCCTGGACGGCGAGGTAGGCGACGTGGTCGCAGGCCGGCGAGAGCGCGACGAGGACCGGTTCCCGCCGCAGTTCGACGTGCAGGCCCGCGTCGGCGAAGCGGCGGACGAGCGCGTCGAGCTGGTCCAGCCCCGCCTGCGGGCGGAGGTCGGGCCGTTCGCCGTCGTCGTCTGCGCGCAGGAGCGCCATGAGCCCGCCGATGTCCGCGAGGACGGTCCGTGACGCGCTCCGGATGGTGGTGAGGGCCTCGCGGGCCCGTTCGGGCCGGGACTCGAGCGACGACGACGCGACGCCCGCGCTCAGGCTGATCACCGAGATCTGGTGGGCGACGACGTCGTGCAGGTCGCGGGCGATGCGAACCCGCTCCTCGACCACGCGCCGTCGTGCCTCGTCCTCGCGGCCCTGCTCGGCCCGTTCTGCCCGCTCAGTCACGGCCGCGATCGCCTCGCGCCGCGACCTCGTCGCGTCACCCAGGGCTCCCGCCAGGACGATGAACGTGACGAACTGGACCGCACGCGAGTCGAACAGCTCCCCGTCGAACGGTATTGCGCTCACGAAGAACACCACGAGGGCCGCTGCGGCCACGCACACGAGCCCGAGGGACCGCCGCGTCCGGTCGGCGACCGAGAAGGCCGTGATCATGACGGCGACGAGCGCGCTCGGGGCCAGCGTGCCCGCGAGCGCTACCGCGACGGTGCACGCCAGAGACACCCCGAGGGCGACGAGCGGGAGCCGCCGACGCAGCGGGATCACCACGACGGGCACGAGCGCGATCACGAGCAGCAGCCCCCGGGCACGGAAGAGCTCGTCGGGGAACGGCAGCACGCCGAAGAGCACGACGGCGGCGACCGCGACGACGTCGCTCAGGGGTACTGCGGCAGCTCGAGGGGACGGCACTCCCCCAGTATCCCGGCCGAGCGGTCCGGACGGATCGCCCCCGAGGGTGACGTGCGCGTACCGCGAACGCACTACCGAGGTGACCACGCGGGGCTGACGCGCGCGGCAACCCGGCCGACGATGCTGGACCGGAGGGCGGAGCACATCAGGTGCTCCCCGGGGAGGGACGTGTGAAGAAGTCTGCGAAGAGAGCGCTCGTGACGGTGACGGCGATCGGCGCGGTGCTCGCGGTCGGCCTGGCCACGACGACCGTGGTGAACGCCGTCGCGACCGGTCGGGAGAGCGACCGGATCGAGTCGTACGGCCGGTCCGTGACCGTCGACGGGCGGCAGATGAACGTCGTCGTGACCGGGAGCGGTCCGGTCGACGTCGTGCTCCTGCCGGGGTTCGGGACGTCCTCCCCCGCACTCGACTTCGAGCCGCTCGTCACCGATCTCGCCCAGGACCACCGGGTCGTCGTCGTCGAGCCCTTCGGCTACGGCCTGAGCGACGGCACCGACAGGGCGCGCACGACCGAGAACATCGTCGCCGAGGTCCACGCGGCGCTCCAGGAGCTCGACGTCGACCGCTACGTCCTCATGGGTCACTCAATCGCCGGGATCTACGGTCTCGAGCTCGCCACGCGGTACCCGGACGAGGTGGCGGCGTTCGTCGGGATCGACACGAGCGTGCCCGGCCAGCCGAACATGGACACGACGTTCCCCACGGGCCTCATGGCCGCAGCGAAGAACCTGGGCCTGGTCCGCGTCCTCGCCGCGGTCGGCGGGGACGGGCTCGACGGCTCGGTGTACTCCGACCACGCGCGCGAGCAGATGACGATGTTCACCCACCGGAACTCGATGCGCCCCACGTATCTCGACGAGATGGCGCACATCGGCCCGAACTTCGAGCGCGCGCTCGGGACGACGTTCCCTGCCGACCTGCCGCTCCTGCTGTTCGTCGAGGCGGACAACGCGGCCAACCCCGACTGGCTCGCGCTGCACGAGCGGCAGGCCGCGAGCGTCGAGGACGGCACCGTGGTGCCTGTTCCGGGCGACCACTACCTCCACCACACGCACGCGCCGGAGATCGCTGACGGGTTCCGGCAGTGGGAGGCGGCTCGCGACCTGACGACGGGCTGAGGACAGGTGCGCACCGGGTCGTCCCGCCGCCGTCGGGGCGGGACGACCCGGTCGGACGCGCGATCGATCGATCAGCCGAGCCCGCTCCGCCGCCGTCGCAGACGGGGCCCCGCGCTGTGGGCCTCCTAGGACGCGGTGCGACGGTCTCGCCGCCGGACGGCATGGAGGATCAGGAGCGCTGCGAGGGCGGCGAGCACGTCGCCGGCGGCGAGCGCGATCCACGTACCGACAGCCCCGGTGGGTCCGAGGACGAGGACGAGGGGCACCTTGATCCCGACGAGCGTCCCGAGGGAGATCAGGTAGGACGGGCGTGCGCGTCCGAGCGCCTGGAAGTAGGCCGAGACGAGCGGGGCGATCCCGGAGACCGCCAGGCCGACGGCGAGGACCCGAAGCGCCGCCGCCCCGGTGCGGACGACGTCGGCCTCGTCGACGAAGAAGGACACGAGAGGCTCTGCCAGGGCCGCGAGCACGATCGCGGCGAGAGCGCCGTAGAGCGTCGTGGCCCGGAGCGCCAGGGTGCGCGCCCTGCCGACACGGTGCGCGAGGTGAGCCCCGGCGTTGTACCCGACGACGGGTTGAAGCCCTTGGCTGATGCCGGTCTGGGGCATGGTGGCGAAGGTCTGCAGGCGGGCGCAGACCGCGAAGGCGGCCAGGGCGGTCACGCCACCTGTTCGAACCAGCGAGAGGTTGACGAGCACGACGAGCAGCGTCGTGCCGAGTCCCGCGAGGAACGAGGGAGCCCCGACGCCGAGGATCGCACCGAGGGTCGGTCCGTGCGGACGCAGGTCGGACCAGGTGATGCGATAGGGACGTCGGCGCTGGAGGAAGAAGAACCACAGGCTCATCGCTGCCGAGACCGCCTGGCCGCCGACGGTGCCCAGAGCCGCGCCCCGCACACCGAGGTCGAGCACGAAGATGAACAGGGGGTCGAGAGTGATCTGGACGGCGACCGGCACGAGCCAGAGCATCGTGGAGAAGAGCATGCGGCCCTCGGCGCGGACCAGGCTCGAGAAGCCCGTGGAGACGATCGCCCCCGCGAGGAGGATGACCGCGTAGTCCCGTGCGTAGTCGAGCGTCGGGCCCGTCGCACCCAGAGCGGACAGCAGCGGCTCGAGGAAGACCATGCCGACAGCCGTGGTGACGAGGGCCGCCGCCCAGAACATGACGAACGCGTTGCCGGCCGCACGCGCCGCGCGTGCAGGATCGGCGGCGCCGAGGCTCCGCGAGACGACGGAGGCCGCACCGACGCCGACCGTGGTGGAGACCGCGCCCAGGGCGAGCAGCAACGGGGCGACGAGGTTCACGGCCGCCATGGCCGTGGGACCGACGCCCCGCGCGACGAACCAGGCGTTCGTCAGGGCATAGACACCGTAGACGCCGACCGAGAGCGTGGTCTGCGAGCACGTGTGCCACAGGAGCCGCCCGACGGGCTTGGTCCCCAGGAGGTCGACCCGAGCAGGAGGTGTGCGCGCAGTCGCGGTCACCGTCACGTCGTCCGGCCGAGGAGCCCCATGGCGATGTCGAGCTGTTCGCACGCCCAGCGGTACTGCTGAGAACTCTGCTGCCGGTAGGTCGTCTCGACGAGCATGGTCACGGCGAGCCACAGCGTGTAGAGGTGGCGCCTCGTCCGCTGCGAGTCGTCGAGCGCGGCGAGGCGGAACCCACGCATGAAGGGCGCAGGGTCGGGGAACGAGGGCAGGTCCAGTCCGGTCAGGCCGGCCTCCATGAGGGGGTCGCCGAACATCGCGCGCTCGTGGTCGATGATCGCGACGACGCGGCCGTCCCGCATCATCGAGTTCTTGGCCCACAGGTCGACCTCGACGAGGCGCGGCTCGATCACGTCGTCGAGCACGTCGGCGTGATCCTCGAAAGACTTGAGCACGACGTCCGGATCCCACCCGAGGTCGACCGCCGCGCGCACCCCGTCGGCCAGGACGGTACGGAACATCGTCGTGGCGGCCTCGCGCCAGGTCCCGAACCCTGGGCCTCGAAGCTGGCCGAAGTGCGTCCCGACGATCGCGTTCAGGTCCCGGTTCAGAGAGCCGAGATGCTCGAACCCGGCCTCCACGACATGTGGCGGGAGCCGGCCCGCGTCGGCCGCGATGCCGAAGCACGTGGCGTCCACGAGCTCCATGAAGAAGTAGTCGGCGTCGCACACCTCGCGGGACAGGTCGACGTGGAACAGCTCGGGTACCGGGACGAAGGACTCGCGTCGGACCAGGTCCATCGCCGCGACCTCGTTGCGCATCATGTCGTGCTCATGGGTCAGGACCGGGACACCGGCCGGCGGCGCGATCTTCAGGACGACCTCCTTGCCGTCGGCCAGGCGGATCCGGTACAGGGCGTTGAAGAAACCGTCGGTGAGCTCTGTGGCGAAGCCGTCGCCTCCCGGCACCTGCTGCGGTCCGAAACCTCGCTCGACCATCGTCCGCAAGGTCTCGATCGACTGGCGGTTCTTGGTGACGCTCTCCATGGTTCAGCCTTCGTTCTCGATGGATGGGACAGCCAGGTGCTTGCCACAGCTCGCCCTCAGCTGGACGGTCACCGGGGACGTGGTGACCGTCGGGCGGCGGCGCGGCGCTCCGATCCGAGCCGTCAGGCGCTCGACCGCGAGACGCCCGAGCTCGGCGGTCGGTTGCTCGACCGTCGTGATCGGCGGTGCCGACGTCCTTGCCGCGTCGATGCCGTCGAAGCCCGTGAGCACGACGTCCTCGGGCACCCGCACCCCCTGCGCGACGAGCACATCGAGCAGGCCGAGCGCCGTCTCGTCGTTGCAGCACACCAGCGCCCGAGGGAGCGGCCTGGGGCCACCGAGGAGCTCGGCCCCCAGCTCGCGGGCGCGTCGGCGCGAGAAGTCGCCACGCAGCGACGGCTCGGCAGGCGGGTCGATCCCCTGGATCATCAGAGCCTCGCGGAAGCCACGGAACCGCTCGACGTCGTCCGGGGTGCCGTCACGCCCGGCCACGTAGGCGAGGTCGCGGACTCCGTGGTCCACGACGAGGTGCTCCACGAGCCGGGTCATGCCCGCGGCGTTGTCGACCGTGACGTGGTCGTAGCGGTCGGTGATCAGGGGGCCGGCGAGGACGACGAGCGGGACGCGCCGGGCGACGTGATCGAGCAGGTCGTCCGGGAGGGTCTGGGCGACGACGACGAGGCCGTCGACACGACCGGCCATGGCCAGGACACGAGCCTCGAGGTCGGGCTCGCGCGCCGTCGCGACGGTGAGGGCCAACCCCGCTTCCCAGGCCGCGTACTCGGCCCCACGCAGCACCTCACCGAAGTACAGGCCGCCCCACGCGATCTCGCCGTTCGGCCGCGGGTCGAGGAGCACGCGCACCGAGGAGCCTTCGCACGCACGGTCGCCGAGGTCGTCCGGCCGTCCCGTGTCGGGCAGGCACAGCCCGACCATCCCGCTCTGTCGGGACGCGAGCCCTCGCGCGGCGGCCGACGGCACGTAGCCGAGGTCGTCGATCGCCTCGAGCACCGCGAGCCGCGCGCCGTCGCTCACGAATCCCTTGCGGTTGACGACCCTCGACACCGTCGTCGTCGACACCTCTGCACTCCGTGCGACGTCCTGGATCGTCGCGACACGTGACCTCATGTTTCACCCCTCTCGTGCGGCCAGTGGATCATGGAAGCGCAACCACACCCCTCGGGTGCGGTCGGCTCACCACGACCGGAGGCCGCTCTGGCTGCCCGACGGCGCCGGGCGCCCTCGCGCGGTGCGCACAGCGGCCCGGCAGGCGGCAGGCGACGCGCGTCAGCCCCGGGGGGCCCGACGCGTGTCGAGGACCTGCGAGGCCAGCACGACGATCAGCCCGGCCGCCGGGACCACCAGGAGGCCGGCCCGGAGCGACGAATGGTCGGCGACGAGGCCGACGAGCGGCGGGGAGAGCAGGAAGCCGATCCGCATGAGCCAGCTCACGACGGCCAGCCCGGTCCCGGGGCGCAGGCCCGGCAGCTCGTCCGCGCCGTGCATCGCCGCGGGCACGAGGGTCGCGATGCCCAGTCCCGCCGCGGCGAACCCGGCGATCGTGCCGGGCACGGTCGGGAAGGCCAGGGCGAGTCCCATGCCGACCGCGGCCAGGGCGCCGCCCGTGCGGGCCACGGCGCGCTGGCCGAACCTGTCGACCACACGGTCCCCCACGAGGCGACCGACGAACTGCGCGCCGGTCAGCGCCACGAAGCCGAACGCTGCGAGCGAGAGCGGCGCTCCCAGCGACTGCGAGAGGTAGACGGCGGCCCAGGTGCTGCCCGAGTCCTCCACCACGGCGCCGGACGCGGCGATGAGGACCAGGGCCGCGAGCGTCCCGACGCGCACGAGCAGGCCCGGGACACGGGAACCATGCGTCGCGCGGTCCGTGGCGGGTGCCACGCTCGTGGACCCCGTGCCCGAGGCGGCCTCGCCCGCGCCGTCGGCGGCCGCGACGCGGTCCGCATCCTCGGGGCCGGGCAGCAGGAACCGGTAGCACGAGAGCGCGACGGCCGCGAAGACCAGGGCCGACAGGCCCAGGTGCAGCCCCCGCGACATGCCGATCGCGACCGCACCGGCGCCCATGAGCCCGCCCGTCACGGCACCGATGCTCCACACCGCGTGGAACGAGTTGAGGATCGACCGCCCGTAGCGTCGCTGGACCCGCAGGCCGTGCGCGTTCTGGGCGACGTCGGTGATCGCGTCCATGGCCCCTGCGAGCAGGAGCCCGACCGCGAGCATGGTCCACGTCGAGGACGACCCTGCGCCCAGGACCCCCAGGCCGGTCAGGATCGTTCCCACCACCGCGACGCGCGAGGAACGCAGACGCCGGATCAGGACGCCCGCGGCGAGGCCCGCGACGAGGGCTCCCGTGGGGAAGGCCGCGATCGCCAGACCGTACTGCGCGTTGCTCAGACCGAGCTCGGCCTTGATCGCCGGGTACTCGGGGAACAGGTTGGCGAAGATGGCGCCGTTGGTGAAGAACAGCGCCGCGACGGCGACGCGGGCCCGGCGCAGCTCACGCGGGACGGCTGCGCCCCGGGCGGGGCGGGGACGTGGGCGGGCCACGGTGGTGTCGGTCATGGGTGAGGTCTCTCAGGGTCGTGGGTGGGAGGCGTCCGCCGTGCGTCGCCCCGGTCGACAAGCCGGTCAGATGCCCAGGACGTCGACGCCGGCCTGACGAATCTGGGCGACCGCATCAGCGGGCGCGTCGGGGTCGGTCACGAGCACGTCGAAGTCGGTCACCTCGCACACGACCGCGAGCGCCGTGCGCGAGAACTTCGCGGCCTCCCCGACGAGGATCGTGCGCCGCGCGCTGGACATCGCGGCACGCTTGGTGGCGGCCTCGACGTCGTCGTACGCGGTGACGCCGTCGGTGGGAGACAGTCCGCAACAGCTGATGATCGCGGTGTCCACGCGCAGCGAGCGCAACGAGGCCTCGGCCATGGGACCGACGAGCGAGCCCTCCCCGAAGCGGGACGTCCCCCCGGGGACCTTGAGCGTGGTCGAGGCG
This sequence comes from Oerskovia enterophila, assembly GCF_044748475.1. Classification (NCBI taxonomy): domain Bacteria; kingdom Bacillati; phylum Actinomycetota; class Actinomycetes; order Micrococcales; family Cellulomonadaceae; genus Oerskovia; species Oerskovia enterophila. Next base: position 88,667 of record NZ_JBIVFZ010000006.1, read on the forward strand.
CTCGCGGAGAGGACGTGAGCGGCGGGGATCGACAGGGGCACGACGGTCAGGCGCCGCCCGACGAGGGCGCGGGCGATCGCGAGACCCGTGGTCCCGCTGTCCACGATCACGGCCTCGCCGTCGCTGAGCAGCCCTGCGACCGTCTGTGCGATGCGTTCCTTGGCCGGGGTCGACTCGATCTCGCGCAGCGCGAACGGCAGCTCCTCCCCCCTCAGCAGCAGGCTGACCGCACCACCGTGGACACGGCGGAGCGCACCCGCGGACGCGAGAGCGTCGAGGTCACGGCGGACCGTGACCTCGGAGGTATCGAGCTCGAGGGCCAGGTCGGCAACCTCGAGTCTTTCGGTCTCGCGGAGGCGCTGGACGATCCGCTGCTGTCGGGTGGCACTGTCCATGACGTCAAACGTACACAGCGTAGTTCCGAATGTAAATGTCGTGCTTTCGTTTCGAGCCATCAGGCGCGCGCAACGCGGCGGTCGGCACCCCTGGTGCGAAGGCCAGGGGTAAGGGCGGCCGTCGATCGAGAACTCCGCCGCACGCCATCGCGACCTCGGCGCCTCGTCAGCGCCCACTTGGACCCAGGGCGCTCCGCGGCGCCTTCAACCCTCCTGGTGCGCGAAGCGCTGTCGCGAGAGCGGGCTGCTCGCCCACCTGGTGGTCTGACCGATGCTCTCCGACCCGCTCGACGCGGATGCACGAGCAGGTCATACCGGGCCGATGGAGAGGCTGGTCCCGAGCTCGTGGAAGCGGGGCGGACGACGGCGGCACGCCGAGTCCGCCGTCGGGGGCACTCATGCACGTGGGCGAACGACCCGGAACTGATCCGCCCAAGCACAGTCTGTGGTGAGCGGTAACGGCGCACACACCTGGGCCGGACGTCAGCGTCAGGAAGTCAAGGCAGTCACGGCCGGTGGCCTGCTAGAGCGCGGGAGGGACGACGGCTCCGGGCGTCGCGAGCGAGCCTCAGCCGCCCGTGAACATGGAGATGGTCAGCTCAGAATCGACCGCCAGGCAAGGCTCGTCGAGGGCGGAAAGGGCATCCCGCCAGGCGTCCGACCTGATGACGGTGGGTTCGGTCCTCGCCCAGAGCTCGACCGAGGGGACAGCCTCCTGCAGGTCGGCGACCCCTTGGCTGACGGCACTGTCGCCGCTCGAGGGGATGCGGTGCAGTACATGTGTCGCGACCTCGTACCAGCCCTGCTGCTCCTGGACGGCCACGCGGCCCTCGCTCAGGGCGATGTCGGCGTTCTCCACGATCGACATGACGTCGGAGACAGCCGCGCACGCGGCGGCGTCCTGCGCTGCGTCGTCCACGGGTGCGTCGGCCTGGACCACCTCGCCCGTGGGCTCGGGAAGGGCGCTGCTCTCGCCGCTGCAGCCCGCCACCATCAGAGCCACCAGCACCAGAGCCGAAGCCCCGGCCACCTGCTTTCCTCGCATGAACGCACCCCCGTCGTGACCGTGTGTGCCCTGAGACTACACAGCCTGTCCGACGTGATGCGCACAGGGTGCCGAGGAGCAGGCTCACCGGACGACCAGGCGTGGCGACGCCCCGCACAGAGACTTCACCCCAAGGCCCTCGCGGCACTGTGGACTGGATCGGCAACGTCCCTGCTTTGGAGACCCCACGAACAGTGAACGCCGTCCACAGCCGCTGAATCGCGACACTGCGAGCCCGTTGCCCAGGACGGTAGGGTGATCTCGGCAGAACCGGGACCTACTGGGCAGTGGCGTCCTGCAGGCTGAGTGAGGATTCAGGTGGCAAGAAAGCATCTGGTCACAGGGCATCGCGTTCGTGTGGACTTCTCGCGCTTCGACCTTGCGTCACCTGACGCATTCGACGGGTCCGAGTGCCTCCATCACGTCGGAGGCCTAGCCATGTCCTCGCCCACCGGCGTGGCGATCTTGACCGGCATCAACAGCGGGGTCGTCACCGTCGACGTGGAGACACATGACGACGCCCCGGAAGACCCTGCACCGAGCTGGGAGGACTGCGTCGAGGTCAGCCTGGAAGCCGCCGACCTGACGCTCTCAGGCCCCATGGACGAGAGCCCCGTTGACCTGCCACTCCTCGATGGGCCCTCACGAGTACGGCTCCTCGCGCGCGGTCGTGGACGCAACCGCGACGGCGTCGACCTCGAGCCGCACGAGCAGTACCTCCTGCAACTGTGGCCCGCGCAGAGCCGCGCTGCCACGACGATCCGCGCGACCAGCTCGGCCGCGACCAGCTGGGACCTGTCCTTGCGGCGCCAGACCCCGAGGGCTCACCCGGGCGTCGAGGTTTCCTTCTCGTCCCGATCGATCACCGACGACAGCGAGATCGCGCGCAACATCAGGCGCCAGATCGAACGCCACGAGCGCTGACCGACGTCGATGTGCGCCCGGTCATGCCGCACATGTGACCGTCATGACCTTCGACGCCACCTCCGGACACCATGACCTCACAGACCGGCAGCAGTTCATCGGTGATGCTGTGATGTCCGGGCGTGACGCCGTCGTGGTCAAGGCCTAGCCGGGCCGAGGCCGAGGTTCATGGTCCAGATGCCCTCGCCGAGCGTGGCGATCTGCTCCTCGAGCGGGCCGAGCTGGATCTCCATCGCGTGAACCTGAGCGGTGAGCTCGTCCTGCTGCCGCTTGATCGCCTCCTTCGCTCGCTCCTGGGCGGCGACGACATTCGACACGCCTTCGCCAGGATGGCGTGCGCCCCGGACATCTGCGCCTTCACCCGGTGCGCCTGGTCAGCGCCGATCTGTACAAGCGCGGAACTGGCCTGTGCCGTCTGGGCGGCAGCGATTGCGTCCTCGGCAGCGGCGCGTGCGAGCTCGCGTGCGGTGGCGACGTCGATCGGCTCGTCGGCGCGAGGGGTGTCCATGCCCGCAGTGCGGCAGCCGGCGCTACTCGCCTTGCTGCTCACGCGCCCCAGGTGTCGTCGTGGTCTGCCGGAGTGCTGGTCTGGTCGACGTGCTCGTCGGCAGGAGAGGCCGTCGGGATGTGCCGACGCTGTCCCGGAAGTGTTTCCATGAACTTCGTGACGATTCGCCCGCCGGTGCGCCGCGTGCTGATGAGACCTTCGCGGGTCTGAGCGGCGACCGCAGCGATGTTGGCGGCCACGGTCCCCGCAAGGAAATCGGCATCAGGAGCCCCGGTCTCTGCTGCGGCCTTCTCGAACGCAGGCGGGATCGAGGTGGTGAGCTCGTCGACCCAATCGATGACTTGTGCTGCCGGCAGGCCGACCACTCGGGCGAACTTCTCCCAGTTGGCGCGTTCGACGTCCCCGAAGAGACGCTCCCCCCCGATGGACATGGCGCCCTTGGTGTAGCGGAGCCGGCCGTTCGCATCGGGGATCAGTCCGGTGGCGACGTCGTACAGGGGCGTGAGGCTGACGGTGTCGGCGATGAGGAGCAGCCCGTAGTTCTTGCCGTGGGCGTCCGGGGCACCGAGGATCTGGTTGGCGATGACTGCACGGACGAACCTGTCGAGCGAGGCAGTGTCTGCGGTGGCGCGCAGGAGGTCTGCGATGAGCCCCACGCCTGGGCCGCCATCAGCCTCGTACTTCTTGCCAGGGCTCAGGGCGAAGGCCTGGATCAGGTCCTCCTGGTGGATCCGGACCGTGGTGCCGGCGGCAGTCGTACGCCGGTCAAACCGCCTCACGACGATGGCGTCCTGGTCCTCGAACGTCAGGTACTGGGTCTCGGCCACGTCGAGGCCTGCGATGGCGAGCGCACGCATGCTGACGTGCTCGGAGAGCGCTTGGGCCCGGATCTTGCCGATACCAGGTTTGACGATGTGGGTGGATGGCTCGTTGCCGTCGGCGAACGCCCAGTCCCCGTCGGTTCGGGCGAGCGTGAACTTGGACTGGGCGCCGGCCAGGCTCCAGTGCTCCTCGTCTTCGTCGTCCTGCCAGGCGGCGTCGTCCTGGCGAACGCGACGCAGTCTCTCGGCTATGGCGCTTTCACTGGCGCGGCGGAGGGTCCCGGGGCGCGAGAGGGCGTCGTCGATCTCATCCTCGGGGGCGAAGATCGCTCCTCCCGAGACGTCGAGTCCGACGTGTGCGACCAGGCCGAGGGTGTTGCCGGCAAGCACCCCGGCCTTGCGTGCCCACCGCTCGCGCACTTCAGCGTGGTCGGGCAGGAGCCCCTTGAGATAGGCCTCCACGGACCGGTTCGTGTAGGTGGTGGAACTGACCGGCATAGACAGTGACAGCGGGGTGCGGCTCCGTCGGGTGAGGTACTCCGGCAGGTACTGCAGGGTCGTCCGCCCGGAGTTGCGTTCAATGACTCCGGCCACTTGCCCGTAGAGGGCGAACGCGAGCCTCATGACTCCCCCAGCAGGTCGGCCAGCGCCTGTTCGGGCGTCTGGGCGTGGTGGTCAGTCAGGGTGATGGCGGCGTCCAGGGTCCGCATGACGGCGAGCACGCGGTTCAGCTCTGCCCTGGGTCGGCGTCCACGCTCGATGTCGATGATGAAGCCACGGGACACGCCGGCTCGCGATGCAAGCTGGCCTTGGGTCAACCCGGCGCGCTCGCGTCGCTCGCGCAGCGCGGCGCCGAGTTCGATCTCGTTCCGGATCACAGCCATAGGTGTCACAGTACCACGACAATGACAATTGTTGCAGTTCTGCGACTTTGGATATTGTCGCGGTATTGCGACACTGAGCACGCCCGCACCCCCGTCACGCCGTCACGACGGCGAGCCGCACGACGCGCACGACCACCTTCGCGCTGATCTTGCGCCGCACCTTCCTTCGGCCGTCGCTCGACTTCTCCACTCACGATGGTGGATCCACGCCAGCACGAGGAAGATCGCGGCCCTGAGGACGGCACCGGCTGCGGCACAGCGGATCGCGTAGCTCACGTCGAGAAGCCGGCTGAGCATCGCCTGACCTGGTGAGGCCGTTGCTGCAGAACGTGATCAACACCCTGCAGTCCGCCGACGCGGACGCGGTCGAATGGGGCGCAACCAAGGCGTCCGGGCAAAAAAGAAACCGCAGGTCAGAAGGTGTTGTACCTTCTGACCTGCGGTTTCACTGTGTCGGGCTGACAGGATTTGAACCTGCGACCCCTTGATTGCCCATCGAACGGTCAAGTTCCGCCGGATCGCTTGGCTTTCCTCCTGCAACTCGTGTCTTTGCACCCTTCCCCCGTGCCGCCCTGTGGCACGCTGAGCCGCAGTACGCCGGGTTCTAGGACACCTTCTTGGACAGATTAGCGGTAGCCACCGACAGCCCGATACGTGAACCTCAAATGCACATGACCAGCGGGTTACTCCGGCGCAGTTCGCTGTATTCAGAAGTCCCAAGAATGCGCGGCCGGCTCGCTTGAACAGTGCGACGACAATACGTCTGATCTCGGCTCGTGGTCGGGCCAGCACTGCCGCACGGACCCGTCCATGGGGATGCCTGGTCCTGTGGCGGGTCGCGTCTCGAGGTGAGGCCGGTTCACACGAGCCCGAGCCGGTGGAGCCGCACGCCCGGGTCCATGGAGCCTGGGCCTCACGTGCGACTCGCCTTCGAGGCTCGTGAGAGGGGGGCCTTCCCCTGGTTCACACAGCCCCGGCGCATGAGCCAGGCCGAGAGCCTCTCTTATGACAGAAGGGAGCACAATGCCACATCGCCTGTTCGTCGTATGAGCCGGTGTGAAAGCGTGAACGCAGGCCACCACGGGCACCGGCCCCGGGCCGCCGTCACCTCGACGAGAACTACCGGGCCTGAAACAGGTCAGGCGCTACGTCGCGCACGAAGTCGCCTCGCGCCGGACTGATTCACTCGCCGACGGGCCATCTGGATACTGCAGCCACATTGCTCGGCTATCTGTTCCTCACTCAGCCCTCGACGCACGGCCCCTCGGGCAGCCTTGCCAGGGATGATGATGGTGCTGGCTAGGTAGTCCGCCTCGTCTTCGATCTGGTCATCCCAGTCGCGGCATCCACGACCGTCGAGGGCAGGCCTAGGCGTGTGCAGCAGCAGGCCGTGGGCGACCTCGTGGCAGAGGTTTGAGACCTGCCGGCCGGGGCTGTGCGAGTCGTTGTGCACGATCACGCGTCTGCTCTGGAAGAACACGGTCGCGGCCGAGAACTCATCACCCCCCTGCCCCAAGGAGCAGGTCGATGCTGGCCTCCAGCCGAGAGTCGCCGCCGATGCGCAGTCGCAGGTCTCGTAGCGCCATCACCGGAATCGCGAGTGACGCAGCGAGGGCGTAGGCGTCGATCCTGACAAAGAGGCTGATGCCGAGCTCCGTGCGGATCCGCTCCGCCTCGGTCTCTGCGAGTGTGGTGAATCCGCGCGGTAGGGCCATTACGTACGCTTGCCGCTACCGGCGCTCGCCATGTGCGCGCTGGCGCGTGGACACTCGTCGTCATTGAGTCCCTCCAAGGGTTGTGTCGCCCACGACAGTACTGCGTGCGGGCTTCTCACCCCGCGAGGCATTCAGCCATCGATATGCCGCGAGTATGTCAGTGCATGCCGACGCAACTGCGAGACACTCGTGCGCATCTCGATATACAGGGCGGTCTCAACCCACCAACGCACCACAGGGTGGAAGAGTAGCGGAGGCCTCGTGCTGAGGAAGTCGGGTCGCCTCCACCCAGGCCCTGGACCTCAGTGGCTGTGTGTGACAAGAACTGGCCACTTGGCGTGGCGAAGGATGGTCTGGCTCACCGATCCCAGGACTGGGCCCCGGAACTCGCCATAGCCGCGAGAGCCGACGACCACGAGAGATGCGGCGACCGCGGCTCGCGCTATCTCACGAGCCGGTGGCCCTTCTAGGACCTGAGCTCGCACAGCCAGGGTCTGGCTGACGCGTCGAGCATTCTCGGCAGCCGCTGCTGCGGCCTCTTGCGCGCGAATCCGGAAGGCTGTGCGGAACTCGTCGATCGAGGGTGTCAGCGAGGTGACGAGCGGGTCTGCCGGGATCGTGTAGGCAACGACGATGTCGAGCGGCGAATGCCGGCGGGTTGCTTCGTTGGCGGCCTCGACGAGCGCGACGTTGCTCGCGGGAGAACCGTCGATGCCGACCACGACGGGGCCCACGGTCGAGAATGTCGTCTCTGCGGGTACCACGACCACCGGTACGGGCGACTGGGCTGCCAGCTGCACGCTGACCGAGCCGAGAAAGACCGCCCCGAAAGCTCCTAGCCCGCGCGAGCCCACCACGACCAGTCCCCCGCCCTCGCTCGCCGCGTCCAACAACGCGAGGGCCGCTGGGCCTGGGCGGGCCGTGGTCTCCACCTCCAGTTCAGGTTCGACCTGCTGAGCCATCTCGGAGGAGACGCGCAGAACCTCGTCGATCTCGTTGCCCTCAGCGGCCACGGGAGGCAGGTAGAAGCCTCCGGCGAAGATCGGGTCGTAGGCGGGCCGGAATCGCGAATGCACGATCAGCAACGGAACACCTCGCAGGCTAGCTTCATGCGCGGCCCAGGTCAGCGCAGAGCGGCTGTTGGTCGACCCGTCGACCCCGACGATGACCCTTGTTCCGGTCATGGTTCACGTCCCTCGTGACACGCGTTCCAGGTGGCCCGCACGATGCTCAGAACGCAGGAAACGGTGGAGGGTGATCCACCACATCGGACAGGGATCTCATCTTGAGTCTTTGCCCGATGTGCTGGCCGGGCAACTGGTGAGCGCAGGTCCAACGGATGGCCGGCAAGGGGCCATCACGCCCTGGTTCGCGGGAGGAAGGACTGATGGGCTAGACACGGGCCCCGTGTTGGAGCTGCTTATACCGGTGCCAGATGGAAGGAAGAGCGACATGGACGTCATCGACGCTCGCATCGAGCGAATCATCACTGCTGCGGCGCATGCCCCCAGCGTGCACAACACTCAGCCCTGGCGTGTCGAGCTGGAAGGCAACCGAATGCTCGTTCACGCCGATCCGTCACGGCAGCTGCGCCACAGCGACCCGGCAGGGCGCGAGATGTACATCAGCTGCGGAGCGTTCCTCTTCAACGTCCGCACGTCCGCACGGCGTGAATCGCTGACAGCCCAAGCCACGATCCTGCCGAGTCCCCATGACAAGCTGCACGTCGCCTCGATCCGGTTCGACCCTGCCCTGGGGCCCGACATGGACGAGCTGGAGCTGTCAGTCGCGATCGACCGACGGGCCACATCACGCACTCCCTTCGACGACCAACCCCTGGATTCTGACGTGCTGCTGGAGATCCAGATGGCCGCCCGCGACGAAGGCGCCGACCTGCACCTGATCCACCCCTCGGACCCGACGCGATCGAACGTACTGACGCTCGTGCGTCGGGCCGAGGCCCTTGCGGGCGAAGACGCCGTGGCGCGAGGTGAGGAGGCCGCCTGGACCGCCACGACGGCCGCGCGGCATGACGGCATCCCTCAGGATCTCCTCGGCCCATCTGCCACGGACGAGCAGGCGCCCGTGCGGCACTTCTTGGCCAGCGGCGGTGACGCGGAGTTCGAGCACCGCTCGACCATGGCCGTCCTCTCGACACCTGACGACACTCCTCGGGACTGGATCGCCGCCGGCGAGGCGCTCGAGCACCTCCTGCTGGTGGCGACCACCTACTTCGTGCACGCCTCCTTCGCCACCACCGTCCTGGAGAACCCCACCACCCGGCACGACCTACGACGCGCCCTGTCCTTGGACGGGTGGCCGCAGATGCTCATGCGCATGGGCTACAGCGCGACCCACCCGCACACACCCCGACGCACGATCGAGGAGATCGTCGCACCCGGTGAACCGGAGACCGCCGCGGAGTGAGACAACTCCGGCGCCGCGTCCAGGCCGAGCGAGGCCAGTGGCTTGGACGCGGCACCGTGCGTGGTCAGGGCACCTGTCCTGTACCTGCAGTCAGGACGACCTTCAAGGCCCCGCTGTGGCCTGCGTCGGCGAAGACCTCGTACGCTTCGTCGAACGCTTCGAGATCGAACCGGTGAGTGACGAGCTGGGCAACGTCGAGTTGGCCCCGTTCCACCATGCGCAGCAGGGTCGGTGTGGTGCGGGTGTCCACGAGACCGGTGGTGATCGTCAGGTCCCGGATCCAGTCCCTCTCCAGGTGCAGCGTCGCCGGCTTGCCGTGCACACCGACGTTGGCCACGTGGCCCCCTGGGCGGACCATCTCCACGCACGTCTCGAAGGTCGGCGCGATTCCGACGGCTTCGATCGCGACGTCGGCTCCCAGCCCGTCGGTCAGCGCCTTGACCTGCGCGACGACGTCGGAACGGGCGTCGATCGTGTGCGTTGCGCCAGCACCGCGGGCGGCGGCCAGGCGCGATTCAGCCAGATCGACGACGGCGAGCACCGCCGGGCTGAACAGGCGAGCGGTGAGTACGGCGGCGAGACCGATCGGTCCCGCACCGACGACGACAACGCTCTGTCCGGGCCCCACACGTCCGGCAAGTACCCCTACCTCGTACGCCGTCGGCAGGATATCGGCGACCATGAGCGCTTCCTCGTCGGTGATCTGGTCGGTCAGGCGGTGCGTGGAGGTCTCGGCGAAAGGTACCCGGACGTACTGGGCCTGGGTGCCGTCGATCAGGTGGCCCAGGATCCAGCCGCCCCCGCCCAGACACTGGCCGTACCGGCCCTGGCGGCAGTAGCTACAACGGCCGCACGACGTGATGCACGAGACGAGCACCCGGTCACCTGCAGCCAAGGTCCTCACCCCGACCCCGACCTCGACGACCGTACCGACAGCCTCGTGCCCCAGGATCCGTCCCGGCTCGACCGTGGGGACGTCGCCCTTGAGGATGTGCAGGTCCGTTCCGCAGATCGTCACCGCGTCGACGTGGACGACCACGTCCTGCGGATCTTGCACGGCAGGGTCGGGTACCTCGCGCCAAGCGCGTCGCCCCGGGCCGTCGAACACCAGTGCTCTCATGATTGCCTCCGCGTGTGTAGACCTCCCACGTCAGCATGAGACCACCCCCGACCGATAGGACCGGACGGCCCCACCCCAGGGGTGCCACATGTCCCCCGCAGCCCTGCGCAGGGTGTCGTCGATCGAGAGCCCCGCAGGCACCGGGCCGAACGGCCCGGGACTCAAGGGGCCTCCCGGCCCTGCCTCAGCGTTGATCCCCGGAGAAGGGTGGGAGTGGAAGCTCGTTCCTACGCGCCACGGAGGTCACCATGCGCACCAGACTCGACCGACCGATCGTCGTCGGCCTCGACGGATCCCCCGACTCAGCGCGCGCGCTGCGCTACGCCGCGCAGGAGGCGCAGCGGGCCGGATGCGGACTGTGGCTCGTCAATGCGATCCACGAGATCGTCCCTGTCGCCCCGATGTGGCCGCTGCTCACGAGCGACACGCTCGTCGACGTCGGGCACGAGCTTCTCGACGACGCCCAGCTCGTGGTGGAAGACCTCTCCCACGCCACGGTGCCGGTCGAGGTGGAGACGGCACTCGGTCCAGCGGTACAGATCCTGACGACAGCCAGCGAGAAGGCCCGCATGGTCGTCCTCGGCCACAGGTCGGCCGGGATCGTCGAGCGTCTGTTCACCGGCAGCACCACGTTCGGCGTCATCGCCCGCTCCGCATGCCCGGTCGTCAGCGTCCCCCACGAGTGGGACCAGAACCGCGAAGAACATCGGATCGTCGCCGCGATCGACGGTTCATCGGTCTCCTCGGCAGTCCTGGCCTACGCCTTCGCTGCGGCCTCCGAGCGTTCCGCCCGACTCGAGGTCGTGCACTGCTGGCGCCTCGACCCGTTCTACAGCTATCTGGTGGACGAATGGTCCGTCGAGCAGGAATGGGACGCCCAGACCCACGGGATGATCAGAGGGTTCATCGACGAGTGGTCCGGACGCTACCCCGCCGTACCTGTCGAGAGCCGACTGGAGTACGCCCCCATAGCTGACACCCTCGTGCGCTACTCCAAGGACGCCGACCTGCTCGTCATGGGCCGTCACGGCCACGGCGGCCTCGGCCTACGGGTGGCCATGGCAGCCCCCGGCAGCGTCACTCGTACAGTCCTGCAGCACACCCACTGCCCGCTCGAGGTCATCCCTGTCCTCACCCGTGCCGACTCCACCGACGACCTCGTCGCCGCCACCTCCCACGCGCGGACCCCTGCCGAGGCTGACGCACCCGAGAACTGAGCACCCATCCGTCGTCCCGATGGACGACACGTCCCACAGGAGGCACATCATGAGCACGACCCACGAACCGCACCCCACCAGCCGGTCGGGAGCATCGGGATCCTCCATGCCTGACCCGGACTTCATCCACCCCGAGCTCGTCCGACCGGAGACACGTGCCCAGCGCGCACTGCGCTACGTCGGCGCCGTGATCCGCCTCAGCCTGGGGTGGGTCTTCTTGTGGGCATTCCTGGACAAGACGTTCGGCCTCGGCCACGAGACACCGGCCGATGGCGCGTGGATCAACGGCGGACACCCCACCGCCGGCTTCCTCGGCGGCGCCACCGCCGGCCCGTTCGCCAGCTTCTACCAGGACCTGGCCGGCCAGACCTGGGTGGACTGGGTCTTCATGATCGGCCTCCTCGGCATCGGCCTCGCACTGATCCTCGGGATCGGGATGCGGATCGCCGCGGTCGCCGGAACGATCATGCTCGTCCTGATGTGGTCCGCGGTCCTACCGCCGGCCAACAATCCCTTCATGGACGACCACCTCATCTACGCCCTGGTCCTGGTCGCCCTCGCCCTCGGCAACGCAGGCGCGACACTCGGACTCGGGACCTGGTGGCAGCAGACCCGACTCGTCCAACGCTGGCCCTGGCTCACCTGAGCCACCAGTAGCTCGCCACACCGCACGAAGACTTGAGCGCAGCGTGACGACAGCTGAGGCCCCGGGCGCCGGACGTCGACCCCGGGGCCTTACGCCCGGCCAGAGTTGACCAGGAGGCCACCGTGGAACAGGCATACGCTCAGGACGTGGACAAGACCTCGGCCGAGGTTCAGGACGCGATCCTTCAAGCCGTCAGTGGCTTCTCTTCCGACTTCGACCTGCGTGACCTGCTCGTGGGCGTGGTGCGCGCCGCGTGTACTCTGTCGGGCGCCCGCTACGGCGCGTTGGGCGTCATCGGGCACTCCCGCCGACACCTCGTCGAGTTCGTCGCCGAAGGAATGAGTCACGCCGAGCGCGAGAGGATAGGGCACCTGCCCACCGGGCACGGCCTCCTCGGTCACCTGATCGACCATCCTGAGCCTCTCCGCGCCGAGGACCTGACCACTCACCCGGCCTCGACCGGCTTCCCGCCAGGACACCCGCCCATGACAACCTTCCTCGGGGTTCCTGTCCGGGTGCGCGGCCGCGTGTTCGGCAACCTGTATCTCACCGAGAAGTCCACGGGGCCCGTGTTCACTCCCCAGGACGAAAAGGCCGTCATCGCCATGGCCGCTCTGGCCGGACTGGCCATCGAGCACGCAAACCTCCTGGTCATGGCCGAGCGCCGCGCACGGTGGCTCGAAGCAACCGCAACGATGTCCTCCGACGTCGTGCGCGCCGAACGCCCCCTCGAAGCGCTGGAGGCCGTTCTCCGCGGAGCGCTCGACGCCGCAGACGGGACCGCCTGCATCGCGATCACCCCGGCCGACTCGGATCGATTCGGCGTACTCGCCGCTGTCGGTGACCGGAGTATCGATCCCGCCGAGACGCTCAAGGCCCTGCACCCCGCGTTGATGCTGGCGATGGCCACCAACACGACCCGTTCGAGCGATCTCCCCGTCGGTGGGGCAATCATGACCCGGCTCGCCCTCGACCCGCTCACCCGTGGCGCGCTCGTCCTCACGGTCCCCCCTCGCCGATACGTCGAGAACCTCGCCGAGGACTTCGACCTCATCGAGAACTACGCATCCCAGGCCTCGCTGGCCCTCGAACGCCACCACACCCGCGCCGTCCAAGAGCAGCTCGCCGTCCTCGCCGAACGCAACCGCATCGCCCGCGATCTGCACGACGTCGTGATTCAACGCCTGTTCGCCCTCGGCCTCCAGCTCAAGGCCCTTGCTGCGCACGCTGATCCCACCAGCCGGACGAGCCTGCACACCGTCATCGATGACCTCGACGCCACCATCGGCGAGATCCGACGCTCGATCATCGACCTTCGCCCCACACCCCAGCTGCACTCGTTGCGCTCCAAGATCCGAGCCCTGGTCACCGAGTACTCCCACGTCCTCGGATACACCCCGTCGCTGACCATCACCGGGCCCTTGGACACCCTCGTCGACCCCGCCCTGCACCACCACGTCCTCGCCGTCCTACGCGAAGGGCTGTCCAACAGCGCCCGTCACGCAGCAGCAGACCGGGTCTGGCTGAACCTCGACGTCACCACAGCCGAACTCACCTGCACCGTCACCGACGACGGCACCGGGATGGACCAGTTCGACATCCGCAGCGGGCTGCGCAACCTCGCCGAACGCGCCGCTGAACTCGGCGGGACGCTCGAGGTCACCGACCATGCCCCGCGCGGGTGCCGTCTTGCCTGGCAGATCCCCCTGAACCGTCGTGACGGAGAGCCCTAGGTCTGGAGCTTCGTCGCCAGCACAGCCGCCTGAGTCCGCGACTCCAGACCCAGCTTCGTCAGGATGCTCGACACATAGTTCTTGACCGTCTTCTCCGACAAGACCATCTGGGATGCGATCTGCCTGTTCGTCATACCCTCAGCGATCAACGTCAGGACGTTGTGCTCCTGCTCGCTCAACGCCGCGAGGGCCGGCTCCTCGACCGGTCCGGACCGCACACGCTCCAGCACCCTCGCAGTCAAGGCAGGATCGATCAATGACTGACCGTCCGCCACGCGTCGCACCGCGTCCACCACATCGGAACCGGCGATGACCTTCAACAGGTACCCGCTCGCTCCGGCCATGATCGCCGCAAACAGGGCCTCGTCGTCGTCGTACGAGGTCAAGATCAGCGAACGCACCTTCGGGGCCGACGAGTGCAGATCACGACACACCTCGACCCCTGAGCCGTCCGGGAGCCGGACGTCCAGCACCGCGACATCCGGGCACAAGCTCGGAAGAACACGCATCGCCTCGCGGGCAGACCCCGACTCCCCCACGACCACCACCTGACCGTCCGCCTCGAGCACGCCCTTGAGCCCGCGCCGCACGATCTCGTGGTCATCCAGCAGGTAGACCCGGATCGGCTCCATGCCTCCGTTCTACTCCTCTTCACACCCAGGCACCATCGCACACCGACCGCCCCGAGAGCCGAACAGCCCTACCAGGTCGCGCCGAAAGGACCTGGCATGAAGTCGCAGGTCCAGCAAGGCTGGAAGCAAACCAGGAGGGCACCATGGAAGCCGTCGTCATCTACGAGTCGATCTTCGGCAACACCGGCGCGATCGCCCAAGCGATCGCGGACGGTCTCGCGCAGAACCTGACCGTGCGCACCGTGCAGCTGCCCTCGCACTCCCCGGCCGACGACGTGGGCGCCGCCGATCTCGTCGTGCTCGGCGGCCCCACCCACGCCTTCGGCATGTCCCGACGCAGCACCCGAGAAGAAGCAGCCCACCGGCAAGGCCATGGCCACCCCGTCGAAGCCAGCGGCCTACGTGAGTGGCTCGAAGCCCTGACCGACGAAGCCGGCGGACGCAGCGCCTGCGTCTTCGACACCCGCGCCAGGTCCTTCCGCTACCTACCCGGAAGCGCCGCCGGCTCGGCCTCTCGCCTCATGCGTGAGAGAGGCTTCCACCTCATCGACGAACCCCGCTCCTTCTACGTCACCGACATGGAAGGCCCACTGGCCGCCGGAGAGATCGCACGCGCCAAGGACTGGGGCGCCCACCTGGGCAAGGCTGTATCCCTCACCCAGCAGCACGACTGACCCCGCTACATCGCGCAGCGATTCGCGGCCGGTACCGGACCATCGTTCAGACGTACACCCGGCGCTCATCGCCCCGCCGTACTGCATCGATCTTCATCGATCTTGACTTTGGCGATCTATATCGACGCGTGTCAACATAGAAGCATGTCGATACAAGATGTGCGGAACGTCATCATCGTGGGTTCGGGCCCCGCCGGGTACACGGCCGCCGTGTACGCCGCGCGTGCGGGCCTCGAACCCCTGGTCCTGGCCGGTTCCATCACGGCCGGTGGCGCGCTGATGAACACGACCGAGGTCGAGAACTTCCCCGGGTTCCCCGACGGGATCATGGGTCCTGAGCTCATGGAGAACCTGCAGAAGCAGGCCGAGAAGTTCGGCGCGCAGGTCGAGTGGGACGACGCGATCGAGCTGCGGCTCGAGGGCCCGGTCAAGACCGTGGTCACGGGTAACGGCGAGACCTACACCGCTCGCGCCGTGATCCTCGCGACGGGCTCGGCGTACCGTGAGCTGGGCCTGGACGACGAGAAGCGGCTGTCCGGCCGTGGCGTGTCCTGGTGCGCGACGTGTGACGGGTTCTTCTTCCGCGACCAGCACATCGTGGTCGTCGGTGGCGGAGACTCCGCGGTCGAGGAGGCGACGTTCCTGACGCGCTTCGCGTCCAAGGTCACCATGGTGCACCGGCGCGACGAGCTCCGTGCGTCCAAGATCATGGCCGACCGCGCCAAGGCCGACCCCAAGATCGAGTTCGCCTGGAACAGCGAGATCGTGGCCATCCACGGTGAGAACAAGGTCGAGTCCCTGACGCTGCGCGACACGGTCACCGGCCAGGAGCGCTCGCTCGACGCGACCGGCCTGTTCGTCGCGATCGGGCACGACCCGCGCACCGAGCTCGTCAAGGACCAGATCGACCTGGACGACGAGGGCTACATCCAGGTCCAGGGCCGCACGACCCTGACCAACATCGAGGGCGTGTTCGCGTGCGGCGACGCCGTCGACCACACCTACCGCCAGGCCATCACCGCGGCCGGCTCCGGCTGCTCCGCGGCCCTCGACGCCCAGCGCTACCTCACCGAGCTCGCCGACGATGTGGGCCTGGCCGAGGTGGCCGGGACCCCCGACGTCCCGAAGCCTGACGACCTGCCCGCCGCACTGGAGAAGATTCGATGAGCACCGTGACCGTCACCGACGAGACCTTCGAGCAGGTGGTGCGGGGCTCCCCGATCCCGGTCCTGGTCGACATCTGGGCGACCTGGTGCGGGCCCTGCCTGCAGATCGCCCCGATCCTCGAGCAGCTCGCGACCGAGTACGAGGGGCGGATCACGATCGCCAAGCTCGACGCGGACGCGAACCCGGCGACCGTGGCGGCAGCTGGTGTCGTCTCGATCCCGACCTTGAACATCTACTCAGGGGGCGAGCTGGTGAAGTCGATCGTGGGCGGACGCCCCAAGCCGGTGCTGGTCGCCGAGATCGAGGAGGTCCTGGCATGAGCCGCACCGCGGCTCCGGCCACCACCGCGAGCGTCCAGGGCGCCGGACGTCTGTCGACGCTCGACCGGTGGCTGCCGGTGTGGATCGGGCTCGCGATGGTCGCCGGACT
The DNA here is from genome assembly GCF_044748475.1 of Oerskovia enterophila. Taxonomy (NCBI): domain Bacteria; kingdom Bacillati; phylum Actinomycetota; class Actinomycetes; order Micrococcales; family Cellulomonadaceae; genus Oerskovia; species Oerskovia enterophila. The sequence goes on from NZ_JBIVFZ010000006.1 coordinate 105,004, forward strand.
GCTGCTGGGCCGGTTCGTCCCGGCCCTGTCGGACGTGCTGGCCTCGATGGAGGTCGGGGGAATCTCGGTGCCCATCGCGATCGGCCTGCTCGTGATGATGTACCCGGTCCTGGCCAAGGTCCGCTACGACAAGGTCGCCTCGGTCACCGGGGACAAGAACCTCCTATTCTCGTCCCTGGTCCTGAACTGGCTCGTGGGCCCCGCGCTGATGTTCGCCCTGGCGTGGATCTTCCTGCCCGACCTGCCCGAGTTCCGCACCGGCCTGATCATCGTGGGCCTGGCCCGCTGCATCGCGATGGTCGTCATCTGGAACGACCTGGCCTGCGGGGACCGGGAGGCCGCGGCGGTCCTGATCGCAATCAACTCCGTCTTCCAGGTCCTCGCGTTCTCGCTCCTGGGCTACTTCTACCTCACGATCCTGCCCGGATGGCTCGGCCTGGACACCGCCGGCCTCGACATCTCCATGGGACAGATCGCGCTCAACGTCCTGGTCTTCCTCGGGATCCCGCTCGTAGCCGGGTTCGCCTCGCGCCTGATCGGTGAGCGCACCAAGGGCCGGACCTGGTACGAGGACAAGTTCCTGCCCACGATCGGCCCCTGGGCCCTGTACGGGCTGCTGTTCACGATCGTGCTGCTCTTCGCCCTGCAGGGCGAGGCCGTGACCTCCAACCCGCTCGACGTCGCCCGCATCGCCCTGCCGCTGCTGGTGTACTTCGCCGTGATGTGGGGCGTGGGCATCATCACCGGGAAGACTCTGGGCCTGGGGTACGCCAAGTCCACGACCCTGGCCTTCACCGCGGCCGGCAACAACTTCGAGCTCGCGATCGCCGTGGCCATCGCGACGTTCGGCGCAGCCTCGGGCCAGGCCCTGGCCGGTGTCGTCGGGCCGCTCATCGAGGTCCCGGTCCTGGTGGGCCTGGTCTACGTCTCCTTGTGGATCGCCCGCCGCTGGTTCGCCGTCGACCCCTACGCCACCCCGGTGGCCGAACCCGAGAAGGTGACCCCATGACCACCACTCCCCCGCCTCTGACGGTGCGCGACGCGGACTGCGGACCGCAGATCGAGTCCCACGCCATCGGCGCCGACATCGCCACCGTCGTCGCGACCGCGCTCAAGGCCCTGGCCGAACCCCTGCGCCTGCGCATGCTGTCCTTCATCGCCACCGCCCAGGCCGGCGAGGCCTGCGTCTGCGACCTGGCCGCCCTCACCGACGTGTCCCAACCGACCGTCTCCCACCACCTCAAGGTGCTGCGCGACGTCGGGGTCCTCGCCTCCGAGCGGCGCGGCACCTGGGTCTGGTACCGCATCACCCCCGGCTACAAGGCGGCCGTGACCACCCTGCTGGACTCCTTCGCCCCCGCAGCCCTCGAGGCATCGGTCACCCAGGAGGTGCTGCGCGGGCTCGAGGACGTCGACCCGGCCCTGGACCACCTGGCCACCGAGCTCGCGACCACGTTCCCCGGCGTGCGCTTCGACGTCGTCCAACGCGTCGTGCGCGAGTCCTACACCGACCTGGCACGCTCGGCGAAGGTCTCCGCCCACCTGGTCACCCTCACCGAACGCTTCGCCCGCCAACGCCTGACCGACATCACCCGCGACCCGACGAGCGGCCCCCAGGTGCTGTTCGTGTGCGTCGCGAACGCCGGCCGCTCCCAGCTCGCCGCGGCCCTCGTGCGCCACTACGCCGGCGACCGCGTCACCGTCCGCTCCGCAGGCTCCACCCCCGCCGCCGAGATCCACGCCGGGGTCCGCGAAGCCCTCGACGACCTAGGCACCGCCCACGACGCGTTCCCCAAGCCGTTGACCGACGACGCCGTCCGCGCGGCCGACGTCGTGATCACCATGGGCTGCGGCGACGTCTGCCCGGTCCTTCCCGGCAAGCGCTACGAGGACTGGCTCGTCGGAGACCCCGCCCTGGCCTCCCCCACCGGGGTCGCCGCGATCTGCGACGAGCTCGACACCCGGGTCCGTGCCCTGCTCGCCGACCTCCTGCCCGACCTCACCCTGCCCACCTGACCCGCACGCACCAGCCTGGAGAGACCTCATGAACGCCCAGCACGCCCCCACCGAGAAGCCGTCCGCCCTGTTCGTCTGCGTCCACAACGCCGGCCGCTCCCAGATGGCCGCCGGGTTCCTGCGCGCCCTGTCCGGCGGGGCCGTCGAGGTCCGCTCGGCCGGGTCCATGCCCGCCGACCAGATCAACCCCGTCGCCGTCGAGGCCATGCTCGAAGCCGGGATCGACATCCGCACCCAGACCCCCAAGGTCCTGACCACCGAAGCCGTCCAGGCCTCCGACGTCGTGATCACCATGGGCTGCGGCGACGTGTGCCCCATCTACCCCGGCAAGCGCTACGAGGACTGGCAGCTCGAGGACCCCGCCGGGCAGGGCATCGAGTCCGTGCGCCCCATCCGCGACGAGATCCGCACCCGCATCCTGACCCTGCTCACCGAGCTCGGCGTCGAGCCCGTCGAGATCCCCGCCACTGCCTGACCCCAGGCGCACCGAAGGGCCGGACGCATACTCGTCCGGCCCTTCGTCATGCGTTCACTCGATGGCCAGAGCCTTCTGCAGCAACGTGGTGCCCGACCAGAGGTCGAACGTGCGACCCACCCGTTCAAGGCGCCCTGCCGGGGTGAACCCGGCCCGCTGGTGCAGGGCAAGAGAAGCCGCGGTCTCGGCGTCGGCGATCACCGCGACGACCTCCCGCGCCCCAGCGGCCTGGGCGTGATCGAGGACCTCGGCCAGGAGCCGGGTGCCGATCCCTTGGCCGGTGACGGCCGGGTCGAGGTAGATCGTGTCCTCGACCGTGTGCGCGTACGCCGGGCGCGGGCGCCAGGGGCCCACGTAGGCGAACCCGACCAGGCGCCCCTCGAGTTCGGCGATGAGGAACGGCCACCCCGCCGAACCCAAGTCCTCGACCTTCTGCGCCCACACGACCGGCCCAGGCGCGGTCAGTTCGAACGTCACGGTGGAGGTGGTGACGTAGTGGTCGTAGATGCGAGCGAGCCCCGCCGCGTCGGCGGGGCTCGCTGCGCGCAGGTTCAGGCTCACCCGCAGGTGCTCGCCGGCGCCGGCTCGTCGCCGGAGCGCCCGTGGACGACGCCGGTAGCGAACCCGGACCCAGCCGGTGCCCCGACCCCGAGCGTGACGAGCTGGGGCTCGGCAGTTCCTGTGCCGCAGCACGAGCCGCCGACCTCGTCGTCGGTCTCCAGTGCCAGGTCGGTCGAGCACACACCGGTGGCGGGCAGGTTCAGCTGGACCAGGTCCGCCGCGGCCCGGTCGCCCGCGAGAGCGGCGGCGATCGAGCGGACCTGCTCGTACCCGGTGGCGAGCAGGAACGTCGGGGCCCGCCCGTAGGACTTCATCCCGGCCAGGTAGAACCCGTCGTCAGGGTGCTGGAGCAGCTTCTCCCCGTGCGGGGGAACCGTGCCGCACGAGTGGAAGTTCGGGTCGATGAGCTCGGCCAGCCGGCTCGGGGACTCCACCACCGGGTCCAGGTCCAGGCGCACCTCACGCAGCATGTCCAGGTCCGGGCGGAACCCAGTCGCGTTCACGATCGCGTGGACGTCCAGGTCCAGCACCTCCTCGCGCGAACGGCCCAGGACCAGCACCGTGTCCTGGCCGGGCACGAGCTGTTCGATCGAGATCCACTTCACCAGGGTCAGCCGGCCCGCCTCCACGGCGGCCTGCAGGCGGGTGCCCAGCAGCCCGCGCGCGGGCAGCTCGTCGTCGGCCCCGCCGCCGAACAGGCGCCGCGCAGAACCGCCCCGGATCGCCCAGGTCACCACGGTGCCCGGCGCGGACTCCGCGAGCTCGACCAGGGACAGCAACGTGTTCGCCGCCGAGTGCCCCATCCCGACCACCAGCGTGTGCCGGCCGGCGAACCGCTCCCGCTGCGAGCCCAGGACATCAGGCAGGGGGCCGGTGACGAAGCCCTGCACCTGGTCCTCGCCAACCGCTGGAAGGCCGCTGGTGCCCAGCGGGTTCGAGGTCGTGAACGTCCCGGACGCGTCAATCACCGCACGGGCCAGCACATCCTCGACCTGCCCGTCCGCACCCACGGTCCGCACCCGGTACGCGCGCCGCTCCCGGCCCAAGGACCGGGTCTTGTCCGCACCGTCACGGGCCACGGCCAGTACACGGGTCCCTGTCCGCAACCGCGAGGCGATCGCCGGGATCGCGGCCAACGGCACCAGGTACTCGTCCACGAGCTCGCGCCCCGTGGGCAGCTGGTCCAGGTCCGGGGCCCTCCATCCGGTGGGCTCGAGCAGTCGGCGCGCAGCCTCGTCGATGTCGTAGCGCCACGGCGAGAACAACCGCACGTGTCCCCACGACGCCACCGCCGCACCCGGCCCCTCGCCCGCCTCGAGCACGACCGGCTCCAGGCCCCGCTCCAGCAGGTGAGCAGCAGCGGCCAGCCCCACCGGTCCCCCACCGATCACTACGACCGGCAGGTCAGCACGCACGACCTCGCTCATCACCACTCCTCGCATCGACAACCATCAATGAACTCCATGACGACAACGTATCCACAAACTTCGATACGTGGCAAGATGGGTTCATGACCACGACGACGGACCTGACCCTCGCACCAGCCGGCACCGCTGGCGCCGCCTGCTGCGCGCCGCTGGTCCGGCAGGCGGCGGACCCCCAGACCGCCCGCGCCCTCGCGCACACCTTCAAGGCGCTGGCCGACCCCACCCGGGTCCAGCTGCTCTCGATCGTCGCCTCTCACGAGGGCGGCGAAGCCTGCGTGTGCGACCTCACCGAGCCCGTCGGCCTCTCCCAGCCGACCGTCAGCCACCACCTCAAGATCCTCGTCGACGCCGGCCTCCTCACCCGCGAGCAGCGCGGACGCTGGGCCTACTACTCCCTGATCCCCGGCGCCCTGACACAGCTCGCGACCACCCTGACCGAGACCACCCTCAGCAGCTGACTCTCACGAGCGCCGCGTCTCCCGGAGGCGGCAATGATCGACATCCCCGGACGACGACCACCCCTGTTCACTCACCACCGGCCACTCGGCTGCCCCGCTCCTGCCGGAAGCTCCCAAGGTTCTTCGACGTCGCAGAACCGACGGCGGTCTCAACCGATCAACGCACCACGAGGGTGGATGATGCGTGGTTGTGGAGGCCGGGATGAGTGTTGGGACGTCGTTGTCGGTGCCAGAGCAGGTTGTGGTGTGGGATGCGTGGGGTGAGGGTGAGTCGCTGCGGCGGATCGCTGATCGGGCCGGCCTGCAGGAGCAGCAGGTGCGCCGATACCTGCTGCGCCATGGCGGGGTCCGACCTTCACTGCCGAGGCGTTCGCTGCGGCACCTGAGTCCTGGGGAGCGGGAGGAGATCTCGCGCGGGATCGCGAGTGGGCTGTCTGGACGGGCGATCGCCGCAGGGCTTGGCCGACCGCCCTCGACGGTGTCAAGGGAGATCACGCGCAACGGCGGCCGCGGCGCCTATCGCGCGACGGGCGCGGAAGCGCGCGCCCTGGCTGAGGTCAAGCGGCCGCGGGTGCCGCGCCTGGCAGGGGACGAGCGGTTGCGGACCGTGGTGCTGTCGCGGCTCGAGCTGGACTGGTCCCCACAGCAGATCGCGGCGTGGTTGCGCCGCGAACATCCCGATGAGCCGGGCATGTGGGTCTCGCACGAGACGATCTACCGAGCGGTGTACCTGCCGAGGTCACGTTCGATCCCGAAGGCGACCTACCAGCGGCTACGAACGGGTCGTTCGATGCGCCGTCCCCGGATGGTCCAGCGCTCTCACGGGCGAGGGCAGCTGCGTGACATGGTCTCCATCCACCACCGCCCAGCTACCGTGGCCGACAGGCTCGAGCCCGGCCACTGGGAAGGCGACCTCGTCATGGGCAAGCGCCCCTCAGCGGTGGCCACGCTCGTGGAGCGCTCGACCCGCTACCTGAAGATCGTGCCGCTGCCCGACGGGATCAAAGCCAAGGACGTCAGCATCGCGGTCGCCCGCGCACTGTTCAACGTGCCACCGGGGATGTGCAAGTCACTGACCTGGGATCGTGGCCGCGAGATGGCCGACCACGCCTTCCTCAGCGCGCTCATCGACGCCCCCGTCTACTTCTGCGACCCCCGCAGCCCGTGGCAGCGCGGCACCAACGAGAACACCAACCGCCTCCTGCGCCAGTACCTACCGCGACGGTCCAACCTCACCGACACCGACGACATCGAGCTCGAACGGATCCAACGACTCCTCAACGAGCGCCCGCGGCGAGTGCTCAACTGGGCAACGCCAGCGGACACGTTTCGGCAGGCTGCTGCAGATTCTCGACTTCCACGTCAGCTCGCAGCAGAGTGGGCTACTTCGGCGCCTGTGCGAGCACGAACCCTTGATCGTGCTTCTCAGTAGGGCGCGGTGCGCGGTCCAGCACGGTATCCACGTCGAGCCCGGCAGCGCGCGCCGCCGCGGCGACATCCGTCGTGAGGTGCAAGAACGAGGTGAGCCCTACCGGCTGCCCATAGGCGCTCGTGATCGTCCGTTCCCCTGTGCCCGCATGGAAGCCGAGCAGGAGGGTTCCACCGGGCCGGAGCACCCGAGCCATCTCCGCGACGGCCGCTGCCAGCGCGTCAGAGGGGACGTGAATGATCGAGTACCACGCCAGTACTCCGTCGAAGACGTCCTGGTCGAACGGGAGCGCTGCAAGATCGGCTGCCACCAGCGCCGTCGGGACGGTGGGTCGTGCTGCCTCCGCGAGCATCCCCGATGAGAGGTCGATGCCGACCAGGCGCAAGGACGACTCTCGCTCGTGAAGGTGCCCCAGCATCCGACCTGTGCCACACCCCGCATCAAGCACCCGTGCCCCTGCTGGCAGCTGATCAACGAACTGCTCAATCAGCGCCAGGTCCATGCCCGCTTCGAAGGACGCGTCGGGGAGCAGCGCTGCGTAGTCCGCAGCGACGGCGTCGTACCCGGCTCGCGCCCGGGCCAGTCGTTCGTTCATAGGAGGCAGGGTAGGCCAGCGCCCGTTAGCCGATCCCTCACCGGGCATCCCGATACTCCAACCCGGCCCACGCGGATCCGCCAGTTTGTGGAGTTGGTCGCTGCGTGGCGGGGTTCTGTGATCGCTTCGTGTCGTCAGGTGCCGATGACGAGGACGCTCGCTGCGGCTTCGATGACGTCGTCGGTGATGGTCTCGAGTTGGTTGATCTTGAGGACGCGGCTGATTTGCGGGAAGAGTCGTTCGAGGAGACGAAAGTTGCCGCGGGTGATGCGTTCGATCGCGGCGATGGCTTGAGCGTCGGTGAAGTCGTCGGGATCGAGGGTCCGGCCGAGATGCTTCCAGTGGCGGTCGAGGACGAAGAGGAGTTCGTCGCGGCCGAGTGCTCGGTAACGGTGGGAGAAGCCGAGTCGGCTGTATAGCTGGGGGTAGTGGCGGAAGCGTTCGTCGATGCCGGGCATGCCGATGAGGATGATCGCGCGGTGGGTGCGGTCGTGCTCATCGCGGAGCATCTCGAGAGCGAGCGGGGTGAGGCGTTCGGCTTCGTCGATGATCAGGAGTTCGACAAGCTTGGTGGAATCGCGCGCCTTGACGGTTGCGAGGCAGGGGTCGGTGAGGCGAAGGTGTTCGTCGGCGCAGATGCCGACCTTGTTCTCCCAGTGTCCAAGGTCGCACATGACGTCCTTGGGGCGGCTGGCGACCTCGGGTGTGTAGAAGACGCTGCGGGAGCGGTTGGCGAGGGCGTAGTGCTTCGCGTCCTGGTCCCCGCGCGGTCCCCACTCGGTGATGAACGGTTCGAGCGCGTCCCAGCTCGCGTAGCGGCGTGCGGAGTTGGTCTTCCCGACTCCGGCCTCGCCGTGGCAGATGCCGATGGTGTGCTCCTTCCTCACAGCGTTCGCGAACTCGGTGAAGCGTCGATGCTCTTTGGTGACGATGAAGCCTTGGCTCATCAGTCCTCCTCGTAGGTACGAAGGCGTCGTCGTGCCGGCGCGGGTTCGGCGACGTGGGGTTCCGCACGAACGACGACGGTCGGGATGCGGTCGTTGATCGCGCGGCGAAGCTGCTGTCGGCGGGCGCGGCGGGCGGTTTCGATGTCGCGGAGGCTGAGACGGATGTTGGGGTGGGCTTCGTCGACGGCGACGCATGTGAAGGTGTCCCGGTCGTAGACGCGAATCTCGGAGACGTCGCGCGGGTCGTAGCGGATGGTGACGGTGTGTCCGACGAACGGGGCGAGGGTGGGCGCGAGGTAACGCTGGCCTTGGAAGTGGATGCCGTCTCGCTGCATGGTGCGATGCGTGGGGACGGTGAGTAGCAGCCCGTCGAGCTGGTCGAGGCTGTCGGGCATGCGTGGGAGCCAGCCGTCCGCGACCCATGCGTCTCGCGGCGAGGCGCCGATCTCCTGATGGGTGCGGTGGTTGTAGGTGGCGATGAACTCGCCGACCGCGCGGTCAAGGCCCGGGAGATCGAGTACGGGCTGCGGGGTGCGACTTCCCGGGCCGAGATGGCCGGGGAGGCTCGTGAGCAGCTCGGTGTTGATGGTGCCGAAGAAGCGCTCGATCTTTCCGCGTCCTTGGGGTCGAGCGGTGATCGAGTAGATGAGGCGAACGTGTAGCTCGATCGCGGTGCGTTCAAGGTGGTGACTGGTGAAATCGGATCCGTGGTCGACGTGAAGGATGTCCGGGATCCCGCACATCGCCCACGCCGGATCCGTCTTCCGCCAGATCGCCTGCCGCAACGCGAGCGCGGTGTTCAAGGCTGACGGTGCTCCGGAGAAGACCATGTAGCCGCAGATCGCGCGGGAGTGGTCATCCATCACCGTGGTCAGCCAAGGACGGTCGGGCTTGCCGTTCGCACCGACGATGAGGACGTCGAGTTCGGTGTGATCGGCTTGCCAGATCTGATTGGGCCGTTCCGCGCGGCGTCGGAACACGAGCTCGTGACGGTCACGGTAGGAAGCTGGCCCTTCCAGTGCGAGGGTGACGAGCGCCGGATTGAGGGCGCGCACGATCTCGCGGACGGCTGCGTAGCTGGGCGCCGGCCGACCATTGCGCTGGGCGTCCGCGACGGTGAGCCGGTGCAGGGTCGCCAGGCTGGGGCGCGGCTTCGTCAGTGCGAGGTGCTCGATGAACACGACGGTTTCCGGTGCGGTGCGTCGCGCCCCGGCATCACTGCGGGGACGCGGGGCAAGTGCAGTGAGTCCGCCGTCCCGGTAGAGCTGGTGCCAGCGCTGCAGCGTTCGGGTGCTGACACCGGTGTCGCGGGCGAGGGCCGCGAGAGGGATCTGGTCCTCGACGTGAAGTCGAAGGATCCGCCACCGCTCGAGCCCGTCCACGACGATCGCTACATCGCTGCGCTCTCGCGGGCCGAATGGGCCTGCTGGTGGCGGTAGAGCGTCGCGCGGCTCCACCCGACGAGACGGGCGGCATCTTCGGCGGTACGGCCGCGGGCGCGCGCGTCGGTGGCGATCGCGAGCTTGTCCGCGACCACAACGGGGTCCGAGAGAGGCCGCCCGAAGCGCGTCCCGTTCGATCGCGCGGCCGCGATGCCGGCGTTGACTCGTTCGACGATGAGTTCGCGTTCGTATTCGGCGAGTGTGGCGAGCATGTTGAGCATCAGCCGGCCAGTCGACGTCGATGGATCGATGCCGTCGGAGATCGAGCGGACCTGCACGCCGCGCTCGCGCAGCAGGTTCACCGTGTTGAGGACGTCGATCAGGGACCGGCCGAGGCGGTCGACCCTCCAGACGACGACGGTGTCGCCATCCTCGGCGTACTCGAGGAGCTTCTTCATTCCGGTCCGCTCGATCGCGGTCTTGCTCCCCGAGGTGACGTCCGCGAAGACGTCGCGCTTCTGCACCCCGGCGGCGACGAGCGCGTCGAGCTGCAACTGCGCGTCCTGACTCGATGTGCTCACACGCGTGTATCCGAGAAGCCTCACGACCCCATTCTGACTCGAAAATACCCTCCGCGACCCCTCCTGAGACGAAACGTGGCGAGACGTCTTTCCGAGACGGCAACATCCCCGAGATCGCGGTCCCGCCAAGGCCCGGAGCACTGCTCGCCTGCGCGTCTCAGAAAGCTACAGGTTCCCGAGACGCCGGAGGTCGGCGAGTGGCGGGGGTGGAGATCCGCGGAACGGCGCCCCCACGCGTCCGAGACCAAGGACCTTGTCCGCCTCACCGAGGTCGCGGAACACTGCGGTCACCGGCGGTCAAGACCCGGCGTCGACAAGACGAGGCTCCCTGACGAGGACCTCCATCGGCGGGTCGATTTGCTACGTTTCGACCATGACATCCGTTGAGCAAGCGTCAGTTCAAAGCCTCCCTCAGACCAGGCGCCGTTGGCGACTCATCGCAGGTACTGGACTGGCCGCGCTAGTACCGACCGCGCTCTTCGGCTGGGCGCTCAATGAGTACCTCTACGAGCTGAAGTGGCTCGTCTCCTCCAGCGGTTGGCTCGACGGTGAACCTGACCAGCTTGTCGTAGTGGCCGGCACAGCAGGCCTCGTCCTTCTCGCCGGGGTGGCGTTCGGCGCGTACCGCCTTGCCCGCCGAACGTCCTCCGGCCAGCCCTCACCACGTCAGGCGCTGGCCTGCGCGCTCACGGGCGTCGGTATACCCCTGGTGCTGCTTGCCCTCGTATTGCTCGTATGGGCGGCTGCATCGCCGCTGACCTCGGTTCTCGTCCCTGTCCCATAGCCAAGCAGAGCCCTCGCGCAGGCCAACGTTCTCGCCGAGCGCTCCCCGGGCACAACACACGGCGGGCTCGACCCGTCAACGCACCACTGCCGAAGCTAGCGTGTCGGGTGTCGGTCATTGGACGTCCAGGATCGTCGGATCGTCGACGTTGACGGGCTTTGAGCTCGTCCCGTCGCTGTGGTGCATGGTGACGGTCGCGTCAGGGTCGGTGTCTCCTGGCCACCAGGCTGCCCACCAGCCGTTGGAGACGGTCGCTTCGATCTTGAAGCCGTTGGAGCGGGTGATGTTCACGGCGCTGACCTCGTCGCCGGTGCGTCCGTAGATGGCGGTGGCGTGGCCGTTGTTGGGGTTCCACGTCGTGAAGTAGGTGACGATTGTGACCTCGCCTTTGGTGGGCTCCCGCAGGCTATCGAGGTTGGTGCTGCTCAGGCCGCCGGTCCCGTCCTCGTCCAGGAGGCAGTCCATCACCTCGCGATCGTCGGTGCGTAGCGTGAACGTGAAGATGCCGCGCTGCTCGGCGAGCACGGTCGTGGCGGCGGGAGCGGGGACGACTATGTCGCAGGCAGTCTCCGCATCGGCAAGCGCCTCACCGGACAGTGCTGTGGGTGTTGCGGTCCAGGTGGCGTAGGCGTCGTCTTGGCTCAGCCACGGGACAGCGAGGCCAACGGTGAGGGCGAGGGCGCCGGTTGCAACTGCCCCGACGAGCGCCCCGCGGTGACGGGGAGCGCGTGTGTTCTTGGTCGCTGTGTAGGTGGCGGCTGCCGTGGTGACCCTGGTGCCGTCGCGGAGGATCTGATCGCGGACTGGCTGCAGCGAGTCGGGGATTCGCGGCGCCGGCGCGTAGGCAGCGATCGCGACAAGAGGGTCCTGGCTCGGGTGACTCGTCGTCTGTCGGCTCATGATCTGCTCCTGAGGTCCGCGGTGTTGAACGTGGTGGCCGGGTGGGGCGCCAGCGCGCCGGATGCTCGCCGAGGGCTGTCTGTAGCAGGCTCGGCCTGGTCTTCGAGTTCGCGCGAGAGCTGTCGGCGCGCGCGGGAGAGCCGCATCTTGACCGCCGCGGGACTCGCGCCGAGCACCTGTGCCGCCTGGGAGGCGTCGAGGCCGTCCCACGCCACGAGCAGCACGACCTCGCGGTACTTCGGTGCGAGTCGTCCGAGTGCGGCGAGGACGTGCTCGCGTTCGGGCACGATGCTTCCCGGGGTCGGAGTCTGTTCCGCGAGGTGGGCTACTCGGGCGAGCTCGATCTCCATGGCTCGGCGGCGGTAGGTCGACCGTCGTGAGTTGGCCATGGTGTTCCGGGCTACGACAAGAAGCCACGGCAGGGCATCCTCGGGAACATCGTCGAGGCGCCGCCAGGCGACCAGGAATGTCTCTGAAACGACGTCGTCTGCCATATGTGGGTCCACGTGACGACTCACGTACCTGTGCACGCGCCCGACATGCGCCTCCCACAGGTCGGCAAATAGTACTGACGCTGTCGTGTCGGGAGGTCGTTCTCCGCGACCGTTCTCGATGCTGCTCACATCCTTGTAATGTCCGCCCGGCCGCTGGGGTAACACGGTCGCCAGATCGTCCCAGTGCTGATACGACGTCTGGTGTCAGGTTGAGGCCGGCGTGATGTCCTTCGATCCACCCGCGCGGCCTGACTACTGCAAACCCCGAGTGTCAACCAAACCGGGGGCAGACCCTGACAGGCCAATCTCCCCAGCGTCCACGCCGCCAGACGAGCCCTCCTCATCGGTCACTCACCGATCCAACAACTACGCCACCAAGCGATGCGACTCACAGCCGTCAGAACATGTCGCAGAACTAGTGCCCGAAAACCCCCGGTGTCGCAGAACGCGACCCGGGGGTTTTCGCTACCGTCAGCGCATGGCTCACACCTACGGCTACGCCCGCGTCTCGACGACCGCGCAGAACCTCGACGCCCAGATCGACGCCCTCACCGGTCCCGGCGGCGTCGACGAGCGCGACGTCGTCGTGGAAAAGGCCTCCGGCGCCCGCGAGGACCGCCCCGAGCTCGCACGAGTACTTGGCGGCCTGCGCGAAGGAGACACCCTCGTCGTCACAAAGCTCGACCGCCTCGGCCGCTCCGCCGCCCACGTCGCCCGCCTAGTGCGCGACCTCGACGAGCGCGCCGTCACCCTGCGATCGCTCTCCGAGACCCTAGACACCTCGAGCGCGGCCGGACGCCTCATGGTCCACGTCCTCGCGGCCGTCGCACAGATGGAAGCCGACCTCGCCCGCGAACGCACCCTCGACGGCCTCGCCGCCGCTCGAGCCCGCGGCCGTGTCGGGGGCCGCCCCACAGTCATGACCCCCGACCGCATCGACACCGCACGCGTCGCCCTGGCCGGCGGACAGTCTCGCGCCGCCGTTGCCCGCGCCATCGGCGTCTCCCGGGACACTCTCTACCGCCACCTGGCCGACCTCGAGAACGTTGCTGCACCACTTGGGATCGGCAAGGCCGTCCCTGTACGACCCCCGCTACCCTGACGACGTGCGCACAACCTTCCAGCACCACTACGACCTCCCCCCCAAAGACGCCGTGAACGAGGCGCTCATCAAAGCAACGGTCGTGCTCGACACGAACATCCTTCTGGGGCTGTACCGGGTCTCGCCAGAGCTTCGCGAGACGCGACTCTCGGTGCTCCGCAAGATCGGTAGTCGGCTGTTCGTCCCTCATCAGGTGGGCGTGGAGTTCCACCGGAACCGCCGGGAGGTCGTGCAGGACATCCGCACGGAGTACTCCGCCTTGGAGGCCGTGATCGGGACCCTCTCCAAGGCCGTCAAGCAGTTCGGCGGTGAGAACAGGTACGCGGAATCAGCCAAGCAGGTCCGTGACCTAGTCGAGCCCGCGCTGGCCCAGATCCTGGACGGGCTGAAGGAACTCGCCAAAGAGGACGCTCATCTCATCGACCTGCGACAGGATCCCGTGCTCGACGCCCTCGAGGAACTGTTGGAGGGAAGAATCGGGAAGGCCCCCAGCCCGAAAAAGCTCGCCCGCCGCGTCCAGGAGTTCATCGCAGTTCGCGTCCCGCTGAGCCTTCCCCCGGGCTACGCCGACACCGGCAAGATCGAGAATCGTGGACCTGCTGCAGCCGCCGGCGACTACCTCCTGTGGCGTGAAGTTCTGACGATGGCGAAGCGCAACGACACTGATGTCGTACTGATCACCGACGAAACCAAGCCCGACTGGTGGTCGATCGGAGGCAACCGCCTGCCCACCGTTCCTCACCCCCTCCTAGTCAGCGAGTTCCGGGAGAAGACCGGACGCAACTACTACCAACTTCGGTCCCAAGACCTGCTGAAGTTGGCCTCCGTCCTAGACGTGACCGTCTCGGACGACGACCTCGCCGAGGAGGAAGAGCTGTACGCCGCGCGGGCGGAGCGCGCCGCGCTTGCCAACCTTGCCCTGGTCTCCGCGTTCGCATCCGAGGAGCGCTCCGCGAGAGCCCTCGCCGCCCTGAGGGCGAACATGAGCGAACTCAACACACTTGCCTTCTCCGAGAGCACCCGCAGCTCTCTTGCCTCGGCAATGAGCGAACTCTCCTCTCCCGGCGTACCCCCAAGCGTTCTCGGAGCCCTCGCCGCAGACATGCGCAACCTCACGCCCGACATACCCCCAAGCGTTCTCGGAGCCCTCGCCGCAGACATGCGCAACCTCACGCCCGGCATATCCCCGAGCGTTCTCAGGGACATCGCAGCGACCATGCGCAAATTTCCCCACAACCCGACTCAAGAGGCTGGCTCAGAACCCAAGAGTCGAGACGCTGACGACGACTCGGACACCGCTACGGACGGCGACCTATAGCGTCCCCACACACCGGCCGCGCTTGGGCTTTCGCTCGTCGCACGGAGACGACGCGCCAGCCATCTGGCAGGCCAGCGCGCAGGCGTCGCCACGCGGCGTCGTCGTCGGGTTCCCAATCGACGGCAGGCTGCGGGTCGTGGGTCGCACGACACTGCTCTCCCCCGGCGCGCGGGGCGCCCTGGTCCCGGTCTTACGGGCGCCGTCGGGCGAGCACCCGTGGCCGGCGCGGATCTCGCCCGGGATGTTCGGGCGATTCGCGGCCCGGACGGCGCCGATCGACCTGACCCTCATCGAGCCGTTCGTCGTGGAGGTCTCAGCTGACACCGCCTGGTCCGGGACTTCCTACCGCCACCCGCTGCGGTTCATCCGTGTCCGTCTCGATTGCTAGCTTCCTCTGTCAGGTGGCCGCAGCCGAGAACATCGCCTGGCCCTACGGCGTACCAGGTGTGTGGTCCTCGGATGTGTCGTCCATGACCGTCTCGGGCCAGTTCTCGCGCAGGTATCGGAGGAGGGGGGCGCTGGCTCCGAGCTCGGTCAGTCGAGTTGTGCTCGTGGGTGGTGGTGTCGGGGTCCATGTCGGATCGGCCATGCCCTGGGGCCAGTTCGGGTGGTGGATGGCTGCGTGTCCCAGGGCGACGATGTCTGCACCCTGTGTCAGAGCGAGCTTCGCGTCCTGCGGGCTCCATAGCTTTCCCGCGACGACGAGACGGAGCTCGGAGGGGATCGCGGCCCGGATGAGGCGGAGGGGGTGGGTATACGGGGGCTCGGCCGATGTGGCGAGCGCGTTGCGCAGTGACAGGTGCAGGTAGTCGATCCCGTCCTGCGCGATCCAGCCTGCGATGGTCGCCGTCTCTTGGGGAGTGATACCTCGCCGTAGGTCCTCTGCGGAGAGCCGAACGCCGACGGCGAAGTCGGATCCGACCGCGGATCGGACGGTCTGTACGAGCGATCGCAAGAAGCTGGCCCGGGCGTTCAAGTCTCCGCCCCACTGGTCTGTGCGGGTGTTCTCCGTCGGGCTGATGAACTGTGCGGGGAGGTAGCCGTGTGCGGCGTGGATCTCGATTCCCTGCAGGCCTGCTGCCTGTACGCGGAGCGCTGCGGAGCGGTGCGCGTCGATGAGGTGCTCGATGTCGCGGTCTGTCGCTGACCGCCAGCTGCTTCCTGCTGATGCAGAGATTCCTTGTGTGTGCGCGATCTCGGGAGTGAAGCGAGAACCGCCGTGGATGAGCTGCACGATGCCGGGTGTGCTTGTCGGCGCCAGGGCTGTGGCGAGCCGTGCAAGCGGCGCGATGTGGTCGTCGGAGTAGACGCCAGCCTGTCCCTCCCAGACTCTGCCCTCTGGCGAGACCGCGTAGCCGCCGGTGATGATGGTGCCGAAGCCGCCTACGGCTCGGCGAGCGAGCCAGGCGATCTCGACGTCGCTAAGCCTTCCGTCGGAGTGGCTCTGCTTGTTGGTCATCGGGGCCAGTGCAATGCGGTTGGCCGATCGGAACGCGCCCCAAGAGATGGGCGCTGCGAGGTCTGTCATAGTGCGGTTGTTCTCCTGGAGTTCGTCAGGGTTGGGCAGGCTTGGGCGCACCCGGCCGGGGTGCGCGCACACCTAACCCCAGGGGTGCGTGGTTCGCCGTGCGCTCGGAGCTCGCTGTCGGCGTGAGCGGATGGTGAGCGCGCCCTCGATATGGCTACGGGCCTTCGCGCGGTTCTGCTGTTGTCGTGGCGGGTTCGCGGTGGGTGACTGACCAGCTCGCGAGCATGGTCAGTGCGTCGGCGGTGGTGCTGGTGGGGGGTGCGCTGTAGGCGATGAGTTGGAGGCCGGGGCTTGAGGCGAGAGCCATCGCCTCGTAGTTCAGGTCGAGGTCACCGACGACCGGGTGGGTAATGCTCTTGATCCCGGTGCTGTGCTGTCGGACGTCGTGTGATGCCCAGAGGGCTCGGAAAGTCTCGTTCTTGACCGAGAGCTCGCCCACAAGGTCGCTGAGGACGCGGTCGTGGGGGGACCGTCCTGCTTCAGAGCGCAGGAGCGCGACGGTCTGCGCGGCGGCCTCGTCCCAGTCGCGGTAGAAGTCCAGGGCCCGGGGTTCGAGGAAGACGAAACGGCCGAAGTTTGCGGGGCGCTGGGGCTGGACGTAGAGCTCGGAGAACACTGCTCGACCGAGTGCGTTGGTGGCAAGCAGGTCGAGCCGGCCGTTCTGAACGAACGCCGGGACATCTCGCATGGCGTCCAGGAGCTGTTGGACGGACTGCGGGACCTTCTCCGCGCGCGACGGGCCGCGCCTGCGGCGAGGGTGTGCGCCGTCGTTCGCGGCTCGCACGAGGTCATAGAGGTGGCTACGTTCAGCGTCGTCGAGGTCGAGGGCCCGGCTGATGCCGTCGAGGACCGACTCTGAGACTCCCTTGGCGTTCCCGCGCTCGAGGCGGACGTAGTACTCCACGCTCATCCCGGCCAACAGCGCCACCTCTTCGCGGCGCAACCCCGGAACACGGCGCCGACCGCCGAAATCGGGGAGCCCGGCCTCGGCGGGCGTGCGCCGGGCGCGCCTAGAGGTAAGGAACTCGCGGATGTCGGCGGAGGTGTCCATGCACCGAACCTACGACAGGAATCCGCGCCTAGGGGGGTACTGCCATTAACCGTATAGGTGGGGTCTGCCTGGCCCCCAGGAGATGTTCTTGACTGGATCTCATCACACCACGAGACCGGCCAACGAGGTCGATCCGCACCCTGGAGGAGATCACATGAGCAAGCAAAGTTCCGTCTGGTTCATCACCGGTGCCGGCCGCGGCATGGGTATCGACATCGCCCAGGCGGCCTTGGCCGCTGGGCATTCTGTAGTGGCCACCGGGCGCGACGCGAGCCGTGTGCTCGCCGCGATCGGCGAGCACGAGAACCTGCTGACCGTCTCGCTCGACATCACCGACCCTGCCGCGGCTGAGGCCGCCACGGCAGCAGCGGTCGAGCGCTTCGGGCGCATTGATGTGCTGGTCAACAACGCCGGCAACTTCTACGCCGGGTACTTCGAGAACATCAGCGACGCCCAGTTGCGCGCTCAGATGGAGACCAACTTCTTCGGTCCCCTCAACGTCACCCGCGCGGTGCTGCCTGTCATGCGCCGCCAGCGCTCGGGCCAGGTCATCACCGTCACCTCGATGGCTGGCCTCATCGGCCAGGAGTTCTGCGCTGCCTACGCCGCCTCGAAGTTCGCCCTCGAGGGCTGGATGGAGTCGCTGCGCTTCGACCTTGAGCCCTTCGGCATCAAGACGATGGCTGTCGAGCCCGGCTTCTTCCGCACCGAGCTCCTGGTCGAGGGCTCCTCGACCATCTGGCCCGAGCTCGAGATCGAGGACTACGCCGAGCGCACCGCCACGACCATCGAGGCCTGGAAGGCCATGAACGGCCAGCAGGGCGGCGACCCCAAGAAGCTCGCCCGTGCTCTCGTGACTCTCTCCGACTCCGGCGACCTGCCGCTGCGCTTCATCGCCGGCGCCGACGGCATGGCCAGCGAGGAGCAGAACCTCGCCACCATCCAGTCCCAGATCGACGCCCACCGCGAGCTCTCGGCATCCCTCACCTACGGGGCCTGAGCGCTCCTGCTGGTCGCGTCCAACCCCGCGGCGGGCGCGACCAGTACCCCGCACTGACGCCTGCCCTCGGACGTCGCGGACGGCGTTGCGTTCATGGTCACCCGATCCCGCCGCACATCGATCGGCGAGCTGTGGATCGTGCCCACCGACCAGGCCTGATCACACGCCCCTTCGGACGCCCCACCCGTGGCGACAGGACCCACCACGACCTCACACGACTGAGAGAAGTCCCCTGATGAAGACTGCACACCTGGCAGACCTCGAGGTCTCCCGAATCGGTCTGGGTGCCATGACCATGGCCGGTACCTACACCTCCGAGGGCGCCTTGGATGATGCCGAGTCGATCCGCACCATCCACCGCGCCCTCGACCTCGGCGTTACGCACATCGACACGGCCGAGATCTACGGGCCGTTCCTCAGCGAGGAGATCGTCGGCCGTGCGATCGCCGGCCGTCGCGACGAGGTCGTCCTCGCCACGAAGTTCGGCCTGTTCTCCCATGCAGCAGGTGGGCGCAATGCAAACAGCAGCCCGCAGAACATCCGCATCGCCGTCGAAGGCTCCCTCCAGCGTCTTGGCACCGACCACATCGACCTGTACTACCAGCACCGCGTCGACCGCAGCACCCCGATCGAAGAGACCGCAGGCGCCGTCGCCGAGCTGATCGCCGAAGGTAAGGTCCTGCACTTCGGGCTCTCGGAGGCTTCACCGGAAACCATCCGCCGCGCCCACGCCATTCAGCCCGTCACTGCACTGCAGACCGAGTACTCCCTGTGGACCCGTGACGTGGAGGCCGAGATCCTCCCTCTCTTGCGCGAGCTCAGCATCGGCCTGGTGCCCTACTCCCCGCTCGGCCACGGCCTGCTCACCGGCCAGATCCGCACTGTCGACGACTTCGCCGATGACGACTGGCGCAAGACCAACCCGCGATTCACCGGGGAGAACTTCCGCCGCAACCTCGCTCTCGTCGATGAGGTGAAGGCCATCGGTGCTGAGATCGACGCGACGCCCGCGCAGACCGCACTGGCATGGCTGCTCACCCGCGGCGAGGACATCGCCCCCATCCCGGGAACTCGCCGCGTGAACCGCGTCGAAGAGAACACCGCAGCCGACAGCATCGAACTCACCACCGACCAGATCCACCGCCTCGACACCCTGCAGCCCGCCGCTGGCGCACGACACGACGACGCCAACATGGCCTCGATCGACCTCTGACCACCGCACCACCCGAGAGAGAGACCATGACCGCCTGGACCACAGACCAGCTCCGCACGATCATCGAACACGAAGACCTCTTCGTCTCCCCGTTCCGCGAAGACGGGGTCACCTACGGCACCCCCACCCAGACCTGGGCACTGGTCGTGGACGGCAAGGTCTACGTCCGCGCAGCCAACGGCAAAGACTCACGCTGGTACCAGGCCGCGATCACTCAGAAGGCCGGGCGCGTGCGCGTGGACGGCGTCGACTACGAGGTCACCTTCGAAGACGCCGGCAGCGACGACGAGGCCGCGATCGACGCTGCCTACGAGGCCAAGTACGGCAGCGCCGAAGAGAGCTTCGCCGTGCCGATCATGCAGGGCGAAGGCCCCAAGGGCGCTTCAGTCCGCGTCTCGCCCCGCTGACCAGCCCGCAGCACCACCACAGCGCTGGCGCTGGAACCACGACACGGAGGCTGTCGGTCTCAGCAGCCGGGGCAGCGCTCGGCGCATCCGAGCACCGTGGGCCGTTCCGAAGCGCTAGGAATACTGAAGGTCTCGAATATGGGATCCCGCCAGGTGCGCGGCCCGACGTCCCGGTCGAGGAAGCCCAGCCGCCGACGCGACCGCCCGTCGACGGGGACTGAGACAGCTCAGGTGTTCAAGGTAGGCAACGAAGCCAAGTCAGGTGTTCAAAGTCTGGCCTCAACCAAGTCCGCTCCGCCCGCGGCAGCCGCCTCACACGCGCCCAACGCTCCCGGATGCGATGAGGTTCGGTCGCGTCGCTCAGCCTTGGTCCTCGTGGGTTGCTGGGCGTCGCCAAGCGCTACGATCCCCCTGACGACGCCCCGGCTGCTCCCCCTGCCTGCCGGGGCGTCGTCGCGTCCCGGGACGGGCGGGGATCGCTCGTCTACTCGCGTTCGGTCTGCGGGCCTCGCGCGCCGCCTCGGTGCGGGGTTGGCCGGGTGCTGGTGCCGAAGCTCGTGGCGCTGCGGGTGCGCGCGGTGATGAGGCTGTGGTCGACGAGGTCTCCCCCGCGTTGGAAGCGTCCCTTGTCGGTCTCCACGCGCATGGGCGTGTTCTCGGCCTCTGTCCAGAAGCGGCGGTAGCGGACTACGGCCGGGCACGAGGTGGCGAGGGCGGCCGCGGACTCCTGGGAGCGGGAGCGCCCGTCGGGGCCGTTGAAGACGTCGCGGGCGTAGATGCTCGGGACCCAGCGGCCGCCGAGCCCGTCGCCGGTCACGACGGCGCCCTCGTAGGACTGGCGCCAGCGCTGGGCGATGCGGGCCTGGGAGAGCTCGTAGGGCACCTCGACGTCCACGACCTCGACCTCGTACCCCACGGCCGCCAACTTCTCACCGAGCTCGACCGCGGGTGCCGGCTTGGACAGCACGGAGTCGATCACAACGTTGGTCCCCTCTCGCAGGGCCTCGTCGCGCAGCACGCGCGCCAGGTGCGAGGACTCCTCGTGCACGAGGGCAGCGAGGTCGAGGGGGAAGAACGGCTCGCCGGCTTCCTCGCGCTCACGCACGCCGTCGGGCTTGAGGAAGTTCTCATAGCTGCCGTCGGCCAGGGCCTCGCGCAGCGGCTTCGGGCGAGCCCGCTCGACCCAACCCAAGCGCACACGGCGCTGCTGACGATCGCTCGTCTACCCGCGTTCGGTCTGGGGCCTCGCGCGGCACCTCGGTGCGGTACCCGACGGGTGCTGGCGCTGAAGCTCGAGACGCTGCGGGTGGGGGCGGCGATGAGGCAGTGGTCAGCGAGGTCTCCCCCTCGCAGGAAGCGTCCCTTGTCGGCCACGCGCATGGGCACGTTTCTCGGCCTCGGTACAGAAGTGGCGGTAGCGAACCACGGCCGGGCACGAGGCAGCGGTCAGGCATCATCTTTCGGTGGATCAGCCTGTTCGACGATGTCCTGCAGTACGCCGAGAACGTCCGGGGCGGTGTGCACGCCTTCGATGTAGTAATTCGCTGTAACAGCTTCGGTGTTCCCCAGGACAGCGGCGGCGGTGGCGACCTCGTACCCACCCGCCCGGAGGGCGGTGGCGACGGTGGCTCGCAGCGTGTGCGGGTGCAGCGACCTCGGGTCGATCCCAGCTGCTTCGAGCGCTTGCTTCAGGGAGCGTCGTGCGTTCTGAGTCTGCCAGTGGGTACCGACTCTGGTCCTGAACACTGGGTCATCCGGGTCGGCGTTGTCGGGCCGCAGAAGCCGTAGCGATTCGACGGTGAACGGCGGAACGGTGATGCTGCGCATTCCGCGCTCGGACTTCGTGACCTCCTGGCGAACCGACTGGTAGCCAACCTGTACCATGGTCGCCACCACCGTCACTGTCGACCGCTCCCCCGGCCCTGTCGCAAGGTGCACGTTCCCCCACCGCAATGCGAGTGCCTCCCCGATTCGCATCCCGGATCCAAGGAGCAGATCGACCAGCACGGCCAGATTGAGGGACGGGGCGGGCCCGAGACGCCTCGCCGAGTCAGCACGCCATCGGCGCGCGGCGTCCCGGAGAGCGTGGATCTCGTCCGTGGACAACGCCCGGGGCTGGCTCCTTCTCTTGGGTGGGACAGTGGTTCGCTCGGCAACGTTCACACCCTCGATCGCACCCATGCGGATCGCGTAGTCCAGGATCCGCTTGACGAGGGACCTGCACTTGCGGCGCTTGTCATTCAGGGAATGTTCCGCACCGTCGGCACCACGGATGGACGCCAACCACTGTTCCAGCAGCGGAGTGGTCAGGTCACGCAACCTGAGTTGCCCGATGACGGGCACCACGTCGACACGCAGCAGCCGTAGGTCCTGCTCCACTGTCTGAACCCGCACCCGTCCACCAGGGGCGTGAGCCTCCTCCATGCGCAAGGTGACCCACAGGCGGGCCACCGTCTCGAACAATGTGTTCGCAGTCAGGTCTGTGACGCTGTCCGCGCGTCCGCTGTTGGAGTAGAACTTCCTCGCCCACGCGGTGATCGCGGTGGCCGGCGAGTCTTCGGTTACCTGGATGCGACGCACTATCCCGTCGCCATCGCTTCCACGGGCATCGACCCTCCAGCGCCCGTTCGCGGTCTTCTTCGGGACCAGGGCGCCGTGCGTGCCGGGTAAACGCTGAGGTCTTCCACCATTGTGCATCATGACGACCGCCGGATCAGGTCCAGCGGTCGATCGCCGCCAGACATCGAAACGAATGTGGGCTCCATCGTGGCCGAGTACGACCATGTCTGGCCGTCGTCCTGCCGGTACCGCAACCTACTCCCGACACGTGGAGCACGCGGACTCGCCCTGGATGCGTGGAAGGGGTGGCTGGCACGGCGGGCCGAGCCCTGGTGGGCGGCGAGGTCGCTCACGGTCAACAGACGGTTGCTACGGGCCATGCCGTCTCTATGCGGCGGCCCGATGGCTCCCATCACCGCGTGTCGCCACGAGCGAGCGCAGGGACCGTCGGCCTCGCACTGGATGCCGCACCGTGCGGAGAGCCGCACGTCCAAGTTTGTGGAGACGTCGCCGCCGTCCTAGCACTGCTATGACGTGACGCCATGTGCCATTTGTGGAAGCTTCCAACGACGAAGCCCAGGTCGGGAGGTGAAAAACACCTCCTGACCTGGGCTTTTGGTCGGGCTGACAGGATTTGAACCTGCGACCCCTTGACCCCCAGTCAAGTGCGCTACCAAGCTGCGCCACAGCCCGTGAGCCCCGGAGGGCTTCACCAGCCCTTCAGGGCCGAGAGAAACAATACCCCACTTTGGGCGCACTCCGTGCATCGTCGCTGGTGAGTGGCCTGGATCACGCGTTCTCGGCCCGCCTCCATTGTCCGCACAGCCCGCACCGAGCCAGCTCCCAGCACGCCGACAGCAGGTCTTCAGCGGCCGGTCGGTCCCCTCCCAGCGCCGGTTCTGTCCCCGTGCGCCAACCACGGCCGACCTCCTTGCTCCCAAGGAGCACCTCTGAGCGCCCCGCAACGCCCCGCAACGCCCCGCAACGCCCGGGAGGGCCGCACGCGCCTTCCGGCACGCACGGCCCTCCCGTGGATCTCTCGACGCCTCACGCGCCCGGCAGGAGCCCCGCCGGGGCCCCGCAGGTCGACGTCAGCGCTTGCGCTTCTCGCGCACGCGCACCGAGATCTCGATGGGCGTGCCGTCGAACCCGAAGGTCTCGCGCAGGCGACGCTCGATGAAGCGGCGGTAGCCGGCCTCGAGGAAGCCCGTGGCGAAGATCACGAAGCGCGGCGGGCGCGTGGACGCCTGGGTCGCGAACAGGATCCGCGGCTGCTTGCCGCCACGCAGCGGGTGCGGGTGGGCTGCGACGAGCTCGCCCAGGAACGCGTTGAGACGTCCCGTGGGGATGCGCTTGTCCCAGGACTCGAGCGAGCGCTCGAGCGCGGGCACCAGGCGGTCGGTGTGCCAGCCGGTGCGGGCCGACACGTTGACGCGCGGTGCCCACTGGACCTGGACGAGGTCCTGCTCGATCTCGCGCTCGAGGAACGGCCGACGGTCCTCGTCCATGAGGTCCCACTTGTTGTACGCGATGACGAGCGCACGGCCCGCGTCGACGACCTGGGAGATGACGCGCGTGTCCTGCTCGGTGAGCGGCACCGACGCGTCCACGAGCACGACCGCGATCTCGGCCTTCTCGATCGCTGCCTGGGTGCGCAGCGAGGCGTAGAAGTCTGCGCCCTTGGTCTGGTGCACGCGGCGGCGGATCCCCGCGGTGTCGACGAACCACCACGGGATGCCCTTGAGGAGCACGAGCTCGTCGACCGGGTCGCGCGTGGTGCCGGCGACCGAGTCGACGACCACGCGGTCCGAGCCCGCGACCTTGTTCAGCAGCGAGGACTTGCCCACGTTGGGGCGCCCGACGAGCGCGACGCGGCGCGGGCCCGAGGGCAGGACGACCGCGTGCTCGGACACGAGCGGCAGGGCCTTCATGGCGGCGTCGAGCAGGTCGCCCGTGCCACGGCCGTGCAGGGCCGAGACGGGGTGGGGCTCGCCGAGCCCCAGGCTCCACAGCTCGGTCGCGTCGGACTCACCGCGTGCGCCGTCGACCTTGTTGGCGCACAGCACCACGGGCTTGCCGGACTTGCGGAGCAGGCGCACGACACGCTCGTCCGTGGCCGTGGGGCCCACGGTCGCGTCGACGACGAACACGACGGCGTCCGAGAGCGCGATCGCGACCTCGGCCTGCTCGGCGACGCGCGCCTCGATGCCGGCGACGTCGACCTCCCAGCCGCCCGTGTCGACGAGCGTGAACTGGCGCCCGGCCCACTCGGCCGGGTAGGAGACGCGGTCGCGCGTGACGCCGGGCTTGTCCTCGGTCACGGCCTCGCGGCGGCCGAGGATGCGGTTGACGAGCGTGGACTTGCCCACGTTGGGGCGTCCGACGATCGCGAGGACGGGCAGGGGCGCCGGAGGGGCTTCGCCGTCCAGGTCCTCGCCGTCCGCGGACAGGAGCGCGAGGTCCTCGTCGGCGAGCTCGTAGTCCGCGAGGCCGGCGCGCAGCGAGCGCTCGCGGCTGTCGTCGTCCTGCTCGTCGTCCTCGGAGGGGACGTAGGGGTCGGTCGAGTCTTCAGGCTGCCCGACGACGTCGCTCGCCTGGTCGATCGTCTCACCGGGGGTCTGCGACACCTCGTCGAGGGATGCCTGGGCATCGGGCTGTGCGTGGTCGGGTGTGGTCATGGGGACCATTCTCCCAGCAACCGGGCAGTTCTCCGAACGAGGAGCCCGTGCGACACGCCCGGAGTGCACGACGTCACGCGGACGGGGCGTCTCAGCGTCCGGGGCGCTCGGGCCCGTCGACCGGCAGCGCGATGCCCGAGCGGTCCACGGCGGACGTCACGAGCGTCGCGAGAGCCGACCGGATCTGCTCGTTCGCGGCGTCCATGGCCGCCTTGCCGCGCACGCCGTCGGGCTTCTCGACGACGACCGGCGCACCGAACTCGACGTACAGGCGGCGACGGAACCCCGGGATCCGGCTCAGCCGGTCTCCCGTGCGGCGCGTGCCGAGCACCGCGACGGGCACGACGGGCGCGTGGCCGTTGAGCGCGAGCCAGGCCACGCCCGCGCGCGCCGAGGTCGCGTCGCCGCGCCCGCGGTTGCCCTCGGGGAACACACCCACTCCCCCGTCGCGGCGCAGGACCGCGAGCGCCGTCACGAGGGCCGCGCGCCCGCCGGTCCGGTCGACGGGGATCTGTCCGGCCGCGCGCAGGATCCAGCCCACGGGCCCGACGAACATCTCCTCCTTGACCAGGACGTGCAGGGGCCGGGGCGCGACGCCCAGCACGAGCGGCCCGTCGACGAGGCCCGTGTGGTTGGCAGCGAGGAGCACGGGTCCGGTGGTCGGGACGCGGTCCGCCCCGACCACCCGGGTGTTCCAGACCACGCGCGCGAGGAAGCGCCCCACCCAGCGGGACCAGGCGGGCCCGGCGGGAGAGGGGACGTGCGGGGTGCTCACCGAGCGGGCCCCTCGCCCCCCGTGACGGCGTCGGGCCTCGTAGCGGCGGGGGCCATGACCTGCTCGACGACGTCGAGCACGGCCTGGATCGTCTGCTCGAAGTCGAGGTCGGACGAGTCGACCGTGACGACGCCGTCGGCGGCGACGTGGAACTGCGAGACGGTCGAGTCGTCGCGGTCGCGGCGCAGGACCTGGTCCCTGGTCGCCTCGACGGCGGCCGCGTCGGCGGCGCCGTGGACCTCGAGCGAGCGGCGCGCCAGGCGCGCCTCCTCGCTCGCGGTCAGGAGGATGCGGACGTCGGCGTCGGGGGCCACGACGGTCGTGATGTCGCGCCCCTCGGCCACGATGCCGCGCCCGCCGGAGAAGCTCGTACCGGCGCTCTCGGCGTCCTCGACCGAGGACGCCGACGACTCCGCGGCGATGATCGCGCGCTGCAGGCGACGCAGCTCGGCGCGCACCGCGAGGTTGGTCGCGACCGCGCTCACGGCCGTCGAGATCTCGGTGGTCCGGATCGCCTCGCCCACGTCGGTGCCGTCGACGTGCACGCTGGGCGCGGCGGGGTCGATCCCCATGACGAGCGGCATGACGTCGACGGCCGCGGCCACGGCGGCCTGGTCGGCCAGGTCGACGCGTTCCTCGAGGCACCACCAGGTCGCCGCGCGGTACATCGCACCGGTGTCCAGGTAGGCGGTACCGAGGCGGCGAGCGACGGCGCGCGAGACGCTCGACTTGCCCGATCCCGAGGGGCCGTCGATCGCGACGACCAGCCCGCGGGCGACGGCGGTGGCCTGCGGCTCCCCGCTCACTGGGCCAGGTCCTTGCGCAGCGACGTGGCCCCGTGCAGGTACACGTGCTGGACGTCGGCCCGGGGCACGTCGAGCTCGGCGTGGGCCATGAGGCGCACGACGCGGGGCAGCGCCCCGGGCACGCCGATCTCCACGGCGCACATGAGAGGCACGTCGCCGAGCCCCATCTCGCGCGCCGCCGCGGCCGGGAAGTCGGCCACGAGGTCCGGCGTGCAGGTGAAGAAGATCGAGATGAGCGACGCGGTGTCGACCTCGTTGGCGTCGAGGACGACCTGGACGAGCTCGCGCGTGCGCTCGAAGAGGTGCTCGCGCTCGTCGACGTCGAGCTGCGTGGCGCCCCGGATGGCCCGGACGGGCATGGGTACTCCTTCGTACGGGAGGGTCGGGTCGGGAGTCCGCCGTCCCGGGCTCGCGCGGTGACGCGGCGCCCGGGACGGCGGGGAGGCGTGCTAGAGGCCGACCTCGCTCATGAGGGTGCCGAGCTCGGTGCGGCCCAGGACGCGCGTCGCGCCGGGGCGCAGGTTGCCCAGGTGGATCGACCCGATGCGGGTGCGCACGAGCCGGGTCACGGGGTGACCGATCTCCTCGAACATGCGGCGCACGATGCGGTGACGCCCCTCGTGCAGGACGACCTCGACCATGCTGGCCTGCGGGGTCGTGTCGACCACGCGGTAGCGGTCGACCTTGGCCGGGCCGTCCTCGAGCTCGATGCCGTGGAGCAGCTTGTTCGCGACGTTGCCCGCGACACGGCCCTCGACCGACACGAGGTAGGTCTTGGAGACCTCGTACTTGGGGTGCGAGAGCCGGTTGGCGAGCTCGCCGTCGTTCGTCAGGAGCAGCAGGCCCTCGCTGTCGGCGTCGAGACGCCCGACGTGGAAGAGGCGCTCGGGGCGCGTCGCGACGAACTGCGTGAGCGCGGGGCGCCCCTCGGGGTCGTGCATCGTGGAGACGACGCCCAGCGGCTTGTTGAGCGCGATCGTCACGAGCGACTGGTCGAGCTGGATGCGCATGCCGTCGACGTGGATGACCGCGGACTCGGGGTCGACGCGGACGCCGAGCTCGCGCACCAGGACGCCGTCGACCTCGACGCGGCCCGCGGCGATCAGGTCCTCGCACGCGCGGCGCGAGCCCAGGCCTGCGGTCGCGAGGACCTTCTGGAGGCGCACGCCGTCGGCGACGTGCACGTCGCGCTGGGGGCCCTTGGGTGCGACCGGGCGGCGCGGGGGCTTGCTCTTGCCCGCCTGCGCGTCACCGGCCCACCCGCGGCCCGCCCCGGTGCGGGGGGCCGAGGACCGCTGACCTCCCGACCGCCCACCGCCCGGTCGACCGGTGCCCGAGGTGTTCTCGGACCGCTGTCCTCGGGCGGCCGGACGGCCACCCTCGCGTGCGCTGCTCATGATGTTCCTTCGTCGTTCGTGCTGGGTCGAGCGTCGTCGGGCAGGGCCGGCGACCGCGGCTGTGCGCGGTCGCTCCCACCCTCGGACGCTCCGAGTGTGCTGTCGGCGGCGTCGAGGATGGAGTCGACGTCCGGCAGGTGCGGCGCGAGGGCGGGGAGCTCGTCGAGGGACGAGAAGCCCATGCGCTCCATGAAGTATCCCGTGGTTCCGTACAGGACCGCACCCGTCGAGGGATCCTGGCCGACCTCCGCGACGAGCCCGCGGGTCGTCAGCGTCCGTACGACGCCGTCCACGTTCACGCCGCGCACGGCCGAGATCTGGCCGCGCGTGACCGGTTGACGGTACGCGATGACGGCGAGGGTCTCCAAAGCGGCCTGCGTCAGGCGCGCGGTCTGGCCCTCGAGCAGGAAGCGCCCGACGACGTCGGCGAACACGGGCGCCGAGTAGACGCGCCACCCGCCGCCCGCCTGGCGCAGCTCGAACCCGCGGGGACGACCGCCGAGCTCGCCACGGTACTCGGCCGACAGCTCGGCGAGCAGGTCCTCGACCTCGCGCTGCGGGAGCCCGAGCGCCGTGGCGAGCTGCACCGCGGGGATCGGCTCGTCGGCGACCATCAGGACGGCCTCGAGGGCCGCGAGCGCCCCGCCCGGGACGTGGGCCAGGTCGAGCGTCGTCTCGTCCGCCTCGATGCCGGGGACCGCGGGACTGCCCGTCGGGGAGCCGGGTCCCGCCTGGTCGTCGTCCCGGTCGCCCGAGGGGGCGGCCGAGCTGTCGACGGTGCTGTACGTCATGCTCTCCTCGCTCATGCTCCGGTCCGGTCCTGCCCTGGCTCGGCCCCGTCGTGGGGCGGCTGGGCATCATCACCGCTGTCGTGGGTCGGGCGAACGGCACCGACGGCGCCGTCCTCCCCGATCTGCTCGTCGAGCTCGTCGAACTCGCCGCCCACGTCGTCGAGCACGGCGTCGAGAGATCCGCTGCTGGCGCCGTCGTCGTCGCCCGTGGCACCGGTCCACCGGACCGTGAGCTCGCCGAGCGCCTCGACCTGCTCGAACGCGACGAGCCCCTCGCGGAACAGCTCGAGCAGCGCGAGGAAGCGCGCGACGACGACGATCGTCTCGCCCGCGTCAGCGACGAGGGTCCGGAAGGACGCGGCGCCCTCACGCCGCAGGAGCCCGACGACGATCCCCGCCTGCTCGCGCACGCTCACCGCGGGCGCGTGCAGGTGGGTCAACGACACCCCGGGCGGGGGCGCCTTGGGCTCGAGCGCCCTGGCCGCGAGCGCCGCGAGCTGATCGGGCCCGAGCTTCCACACGAGCTCGGGCAGCAGGGCCGCGAGATGGGGCTCGAGCTGGACGACGCGCGGGAAGCGCCGCCCCTCGGTCGCGAGCCGTTCGGCGATGACCGCCGAGACCTGCTTGTACGCGCGGTACTGCAGCAGCCGGGCGAACAGCAGGTCGCGGGCCTCGAGGAGCTCGAGGTCCTCGGCGCTCTCGACGTCCCCCGTGGGCAGCAGTCGCGCGGCCTTGAGGTCCAGGAGCGTCGCTGCCACGAGCAGGAACTCGCTCGCAGTGCCCAGGTCCCAGCCGGGGTGCCCGCCGCGCCCCCGCCGCCGGCGGCGAGACGAGGCGCCAGCGGGCGCGCCGTCGTCGGGCCCGCGGGGCTCCGAGGCCTGGGCGCGCTCCGCCGTCTCTGCCTCGCGCGCGAGGCGCTCGGCCGTGCGGATGTACGCGATGAACTCGTCGGTCACCTGCGCGAGCGCGATCTCGGTGATGTCGAGCTTGTGCTTGGCGATGAGCGAGAGGAGGAGGTCGAACGGGCCCGAGAAGTTCTCGAGGTGCACCTCGAAGGCCGGGTTGCCGTACCGGTCCGTGCTGGGCGGCGCGGGTGCCGGGGGCTCCTGCAGGGGAGCGACCGGGGCGGCCGCCTGCGCGGTGTCAGGCAGCGTCGCCACGGGCGACCAGCTCGCGGGCGAGCTGACGGTACGCCGTCGCCCCCGGGTGGGTCGGGGCGTACACCGTGATGGGCTCGGCAGCCACGGAGGCGTCCGGGAACTTCACGGTGCGCCCGATCACGGTGTGCAGCAGCTTGTCGCCGAAGGCCTCGTGGACGCGGGCCACGACCTCGCGCGAGTGCAGCGTGCGCGAGTCGAACATGGTCGCGAGGATGCCGTCGATCTCGAGGCGCGGGTTGAGGCGGTCGCGCACCTTCTCGATGGTCTCGACGAGCAGGGCCACGCCGCGCAGCGCGAAGAACTCGCACTCGAGCGGGATGAGCACGCCGTGCGCGGCCGTGAGCGCGTTGACCGTGAGCAGGCCCAGCGAGGGCTGGCAGTCGACGAGGATCACGTCGTAGTCGTCGAGCACGGGACGCAGGACCCGCGCCAGGACCGACTCGCGCGCGACCTCGCCCACGAGCTGGACCTCGGCCGCCGACAGGTCGATGTTCGCAGGGAGCACGTCCAGGTTCTCGACGTTCGTGGGGACGATGACCTCGCGGATGTCCGCGCCACGCTCCATGAGCAGGTTGTAGACCGTGCGGTCGAGCTCGTGCGGGTTCACGCCCAGGCCCACCGAGGCGGCGCCCTGCGGGTCGAAGTCCACCAGGAGGACCCGGCGACCGTACTCGGCCAGCGCGGCCCCCAGGTTGATGGTCGTGGTCGTCTTGCCGACCCCGCCCTTCTGGTTGCACATCGCGATGATGCGGCCGGGGCCGTGCGTGGGGAGCACCTCCGGGACGGGGAAGTCGGGGACCGTGCGCCCCACGGGATCGACCCGCGGGAAGCTGTCGGGCGCGACGTCCGCACCGCCGTCGACGACCCCGGGTCCCGCACCGACGCGCGCGTCGAACGGTTCGGTGGCGTCCTGTGTCTCGCTCGGGGCCTGGCTGCTCACGTCGGCCACGCTACCCCAGCGTCCTCCCGAGGACGCGAGCACGCGCCGGAGTGGCGCGATCCGGCGCGACGTCAGCCGAGCGCGCGCGGGTGCGCCGAGGCGTACACCTCGCGCAGCGTGTCCCGGGTCACGAGCGTGTAGATCTGGGTCGTCGTGACCGAGGCGTGGCCCAGCAGCTCCTGGACCACGCGCACGTCGGCGCCGCCCGCGAGCAGGTGGGTCGCGAACGAGTGCCGCAGGGTGTGCGGCGAGATGCGCTCGGGGTGCTCGAGCCCGGCCCGCTCGGCCGCGGTCCGCAGGACGGCCCACGCGCTCTGGCGGCTCAGCCGGGCGCCGCGCGTGTTGAGGAAGACCGCGGGCGTGCCGCGGCCCGTGGCGGCCAGCGCGGGACGTGACCGCACGAGGTAGGCGTCGAGCGCGCGCACCGCGTACGACCCGACGGGCACCACGCGCTCCTTGCCGCCCTTGCCGAACAGGCGCACCGCACCGGTCTCGAGGTCCAGGTCGTCGACGTCGAGGCTCACGGCCTCGGAGATGCGGGCCCCCGTGGAGTAGACGAGCTCGAGCAGCGCGCGGTCGCGCAGCGGCGCCGGCCCCTCCCCCGCCCCGGCGGCCTCGAGGATCGCCTCTACCTCGTCGGTGGAGATGGCCTTGGGCAGCCGCTTGCCCTGCGCGGGGGGACGCACCTCGGCCGACGGGTCGGTCCCCGTGTGCCCCTCGAGCGCGCAGAAGCGGTGCCACCCGCGCACCGCGGCCACCGACCGGGCCGTCGACGACGGCGAGAGGAGAGCGGCGCCGTCGGCCCCCGTGCGGACCGTGGTGACGTACTCCGCGACGTCCGCCGCGCTCACCTCGGCCGGCTCGGTGCGGCCGCGCGCCGCGAGGTACGCGGCGTAGCGGGCCAGGTCGCGCCGGTAGGCCGCGACCGTGTTCGGGGAGAGCCCACGCTCGACCGTGAGGTGTGCGAGGTACTCGCGCACGGCGCGCTCGAGGGCGGCAGGCAGGGGCGGAGCGGGAGGCGTGGCCTCCGGGTCGGGGGGACCGTCCGAGGGCCCGACGGCGAGCGCGGGCTCACCGGCGGCGACGCGCGTCATCGCACGCCGGCCGCTCGTCGGACGGTCATCCCGTGCGTCCCGGCCAGGCCGTCAGAAGGGGAGGAAGACGTCGACCGCGACGGCGACGAACAGCAGGGTCAGGTACGTGATCGAGGCGTGGAACACCTTCATGGCCCCGAGCTTGCCCTTGGTCGGGTCGTTGGCCCGTCGCAGCATGGTGATGCACAGGGCCAGGAACCAGGCGCCGAGGCCGATCGCGACCACGCCGTAGACCCACGTCATGGGAGCGAGCCACCACAGCGCGAGCGACGAGGCGATCATCGCCACGGTGTAGCCGATCATCTCGCGCGCGACCTTGCGGTTGTCGGCGACGACCGGGAGCATCGGCACCCCGGCGTTCGCGTAGTCCTTCTTGAACTTGATCGACAGCGGCCAGTAGTGCGGCGGCGTCCAGAAGAAGATCACGAGGAACAGCGCGACCGCGGACCAGCTGAGCGAACCGGTGACCGCCGACCAGCCGATGAAGACCGGCATGCAGCCCGCGATGCCGCCCCACACGATGTTCTGGGGCGTGCGGCGCTTGAGGATCATGGTGTAGCCCACGACGTAGATCGCGATGGCCGCAAACGTGAGCCAGGCCGAGGGGGCGTTGACGAGCCACGCGAACCACACGAGCGCGATCACGCCGAGCGCGGTCGCGAAGACCAGCGCGGCGCGCGGGGTGATCTCCCCCGTGACGAGCGGTCGCCGCTTGGTGCGGTTCATGAGCTCGTCGATGTCACGGTCGATGTAGCAGTTGAAGACGTTGGCCGACGCGGCGGCGAGCGTGCCGCCCACGAGGGTCTTGACGACGAGCCACAGGTCCGGGAGCCCACCCTGGGCCAGGATCATGGTGGGCAGCGTCGTCACGAGCAGGAGCTCGATGATGCGCGGCTTCGTCAGGGCGACGTACGCGCCGATCGTTCTGCGGACCCCCGCGACGGCATGGCCGTCGGAGGAGACCCGGGCCTGTCCGGCGACCGAGGAGGTCGCGGCAGGGCGAGACGGGATACCCGTCTCGTCGATCGGTGCCTGGCTCGTGGTGTGCACGCGCTTCGGTGTTCCGTTCTGGCGAGGAATGCTGGGGGGCGTCGTCCGGCAGCCGGTGCGTGTCTGCTCCGACCCGCTGGACATCCGTCCCATGCTACGTCGCCCGCCCTCGCGCCGCTGCCCTGCCCGCCCGAACAAAAGTGTGAGATCCGACCGAAATCCACGAGATGGTCGCGCGACGTGCCCGCTCGGGGCGCACGTATAGGCTGGGCGGAGCAACCGACGGCCTGGTGCCCCGGTGCGACCCGAGGCGACCTGACCTCGCGGTGCGCGCCGTCGCGACCGGCCGGTCCGCCGCTCCGCCCTCGGTCCCCCTGTGAGTCACCGGGTGCGCGCGAAGGAATAGTTCAACGGTTGATCCGAGTTGAATCGACGAAGATCCGGGGCGCAGACTCCGGACGGGAAAGAGGTCCGGTGAACGCGTTCGTTCCTGCCAACCAGCCCCTCGAGTGGTCCCCCCTGGACGACCAGGCTGTCAAGACCATCAAGGCTCTCGCAGCCGACGCCGTCGAGAAGGTCGGCAACGGCCACCCCGGGACGGCGATCTCGCTGGCCCCCGCCGCGTACCTGCTCTTCCAGAAGGTCATGCGCCACGACCCGGCCGACTCGCACTGGGTCGGTCGCGACCGCTTCGTGCTCTCCGCGGGCCACTCGTCGCTGACGATCTACCTCCAGCTCTTCCTCGCCGGCTACGGCCTGGAGATCGAGGACATCGAGGCGCTGCGCACCTGGGGCTCCAAGACCCCCGGCCACCCCGAGTACAAGCACACCAACGGTGTGGAGATCACCACGGGCCCCCTCGGCCAGGGCCTCGCGTCCTCGGTCGGCATGGCCATGGCGGCCCGCCGCGAGCGCGGCCTGCTCGACCCGTCGACCGCGCCGGGCGAGAGCCCGTTCGACCACCACGTCTACGTCATCGCGTCCGACGGCGACCTGCAGGAGGGCGTGACCTCCGAGGCCTCGTCGCTCGCGGGCCACCAGCAGCTCGGCAACCTCATCGTGATCTGGGACGACAACAAGATCTCGATCGAGGACGACACCGACATCGCGTTCACCGAGGACGTCCTCGCGCGCTACGCGGCCTACGGCTGGCACACCCAGAAGGTCGACTGGACCCAGGGCGGCACGGGCTACGCCGAGAACGTCGACGAGCTCGCCGCGGCCGTCGCCGCGGCCCAGGCCGAGACCGGCAAGCCCTCGATCATCGCGCTGCGCACGATCATCGGCTGGCCCTCGCCCACCAAGCAGAACACCGGTGGCATCCACGGCTCGGCCATGGGCGCCGACGAGATCCGCGGCCTCAAGGTCGAGCTCGGTCTGGACCCGGAGAAGTCGTTCGACGTCTCCCCCGAGGTCCTCGCCTACACGCGCGCCGTCGGCGAGCGCGGTGCCGAGCTGCGCGAGCGCTGGGACACCGCGTTCGAGGCCTGGAAGATCGCGAACCCCGAGGGTAACGCCCTCCTCGAGCGCCTCACGGCCCGCGAGCTCCCGGCCGGCTGGACCGAGTCGCTCCCCACATTCGAGGCCGGCAAGGACGTCGCGACGCGCGCGGCCTCGGGCAAGGTCCTCTCGGCCCTGGCCGACACCCTGCCCGAGCTCTGGGGCGGTTCGGCCGACCTCGCGGGCTCGAACAACACGACCATGGACGGCGAGCCCTCGTTCGTCCCGGCCGAGCACGCGACCAAGAAGTTCCCGGGCCACGAGTACGGCCGCACGCTGCACTTCGGCATCCGTGAGCACGCCATGGGCTCGATCCTCAACGGGATCGTGCTGCACGGCGGCACGCGTGCCTACGGCGGCACGTTCCTCACGTTCTCCGACTACATGCGCCCCGCGGTCCGTCTCGCGGCGCTCATGGAGATCCCGTCGACGTTCGTCTGGACGCACGACTCGATCGGCCTGGGCGAGGACGGCCCCACGCACCAGCCCATCGAGCACTTCGCCGCGCTGCGCGCGATCCCGGGTCTCGACGTCGTCCGCCCCGCGGACGCCAACGAGACCGCGTGGGCCTGGCGCACGATCCTCGAGCACGACGACCGCCCCGCGGGCCTCATCCTGACCCGTCAGAACGTCCCGACGTTCCCGCGCGGCACGGACGGCTTCGCGGACGCCTCGGGCACCGCGAAGGGCGGCTACGTGCTGCTCGACACCGAGGGCACGCCCGACGTGATCCTCATCGGCACGGGCTCCGAGGTCCAGCTCGCGGTCGAGGCGCGCGAGCAGCTCGCCGCGGACGGCATCGCGGCCCGCGTGGTCTCGCTGCCCAGCCGCGAGTGGTTCGACGCGCAGAGCCCCGAGTACCGCGAGAGCGTGCTCCCGGCAGGCGTCAAGGCCCGCGTCTCGGTCGAGGCGGGCATCGCCCAGGGCTGGCGCGACCTGGTCGGCGACGCCGGCCGTTCCGTGAGCCTCGAGCACTACGGCGCGTCCGCGGACTACAAGATCCTCTACCGCGAGTTCGGGATCACGTCCGAGGCCGTCGCCTCGGCCGCCAAGGAGTCCATCGAGGCGGCCCGTACGGGTGCCGCACCGGGTGGCGAGGCCATCCCCTCGGTCGGCGGCACTGGCGACCAGCGCTGACCATCCGTAGATTCCAGGAGGGGGCGGCTCACGTCCGCCCCCTCCTGGGACGTCCGTGAGGACGGCCGCCAGACGACGAGAGGGAGAATCGTGTCCGTGCACCACAGCGCAGCACCAGCACCCGTCCGCGAGCTGTCGGAGGCAGGTGTCTCCATCTGGTTGGACGACCTCTCCCGAGAACGCCTGCGCAGCGGTGGCCTCGCCGACCTGATCGGCTCGCGCGCCGTCGTCGGCGTCACGACGAACCCCACGATCTTCGCGGGCGCGCTCTCGAAGGGCGACGCCTACGACGCGCAGCTCGCCGAGCTGGCCGCGGCCGGCACCGACGTCGAGGCCGCGGTCGAACGCATCACCACGGACGACGTGCGGGCCGCGGCGGACGTCCTGCGCCCCGTCTACGACGCGACCGACGGCGTCGACGGCCGGGTCTCGATCGAGGTCGACCCCCGCCTGGCGCGCCACGCCGACGCGACCGTCGCGACCGCCGTCCGGCTGTGGCGCACGGTCGACCGCCCCAACGTCCTCATCAAGATCCCCGCCACGGTCGAGGGCCTCGACGCGATCGAGCGCACCCTGGCCCAGGGCATCAGCGTCAACGTGACGCTCATCTTCTCGCTCGAGCGCTACCGCCGGGTCATGGACGCGTTCCTGTCCGGGATCGAGCAGGCGCGCGACGCCGGCCACGACGTGACGCGCATCGCGTCGGTCGCGTCGTTCTTCGTCTCGCGCGTCGACGCGGCGGTCGACACCGCGCTCACCGCGGTCGGCTCCCCCGAGGCGCTCGACCTGCGCGGACGCACCGCGGTCGCCAACGCGCGGCTCGCGTACGAGGCCTACGAGCAGGTCCTCCAGAGCGACCGCTGGCGCGCCCTCGCCGCGACCGGCGCCCACCCCCAGCGCCCCCTGTGGGCCTCGACGGGCGTCAAGAACCCCGAGTACCGCGACACCCTCTACGTCGACGAGCTCATCGCTCCCGACGTGGTCAACACCATGCCCCAGGCGACCCTCGACGCGTTCGCGGACCACGGCGTCGTCCTGGGGAACACCGTCGCGGGCACGTACACGGCCTCGCGCTCGGTCCTCGAGACCGTCGAGTCGTTCAGCGTCTCGCTCGCCGAGGTGACCGAGCGGCTCGAGGTCGAGGGCGTCGAGAAGTTCGAGACCAGCTGGACGGATCTCCTCCAGACCGTCGCGGACGGTCTCGCCCGGGCCGGCGGCGCACCCGCATGACGCGGGCACGCTCCCGGACCGCCGCGGGTGCTGGGGGTGCTGGCGCTGCTGTCGTCGCCCCTGCGGCACCGATCATGGACGCCCCGCGACCGCCCCTCGCGCACCACCTAGGCTTCACCTCGGTCCGCAGGACGGACCTTTCGACCATTCCAGCCCACGCCGACGAGAACGGTGACATCAGTTGAGACCGGCAAAGATCAGCGCAGAGCACAACCCGCTGCGCGACCCGCGTGACCTTCGACTCCCCCGCATCGCCGGGCCCAGCGGCCTGGTCATCTTCGGCGTCACGGGCGACCTCGCCCGCAAGAAGCTCATGCCCGCCGTGTACGACCTCGCCAACCGCGGTCTCCTGCCGCCCGGCTTCGCGCTCACGGGCTTCGCCCGCCGCGACTGGGAGGACCAGGACTTCGCCAAGGTCGTGCGCGACGCCGTCGAGCAGTACGCGCGCACCCCGTTCCGCGAGGCCACGTGGAAGCAGCTCGCCGAGGGCATCCGGTTCGTCCAGGGCGAGTTCGACGACGAGCAGGCCTTCGAGCGCCTGCGCACCACGGTCGAGGAGCTCGACAAGGAGCGCGGCACGGGCGGCAACCACGCGTTCTACCTCTCGGTCCCCCCGAGCGCGTTCCCCCTGGTCTGCGAGCAGCTCTCGCGCTCGGGGCTCTCCCGCTCGGGCGAGGACGCATGGCGCCGCGTGGTCATCGAGAAGCCGTTCGGCCACGACCTGACCAGCGCACGCGAGCTCAACGACGTCGTCTCCAAGGTCTTCTCGCCGGACTCGGTCTTCCGCATCGACCACTACC
The DNA here is from genome assembly GCF_044748475.1 of Oerskovia enterophila. Classification (NCBI taxonomy): domain Bacteria; kingdom Bacillati; phylum Actinomycetota; class Actinomycetes; order Micrococcales; family Cellulomonadaceae; genus Oerskovia; species Oerskovia enterophila. Next base: position 142,529 of record NZ_JBIVFZ010000006.1, read on the forward strand.
TGGGCAAGGAGACCGTCCAGAACATGCTGGCGCTGCGGTTCGCCAACCAGCTCTACGAGCCCATCTGGAACGCGAACTACGTCGACCACGTCCAGATCACCATGGCCGAGGACATCGGCATCGGTGGCCGCGCGGGGTACTACGACGGGATCGGCGCGGCGCGCGACGTCATCCAGAACCACCTCATCCAGCTCCTCGCGCTCACCGCGATGGAGGAGCCCGTCTCGTTCGACGCCGAGTCGCTGCGCGCCGAGAAGCTCAAGGTGCTCTCTGCCGTGCGTCTTCCGCGCGACCTGGGACGCCACACCTCGCGCGGCCAGTACTCGGCCGGGTGGCAGGGTGGCGAGGAGGTCGTCGGGTACCTCGAGGAGGACGGCATCTCGCCCGAGTCCACGACCGAGACGTTCGCCGCGATCCGCGTCGACATCGACAACCGCCGCTGGGCCGGGGTGCCGTTCTACCTGCGCACGGGCAAGCGCCTGGGCCGACGCGTGACGGAGATCGCGGTCGTCTTCAAGTCGGCGCCGCACCTGCCGTTCGAGTCCTCGGCGACGTCCGAGCTCGGCAAGAACGCGCTCGTGATCCGCGTCCAGCCCGACGAGGGCGTGACGATCCGCTTCGGTGCCAAGGTCCCCGGCACCGCGATGGAGGTCCGCGACGTCACCATGGACTTCGGCTACGGCCACGCCTTCACCGAGTCCTCTCCCGAGGCCTACGAGCGCCTCATCCTCGACGTCCTCCTGGGCGACCCGCCGCTCTTCCCGAGCCACGAGGAGGTCGAGCTGTCCTGGAAGATCCTCGACCCGATCACGGCGTTCTGGGAGTCCAAGGGCGCCCCGGAGCCGTACCGCTCCGGCACGTGGGGCCCGGCCTCGGCCGACGACATGATGGCTCGCGACGGACGCACGTGGCGGCGTCCGTGACCGCGACCGCACCGATCTCCCGCCTGCCCCGGATCCCTGCCCGGACCTCGAACTGGAGCACCACCTCATGATCATCGATCTCCCCGAGACGACGACCAATGCGGTCAACAAGCGCCTCGTGAAGCTGCGTGACGAGGGTGGCGCGGTCGCCCTCGGACGTGTCCTGACCCTCGTGGTCCTGGCCGAGGAGGCCGACGTCGAGGACGCGGTCGCCGCGGCCAACGGCGCCTCGCGCGAGCATCCCTGCCGTGTCGTGGTCGTCGCCCCGGCCAACAAGCGCTCGACGGCGCGCCTCGACGCCCAGATCCGTATCGGCGGCGACGCGGGGGCCAGCGAGGTCATCATCCTGCGTCCCTCGGGGCCGCTCGTCGCGCACACCGACACCCTCGTGATGCCGCTCCTGCTCCCCGACGCCCCGATCGTGGCCTGGTGGCCCCGTGAGACGCCCGACAACCCCTCGGCGGACCCGGTCGGCCAGATGGCCCACCGCCGCATCACCGACGCGGTCAACGCAGGCAAGTCGCTCCAGACGCTCCAGCACCTGAGCAAGAGCCACCACCCGGGCGACACCGACCTCGCGTGGACCCGCGTCACGCTGTGGCGCGGGCTCATCGCGGCAGCGCTCGACCAGCCGCCCTACGAGTCCGTGACGGCCGTCGAGGTCGAGGGCGAGGAGCACCACCCCTCGGTCGACATCCTCGCGGCGTGGTTGGCCCAGCAGCTCCGGTGCCCGGTCCGGCTCGTCCGTCGTCGCGGCGTCGAGGGGATCACGAAGGTGACCCTCGAGCGCAAGGGCGGCGCCGTCGTGCTGTCCCGTCCCGACGGCCGCATCGTGACACTGACGCAGCCCGGCCAGCCGGACCGTCGCATCTCGCTGCCGCTGCGCCAGCTCGAGGAGTGCCTCACCGAGGAGCTGCGCCGGCTGGACCCGGACGAGGTCTACGGCGAGGTCCTCACCAAGGGCCTGGCAAGGATCGGCGAATGACGACCGACGTGGAGACCGAGACCCGCGCGCACGGGGCGCGCCTCGTCGTCGTGCACCCCGACGCGGGCGTGCTCGCCGAGGCCGTCGCCTCGCGCCTGCTGACGCGCATCCTCGACATCCAGTCCGTGCGCACGCCCGTCCACGTCGTCCTCACGGGCGGCACGGTCGGGATCCGTTCGCTCGCGGCCGTCGCGGCGCACCCCGTGCGCGACGCGGTCGACTGGACCGGAGTGCACTTCTGGTGGGGCGACGAGCGCTTCCTGCCCACCGGGGACCCCGAGCGCAACGAGACGCAGGCGCGCGAGGCGCTCCTCGACCACCTCCCGACCCTGCCCGCACAGAACGTGCACGTCATGGCTGCGCCGGGCGAGGGCGTCGGGTCCCCCGAGGAGTCGGCGGCGCTCTACGCCGACGAGCTCTCGCGCTTCACGCCCGACGGCGCCACGCACCTCGCGTTCGACGTCCTCCTGCTGGGCATGGGGCCGGACGGGCACGTCGCGTCGCTCTTCCCGGGCAACGCCGGGCTCGCGGCCCAGGGGGCCACGACGGGAGTCCACGACTCCCCCAAGCCGCCGCCCGAGCGCGTGTCGCTGACGTTCTCCGCCATCCAGGCCGCGCAGGAGGTCTGGGTCGTCGCCGCGGGCGCCGAGAAGGCTCCTGCGGTGGCGTCCGCCCTGGCCGGGGATCCCGTCGAGACCACGCCCGCCGCGGGGGCGCTCGGCACGCGGCGCACGCTGTGGCTGGTCGACCTGGCGGCGAGCAGCACCTCGTCCTGAGGTCCGGGACCGTCGGGCGCGGCCCGGCGGTCCCGGACCATCGGAAGGGGGCGACGCGATCGCCCACGCACAGCGGGGCCCGTCCGACGACCGGACGGGCCCCGCTGTGCTGTGCTGCTCATGACGACGTGCACGCCGGGGGCCGGACGGGCACCTTCCGGTCACTGCCGGGGCGCGTCGCGCCCACCACCGGACCGGCAGGGCTAGCGGCGGCTACGACGGGCGCGCAGCGCGGCGAGCGCCTCGTCGAGGAGGGCCACGCCGTCCTCGTCGCTGCGGCGCTCCTTCACGTACGCGAGGTGCGTCTTGTAGGGCTCGTTGCGCAGCGCGCTCGGCGGGTTCGCCTGGTCCTGCCCCCCGGGCAGACCGCAGCGCGGGCAGTCCCAGGTCTCAGGGGTGACGATCTCCACCTCGGAGGAGAAGCTGGGGCGCGTCTCGTGCCCGTTGGCACACCAATAGGAGACCCAGATGCGCGGGGCGACGTCGCCCCGTTCTGTCTCTCCGAGCGGGCCTGCCCCGACGCGAGACCCCTTGATAGCACTGCCACCAGCCACGACTTCACTCCCCCGACTTCCGACCGGACCGTGAGCCGGGCCGGTTCCACTTCCCTGCCGCCGGAGCGGCGAGGGTCAGCTGACCTTCTGGATGAGCCCCAGGAGGATGATCACGACGGTCCAGGTGATCGCGAACGTGATCGTGATGCGGTTCAGGTTGCGCTCGGCCACGCCGGAGCTGCCGGCGCTGCTCGAGATGCCGCCACCGAACATGTCCGAGAGGCCGCCGCCCTTGCCCTTGTGCATGAGCACGAGCAGGGTCAAGAAGCCGCTGGTGATGACCAGCAGGATCTGAAGAATGATGCGCAGCGCGTCCACGAGTACGTCCTTGGCTCTTTGGGTCCACGTCGAGAAGTCGAGAGGGACCGCACGGGTGTCCTGGACCGACCTGCGGGTGCAGGTGCGGCACAGAGGACAAGGGTAGGTGACGAGGGGCCGTTCCGACGAACCGTTCCGCACTGCGGGCCACGTCGCCCGGTCGTGCAGGGAACCGGCGCTCGTCCGCTCGGCTCCGACCACCGCACCAGCGGTGGCCGCGCTGCCGGGTCGCACGTGCGGCGCGACCCGGCAGCGAGGGGAATCAGGCCCCGGTCTGGTGCGACTGGAAGCGCGCGATCTTCGCGAACTCCTCGGGGTCAAGGCTCGCGCCACCGACCAGTGCACCGTCGACGTCCTGCTCCTTCATGAGCTCGGCGATCGACGAGGACTTGACCGAACCGCCGTACAGGACACGCACGGCGTCGGCGACCTCGGCCGAGTAGAGCTCGGCGAGGCGGGCACGGATCGCGCCCGCGACCTCCTGAGCGTCCTGCGGGGTGGCGACCTCGCCCGTGCCGATGGCCCAGACGGGCTCGTACGCGATGACGACCTTGGCGGCGTCCTCGGCCGAGAGTCCCTCGAGAGCGCCGTCGACCTGCGCGAGCGTGTACGAGACCTGCTCGCCGGCCTTGCGGATCTCGAGCGCCTCGCCGACGCAGATGATCGGGATCAGGCCGTGGGCCAGCGCGGCCTTCGACTTGGCGTTGACGAGCGCGTCGTCCTCGCCGTGGTACTGGCGGCGCTCCGAGTGGCCGATCGCGACGTAGGTCACGCCCAGCTTGCTCAGGAACACGGGCGAGATCTCGCCCGTGTAGGCGCCCGAGACGTGCTGCGAGACGTCCTGCGCGCCGTAGGTCAGCTCGAGCTTGTCGGCGTCGACGAGCGTCTGCACGCTGCGGAGGTCCGTGAACGGCGCGAGCACCGTGACCTCGACGGCCGAGAAGTCGTGCTTGGCGTCCTTGAGGGCCCAGGCGAGCTTCTGGACCGTGTGGATGGCCTCCTGGTGGTCCAGGTTCATCTTCCAGTTGCCCGCGATGAGCGGGGTACGTGCATCAGTCATGGTGTGTCTACCTTCTGTGAGCCGTGAGGCTGCGGTGGTGGGGGTCAGGCCTCGAGGACTGCGAGCCCCGGGAGGGACTTGCCCTCGAGGAACTCCAGGCTCGCGCCGCCACCGGTCGAGATGTGGCTGAAGCCGGCCTCGTCGAAGCCGAGGATGCGCACGGCTGCGGCGGAGTCGCCGCCGCCGACGATCGTGAACGCACCGTTCGCGGTCGCGTCGACCAGGGCCTGCGCGACGGCACGCGTGCCGCCCGAGAACGCCTCGAACTCGAAGACGCCCGCGGGGCCGTTCCAGACGACCGTCTTGGCGTCGACGATCTTGCTCGCGAAGAGCTTGGCCGACTCGGGGCCGATGTCCAGGCCGATCTTGCCGTCGGGGATCGCGTCCGCAGGCACGACCTCGTAGGGCGAGTCGGCGGCGAACGAGTCGGCAGCGAGGATGTCGGTCGGCAGGACGATCTCGACGCCCGCCTTCTCGGCGTCCGCGAGGTAGCCCTTGACCGTCTCGATCTGGTCCGTCTCGAGGAGCGAGTTGCCCACCGGGTAGCCCTTGGCCGCGAGGAACGTGAAGACCATGCCGCCACCGATGAGCAGGCGGTCCGCCTTGGTCAGCAGGTTGGCGATGACACCGAGCTTGTCGGAGACCTTCGAGCCGCCGAGCACGACGACGTAAGGGCGCGCGGGGTCCTCGGTCGCCTTCTTCAGGGAGTCGACCTCCTTGAGGACGAGCTCGCCCACTGCGGACGGCAGCACCTTGGCGATGTCGTAGACCGAGGCCTGCTTGCGGTGTACGACGCCGAAGCCGTCGGAGACGTACGCGTCCGCGAGCTCTGCGAGGTCTGCGGCGAGCGCCTCGCGCTCGGCGTCGACCTTCGAGGTCTCGCGAGCGTCGAAGCGGATGTTCTCGAGCAGCGCGACCTCGCCGTCGCCGAGCGCGGCGACCGTGGCGCGGGCGGACTCGCCGACCGTGTCGGCTGCGAGCGTCACCGGGGCGCCGAGGAGCTCACCGAGGCGGGCCGCGACGGGGGCGAGCGAGTACTTGGCGTCCGGCTCACCCTTGGGGCGCCCGAGGTGCGCGGTCACGACGACCTTCGCACCGGCGTCGGTCAGACGCTTGAGCGTGGGGAGCGCGGCGCGGATGCGGCCGTCGTCCGTGATGGTCGTCCCGTCGAGGGGGACGTTGAAGTCCGAGCGGACGAGCACGCGCTTGCCGCGCAGGTCGCCGAGAGAGTCGATGGTCTTCATGAGCACACTCCTGGTCTGAACAGGTCGAAACAGGTCACGTCACACATGACTGCGTCCGCGTGCATGGGCGGCCAACCGGGCCGGCCACGCACGCGGACGCAGAATTCACCTCACGTCACGAAGGACGGAGATCAGAGACGAGCACCCACGTACTGCGTGAGCGAGACGAGCGAGCTGGAGTAGCCCCACTCGTTGTCGTACCAGGCGACGACCTTGACCAGGTCGCCGCTCACCTTGGTGAGCTTCGAGTCGAAGATCGAGGTGTGCGGGTCCGTGACGATGTCCGACGAGACGATGTCGTCGTCGACGTACTTGAGAACACCCTTGAGCGGGCCCTCGGCAGCAGCCTTGACCGCGGCGTTGACCTCCTCGATCGTGACCTCCTTCGAGGCGGTGAAGGTGAGGTCGGTGGCCGAGCCCGTGATGACGGGGACGCGCATCGCGAAGCCGTCGAGCTTGCCCTTGAGCTCGGGGAGCACGAGAGCGACGGCCTTGGCCGCACCGGTCGAGGTGGGGACGATGTTCTGCGCGGCCGCACGGGCGCGACGCAGGTCCTTGTGGGGGCCGTCCTGCAGGTTCTGGTCACCCGTGTACGCGTGGATCGTGGTCATGAGACCGCGCTCGATGCCGATCGCGTCGTTGAGGGCCTTGGCCATCGGGGCGAGGCAGTTCGTGGTGCACGACGCGTTGGAGATGATGTGCTGCGTCGCGGGGTCGTACTGCTCGTGGTTCACGCCGACGACGAACGTGCCGTCCTCGTTCTTCGCCGGAGCGGAGATGATGACCTTCTTGGCGCCGGCCTCGATGTGGGCCTTCGCCTTGGTGGCGTCGGTGAAGAAGCCGGTCGACTCGATGACGATGTCAGCACCGAGCTCGCCCCAGGGCAGGTTCGCCGGGTCGCGCTCTTCGAGGGCGCGGATGGCCTTGCCGTCGACGATGATGTTGTTCTCGTCGAAGTCGACGCTCAGCGGGAAACGACCCAGGACGGTGTCGTACTTCAGCAGGTGCGCGAGCGTCTTGTTGTCCGTGAGGTCGTTGACACCCACGATCTCGATGTCCGCCCCCGACGCAATGATGGCGCGGAAGAAGTTACGTCCGATACGACCGAAGCCGTTGATACCGACGCGGATGGTCACAATGCCCTCCTCAGGGCGCGCCGGTGTTCCCGACGCACACGGTTGATGCCGAACGATCACGTACTACGGCGTACGTAGGTGGTGAACGGCGAAGTACTCCCCCACTGAATGCCTGACGGCGTGATACCCGGGAACTCGGAGGGCCTCAGCGACAGCTGCGACTCAACGGGGTCCCGAAGACCTCAGTGAAGGAGCACGTCTTTGTCACCTGACATCCCCGAGCCTATACCCAAAGCGCCCCAACACGTGACCTGAGGCCTGATCTGAGACGACCTTGCACGAAGCGTGGGAACGTGATCAAGGTCCGAGACGGACGTCACACCTCCGCCGCAGCAGCGACCGGAGCGCACCCCCGGTCCGGCCTCCTCCCTCGGCACGACGAGGGGCGCGCACCGTGCGGTGCGCGCCCCTCGTCGGCCCGGTGGGCCTGGTGCTCAGACGTCGAGCAGGTCGGGGCTCAGACCCGCCTCGGTGTCGGGGATGCCCAGCTCCGCAGCGCGCTTGTCGGCCGTCGAGAGCAGGCGTCGGATACGGCCCGCCACGGCGTCCTTGGTCAGCGGCGGCACGGCGAGCTGGCCCAGCTCCTCGAGCGACGCCTGCTTGTGCGCGAGGCGCAGCTCGCCGGCCTCGCGCAGGTGGTCCGGAAGGTCGGGTCCGAGGATCTCGAAGGCTCGCTCGACACGGGCCCCGGCCGCGACGGCAGCGCGGGCCGAGCGTCGGAGGTTGGCGTCGTCGAAGTTCGCGAGCCGGTTGGCCGTGCCGCGCACCTCGCGCCGCTGGCGCCGCTCCTCCCAGACGACCACGGTCTCGTGGGCGCCCAGCCGCGTGAGCATCGCGCTGATGGCCTCGCCGTCGCGGATGACCACCCGGTCCACCCCACGGACCTCGCGCGCCTTGGCGGAGATGCCCAGGCGTCGCGCCGCGCCGACCAGGGCGAGCGCCGCCTCGGGCCCAGGGCACGTGACCTCGAGCGCAGACGAACGACCGGGCTCGGTCAGCGAGCCGTGCGCGAGGAACGCGCCGCGCCACGCGGCCTCGGCCTCGCCGACACCCGCGGACACCACCTGCGGCGGGAGCCCGCGCACGGGCCGGCCACGGTTGTCGAGCAGGCCCGTCTGACGGGCGAGCGACTCGCCGTCCTTGACGACCCGCACCACGTAGCGGCTCCCCCGACGCAGACCGCCGGCCGAGACCACGATCAGCTCGCTCGTGTGCCCGTACACGTCGCTGATCGTCTGCCGGAGGCGGCGCGCGGCGATCGCCGTGTCCAGCTCGGCCTCGATCACGATGCGACCGGAGATGATGTGCAACCCACCGGAGAATCGCAGCATGGCCGAGACCTCCGCCTTGCGGCAGGAGGTCTTGTCCACCTTGAGTCGCGCGAGCTCGTCCTTCACCTGTGCCGTCAAAGCCATGGCGACATCCTCCCATCAACGAGCAACGATCGTGACCGCACTCCCCCACGAGGGTGGGCCGTCAGTGCGTCGTCGTCCCCACGTCGCCGAGGAAGCCGTCGAAGACGTCCCGCAGGGCCGCGGCGAGGCGCAGCGCGTCGTGCCGCGGGGTCCCGTCGGAACGCCCGACCTGCCGGAGCAGGAGGCGCGCGCCCATGCGCGCCGACTCGTCGGCCAGCAGCCCGATGTCCTCGACCGCGCTCGGGTCGGCGACCACGGCGTCGATCCGCAGCCCGGGCGCGTGCTTGTGCAGAGCCTCCAGGTGGTCGGTCGCCGTGAGCCCGTAGGTCTCGCCCGAGTCGCTCGAGAGGTTGAGCACGACGCAGCGCCGGGCCGCGGTCTCGTGCAGCGCGTGCGCGAGGTCGGGGACGAGCAGATGAGGCATGACCGAGGAGTACCAGGAGCCCGGGCCGAGGATCACCCAGTCCGCGGACAGCACCGCCTCGACGGCCTCGGGGCACGCGGGCGGGTCCGGCGGGACCAGGCGCAGCTGCTCGATCCGCTCGTGCGTCACGGCGACCTGGCTCTGGCCCACGATCGTCGAGAGCCCGTCCCCCGTGCGCACGTCCGCCTCGATGCCGAGCGGCACGGCGGCCATGGGCAGCACCCGGCCGCGGGCGCCGAGCAGCTTGCCGACCCAGTCGAGCCCGGCCACGGGGTCCTCCAGGAGCTCCCAGAGAGCCACGATGAGCAGGTTCCCGACCGCGTGCTGGTCCAGGTCGCCGCTCGAGGAGAACCGGTGCTGCAGGACCGCGCTCCAGGTCCGCCCCCACTCGGAGTCGTCGCACAGGGCCGCGAGCGCCATCCGGAGGTCTCCCGGGGGCAGCACGCCGAGCTCGGAGCGGAGCCTCCCGGAGGATCCGCCGTCGTCCGCGACGGTCACGACCGCGGTGATGCGGTCCGTCATGAGCCGCAGCGAGGACAGCGTCGCCGACAGCCCGTGCCCTCCACCGAGCGCCACGACCGCGGGGTTGATGAGGGACACGCCTACTCCTTGCCGAGGTCTCGGGCGGTCACGGTCACGCGCTGGCCCAGCGCCCGGAGCTTCTTGGCGAGCTCTTCCGAGACCGCGACCGAGCGGTGCTTGCCACCCGTGCAGCCGACGGCGATCGTCACGTAGCGCTTCTCCTCGGCGAGGTAGCCGGACAGGACGGGCTCGAGCGCGCTCACGTACCGGTCGATGAACTCGAGGGCCCCCGGGCGCGCCAGGACGTAGTCGCGGACGGGCTTGTCGCGGCCCGTCAGGTGGCGGAGCTCGGTGATCCAGTAGGGGTTCGCGAGGAACCGCATGTCGACGACGTGGTCCGCGTCGAGCGGGATCCCGTACTTGAAGCCGAACGAGACGATGTTGATCCGCAGCGCATCCGGCGTGCCTTCGGCCACGGCTGCGCGGACCTCCCGCGCCAGGTCGTGGACGTTGAGGTCCGAGGTGTCGATGACGACGTCCGCACGTTCCTCGACGCTCGCGACGAGCCGTCGCTCCTCGGCGATCCCGTCGAGGATCCGGCCCCCGCCCTGGAGGGGGTGGGGACGACGGACCTGCTCGTACCGTCGGACGAGCACCTCGTCGGACGCGTCGAGGAACAGGATCCGGTAGAAGACGCCGGCGTCCCGCAGGTGCTTGAGGACGTCGAGCAGATCGGTGAAGAACCCACCTCCGCGGACGTCGACGACCGCGGCGATGCGCTGCACGCTCGACCCCGCGCGGGTCATCATGTCGACGAGCGGCACGAGCATCTTGGGCGGCATGTTGTCCACGACGTACCAGTCGAGGTCCTCGAGGACCGCGGCAGCACGCGTGCGCCCTGCCCCGGACATGCCGGTGATGACGAGGACCTCGGCGTCCGAGCGCTCGGGCGCGGGGGTGGTCGCCTCGATCGCGGGGATTCCCTGGGGGACGGTCGTCGGCGAGGGTTCGGTGCTCATGCTCCCAGCATGCCAGCCGGTCATGCGGGGACGGCCCCGCTCGTCGCGGGGGGCGCCCCGGGCGTGTCCGCCCCGGGGTGCTCCTCGCGCCCGACGGCGTCGCTCACCGCCCCGGGCTGGCTCGCGTTCGTCGCGGTGGCCGGCTGCTCGACGGAAGGCGACCCGCTCTCCACCTCGGGAGCAGGCGGGGCCGCCTGCGGGTCGGGGCCGAGCGCGGCGACGACGGCTGCAGCCGTCGCTGCCCCCATGCCGGGCACGGTCGCGATCTCCTCGGCGGACGCGGCCCGCAGCCGCTTGAGCGAGCCGAAGTGCGTGAGGAGGGCCTTCTTGCGCGCGGGACCCAGGCCCGGCACGTCGTCCAGGACCGAGACGGTCATGGCCTTGCCACGCTTCTTGCGGTGGTAGGAGATCGCGAACCGGTGGGCCTCGTCACGGACGCGCTGGAGCAGGTAGAGACCCTCGGAGCTGCGCTGCAGGATCACGGGGTAGTCCTCGCCGGGCAGCCACACCTCCTCGAGGCGCTTCGCGAGCCCGCACAGCGCGACGTCGTCGATCCCGAGCTCGGCGAGCGCCCGGGCGGCGGCCGCGACCTGGGGCGGGCCGCCGTCGACCACGACGAGGTTGGGCGGGTACGCGAAGCGTGCTGCGCGGCCCGCCGGGGCGTCGGCGCCGACCTCGCCCGACCGGGGGACGTAGCCGGCGGCCACGGCGTCCGCGTCCTGCGCCGTGTCCTCGTCGGCTCCCAGGTCCATCTCCACGTCGCTCGCCTGCGACCGGTCCGCGAGATAGCGCTTGAAGCGGCGCGTGATGACCTCGTGCATCGCGGCCGTGTCGTCGCGGGCGCCCAGGCCCTCGGGCCCACGGATCGCGAAGTGCCGGTACTCGCTCTTGCGCGCGAGCCCGTCCTCGAACACGACCATCGACGCGACCTGGTGGGTTCCCTGCGTCGTGGACACGTCGTAGCACTCGATGCGCAGCGGCGCGGTCTCGAGGCCCAGGGCCTCCTGGATCTCGCGCAGCGCCTGGCTGCGCGTCGTCAGGTCGCCGGCCCTGCGGGTGCGGTGCAGCGCGAGGGCGTGCTCCGCGTTCTTGTGCACCGTGGCGGCGAGCTCGCGCTTGTCCCCGCGCTGGGGCACCCGGACGTCCACCTTGGCGCCGCGGAGCCCCGTGAGCCAGGACACGACCTGCTCGGTGTCCGGCGGAAGGACAGGCACGAGCACCTCGCGGGGCACGACGCTCGACGACGGCGTGGAGGAGTCTCCCAACGACTCGTCGGCCGAGCCGTAGACCTGCTGGAGGAGGTGCTCGACGAGCTCCGCGTCCGTCACGTCCTCGACCTTCTCGACGATCCAGCCGCGCTGACCACGGATGCGCCCGCCACGGACGTGGAAGACCTGGACCGCCGCCTCGAGCTCGTCGCCTGCCAGGGCGAAGATGTCCGCGTCGGTCGCGTCGCCGAGCACCACGGCGTTCTTCTCCATGGCGCGCTCGAGCGCGATGATGTCGTCGCGCAGGCGTGCCGCCTGCTCGTACTCCATCGCGGCAGCTGCCTCCTTCATCTTCGCCTCGACCCGGCGGATGAACTTGGCCGTGTCGCCGGCCATGAAGTCGCAGAAGTCCTCGGCGAGCGCGTGATGGTCCTCGGGGCTGATGCGTCCCACGCACGGCGCCGAGCACTTGTCGATGTACCCGAGCAGGCACGGGCGCCCGGTCTGCTGGGCCCGCTTGAAGACCCCCGCGGAGCACGTGCGCACCGGGAAGACCCGCAGCAGGAGGTCGAGGGTCTCGCGGATCGCCCAGGCGTGCCCGTACGGGCCGAAGTACCGCGTCCCGGGGCGCTTGGCGCCGCGCATGACCTGTGCCCGGGGGAACTGCTCGCCCAGCGTCACGGCCAGGTAGGGGTAGGACTTGTCGTCCCGGTACTTGACGTTGAAGCGCGGGTCGAACTCCTTGATCCACGAGTACTCGAGCGCGAGCGCCTCGACCTCGGTCCCGACCACCGTCCACTCGACCGAGGCGGCCGTGGTCACCATGGTCTGGGTGCGGTAGTGGAGGTTCGTCAGGTCCTGGAAGTAGCTCCCGAGACGCGCTCGCAGGTTCTTGGCCTTGCCCACGTAGATCACGCGTCCGTGCTCGTCGCGGAACCGGTAGACACCAGGCGACGTGGGGATCTCTCCCGGGGCGGGGCGGTACGAGGACGGATCTGCCATGTCCGCCAGCCTAGGTCAGCCCACCCACACCCCGGGTGCCCCGCGACCGGACCCGTCCACCGTGACGCCCGTCACACATGCGACGGCCCGTGGCGCTAGGGTGACCGCATGGGCGCCCTTCACTCCTATGCCGCGACCGTCCGCTGGACCGGCGCAGGCCAGACCGGAACCACGACCTACACCGCGTACAGCCGCGACCACGAGATAGACCTCCCGGGTCGCCCGACGCTCCCGGGGTCCGCCGACCCGGCGTTCCGCGGAGACCCCGGTCGGTACAGCCCCGAGGAGCTGTTCGTCGCGAGCCTCTCGCAGTGCCACATGCTGTGGTTCCTGCACCTCGCCTCGGCCGCGGGGATCGTGGTGCGCGAGTACTCGGACGAGGTCACCGGCACCATGCGCGTCGAGTCGGCCGGGGCCGGTCAGTTCACCGACGTCACGCTGCACCCGCACGTCGTCGTCGACGACGGGCCCCAGGTCACCGACGAGGCCGTCGCCGAAGTCCACCGCCGGGCCCACGACCACTGCTTCCTGGCCCGGTCCGTGAACTTCCCGGTGCTGCTCGAACCCGCGCCGCTGCGCACGCACGCAGCCTGACCGCCCGACTGCGTGAGCGCGACGCCGCGCGTCAGGCGCTCTCGCGTGCGTCGTCGTCGGATGCATCCACCGACGCCTTCACGGCCGCCGAGGACTTCGAGGCCGCGGCCGTTGCCTTGCGCACCGGAGTTTTCCGAGGCGCCTTGGCAGCGGGCGCCTTGGCTGCCGCGGCCTTCTTGGGCAGCGGCGCGACCGGGATCGGGTCACCCGGGAGCACCTCGGCGAGGAAGCGGCCCGTGTGGCTCGCGGCGACGGCCGCCACCTGCTCGGGAGTGCCCTCGGCGATGACCCGGCCTCCGCCCGATCCGCCCTCCGGACCCATGTCGATGACCCAGTCGGCGTTCTTGATGACGTCCAGGTTGTGCTCGATCACGAGCACCGAGTTGCCCTTGTCCACGAGCGACTGAAGCACCGCGAGGAGCTTGCGGATGTCCTCGAAGTGCAGTCCCGTCGTGGGCTCGTCGAGGACGTAGATGGTGCGCCCCGTCGATCGCTTCTGCAGCTCGCTGGCCAGCTTGACGCGCTGCGCCTCACCGCCCGAGAGCGTGGGCGCGGGCTGCCCCAGGCGCACGTACCCCAGACCGACCTCGGAGAGAGTCTTGAGGTGCCGCGAGATCGTGGGCACCGCGGCGAAGAACTCCGACGCCTCCTCGATGGGCATGTCGAGCACGTCGGCGACGGTCTTGCCCTTGAAGTGCACCTCGAGCGTCTCGCGGTTGTAGCGGGCACCGTGGCAGACCTCGCACGGGACGTAGACGTCCGGCAGGAAGTTCATCTCGATCTTGATGGTCCCGTCGCCCGAGCACGCCTCGCAGCGCCCACCCTTGACGTTGAACGAGAACCGACCAGGCGTGTAGCCCCGCACCTTGGCCTCGCTGGTCTCCGCGAAGAGCTTGCGGACGTGGTCCCAGACCCCGGTGTACGTCGCGGGGTTGGACCGGGGCGTGCGCCCGATGGGCCCCTGGTCGACGTGGACCACCTTGTCGAGGTTCTCGAGCCCGGTGATGCGCCGGTGCCGGCCGGCGACCTGCCGTGCCCCGTTGAGCTCGTTCGCGAGCACCGTGTAGAGGATCGAGTTGACGAGTGTGGACTTGCCCGAGCCAGAGACCCCCGTGACCGCGGTCAGCGTGCCGAGCGGGAAGCTGACGTCGATACCCTCGAGGTTGTGCTCGCGCGCACCGATGACCGTGACCTGACGGCTCTTGTCCACGGGACGACGCGTCGCCGGCAGGGGGATGCTGCGGCGCCCGGCGAGGTAGGCACCCGTGACGGACTCGGGGGCCTCGAGGAGTCCCGCGTAGTCGCCCGAGTGGATGACGCGCCCGCCGTGCTCCCCCGCCCCGGGGCCGATGTCCACGATCCAGTCGGCGGCGCGGATGGTGTCCTCGTCGTGCTCGACGACGATGAGCGTGTTGCCCAGGTCGCGCAGCCGGGTGAGCGTGTCGATGAGCCGCCGGTTGTCCCGCTGGTGCAGACCGATGCTCGGCTCGTCGAGGACGTACAGCACACCGACGAGCCCCGAGCCGATCTGCGTCGCGAGCCGGATGCGCTGCGCCTCGCCCCCCGAGAGGGTCCCGGCGGGGCGCTCGAGCGAGAGGTAGTCGAGGCCCACGTCGAGCAGGAAGCCCAGACGGGCGTCGATCTCCTTGAGCACCTCGGTCGCGATGGCCTTCTGGCGTGTACCGAGCTCGAGCGAGCCGAGGAAGGCCGCGGCCTCGCGCAGCGGCAGACGGCAGACCTCGGCGATCGACTTGTCGCCGACCTTGACCGCGAGGACCTCGGGCTTGAGGCGCGTGCCCTGGCAGACGGGGCACGGCGTCTCGCGCATGTACGCCTCGTACTTCTCCTTGGACCACTCCGACTCGGTCTCGCCGTGACGGCGCTCCAGGAAGGTCACGACGCCCTCGAAGCCGGTCGAGTACTGACGCTCACGGCCCCAGCGGTTCTTGTAGCGGACGTGGACCTCGTGGTTCTGGCCGTAGAGGACGGCCTGCTGCGCGCGCTGCGGCAGCGCGCGCCAGGGCACGTCCATGGAGAACCCCAGGTCCGAGGCGAGAGCGGTCAGGACGCGGTTGAAGTACTCGGAGGAGATCTGGGCCCAGGGGGCGACGGCTCCCTCGGCGAGCGACTTCTCGTCGTCCGGGATCACGAGGTCCGGGTCCACCTCGAGCCGGAACCCGATGCCCGTGCACTCGGGGCACGCGCCGTAGGGCGCGTTGAACGAGAAGGTACGCGGCTCGATCTCGTCGAGCGTGAGCTCGTGGTCGTTGGGGCACGCACGCTTCTCGGAGAACCGGCGCTCGCGCTGCGGGTCGTCGGCGTCCGCGTCCACGAGCTCGACCACGACGAGGCCACCTGCGAGGCCGAGAGCGGTCTCCACGGAGTCCGTGAGCCGGCGCTGGACGCCCTCGCGCGAGACGAGACGGTCGATCACGACCTCGATGTCGTGCTTGAGCTTCTTCTCGAGCGCAGGCGGGTCCGTGAGCTGGACGACCTCGCCGTCGACGCGGGCACGCGCGAACCCCTTGGACTGGAGCTCCTTGAAGAGCTCGCTGTACTCGCCCTTGCGGCCGCGCACGACGGGGGCGAGGACCTGGTAGCGAGTCCCTTCCGGCAGCTCGAGGAGACGGTCGACGATCTGCTGCGGCGTCTGGGCCTGGACCTTCTCTCCGCAGACGGGGCAGTGCTGGGTCCCGGCGCGTGCGAACAGCAGGCGGAGGTAGTCGTAGACCTCGGTGATGGTCCCGACCGTCGAGCGAGGGTTGCGGTTGGTCGACTTCTGGTCGATCGAGACCGCGGGCGAGAGGCCCTCGATGAAGTCGACGTCCGGCTTGTCCATCTGCCCCAGGAACTGACGGGCGTAGGCGGACAACGACTCGACGTACCGACGCTGCCCCTCCGCGAAGATCGTGTCGAACGCGAGAGAGGACTTGCCGGACCCCGACAGCCCCGTGAAGACGATGAGCTGGTCCCTCGGCAGGTCGAGGTCGACGTTGCGGAGGTTGTGCTCACGGGCACCAGCGATGACAAGGCGATTGCTCACCGAAGCATCGTATGCCTCGCCCCTGACATTCGCACACCTGTTCGAGACGCGGACGACCGGCGTCGCCCCGACCGGCGAGCCGACGGCGCCTGCGCCATGCCCCTGACCAGCACTCCGAGCCATCTGCTCGCCGTGCCAGACTTCGACGAGAGGCTCGTCACACGACCAGCCGACCGCCGTCGGTTCAGCCACCCCGCCGGCTACCGACCGAAACTACCTGGAGGGCTCGTGGGATACACCGGAGACGTCGCGGTCGGAGGTCCGAGCGACCTGCGGGTCCTGGACGAGATCGAGGTCCGCAAGCTCGCCGTCGGGACGTCGCACAACAACGCCTACCTCCTGACCTGCCGGAGGAGCGGAGCCCAGCTCCTGGTGGATGCTGCTGCCGAACCGGACCGGCTCGCCGAGCTCGTCCGTGAGGGCTCGCCTTCGGCCCGCCTCGACATGGTCGTCACGACGCACCGTCACCGCGACCACATCGCCGCGCTCGCGTCCCTCGTGGCGGTCACGGGAGCCACGGTCGCGGTCGGCGAACCCGACGCCGATGCCGTCACCCGTGCCACGGAGGTCGGCGTCGGCAGATCCTTGCACGACGGCGACACGCTCGTCGTCGGGCACCTCACCCTCGGGGTCGTCGCCCTGCGCGGCCACACACCTGGGTCGGTCGCGCTCGCGTACCGCGAGCCCGAGCACGCCACCGCACCCGGGGCCGTCTCCGGGCGCGCACACCTGTTCACGGGAGACTCGCTCTTCCCGGGCGGGGTGGGCAACACCGAGCAGGACCCTGGACGCTTCGCACTCCTCTACGCCGACGTCACCGAGAGGCTCTTCGACAGGTTCGACGACGCGACGTGGGTCTACCCCGGGCACGGCGCGGACACGACGCTCGGCACCGAGCGTCCCCACCTCGAGGAGTGGCGCGCACGAGGCTGGTAGCAGCGGCCGCGGACCTCGGGAGGCCCGTGCCGCTCGAGGTGCTTGAATGAGCGACATGCCGATCTTCGCCGTGACCTACACGTACGCCGACAAGCCCGCCGTCCTCGACGCGTTCCGCCCCGAGCACCGTGCCTTCCTGGGCGGCCTGCTTGAGCAGGGCACCCTGCTCGCGTCCGGTCCCCTCGCCCAGGACGTCGCCAACCCCGCAGGGGCGCTCCTCCTGGTCGAGGCCGCCGACGAGGCCGGAGTGGCGGCGACGCTCGACGCCGACCCGTTCGCCCGGGAGAACGTCATCACGCGTCGCACGGTCCGTCCCTGGGTTCCCGTGCTCGGCCCCTGGTCCGACCGCATCTGACCCGGGACGGCCCGCGCGGCTCCGCCTGCGGCGCCCGGACCCGCCCGGCACGACCGGGCCCGCGCTCCCGACCCAGACCGTGCAGCACGACGGCCCGCCTCCCCGAGGGGAGGCGGGCCGTGGCGTACCGGGCCGAGCGTGCGCCGGGTGAGCCGACTAGGAGGCCACGTCGACGTCGTCGGGCACGGTCTCCGTCTTGTCCTGGCCGCGCGTGCGCAGCAGGCTCGCGACCGTCGTGACCCCGAGCGCTCCCACGATCACCACGAGCGAGAGCCAGATCGGGACCGTGGGGACGGCCTCGATGTGGTGCCCGCCGTTGATGAACGGCAGCGTGTTCTCGTGCAGCGCCTCGAGGATCAGCTTGACCCCGATGAAGCCCAGGATCACCGCCAGGCCGATCGGCAGGTAGACCAGGCGCTCCAGGAGCCCCCCCAGCAGGAAGTAGAGCTGACGGAGCCCCATGAGCGCGAACACGTTCGTCGTGAACACGATGAACGGGTCCTGCGTCAGGCCGAAGATCGCGGGGATCGAGTCGAACGCGAACAGCAGGTCCGTGCTGCCGATCGCGAGGAACACGATGAGCATGGGCGTGAAGAGCCTCTTGCCGTCGACCACGGTCCGCAGCCTGCCGCCGTCGTACGTCTGCGACAGGGGAAGCACCCGCCGCAGCGAGCGGATCATCCGGTTCTCCTGGTACTCCTCCGGTTCGTCCCCGCCCGCGACGAGCTTGATCGCGGTGTAGATCAGGAACGCGCCGAACAGGTAGAACACCCACACGAACTGCGCGATGATCGCCGCGCCCGCCAGGATGAAGGCGCCGCGCAGCACGAGCGCCACGATGATCCCCACCATGAGGACCTTCTGCTGGTGCTCACGGGGTACGGCGAACCTCGTCATGATGATGACGAACACGAAGAGGTTGTCCACCGACAGGCTGTACTCGGTGAGCCAGCCCGCGTAGAACTCGACCGCCGGGGCGCTCCCGCCCACGAGAGCGACGAGCCCACCGAAGACCAGTGCCAGGGCGACGTAGAACGCCACCCACAGGCCGCTCTCCTTCATCGACGGCACGTGCGGGCGACGGCCCACGATCACCAGGTCGACGAGCAGGAGGACGACGAGAGACGTCAGCGACGCCGCCTCGAACCAGAACGGGAGCTCGTGCTGCATCAGTAGGTTTCCTTCTCCAGGCGACGACGGTCGCTACGGTCCTTCGCGAGGCTCGCGATCGTCGTGATCGCGAGGGTCACCACGATGAAGCCGAGCGAGACGGCGGTCGAGATCTCCGGCAGGAAGGTGATGTGCTCGCCACCGTTGATGAAGGGGATCTCGTTGGTGTGCATCGCGTGGATGAGGAGCTTGATCCCGATGAAGCCGAGGATCGCGGCCAGGCCCCACGCGAGGTAGACGAGACGGTCCAGCAGGCCGTCGATGAGGAAGTAGAGCTGGCGCAGACCCAGGAGCGAGAACGCGTTGGCCGCGAAGACCAGGAAGGTCTCCTGCGTCAGGCCGAAGATCGCGGGGATCGAGTCGACCGCGAACAGGAGGTCGGCGCTGCCGATCGCGATCATCACGATGAGCATGGGCGTGATGTAGCGCTTGCCGGAGATGGTCGTGAACATCTTGTCCTCGACGTACGCGTCCGTCGTCGGGAAGAGACGACGCGTGAGGCGCAGGACCGCGTTCTCCTGGTACTCCTCCTCGTCGTGCGACCGCGCGCTCTTGATCTGCGCGTAGGCCGTGTAGATGAGGAAGGCGCCGAAGATGTAGAAGACCCAGCTGAAGTTCTCGATGAGCGCGGCGCCCAGGAAGATGAAGATCGTGCGCAGGACCAGGGCGATCGTGATGCCGATCAGCAGGACCTTCTGCTGGTACAGCCGCGGGACCCGGAAGCTCGTCATGATCAGGACGAACACGAAGAGGTTGTCGACCGACAGGCTCTTCTCGGTGATGTACCCGGCGAAGTACTCCCCGCCGTAGACCGAGCCGAAGTAGGCCCAGATCCCGACGCCGAAGAGGATCGCGATGCCGACGTAGCCGGCCGACCACCACGAGGCTTCCTTGAGGGTCGGGGCGTGGGGGGTGCGGACGTGACCCACGAAGTCGAAAGCCAGCATCGCGACGATGATGCCGATCGTCGCGGCCCACATCCAGACAGGAACATCCATCACACATACCTCCGGTACGTAGCACTGAGTACCGAAGGTCTCTTCCGCCCGTAGACGACCACCGACCGGCCCGAGGGCGGTCGCGAGAGGTAGCCGTGCTGGACCGGTGACACCGGGCCGACGATTGCGTCGACCGTGATGACGACATCACCGTGTTCGGGAATACTCCCCTTCAGGGCGCAACCCTACAGGATCCGCACGGTTCCAACGTTCGCCCAGGTGGGCGGACATCGGCCCGTGCGGGCTACTATAGGTCCATGGTTAGACGTGATCAGTCCAGCGTGTTGAATTTTCAACAGGAGGATCCCGCCATGTCTGCCCAGATCCGATGCACGACCTGCAAGGCCCAGTTCCGCGTCTCCGAGACGCACCCTGAGGCCACACAGTCCGACGCTGAGCGTCACGTCGTGCGCGAGCACCGACTCCCCCGCGCCCAGGCGCACACCGTCCTACGCAAGGAGAAGCGATGACGCTAACCGAGTTCCTTCTGGCTCGTATTGACGAGGACGGGCGCCGTCTCGACGCGCCTGCGTTCATGGAGTCGGACTCGACGCGCGGGCCGGGGTGGGGCGACCGTGGCGACTGCCCCATCTGCGGCAAGTACCAGTTCGAGGGCACTGAGTCGGCCACCGAGGATGCCTGGTACGAGCACGCCGAGGACACGCATCGACGGTCCCGTGTCCTGGCTGAGTGCGAGGCGAAGCGGCTCCTGGTCGCCGAGGTCCTGCCGATGCGTCCCGACTACGACCCGCTCTACGTGCAGAAGGTCCTGGCCCTGCCCTACGCGGACCACCCCGACTACGACGAAGCCTGGGGGATGTAGTGGCGACTCTGCGTACGCGTGAGCTTCGGGACGGCACCGTGTCATACACGGTGTCGTTCCGCGCAGGCGGCAAGCAAACCTCCGAAACCTTCCGAGGCGACTCCAAAGCCGCCGCCGAGTTCATGCGGAACATCGACCGGTTCGGCCCCGAGACCGCACGATCCGTCCTGCGCACGCAGGAAGGCTCGACCGGGTCGACCATGACTGTCGCGCAGATGCTCACCCACCACATCGACGCACTCTCCGGCGTCACGGACGGCACCCGGCGCAGGTATGAGGCCATCGCACGGGAGACGAACCGCTTCCCCCTCTCCCAACTCCCCATCGACGGCGTATCGAAGTCGGACGTCGCCGCGTGGATCCGCGCACTCGAGCGAGACGGGAAGGCGGGGAAGACGATCCAGATGAGGCAGCAACTCCTGTCGGCCGCGTTCATCCGTGCCATCGACGACGAGCTCGTGTCACGCAACCCCGCCCGAGGTGCGCGCATCCCGAGGACGGAGCAGCGGGAGCGGACGTTCCTCACCCCCGAGGAGTTCATGCAGCTCTACGCCGTCATCCCCGAGGAGTGGCGCCCCCTCATCCACACCCTCGCCGGCACCGGACTCCGGTTCGGCGAAGCGACCGCGCTCAAGGTGTCCGACCTATCCCTCGACGACCGTGTGCCCTCACTGCGGGTCGCGCGCGGGTGGCAGTTCATCGACGGCACGATCCGGAAGCTCGGCGCCCCCAAGACCGCAGCGGGCAGGCGCACCGTCACCCTCGGCGGCCCCCTCACGGCGCACCTGCGCGCGCACGTCCAGGGCAAGCCACGGGGTGCGTGGCTGTTCACCAAGAAGGACGGCAAGTCGCCAGTGCCGCAGTCGACGCTCTACTCCCACTGGTCCAAGTGGATCACCGAGTCGGGCATCAACAAGCGCCCCAGGGTGCACGACCTCCGGCACTCTCACGTCGCGTGGATGCTCGCGTCAGGGCGCCCCCTGGACCAGATCAAGGCCCGCCTAGGGCACAGCAGCATCAAGATCACGGTCGACGTGTACGGGCACCTCATGCCCGACGCCCAAGAAGACATGGCCGCAGCAGCAGGGCGCGCCATCCCCGGCGCCTACGGCCTCATCGAAGCCTGAAGCCCCACGAGAGAGCCCCCCAGCGTGTCCGGCGCTGGGGGGCTTTTCTGCGTTGTTAACCAGGCGGCTCACGAGACGAGGAGTGCGCCGTCGACTCCGAGCACCAACGCTGCCCGCCACACATCATCAACCAACCACTCGCCACAACCAGCGAGCTTGCACAGGGTGTCCGCGAAGGACAGACCGAGCGCCACCGCGAGCGTGTCCACGCTCACACCGCGTACTGCCATGTACTGCTGAACATGCCGCGAGACACCATCGTCAACGCTGAGGCCTGTTGTCTGCCCCACTTCCAGTACTGCCATGTGTTACCCCCAGTGCTTCACCCCACGGGGTGCGGGGCGTGAGGTGAGTCTAGGCACGTGGGAGTGACACGGGTGTCTCAGGTCACATGCGCTCTGCGGCCTTCGTCCACACTTCACCCGATGTGAGACCCACCGCCGCGGCCAAAGACGCCAGCGTGTTCACGTTGATCGGCCGCTCACCCTTCAGATACCGGTTCAGAGTCCGGTCCGGGATGCCCGCCAGCTCCGCCACATCCTTGAGCTGTAGCCGCTGAGCAGCGATTTCAGCGCGCAGAGTAGCGGCCACGGCGTCGTTCATCGTCCCCTGCTTGATCGTGTTCACACCCCTAATGATGCCCAATCTGGGCCGCTGTGACGCATGGACCGGGTGAAAAACGGCCCAACTTGCGTACCCGTCGGCCCGTTCGGTCTTGCGTCGGCCCATTTGGGCCGGTAGTGTCCAAGACATGAACACCGCCGAAGCAGTCGCGAAGGTCATCGAAGACCTCCGCAAGCAGGCGGACTGCTCGCAGGTCCACCTCTCAGAGGCAACGGGCATCCCCCGTACAACTCTCCAGCGCCGGCTCGACGGAGACCCCTTCAAGGTCAACGAGCTCGACGCGATCACCAAGGCACTCGGCGTTGACGCCGCCGCGGTTTGGTCGCAGGCCGCACTCCTCACCCCCTCCTAGGCACAACAGCCCTAGCAGCACCTCGCCCCTCACAGACCGGGCGCTAGGGCACTCAGCTTCCCCGGTGGGGCGGTCGTAACTGAACAGACTCACACGTCAGCGGATACCCGCCACCACTACATGTCCTCGGGGTGGCGGAGAGAACCGCGAGAGGGAGCGACCCAGGACAGGGAAGGCCCCGCGCCGCAAGGGACAGAAGCTTCGGCTTCTGTCAGGAACAAGCTGACGGGTGGTGTGCACGACCGGTAGATCCCGGACGACGTGCACAGGCCGCTGACTCAAGCGGCCACACGGCCCCTTAGCCCAACCTTCGGCAGAGGCAATCGGTTCAAAACCGATCCAGTGCGAGTTCGAATCTCGCAGGGGCCACTCGCACTACACAGCGGTACGGGCGGGCAGGAGGGTCCCGCCTGGGGACGAACCCCCGCCCGTACCGCTTCCCTTCCCCACACAAGCAAAGGAGCTTCGTCGTGCCCATGCCAACCCACACCATCAACGGCCAACGCTTCCGGTTCAGCAAGCACGCAACCGACCGCGCACTCGACATGGCCGTCGAACCCGAGGAACTGCTCTCCGCACTCCGGAAGCCCCGCAAAGTCGTCGACTCCAAAGCGCACCCCGGCACGTCGTACTGGACCCGAGGCCGCGTCACTCTCGGCGTCGCCTACGACCTGCGCCTCCCCGACGTCATCACCGTCGTGACCGTCCTGTGGTCCTCCGCAGCGAACTGGGACATCGACTACGAGCTCGCACCCGCCGTCGCAGGCAGGGAAGCGCGCACCAACTTCCGTGAAGCAAGGAGTAACGCATGAGCGACATTCACGAGCCGCCGTTCGACCGCGCTGAAGCTGCCCGTCGGCTTGGCGTGAAGGAGTCATGGCTCCGGGACCACCGCAACGAGGTCCCGTTCGTGCGCATGGGCCGGTTCATCCGGTACACGCAGGCACATCTGAACGCGTACATCGACCGCCGCACGGTCGACCCGAGAGGTAAGAGGTGAGTTTGATGAGCTGGTGGACACGCAACTTTGTGGGTGTTGACCCGAACCCTGAGCCGTCGTTTCTGGACGTGCTCGATGGTGTGACACTCCCCGCCGCGGACGGTACGCCGGCGGTGCACGTGAACGTTCTGAACGGTCAAGCGCACACATACGTTTACGACCCGACGTTGGGGCCGTTGGATGGGCGCTCGACCCTGGAGCGCTTCCCGATCATGCCGCGCGCTGCACAGCCCGTCATCCCCGCGGCGAAGCCATGAGCGCCGTACTGCTGCGCCGAGCCGCATCGGCCGAGTATGCGGAGTGGGGCGGCGACCTGAACGCTCGACTGTACCCGGGGGCGGTCGAGATCCACCTTGCCCTTGCTGGGTGGCTCGACGCCATCGCCTACCACTGGGAGCGTGTCGCCGAGCAGGCAGAGGACCCGGACGACCCGGTCGACGCAGACGGGCAGCGCATCGGCGAAACCCTAGACGCTTGGGCGGTCGTCATCGCCCGCCGGATCCTCGGGGACGACTCATGACGACGTACGCGGGTCGTCCTCTACCTGTTTGGCAGATTCTCGACCGGGAGACGGGCGAGCTCATCGACACCGTGCCGTCAGGGTCGCACCAGGACCTCGCACTCATGGCGGGGTCGACGGAGTACTTGTTCCGGCACGAGGTAGCGCACAACGTCCTCACTGGCGAACGGATCTACCGGTGAAGGCGCGCCGTGTTTTCAAGTACGGGTCCGCGCAACCTGACGAGCTGAACGGTTGGTCCCGCGCGCACTGCACCCTGTGCGCCGGCACTGGTCGCACGCCCGTTGCCGGGTTCACGCAGACGTGCGGGCGGTGCATGGGCCACGGGTTCGTGTACACGCCCGACGTCGTTCGCACGTACCAGGTTGACCGTCAGCCGGGTGGTCGCACCGTCACATACAGGGAGAGGCGGGTGCGGGTATGAGCGCGGCGACGGAAACTGACATCCTCGCCGGACTCGACTGGAACCCCGTCTGGGCGTGTGAGCACTCCGACCACCCGAAATGGCCCGGCAACCCCGCCGCGACGTGGATCAAGTACTCGAAGTGTCCCGCGTGCGACCACGGACCCCAGGTGCTGCTCGTGTGCAACCCGGACCGCCTCGACTTCATGAAGGCGCGGGTCATCGTGTGCAACTCCTGCGCGCATGAGGGCCCACCCCAGGCTTTCAAGCTGACGTTCCGCCCGATCGGTGACATGCCATGACCCCCGGCCAGCGTTTCACCGCGCGGGTGTGGCTCACGTTGTGGGCACTCACCCGACCCCGACGAAAGAAGGAGAACACCCGTGGCTGACTACCGCACCACCGGCTCTGTCAAGGGCACGCACTACGACCACACCGGCGACATCCCGCCGATGACGGAGGCCGAGTTTCTGGGCCGACCGCATCCGGCTGTGGTTGATCACACGGCCGCTGTCGTCGAACGCGTCCAAGCACTCACACCACCGTCCCTCGTGAAGCTCGATCGGGCCGAAGCGCTCGTCGCCGCTGTCGTCATCTGGCGCAACCGCGAGCTTCACGGCCAAGCGCCCGGCGAAGAACAGTACGACTCCGCACTCGACTACATCCGCGACCTCACCGACCGGTACATCGAGGCGACACCGTGAACCGCAAGACGACGCACGAGCCGAAGCCGCTCACGACCGAAGCCGACGCGTGGGACCTCGGATATGCCGAAGACGCGTGGTACCTGAACGGGTGCGGACAGTACCTCCCCGAGAACGCGGTCCACATAGCGGTCCGCCACAACCCCGCCCTTGTGGGGGCGTTCCAGGCCGGGTCCTGGGCACACACCAACGACGACCAGGCGGGCGGCTTCAACGGCCCCCGCACCCCCAACCCGCACAAGGAGGTGAAGTCATGAGCAAGTTGACACTGCTGGACCGGTGCGACGCCTGCAACTCCGCCGCATACGTACGGGTCACAAACCCCGAGAAGGGCCACGACCTGAACTGGTGCGGACATCACTGGCGCCGCGTCGCCGACCACATCCCCGACCACTGGCTGCTGCACTCCGAGCTCGCCCGCCTCGAGGCTGAACACGGACCCAACCGCGAACGACCGGGGGTACACGCGTGAGCCTGAATGCCGCTGGGAGCGGGAATCTCACCGACATCTGCCACTGCGGCCACTACTGCAAGTCACACGACTACCTCGGGTGCATCCGCTGCAACTGCAACACCCCGCACCCCACCGCCGCTCCCAAGGAGGACGCATGAGCCTGTTCATCCGTCTGACTGTTGGGCATCACATGGTCGACCGGATCCGCGTATCCCGTGTCTCCAACACGGATGAGAACGTGCTCGACCCCGACACCGTGTCCACGTACCAGGTCGACACCCCCGCCGGCCGGGACCGACAGGGCTACATCGTCTGGCGCACCGTCACCACGATCTCCCACCGGTACGGCGACGGGGCAACCGAACTCGCACGACTCGCCCTCAACGCACTCAAGGAGAACACGTGACCGGCGCCACGTTCACGCACTGCCCCACGTGCGGGCGCCTACTCATCTACGGGCAAACCTGCACCTGCGGCACCAACACCAAGGAGAACCCGTGAGCAAACGCGACCCGTGGTACTACCGCCCCCCGAAGTCCCTCGTCACCGCAATGGCCGTGACCATGGCGCTCTGGATGACGGGCCTCATCGTGTGGGTGCTGACCCTGAGTCCATGGGCTTTCGGCATCTGCCTTCTCGCTGTTGCGTGGGGCATTGGTCGCCCCGCCTTCGCACTCCACCTTCTCGCACGAGACGACGCACGCTACGACAAGGAGAACTGACATGTACCGCCTGACACTCACCCCCACGACCGGCCGCCACCACGCACCCACCCTCGGCGACGAGGGCGAGCAGATCGAAACGATCGAAGTCCTCCCCACCGAAGAGCCCCTCACCGCACCCGTCGCCCCCATCGTCCCGGCCGAGCCCACGCCCGTGCCTGCGTGACGACATGACCCACATCGACGACGGGTGGCAAGCCCCGAAACCCCACACGAACAACCCCTTCCAAGACGGCCCCACCCGATACCGGGTGGGGTCTCTCTATGGGGCACGAACGTTCATCGCAGACGCCGACGGCAACCTCGCCGGCGCCACGTACCGGCGAATCTGGGCACCCGGCGTCAACGAAGCCGAGTGCTGGAAGATCACCGGCTGGCAAGTCTGCAACGTCGGCCTCGTCCCGACGCGACCCGCACGCGAACACAAGACCGTCTTCACCGGCCGCACCATGACCCGCGCCGACGGAACCACGTACCCCGCGTACGTGCAGGAGTTCGTCGGGTGGGCGTGGACCCTCAACGGTGAGCGCGGCATCACGTCCGTCGAACCGCTGCCCCACTACGGGAACAACGGGTCCGACAAGCACTCCATCCACGACTGCGACTGTGGCCTGCACGGTTTTCTCACCGGGTCGCTGACGTACGCGAACCGTGACAGCTCGGTGAGCGGCGTCGTCCGTGCGTTCGGGAACGTCACCGTCCACGAGCGAGGGTTCCGGGCGTCGCATGCGGAGATCGTCGCGCTGTACATGCCGGACGGTTCTCGGCCTCGCGCGAAGGGGTACCGGGTCAGCCCTGATGCCCCGCTGAGCGAAGGGTTCGCGCGGGTTGGGAAGACCCTCACGCCCGAGCTCGCTCGCGCTGTCGCGGACCGTTACCCGCTGGTCCCTGTGTACACGGACCTCGACGCCATGCTCCGCGAGCACCCCACCGAACCGCCCCAGAAGAGGAAGGAGATCACGGCATGAGAGGCGAAGAAATACCTGTCACACGTGACGACATCACGAGTCGATACCGTCTGGACGAGGACACGGGATGTTGGCACTGGACCGGCGCGCTCAATCGGCACATCGGGTACGGGTACTTCCGACAGAAGATCGCGCACCGCCTGTCCTACGAGTTGCTCGTCGGCCCGATCCCCGACGGCTACCAGATCGACCACCT
Organism: Oerskovia enterophila; assembly: GCF_044748475.1. Classification (NCBI taxonomy): domain Bacteria; kingdom Bacillati; phylum Actinomycetota; class Actinomycetes; order Micrococcales; family Cellulomonadaceae; genus Oerskovia; species Oerskovia enterophila. Next base: position 170,104 of record NZ_JBIVFZ010000006.1, read on the forward strand.
GTGCCGGGTCCGAGACTGCATCAACCCGGACCACCTCGAGGCGGTCACCCCAGAGGAGAACAACCGGCGCTCCGACTCGTGGAGTGCGGTCAAGATGCGCCAGACAGAGTGCCACAACGGCCACCCCCTGTCCGGCGACAACCTGAAGATCACTACTCGCGGCAGTCGCCAGTGCCGTGAGTGCCGCCGCAACTACAAGCGTGAGTGGTACCGCGAGAAGCGCGCCAAGGAGCGTGAAGCTCGAGCGCTTGTGAGGACCGCATGAGACATGCCCAGCCTCGTCCGAAGAGCCCCGCCCGACTCCTGATCGGTGCGGGGCTCTTCTGCGTCCTGACCGTGGTCTTGACCATCACCGCGCGTTGGGTGTGGGCGCACCCAGACACCGCGTTCTGGGCCCTCCTCGCCGTACTCATACCCACCACACTCGCCGGCAACCGGTGGTCCAAGCAGAAAGAGAAGGAACATGCCCGACACCCCCATTGAGCGCGCGGCCGAAGCGATCGGCGCGCACATGCGACCCGTGCTCGAACTCGACCTTGACGTCGCCCGTGCCGTGTTCGCGTCCATCGACACCGACGAACTCGCGCGGACGCTGCACGCGCACCGGTTTCGCAACATGCCGATCCCTTGGGACGCCCTTCCCAAGTCGCACCGCGTCGCATTCCGCGCTCAGGCCGAGGCCGTGAAGGCGCACCTGCTGGGGTCGTCGTGACGTTCACGGCGCGCACGGGCGAGGACCGACACGTGCACAACACGTGCGATACCTGCCAAGCGACCTCCTGGCACATCAACGTTCGCCTAGCCGATATGTGGCGCAGAAACCACCGCTGCCGAAAGGACACCCCATGAGCAAGTACACCCTCTACTTCACCAACGTCACGAGCACAGCCGTCGAGGTCGAAGCCGACGACCTCGACTCGGCCCTCGAGCTGGCCTACAACCGCCTGCCCGGCTCGATCTGCGCCCAGTGCTCCGGCTGGGGCGAGTCCTGGGACCGCGACGAGGGCGAGTGGGAGTTCGACGAGACCGCGCACTACGTCGACGACATCGAAGTCCGCTCATGAGTGACCCGGGTTGGTGGGGCGTCGTAATCGTCCTCTCTGCCGTAACCGCCTGGTGCCTCTACAAGAACCAGCGCTCCAAGTACTAACCCCCCTGACACCAGAAGAGAGGCACCATGCCGCCGATTGATACAACCCTGCGCGAGTACCCGAACATCACCCAGGGCACTGACGAGTGGCGTGACCTCCGCGCGGGGATCGTCACCGCCTCCACGGTCGGGCAGCTCATCACCCCGAGCACGTTGAAGGTCGCGTCCAACGAGACGTCGCGTGGCCTGACGCTCACCCTCGCCGCTGAGCGCATCACGGGTCGGGCGGAAGAGACCCCGATGACGTCGGACATGTGGCGTGGCGTCGAGAACGAACCCCGCGCCCGCGACAAGTACGCCGAAACCGTCGCCCCGGTTCGCGAGCTCGGGTTCATGACCCGCGACAACCCGTTCGACGGCTGGGCCTTGGGCTACTCCCCCGACGGTCTTGTCGGCGACGACGGCCTCATCGAGATCAAGTCACCCCGACCCAAGGGGCACCTCCGCACGATCCTGTCCGACCGGGTCCCGTCTATGTACATGGCGCAGTTGCAGGCGGGCCTGTTCGTGTCCGGGCGGCAGTGGATCGACTACATCTCCTACTCCGGTGGCATGCCGATGTACGTGAAGCGCGTCGAACCCGACGAGGAGTGGTTCACGGCGATCAAGGCGGCTGTCGTCGCGTTCGAGAAGGACGTCGCCGACATGGTCATGGCCTACACCGAGGCGGCACGGACGCTGCCCGCAACCGAGTACATCGAACCGTTCCAGGAAGCGAGGGTCTGACCGTGGACATCTCTGCAACGCTCGTCGGCAAGTCTGATCAGCTCGACAATATCGACCTCCTCTCCGGCCCGCGTGACTTCACCATCACGGACGTCTCGGCGGGCAACGCTGAGCAGCCGATCAACATCACGTTGGCTGAGTTCCCGCGTCCGTGGCGCCCGGGTCTGACGATGCGCCGCGTTCTCGCTGCGGTGTGGGGGCCTGACGCGTCCGTGTACGTGGGCCGCCGCGTCCGCCTCTACAGGGACCCGGGCGTGACGTTCGGCAAGGACGCAACAGGCGGCACGCGACTGTCCCACGCGTCCCACATTGAGAAGCGCGTGGAGATCACGTTGCCGACGTCGCGCGGCAAGTTCGGCCTGTTCAAGGTCGCCCCCCTCCCTGACGCTCCCCCGGTTGATGTGGGGGCGATCACGGACCAGAACGAGTTGCGTGATCTGTGGAACACGCGACCGGACCTGCGCGACGCCATCACGGCCCGCGTCAACGAACTCAAGGAGCAGCCGTGAAGGTTCGCATCCTCATCAGCGACGACCTGGGCGAGGTTGATCTGCAACGCGAGTACGACCTGACCCCACCCAAGGCCGCGTTCGGTTTGCACCCCACCGACGCACCCAAGCCGGGGTTCACGGACGACGTCGAAGCAATCCACCACCTCGTGGACCTGGCAACCGCCGCATGGAAGGAGCTGGCATGAGCACGACTGCGGCAACCAGCGCGCGCACGGCCCAAAACGCCCAAGCCCGCGCCGACCGCATCGAAGACATCAACTTCATGATCGCAACCGGCGTCTCCAACGAAGCGGAAGTCGCACACAGGCTCGGACTCACCCTCGCATCATTCGAACGCTGGTGCTACCGAACAGGGAACGCCGAACTCTGGAACCGCCTCATCGCATACCGCGCCATCCAACGCGACGACTGGAAAGGCGACCGGTCACTACTCCGCCCACGGAAGGACACCGCAGCATGAACGACGACAACCCGTGGCCCTTCCGCGCCGCATGCAACACCACATCACCCGAAACGGACCACTGGTACGCGCCAACGAAGATCCCGGGCGGGAAGATCGAGGGCGGCAAGGCCAAGCGGGCACGCCTCAAGCTCGCGTTGGCCGCGTGCGAAACCTGCCCTGTGCGCCGTGAGTGCGGTGACGCCGGCCGGGACGAAGAACACGGCATCTGGGGCGGCATCGACAAGGGTGCTGAGAAGCGCGAACCGACCCGGCCCACACGACGCACCCCCGAGCAGAACAGTGCCGTCCAGCAGAAGGCCAACGCTGCCCGAACCGCACGCGCAACCGCGGCGTTCGATCAGTTCGTTGAGACCATCACCACCCTCCACCTTCAGGGCGCAACCCTGGCGGACATCCTCGAGCACACCGGGTACGACGACCGGCAAGTGTTCTACAACCGCCTCCACCGACGCGGACGACTCGACCTCTACTCAATGCTCACAGGAGCCGCCACCACATGACGACCGTTGACCTGTATTCCAAAGCTCACTGCGTTCAGTGCACGTTCCAGAAGAAGAAGCTCGACCTCCTCGGCATCCCGTACGTCGAGCATCGGATCGACCAGGATCCGGAAGCGCTCGCCGTCGTGCAGGCCGCTGGTTTCCTTCAAGCCCCCGTCGTGATCGCGCCGGGGGCTTTCTCGTGGTCGGGGTACTCGCCCGACAAGTCCACCGCCCTCGCAACCCACCTCAAGGAGCAGACATGAGGTACGAACCCCAGCGCCTTGTCGTGGACCCACCGGGCTGCGGCTGCACTGACTGCATCACCCACTACTCGGTACCGGCTGACTACCTGACGGACGAGCACTTGGCCCTGATTCGGTCAGGTTCGCCCGAGTGGGTCGACCGCACGCACTGGCAGAACGAGCCCCTCGACAGGTGGCTTCAACTACTCCAGGAGCAGACATGACCGCGGTGGCGTTGGTGCTCGCCCTGACAGCACCCGTACTCGGCAGCGGCCCGGATCTCACCACACCACCCCTCGAAGCCCCGGTCATCGTCGAGCTCAGACCGGTCGCACCACCCCGCACACCACCACCCACACCCGTCACACCGGTGCAGGTCCCAACCGAGGCCGCGTTCTCCGTAGAGATCGCGGCCTCTGCTGTGCAGCCCAAACCGCCGTCGCCCGTGGTTGTGCAGCAGCCCGTTGCACGAGTCGCCGACCACGCGGACGCCATCGCACGCGCACGGTCCGCACCCAACGGGCAGTTGCCCCGCGACGCACTCTGCCCCATCTGGGACGGCACCCTCTTCCGCTGCGACATGGCCGCCGCACTCGAATCAGCAGCCGCCGCTGGTATGCCAAGGGTCAACATGACCGACGGCTACCGGTCCTACGACCAACAGGTCTCCGTCAAAGCATCACGCGGGTCGTGGGCAGCCCAACCCGGCACGTCCAACCACGGGTACGGCACAGCAGCCGACATACCCGAACCCGCCCGGTCCTGGCTCTTCCGCCACGGAGCCGACCACGGACTCATCAACCCCGCCTGGGCCAAGACCGAGAAGCACGAGCCCTGGCACTGGGAACTCGCCAACTAACCAAGGAGCACAACCATGACCAGCACCGCGACGACCGTCACCTACGCACTCCGCCCCCTGTTCGAGGCGTTCCTCGAGGAGCAGCACTCCACGGGCGACGCTGACCTCTACTACTTCATCCGGGACTACAACGGGCGACCGTGGATCGTCAGCTTCGACCACAACGGCGACCCGTTCGTGGCGTCCATCCCGTACGAGGACAAGGACTCGGGCCTGATCGAAGAGCCTGACCGGTTCCACGGCGGACTCGACCTCCCCACCTACCCCGTCCGCATCGTCGAGGAGTCCTGAATATGTCCGGAGAAACCATCATCGCTGTCGTCGGCAACCTGACCGGAGACCCCGAGCTCAAGTTCACGCCGTCGGGCGCAGCCGTCGCGAACTTCACCATCGCGTCCACCCCCCGCACGTTCGACAAGCAGACCAACGAATGGAAGGACGGCGACACCCTCTTCCTCCGCTGCTCCATCTGGCGCGAGGCCGCGGAGAACGTCGCCGAGTCCCTCACCAAGGGAACACGCGTCATCGCACAGGGCCGACTCGTGCAGCGCTCCTACGACAAGGACGGCGAGAAGCGCACCGTCGTCGAGCTCCAGGTCGAAGAGGTCGGGCCGTCGCTCAAGTACGCCACGGCGAAGGTCACCCGCTCCACCAAGGGCAACGCGACATCCTCGGGTGGCTTCAACCGCCGCACCCCCGCCAACACCGGCGACTACGGCCAGGCACCCGCGTCCGACCCCTGGACCACGTCGACCGAGGGAGCATCCGGTGCCCCGTTCTAGCCGACCCCGCTACCGGGTCTTCAAGACATGGAGCCAAGGCTGGTACATCGCGGATCGCGAAGCGGGGGTGGTCACCTACGCCGGCGAACGATGGGCCGACGCGATCGAAGGTGTCCGCGCACGCTACGACCGCCTCCAACGCGCACACGACTACATGACCCACTTCCACCCCGACCAAATCGACGCCGACGAAATCATCTACACACCCGGCAACTGGGCCAACGGATAGGAACACCGGATGAGAATCCGATTCACGCTCGACGTCACGCGGGCGCCCAAGCCTGAACCCGTGGATGCCCCCGACGTTTACGACCTGTCGGGGGCATCCACGGAGCGAGCCGGGGACCAACCCATCGGCTTCCGCATCCAACCCCCTAACGACCCCGCATACGCAGACGAGGTGAAGCACGCATGAGCACCCTCTACCCGCAACGGCGACCAGGCGGAATCGTGTGGCGAGACTTTGTCGGCGACGTGCACTTCCACTGGTGGCCCGGCCTGGACTGGGCCGACACCAGCACCGGGCGACTCTACGGCGCCCACTACACCGTCAACGACTGGGTCACCCGCGCCCAAGCCGAACGCACCCTTCGCCAGCTCGGACACACGATCGGCGAATGGGATGACTGACCTCGAAGAGGTTTGGCTTCCTGCCGTTGGCTACGAGGGGCTCTACGAGGTAAGCAACCACGGGCGGGTCCGCTCGCTTGATCGCATCGATGCTAATGGCCGACGCAGGAAAGGCCGCATTCTACTACCGGTGAAGAACCTCAAGGGCGGCCGTTTGCGGGTGGATCTTTACCGTGGCGGGCAGAAGCGCATGCTGCTGATTCACCGCCTGGTTTTGATGACCTTCGTAGGCCCCGCACCTGACGGCATGGAGGCTTGCCACAACGACGGCAACCATACGAACAACGCGCCCAACAACCTCCGCTGGGACACGTCGTCAGCGAACAAGCTGGATTCCGTTCGCCATGGCACACACGCCAACGCCATCAAGACCCATTGTCCGCGCAGTCACCCTTACGACTCGGTGAACACATACATCGACTCGAAAGGCAAGCGCAGGTGCCGAGCGTGCTGGAGGCCACAAGATGCCTGACCTTTGGCTCGAGTTCACCAAGAACGAATGGTGGAGCTCCAACGACCGCCTCCACTGGGCAGTCAAATCCAAACTCACCAAGAACGCCCGATCGAAGGCCCGCGACGCAGCAGTTGTCGCGGGCCTTCCCGTGTTCGACCGCGCCCACGTCACCGCCTGGATCTCCTACCCGCGCGCATCCAAAGCCGACCCGAGCAACGCAGCGCCATGCGTCAAAGCGCTTTTAGACGGCATAACGGACGCAGACGGGTACGGCTGGGTAGACGACGACAGCACACACGTCGTCGCCGTCACCTACCGCAGAGGGCCGCACACCAAACGACCCGGCACCTGGGTTATTCGGCTCCAAATCGAAGAAGAGAACACATGAACCGACCCAAGGCCCTCGACCTCTTCGCGTGCGAAGGCGGCGCAACAGTCGGATACCAGCGCGCCGGCTATGACGTCTACGCCGTCGACATGGATCACAGCCGCCTCAAGCGCAACCCCGCCGAGCACAAGCTGGTCGGGGACGCGCTCAAGGTGCTGGACGACCTGTACGTAATGGGGCGAGTGTTCTTTGACGACGGCTCCTCACTTGAGCTCACGGACATCGACCTCATCCACATGTCGCCGCCCTGCCAGGCCTTCACGCGCGGCAACGCCGGCCGAGAGACGTCCTGGCCGAAGCTAATCGAGCCCTGCCGGGAGAAGGCGGCGATGCTCGACCTCCCCTACGTCATCGAGAACGTGAAGGACGCCGGCCCCGAGATGGTGGACCCGGTCGGCCTGTGCGGGTGCATGTTCGGCCTGTCCACGATCGACACCGACGGGGTGCGCATCCACTTGCAACGCCTGCGCTTGTTCGAGACCAACTGGAACCTTCAGCCGCCCCGGCCGTGCGACCACTCAACGCACGAGTGGGTGGCCGGCGCGTACGGGGGTGCCCGCCGCGACAAGTACGAAGCCAAGTACGTCCGCAAGGGCGGCTACGTGCCCCGCGAGAAGGCCGTCGTGAAGCGGCTACTGGGTATCGAGCACGACGTCACATGGAACGGGGCGTTCGAGTGCATCCCGCCGGCCTATGCCGAGTGGGTCGGCCTCAACGCACGCGTACAGCTCATCAAGGAGGCCGCCTGACGTGTGCCCCGACTGCACCGCCCAGTACATGGCCTGGCTCGACTACAAAGCACCGATCGGCCGATGGCTCCACTACTCCCCCTCGCACGAGACCAGGGCGCGCCTGAGCCGGGAGAACTACTCCGCCCTCGTCGCGGACCGGTACCAGCTCATCCGGGAGCAGACGACCGCGATCCGACGCCACTGCCACGACAACCACAAGGAGGCCGCCTGATGGCCGGCAAACACACCGGGCCGCGACGGGAACACCTCGAGCACCTCTCGTGGCTGTTCGCGAACCACGGCGTGAGGGAACCCCTCGTCGGCCGCCACCACCTCACGTGCGCGCCCGCGATCGTGCGCGCCCACTACCACCGGTGGAACGCATCCACTGAACGACAGCACACACAAAAGGAGCAGCATGCAAGCCCTCTACCGCTTCTATGACGACGGCGGCTCCCTCCTCTACGTCGGCATCACCTCCAACCCGGGAGCTCGGTTCGCCGCGCACGGCACCACCAAGTCCTGGTGGCCGCAAGTCCGCGGCATCTCCGTGGAGTGGTACGACACGCGACCCGAAGTCCTGGCGGCAGAGACCCGGGCCATCGCGCTCGAGGCCCCCATCTACAACATCCGACGCCCGCCCCTGCCCACCGGGGCATCGACCGCGACACGGTGCGGACACTGCACCCTGTGCCGCGACAACGCCGGCTGCGTCATGGCCGAAGACACCGCTGGCGACCTGGCCTGCGAGTGCGGCAACCCCACATGCCTCTACGTCCTGGCCTACGAGGCCGGGTCGCAAGTCGGATGGACGATCGCGAACCAGATCAGGAAGGAGTAGACGTGGCGAAGCCGAAGCGGATCCCCAGCACGTTCGTCCCCCTGGACGTGAACTACCTCCGCGACAGGGCCATCCGACAGGCCGGCCCGACCGCCGAACTGCTCTTCATCCGGTCGTTGGCATACGCGAAGGGCGCACAAACTGACGGGTTCGTGCCGGACTACGACCTCGAACTTGTCACCGTCGGGGTGCGCAACGGTGCCCGTCATGTCGCAGCTCTCATCCGCGAGGGCCTGTGGGACGAGAGCGAGGGCGGGTGGACGATCCGGTCCTGGTCCAAGTGGAACGGAACAAAGGCGCAGGTAGAAGAGGTGACGGACACCCTTTCAGCGGCTGGGCGCCTCGGACTGCACCGCCGCTGGCACGAGTCAAAAGGGGTAAACAACCCCGACTGTGAGTACTGCGCGGATAGCCAAGGCTATAGCCACCCTAATAGCCCCTCGATAGCAGAGAAGAGTAGAGAAGAAGAGAAGAGAGACTCTACGTCCGACGCTGACGCGACGGACGGCGGATCCTTCTCCGACGACGTCCACCGCCTCTGCGATCTCCTCGCCGAACTCATACGCGCCAACGGGCACAAGGTCGGCACAGTCGGCACCACATGGCACCAAGCATGCGACCGCCTCATCCGCCTCGACGGGTACACCCCGGAACAGATCGAGTGGATCGCTAGGTGGGCCACAACCGACGAGTTCTGGGCGGGGAACATCCGGTCCATGTCCACGCTGCGGGACAAGTTCTCCACCCTCAAGGCGCGCGCCCTCGCAGGACGCGACGCGGCCAAGCCCACGAAGCCCGCCGCGCTCGACGACGACCAATGGAGGTTCAGGTGACAACAACGGAGGAAGCGGAACGGTCAGTCATCGGGGCCGCCCTTCTCGACGCAGGGAGTTTGCGCCTTACGTCCGAGCACATCGACGCCAACGACTTCGGCGACAAGCGCCTCGGGCAGGTCTACGGGCTCCTTGCGCGTCTCCACGCGACCGGGGAGCCTATCGACCCAGTTACGGTCGCTGGTGCCGCCCGCACGCAGCGCATGTCATGGTGCGACGGCGTCATGCTCCACGACCTCTTGGCGTCCACCCCCACCGCATCGAATGCGGGCTACTACGCGAAGATCGTCCGCGAGGCCGCAATTCGGCGCCGGATGGAAGCTGCGGGGCTGAGGCTCATTCAGTTCTCCACCACGTCTGACCCGCTCGAGGAAGTCATGGGGCACGCCCGGGCCGAGTGGGAATCGATCCGCGGGTCCGCAGCCGGCACCCTGACCACGAAGCGCCTCGCCGAACTCCTCGAAGGCACCGACGAGTACGACTGGCTCATCCCCGGCCTCATCGAACGTCACGACCGGTGGGTCCTGACAGGCGGTGAAGGTGGAGGGAAGTCAACCCTGTTCCGGCAGGTCGCGATCCTCGCCGCAGCGGGCATTCACCCGTTCCTCCTGACCCCGATCACCCCCGTCAAGGTTCTCGTGGTCGACGTCGAGAACACCGAACGGCAATGGCGGCGCGAGGTCCGCACCACGGTCGCCAACGCCCGCCTGCAAGGCTCCGTCGACCCCGCCGAGACCATCAACATTCAGTGCATGGACGGCATGCCCGGTGGCCGCCTCGACCTCACCACGGAACGCGACCTAGGCGCCGTTCACCGCCTCATCGACCAGCACGAACCCGACATGCTCCTCATCGGCCCCCTGTACAAGCTCATCCCCCGCGCCATCACGTCAGACGACGACGCCGCACCCCTCATCACCAACCTCGACGCGCTCCGGGCACGCGGCGTCGCGCTCCTCATGGAAGCGCACGCCGGCCACGGCAAAACAGCCAGCGGCAACCGCGACCTACGCCCTCGAGGGTCTGCCGCGCTCATGGGTTGGCCCGAGTTCGGGCTGGGCCTCACCGCGGACCCGGAAGACACGTCCGGGTGCACATCCAAGCTCATTCCGTGGCGTGGCGGTCGCGATGGGGAGCGCGCCTTCCCTGACCGCCTGGTTCGTGCCGCGAAGGGTGAGCGGCAGGCATGGCCGTGGATGACCGAAGAGAACGCCCGAAGCCCATGGACGCCGCGGTATCCGGGCGATCCGACATGAGAGGAACCCTGATGACCAACGATGATCTGCGCACCGCCCTCACCAAGCTCGCGGACAAGTGGCTGAGCAACAAGGACCGACCGTCTGACTACCAGGACGGCGTCGCGGATGCGGCTTGCGCTATCCGTGCCCTGCTCGCCGCTCACCCGGCAGAGGTCGTGTCCGACACCCGACGCGAGGACGACGAGCTCGTGGAGGCCGTGGCCCGAGCGCTGCAAGAGCACGCCAACAGCCTTGCGCGCGACCTTGAGTGGGGAGAGGGCGTCCCCTTCGAGGACCTGGCCCCGCACATGCAGGACGCACGCAGAGGCCAGGCCCGCGCCGTCCTGGCCGTGCTCCCTGCCCCGCCCGTGGTGGGCGAGACGCTCGCCCTTGAGGAGGCCGCTGACGACATGGAAGCGGTGATCGCGCTGGGCGACGCTGCGGAGAGCACGGCCGTACCGGCTGGCACGACGGGCGTCGGCTCGGCAATCGGGGCACGCGATGCCCTGTACGAGGACCCGGTCGCTTGGCTTCGTGACCGTGCCGCCCGCCTGAGAGGAGAGTCCCGTGGCTGACGAGTACACGCCGACGACCGATCAGGTGCGCGAGGAGTACAGCATCACCGTGATCGACGGGACCGTGCTGCCCTCGCGCGCCAGAGCATTCGACCGGTGGCTGGCCGCGTATGAGGCGGAGGTGTTGGCTGCTGCTGGCCTGATCCCCACGAGCACCGAATGGGGCGTGCGGGGCAGGAAGCGCGTCGTCGTGGTTCGAGATCTCGAACACGCAAAGCGATTCGCGCCGTACGCACCTGAACAACCGATCTACTCCCGCGCTGTGACCGACTGGAAGGACGCAAGCGATGACTGACCCTCGCGCCTGGCTTGACCAAGTGGACGCACGCACCAACGCCGCCACAGACGGGCCATGGAAGGTCGACGGCCTAGACCGCGAGGGACAGTACGTCACACGCCCTCGTGACCTAGACGAGTGGCCCGAAGCGTCGATGTTCTTCGTGACATCGAAGGGGTCCATCGAGGAGGACGCCGAGTTCATCGCTCACGCGCGGACTGACCTGCCCGCCGCGACCGCCGCACTCCGCGCAGTACTCGACCTGGCTGACATGTGGGACTCGCGCGCAGACCACGACCTCGAAGCGCTCAAGGCGTTCCCCGTCGAAGTCCAGGACGCGCTCTACGGCCAGGCGTGGGACATGAAGCACAAGGCGACCTACATCCGCACCGCCATCACGACCGCTTTGGAGGACGCATGAGCACCGACGACCTGGTTCGACGCGCGAGGGAGTGGGCTACTGGTCCCATCGCTGCCAGAAGTTCCGAGTCCACGTTCACCCTCGTGTCCGAGCTGGCCGACGAGGTAGACCGACTACAGGCCGAGAACGACAGCCTGCACAGCGCCGCACTCGAAGGCATCAAGCTCATCGCCGGCCTGCGATACCAGGTCGAGAGCCGGACCGCCGAGCGTGACGAGTGGGCTGCACAGTGGCGCGGCGCGAACGACATGTTCGGCGCCATGCGAGACGTACGCGACGAACTACGGGCCGAGGTAGACCGACTGACCGCGCGGACCGCCACCCTGTCCGAGACCCGGCCCCGCCTCCTCGCCAAGTACCCACACGTCGGCTGCGAACAGGTGCGCGAGGAGGTCGAAGCCGAGAGGGATGCGGCACGGGCAGCACTCGAACGCGTGCGGCTCATCACGGACCGGGTGGCCGGCGTCGATAGCGAACTGGCACACCGCGCAACGGTCGTGCACCACCTACGCGTCGCCCTCGAAGGGGAGCCCTCATGACCCGCATCGACACCGTGGACCAGCTCGACGCACTACCCATCGGCAGCATCGTCCACTGGCCCGACACATCCCGCGCAGCCGCCGTGAAGCTCGATGCCGACACCTGGACGATCACCGGCTTCGAGAACGGATACGAGACCTACCGACTCCTCGGCGGCAACCCGCCTGCCCTGCTGTTCGTGCCGGGGCGTGACCTCGTGCAGGAAGCCCGGGCCGAGGGGTGGGACGAAGCCAACAACTACGTCGGGTCCGCTGTCCCCACCAACCCTTACCGAGACGAGGCCCCGTGAGCGTCGATCAGATCGTCGACCTCATCGCAAAGCACGGCTACCACAGCCCGACCAGCCACGGGCGCAGCATGGGCCTCTACTGCCGCTGCGGCAGGTACATGCCCGGCGGCCTGGTGCGCGGCGAGCACATCACCGATATCGACATGTGGCGACGGCACGTGAAGGCCGTCGTCAACCGAGCGCTCAAGGAGCCTGCGTGACTGGATCCGTGTACGACACCCGCGACCGACTCCGCGAACTCGCCGACACCTGGCCCCGCCTCGAGGCCGCGCTCGGGGGCTTGAAGGGCGTCATCTACGACGACATGCCCAAGCCCGCCAGCAAGGAACGACAGTTGCCCATCAACGCCGCAGTGAGTGACCTCATGGCCGAAATCCGCGACTGGGCAGCCTTCCTCGCCAGGACTGTCCACAGCGAGAGCGACGCCATCCTCGCCATCGACCCACAAGGCCGACTTCGAGGACTCGCAACCCACGCCGAGTGGCTGACCGCACACCCCGAGCTCGGCGACCACGTAGCCACCGAAGCCGCCGACTGGATCACCAAAGCCCAGAAGCAACTCAACCCCGGCCACCGCAAAGCCCGAATGCCCGGATGCCGCCAACCCGGCTGCAACGGCACCTACAGCGCCAACAACGGGCGCCTCGAATGCTCCACCGGCAACCCCTTGCACGCCGTCAACATCACCCGACCACCCACCATCAACGAAGCCGCACTCACCCGGCTACGGCAAGCCGCCACGCGATAGGATCACCGACATGCACCCCGCCTGGATCATCGTCCTCATCGAAGCAGCAATCCTCGTCGGCATCTGCTTCGCCGACGACCTCCTCGCCCGACCCTGGAACGCGATCCGAGACTTCATGGTCAAGTGGACCGGCCTCGAATGGCTCACGGCCAAGATCAATCACTATCAGCGCTAGACAAACCATCGCTCTTGACATAGAGTGATCTTTGATGGTTCTTCCATCCCAAGCCCCGCCGAGCACACCAGCTCGCCGGGGCTTTCTGCTTGCCCGTCCGGTGCATGCTCAAACCGCCCGCTCATACGATGCGACCGGGCAAGCCACTGCACCGGCACAAACACGGCCCCGTCACAGTAGCTTCGGTGAACGACCGGCCGTCATAACCATGCAACAACGCCACCGTGAAGAGTCGGTGCGGCCTGCGAGATCCTCTAGCCACGGCAGAAGATGGTCAGCCCGTTGTTGCATGGCCCCGTTCACACACGGCCCGCGTTCACCACACACGAACACGGGCCAAACATGAACACACCCGTTGGAACCACGGCGTACCCACCACGGTGAGGAAAACCCCCAACGGGCACACGCTTCCGGCACCCACGCGGTGAACCGGGCGGCACAACAGCCGCGGGACACCTCACCCACCAAAGAGGCAAGCCTCGTAGCTTAACCAAGGCAAAGCCGCCACTCGAGGGCGAGTTGCAGGTTCGAATCCTGCCGAGGCACAACAAGGGGAACACACCACATGGCAAGCAACCCACGCTCTGCCAACGGACACCGCCGCAGACAAGTACGCGCACGAGTACTCGCAGAAGAGACACACTGCGCACTATGCGGCAACCCAGTAGACAAGACACTCAGCATGCAGTCTGGTCAACACGGACCAAGATGCACCATACCCAACTGCCCAGGCTGCACACCGCACCCAATGCGGGCAGAGGTCGACGAGATCATCCCAGTAAGTCGCGGCGGATCACCATACGAACGATCCAACACGCAACTCACACACCGCATCTGCAACCAGCGCAAAAGCGACGGACGCAAGCCCAAAGCAAGTGACGTAACAGGAATGCCAGTCTCAACCGGGTGGTAACCACCAGAACGGACAAGGGCCCCCACCCCCCTCCCCCCACCGCAAAGGCGCCCCCTTAGGCATAGCGCCTATCTCTCTCCACGTTTTTCCACCGGGGGTGATCCGAGATGGCCTCTTCGCTTCGTGTTGTGGCTGCGGGTGAGCAGCCCCTGGTGAAGATGACGATCACTGAGGCTGCGGACGCTGGCGAGTTGCGTGCGCTGTTGGTTGCGATGCGGTCTCGGGTTGCTACTGCGGTGCAGAACCCGGAGACGCCGGCGCGTGATCTTGCTGCGTTGACGAAGCGGTTGATGGAGATCGCGCACGAGATTAAGGCGCTTGACGCTGAGGATGAAGAGGCGGGAGGCGGCGGATCTCATGGCAGCGTCGACACCAGCTTCGATGCCTCGGCTGTCTGAGGCTGCTCGTCACGTCGTTTTTCCGTCGGGGATTGTTGAGTCGGTTTGGCCTAGGGTTCAGCCGCGTCTTGCTGGTGTGGGGATTAGTTTTGATCCGTGGCAGCAGGGATTTTCGACGGTTGCGCTTGGTTTGGATGACCGCTGCAAGTATGCGGCGACGATCGGCGGGGTTGTTGCGACGATCCCGCGTCAGGTCGGGAAGACGTTCACGGTCGGTAGCTTGCTTATCGGGTTGGCGCTCGAGTTTCCCGGGTTGCGTGTAATTTGGACGTCGCACCACTTGTCGACGACGAAGAACACGTTGCAGTCCATGCAGGCGATGGTGATGCGGAAGGCCATGCGCCCGCACATCCGGAACGTGTACACGAACAACAACGATATGCGGATCGCGTTTAACAACGGGTCGGTAATCATGTTTGGTGCTCGTGAGCATGGGTTCGGTCGCGGCATGGACGCGATCGACGTTCTGGTGTTTGACGAGGCGCAGAAGCTGGGTTTGAAGGCGCTTGAGGACATGGTTCCGGCTGCGAACCAGGCGCGCAATCCGCACGGGGCGTTGGTGTTCTTTCTGGGGACTCCGCCGCGGCCGGAGGATGACGGTGAGGCGTTCACCGCGAAGCGTAGCCAGGCCCTCGAAGGTAACGCGGACGACGACATGGTGTACGTCGAGTTCTCGGCGGACCGTGGTGCGGATCCGATGGATCGCAAGCAGTGGCGTAAGGCGAACCCGTCCTACCCGCACAGGACCCCGACTGACTCGATGCTTCGCATGCGGAAGAACATTCCGGATGATGCGTCGTGGCTTCGTGAGGCAATGGGCGTCTGGGATGAAGAGGGCGACAACAGGGCTGTTACTGCGGCGCGTTGGGCCGAGCTTGAGGTTCCTGAGGCGCCTGAGGGTGTGCGGTCGTATGCGGTGGCGTTCTCGTTTGATGACTCGCGGGTCGCGGTTGCGGGTGCGCGGAAGCCTGTTGCCGGCCCGATCCACGTTGAGTTGATTGACGCTGTTGCGTCGTCGCGTGATGCGGGTGTCGCTCAGCTGGTTTGGTGGTTCTGCGATGACCCGTCGAATCCTGAGCGGTGGCGAAGTGCGGCGCAGATCGCGTTGTGTGGCCGCTCTGGGGCAACGGTCCTGTATCAGGCTTTGCGCGACGCGGGTGTTCCTGCTCGGGTGTTGAAGCTGGTGACGACGGAGGAGTACACGACTGCGTGTGCGATGACGTTGGATGCGGTTCGGGATGGGTCGCTGTCTCACCTTGCGGGGCAGGGGCCGTTGGACGCGTCCGTTACGACGGCTGAGAAGAAGGCTCGTGGGACGTCTGGCGCTTGGGGCTGGGCTGTTCCTGGGGGCGATGAGACGCCTGTGGAGGCCGTTTCGGTGGCCTTGTGGGCTGCGAGGACTAGTAAGCGTAAGCCGGGCCGTAGGGCCACCGTGTCGTTCTAACTGAAAATTGGGGGTGTCGCGTGAGCGGACTTATCGCTATCCCCCAGTTGGATCACTCGGATGCTGCTTTGCTTGATGAGCTGTTGAATAAGTGGGCGCAGAAGCGTACGCGGAACATGTTGCGGTCGGTGTATTACGACGGGAAGAACGCTCTTCAGGATCTGGGGATTTCGATTCCTCCTCAGTTGAAGAGTGTGGAGACCGTTCTGGGTTGGCCGGCGAAGGCTGTTGGTGCGCTGGCGGCTCGGTGCACGTTCGATGGGTTTGTGCTTCCGGGCTTGACTCAGGACCCGTTTGATCTTGCGGGCTTGTTCACGGATAACAACATGGATGTCGAGCTGCCGCAGGCGATTACGTCGTCTCTGATTCATTCGACGGCGTTTCTGACGATCACTCCTGGTGACACGTCGGTTGGTGAGCCTGAGGTGCTGTTGCTGGCGCGTTCGGCTCAGTTCGGGACTGGGATTTGGGATCGTCGCCGCAGGATGATGCGGGCGGCGTTGTCGATCGTGGATACGGACGAGACGGGCTTCCCGACCGAGTTGGTCATGTACCAGCCGGACAAGGTGTCGACGTTCACGCGCACGGCGGCCGGCAAGTGGGCGGTTGAGATCCAGGCGAACCGTCTGGGGCGTGTGTGGGTTGAGCCGTTGGTGTTCAAGCCTGAGCTTGACCGTCCGTTTGGTCACTCGCGGATCTCGCGTGCGGTCATGAGCATCACTGACTCTGGGGTGCGCACGATCTTGCGTTCGGAGGTGTCGGCGGAGTTCTTCAACACGCCGCAGCGGTACCTGCTGGGTGCTGAGGAGGGCGCGTTCTCGTCTGATGCGGCGCGGTGGAAGGCGATCATGGGTCGCTTCCTCGCGATCTCGAAGGATGAGGACGGAGACACCCCGACGGTTGGTCAGTTCGCTCAGCAGTCGATGCAGCCGCACATGGACCAGCTCAAGGGTTGGGCTGCGTTGTTCGCGGGCGAGACCGGTCTGCCGTTGTCGTCGCTGGGCATCGTGCAGGACAACCCGGCTTCCGCGGACGCGATCTACGCGGCGAAGGAAGACCTCGTCATTGAGGCGAACGCCGCGAACCGTGGTTGGGGTGCGTCGCTGCGTAGGGCGGCCACTACGGCGGTCATGTTGCGTGACGGTCTGACGGAGCCTCCCGAGGAGCTGCGGACGTTGCAGGCGAAGTGGCGTAACCCGGCGACGCCGTCTGTGGTGTCGGCTTCGGATGCGCTCGTGAAGCAGGTTTCGGCGATCCCGTGGCTTGCCGAGTCGGATGTCGCGCTCGAGGCGTTGGGTTACGACCAGGCCACGATTACGCGCCTGGTTGCGGACAAGCGGCGGGCGCAGGGTCGGGCGATGGTTGCTGGCTTGTCGGCCGCTGCCGGTGCTGCGACGGCTGGTGTTGCGGACACTGCGGAGGTTGGCGCGGATGGCGACGGATCTTCGTAGCACGAACGCGGACATTACTTCGTTGGCGCTGCGTGACCTCCGGTCGTTCTGGTCCTCCTTGGATCTGGGACGACCGGAGGCCGCGCGGGACGAACTGTTGCGCTTCACGCCGCTCCTCGTTGCGCAGTATGGCGAGATCGCGGCGACCGTCGCGGCCGACTGGTACGACGACCTGAGGTTCGAGGCTGACGTCCCGGGCCGCTTCGCGGCTGAGATGGCGGACGTTGCGAGCTCGGAGAGGGTGGCCGCCAGGGCTCGGTACGCGGCCGGGCACCTGTTCACGGAGAACCCTGAGGCGACTCTGGCGCTCCTTGATGGGGCGGTGCAGAAGTACGTGCTCGAACCATCGCGGAACACGATCGTGCGGAGCGTCGCACGGGATCCGAAGGCGACTGGTTGGGCGCGTCACACGCGAGCGGATGGGTGCGACTTCTGCCGGTTCTTGGCTCAGCGTGGCGCGGTCTACAAGGAGGCTACGGCCCGGTTCGCGTCGCACGACGACTGCAACTGCGCGTCGGCGCCGTCGTGGGATCCGGACGCACCCGAGGTGGACGTGAAGGCCTACGTGGCGTCGCGCCGCACCTCCACGATGTCGCCCGCTGAGCGTGATGAGCACAACGCGCGCGCACGCGACTGGATCAACGCATACATCACATGACTTCCCGCCGCACGGCGGGTTTTGCACGACCCACATTCACTGATCCGGTTGCCCGCACGGGCGCCCGGTGATCCCGCACGGGAGAGAAGAAGATGAGCGAAACGACCGAATCTGCCGCTACCGAGGCTGCCGCCGCAGAGGCTCCTGCACAGGAGACCGACTGGAAGGCGAAGTACGAGGAGACCGTCGCGGAGTCCCGTAAGTGGGAGTCGCGCGCGAAGGACAACAAGGGCGCTGCCGAGAAGTTGGCTGAGATTGAAGAGGCCAGCAAGTCGGAGGCGCAGAAGCTCGCCGAGCGTGCGGAGGCTGCGGAGAAGGCACTCGCTGACGCGAAGGCGGATTCGTTGCGCCTGTCCGTGATCGCGAAGCACAGCATCCCCGAGGAGTTCCACGAGTTCATCTCGGGGGCCACGGAGGAAGAGCTGGTCGCGAAGGCGGAGAAGGTTCAGAAGCTCATCGAGGCATCCACCACCCCGGCAACCCGGCACGTGGTGATCTCCGGCGAGGGCAAGTCCCCCGCCCTCGCATTGAACGGCGACGGCATCGAGCAGTCCCTGCGGACAGCGCTCGGCATCGCCTAACCCCTTAACTTTCCCGAGGAGGAACCGTGGCTATTACCGCCGCATCCAAGACCAGCGATTTCGCTGGGTTCCTGAAGCCCGACCAGGCTCAGGCGTACTTTGACCAGGCCCGTAAGTCTTCGAGCTTCATGCAGCTCGCCCGCCAGGTGCCGCTCGGCATCAACGGTGCTGAGGTGCCCGTCGTCACCAGCAAGGCCACGGCCGGCTGGGTCGCTGAGGGCGCGCAGAAGCCGGCGTCGAAGGGCGCCGTTGGCATCAAGACGATCACGCCGAAGAAGATCGCGGCTATCGCGGTCGTCTCTGCTGAGGTCGTCCGTGCTAACCCGGCGAACTACATGAGCCTCCTCCGTGAGGACATCGCGGAGGCGTTCGCGATCGCGTTCGACGCTGCGGCGTTCCACGGCACGAACACGCCGTTCGCGCAGTACATCGACCAGACCACGAAGACGGTCGAGCTCGGCACGACTGTGAAGGCGAATGGTGGCGTGTACGGCGACATCGTCGCTGGTCTGAAGCTGCTCGTGCAGGACGGCAAGAAGCTGAACGGGTTCGCATTCGACCGTGTCGTTGAGCCGACGTTCCTGTCGGCTGTCGACAACAACGGCCGGCCGCTGTTCGTTGAGACGCCGCTCGAGGACACCGCTTCGGTCGTGACTCCGGGTCGTCTGATCGGGCGTAACGCGTACATCGGCGATGGCCTGACCACGGCCGTTGTGCCGGGTACGCCGAACACGGGCGGCATCGTCGGGTATGGCGGTGACTGGTCGCAGGCTGTGTGGGGCACCGTCGGCGGCATCAGCTACGACGTGTCGACGCAGGCAACGGTGACGATCAACGGTGCTCTCACGTCTCTGTGGGAGAACAACCTGGTCGCGATCCGTGCTGAGGCTGAGTTCGGTCTGCTCATCAACGACGTTGCGTCGTTCGTCGAGTACACGGACCACACCGCCTGATGGCTGACTCCGTGAGGCTGACCGCTCCGGCCGGGACGCGCGTGACTGTCTCGGCCGATCAGGCGGAGGTGCTGAAGGCGCAGGGCTGGGTGGAGACCGACGCGGAGCCTGCGAAGCGCGGTCCTGGGCGGCCGCGCAAGTCCGAGTAGTGGAGAGGGGCCGTCATGGCTGCATTTGCTGAGGTCTCTGACCTCGAGGCCCGCTGGCGGCCCCTCTCAACCGCGGAGGACGCCACAGCGGAGGTTCTGCTGCTCGACGCGGCGACGATGATCCGGGCCGAGTGCCCGGATGTTGACGCTCGTCTCGAGGCGGCCCCTCCGACTCTCGACCCGAACATTCCGTTGATGATCTCGTGCGCGATGGTGAAGCGGGCCATGCTCGCTGGCACTGGTAGTGACGCTGTCTCGCAGACTTCCCAGACGGCGGGTCCGTTCTCTCAACAGGTCACGTACGCGAACCCGATGGGGAACTTGTACCTGACGAAGGCTGAGCGGAAGTTGCTTGGTTGCTCGCAGCAGAAGGCGTTCATGGTTGACATGGGGCCGTATGAGGAGCCGGGCGCGACGCCGTTGAACTGGTGGGAGCTGAACCTGTGAGCGCCTTCCCGACGCCGTACACGGTTGGTGTGCGGGCGTATGCGCCGACGACGGATGCGCACGGGATTGACCGTGACGAGTGGGCGGCCCCGGTGACGCAGGCGGTTCACGGGTACGCCCCGCCGGCGCCGTCGTCCGAGCCGTTTGAGGCAGGCCGTGACGCCGTTCTGTGGGATCTGGACCTGTACTGCCCGCCTGGTTTCGTGGTGGGGCCGCACGACCGGGTCGTTGTCGATGGTGTCGAGTACGACGTCGTCGGTGGCCTCGAGGACTTCACGCATGGGCCGTGGCAGTGGGCTGCGGGTCTGCGCGTGAGCTTGAAGCGGGTGGAGGGGTGACATGGCGGATCCTCGCGTGAAGATGAACCGGCGTGGGGCCCGAGCGGTCCTTCAGTCGGCCGAGGTGCAGGCGGATCTCCGTCGGCGTACTCGTGCGATTGCGTCAGCCGCTGGGCCGGGCATGGTTTCCGAGGTTGAGGTTGGCCCGAATCGTGCCCGTGGCGAGGTCCGTACGGCGACGTCGGCGGCGCGGAAGCGTGAGGCGGAGTCGAAGGCGTTGACGCGTGCGTTGGATGCGGGGCGGCTCTGATGGCGTTTCGTGATGCTGAGCTTGCGGTGATCGAGTATCTGCGCGGCGCGTTGACTGGCGTGACCGTCCTGTCGAAGGTTCCGAAGACTGTGCCGGCGAAGTTTGTGCGTGTGTGGCGTACGGGCGGTCCGGTGGGTGGTCGGGTTGTTGATCGGCCGCAACTTTCGGTGCAGGCGTGGGGTGCGGATTCTCGGGAGCTCGCCGAGGCCGTTCGTGTCTTGCTGATTGATGGGGCGAGGCGGTCGACGGCGG
This sequence comes from Oerskovia enterophila, assembly GCF_044748475.1. Taxonomy (NCBI): domain Bacteria; kingdom Bacillati; phylum Actinomycetota; class Actinomycetes; order Micrococcales; family Cellulomonadaceae; genus Oerskovia; species Oerskovia enterophila. The sequence goes on from NZ_JBIVFZ010000006.1 coordinate 191,294, forward strand.
GTTTCTCGCGCGTGACTGTGGAGTCCCTGTACTACGACCCTGATCCGACGTCGGGTGTGGACCGGTATTCGTTGCTGGTGTTCCTGACGGTGCGGGCCTCCCGTTAAACAATCAAATATCCCTTTCCGCCCCTCACGGTGTCTGTCGTGTGGGGCTTTCTCTTTGAGGAGACCCCATGAGTAAGACCCGAACGGTTGTGACTGCTACGGCGCTCACGACGAAGGACGGCCGCAACCACAAGGTTGAGGCGACTGTCACTCTTCCGGACGTGGAGGCGCGCGATCTGATTCGTGCCGGCCTGGCACGCGAGGCAGCATCCCCCGCGACCGCAGAGAAGGGCGGCAACTGATATGGCCAAGGACCAGGACAACATTCGGATTTATGGTTCTGAGGACGACACCGTTTGGTTGGCGCCTCTGGGTACGACTCTCCCGACGGGCCTTGCTGCGCCTGGTGCTGGGTTTGAGGACGTGGGCTACCTGGGGGAGTCGGGTATCGACCTGACTCGTGACGACTCGGTGCAGCAGTTCCGTGCGCACCAGGGCGGGAAGGTCGTTCGGAAGAAGATCACGGAGTCGTCTACGTCGTTCGTGTTCCGGACGCTCGAGGACAACGAGACGACGGCGAAGCTCGCGGACAACGTGATTTCGTCTTCGACTGCGACGGGTGTGACGACGTCGGTTCTGTCGTCTGCGCGTGAGGTGCAGGCGTATGCGTGCGTGGTTGACAAGTTCGACGCTGGCATTCACGAGCGTCACGTCATTGCGCGTCTTGAGGTTGCGGGTGGCGGCACGGAGACGTGGTCGAACTCGGAGCTGACTGAGCGTGAGTTCACGGGTGAGGTTATCGGAAACTTCACGAAGATCGTCGGCCCTGCGGCCTGACTTATTCCAGCGGGCTGGGTGGTTTGGCGATGACTCGCCCGGCCCGCTGTTCACTTGTCATCGCCAACATACTTTGAGGAGTCATCGCCATGACTGAAGCAACTGACGTAGTGCCTGTGAAGAAGCCGAAGGTCAAGAAGCCTGCCGATCACAAGCCCAAGGCGGAGAAGCCGAAGGTTGAGAAGGTCGACGGCGGGCGGAAGGTCACACACCGCGGGATCGTCCTCACGGTCGAGGACGCGGCGTTCGACGACTTCGAGCTCCTGGACGACCTGCGGGCAGTCCAGGACGCGGAGGATGCCTCGCGTATGCCGTCGCTTCTGCGGCGCCTGGCCGGCGAGGACGGGTACCGCGCCGTGATGGCGGGCCTGCGTGACAAGAAGACCGGGCGTGTCTCGGTCATGGATGGTGCCACGTTCGTGCAGGAGCTGTTCGAGGCGATCTCCCCAAACTGACGATGCTCGTAGGCGCCTTGCATGAGCATGAGGGCGCGCTACGGGCATCGCTCCGAGCCGAGTACGGCATCGACCTGCGCAACCCGGGCATGAACATCCTGGACCTCGCGGACATGGTTGGCGGCCTGCCGCCTGGGTGCGCGCTCTGGCGTGCAGTGGGTGGCCCGATGGCCTACTCGGCGGAGGCGCAACTCTTGGTCGCTGTCGAGTACCGGCTGCACGTGTTGCAGTGGTTCAAGACGAAGGACGCGAGGACGGGCGCGAACGCTCCGAAGCCGATTGAGTTCCGTGCCTCGAGTGCCGCTCCGGACGACCGGAAGGTGCGTGCGAGGCGTGAGCAGCGCATGCGTCGCCGTCCGCGACCGGGCTCGGGCTCGGGCTCGGGTGAAGAATGACCGCCACACCTGTCCTAAACGCGACCCTGACCCTACCCTTCTGATATGGGACTCATGGGAAAGCTCAAGGAAGCTCAGGCCGCGGCCCGGGAGCACGTGCAGTACGACACGCGCTTTGGCGGGGTTTCGATGGCGAGCGGCAAGATCGCCTACGAGGGCACCGATCAGAAGGTGCATAAGCACTCTGTGGCTGGTGTCACGGCTGAGTATGAGGGCGGCTCGAATGCTGGGTCTCGTACGACGGTGACCCGTGTCGCCGCCGGCGCAGTCGTTGCCGGGCCCGTGGGTGCGATCGTGGGCGGGATGTTCAAGAAGGATCGCAACAAGGTTTACGTGACCTTGTACTTCCCTAGCGGGGAGTCGTTCACGCTGGTTGGACCGGCGAAGCAAGACGCCCAGGCGCGCGAGTTCGCGCGCAGAATCACCGCGGCAGGCGAGCGCTACATGTAGCGCTAACCTCCTCCCGCGTCCTTAAGGCCCCACAGGCACCTGTGGGGCCTTTCGCATGCCCGGGAGGAGCCTCATGGCCCAGGAGCTGGCTACCGCATACCTGTCCCTTGTTCCGTCGCTTAAGGGCGCGGGGAAGACCATTGGCAAGGAGCTCGGTTCGTCTGAGGTTCAGGGCGAGGTTGAGTCCGCCGGTCGCAAGTCTGGTGGCGGCTGGGTCAAGGGTATGGGGAAGGTCATCGGCGGGGCTGCCCTTGCGGGTATCGGCATCGCGGCGGGCCTGGCGATTAAGGGCGGCCTGGACCGTGCGTTGTCGGTGGAGAACGCTGAGGCGAAGCTGACTGGCCTGGGTCACTCGGCTGATGGTGTCGCCCGGATCATGGATGACGCGTTGAAGTCCGTGAAGGGCACCGCGTTTGGCATGGGCGAGGCGGCGACGACCGCTGCGGGTGCCGTGGCTGCTGGTGTGAAGCCGGGTGCTGACCTTGAGCGGACCCTGAAGCTGGTGGCGGACGCGGCGACGATCGCCGGTACCGACATGGGGTCGATGGGCGCGATCTTCAACAAGGTGGGTGCGTCGAACAAGATTCAGGGCGACGTGATCGCTCAGCTTGGCGATCAGGGCATCCCTATCTTGCAGTTCCTTGCCGCTGAGATGGGTGTGACGGCTGAGGCTGCGGCGGACATGGCGTCCAAGGGGCAGGTCGACTTCGACACGTTCCGTAACGCGATGGAGGCGGGTCTTGGCGGGGCGGCGCTTGCGTCTGGTGACACGACGCAGGGCGCGATGAAGAACATGATGGCGTCGCTGTCGCGGGCCGGGGAGTCGTTCCTTGGTGGCGTGTTCCCGATGTTCAAGGATGGCTTCTCTGGGATCACGGGCATGCTCGACGGGATTGGTCCGACTGCGGAGGCTGCTGGGCAGTTCCTCGGCGAGGCGTTGCAGAACGTGGGTCAGTTCATCGGCGACGAGCTCATCCCTCGCGTGAAGGAGCTCGCTACCTGGTTCAGCGACAACGTCCTTCCGGTGCTTCAGTCGCTCGGTTCGTTCCTGGTCGGCACGCTGATCCCGGCCCTAGTCGGCATGGGCACTTGGATCGTAAAGAACAAGGATTGGCTGATCGCGGTCGCGATTGCAGTCGGTGGGATTGTTCTTGGAATCCAGGCGTACATCAAGGTAATGGCGCTGTGGCGGTCGATCACTATTGCGGCGACGACGCTTCAGGCGGCGTTCAACGCGGTCCTGTCGGCGAACCCTATCGGTCTGATCATCCTTGCGATTGCCGCGCTGGTGGGTGCTCTGGTGTGGTTCTTCACGCAGACGGAGACGGGTAAGGCGATTGTTCAGGCTGCGTGGTCTGGGATTCAGTCGGCGATTTCTGCGGTCGCTTCGTGGTGGACTGGTACTGCGTGGCCTGCGATCAAGGCTGTGATCGACTGGTTTGGTGCAGCGTTCCAGGTTGCGGGCACGATCATTAGCACGGTGTGGTCTGGGATTCAGACTGCGATTGGTGCGGTGTGGGCGTGGATCCGCGATAACGTGTTCGCGAAGATTCGGTGGTGGATTGACGTTATCAAGATCGCGTTTGGCCTGTATCGGGACGCGATTGTGTCGGCGTGGAACACCGTGAAGGATGGTTTGGCGACTGGTTGGCAGTGGATCAGCACGAATGTGTTTGAGCCGTTGAAGGCTGGCGTGGCGTTGATCGGTGACGCGTTTGAGAATGTGAAGGACGCGATCGGTACGGCGTGGGATGCGTTGAAGGAGATTGCTGCTAAGCCGGTGAACTTCATTCTGGGGACCGTGTATAACGACGGGATCCGGGAGTGGTGGAACAAGATTTCGGGTGCTGTGGGTATGGATTCCCTGGCGCTTCCGAAGGCGAACCTGGTGAAGTTCCAATCGGGTGGTGTCATGCCGGGGTATACGCCTGGTCGTGATGTGCACGAGTTTTACTCGCCGACGGGTGGGCGTCTTGCCCTTTCTGGTGGTGAGGCGATCATGCGCCCGGAGTTTACGCGCGCGGTTGGTGGTCCTGCTGGTGTTGCTCGTTTGAACATGGCTGCCCGTAAGGGTCAGGCGTTCAAGGATGGTGGCGTGTGGGACTTCTTTGGTGACGCGTGGGACACGGTTAAGGGTGTCGGTAAGGGCATTTGGGATGCAGCTGGTATGGCGGTGGAGGTCGTCAAGGATCCGATCGGGGCCATTAAGAAGGCTGTTGTTGATGGGATCGTCACGCCGTTGATGTCGAAGGTTGGTGTTGACGGGGACTTCGTGAAGATCCTCACCCAGCTTCCTGTGAAGTGGGCTGGTGGTTTGGCTGACAAGGTCAAGTCGATGTTCGCGTCGCAGGAGTCGACGATGGCGAATGGTACGCCGGGTAGTGGTGTTGGTCTCGGGATGATGGGGCAGATGCTTCAGGCGATTCTTCCTGGCGCTCGGGTTACTTCGGGGTTCCGTTCTGGTGCGCGGACGGCTGGGTTTGGTGCTGTGTCTTTCCATGCTTTGGGGCGTGCGTTGGATATTGGTGCTGGTGGTGGCCGTTCGTTGTCTCAGATTTGGGATGTCATTAACGCCGCTTATGGGTCGCAGTCGCAGGAGCTGTTGTATACGCCGAAGGGCGCGAATCAGATTCTGCGTGGTGGTAAGCGTGGTGGCACGTCTGGTGTTACTGCGAAGAATCACTATGACCATGTGCACTGGGCGATGGCTAATGGTGGTGTGATTCCTGGCCTATATGACAATGGTGGGTGGATTCCGGATGGTGGGATGGCGCTCAACTTGTCGGGTCGCCCTGAGGCTGTTCTGGATCCTGAGGAGTCGGCCGCGTTGAAGAACGGGTTGCACAACCAGGGGCCGCTCGTCAACCAGATCATCGTGCGTGACGAGCAGTCAGCCGTTCGCGAGCTTGAGGCGATGAATCGGCGAGCGATTATCGCAGCAGGACTGAAGGGGGCGAGGCGTTGAACTACGTCGTCTATGCGGCGGCTCCGATTCCGGAGCCGCCCCTTCCCCCGGCCTTTGATGGCTTCCGTCACAGGTGGACTGGTTGGGACGGTACAAGTTTCGACTTGTCCGTCCCGACCGCTGGCGTTCAGCTCTTGCAGGACGGCATCACGGGTATGCACATGCCTGAGTTCGATCAGTACATGGATGAGCACGCGTCGGTGGATGGCGCCCGGTATCGGGGGTCTCGCACGCGGACCCGTAACCCGGAGTGGACGCTTGGCATCTTCGGGGACTCGTCGAAGGAATGGCGTGAGCGGGACAGGTCTTTGTGGCACTCGCTGCACCCGGACCATCCGGGCTTGTGGACGGTCAGCGACCCGGACGGCGTGTCGCGTTCGCTGACCTGTAGGTATCGATCAGCGCCCGAGGTTCCGTATGCGCGGGATCCGCTGAGGGCTGGGTGGGCTGTTCATCAAGTGACGCTCCTGGCGGTGAACCCGTACTGGGAGGGCGCGCCGATCCACTCCCCGATCTGGGGGAACGCGGAGACTCCGGTGAACTTCACCGGGCCGTCGGACAGTGCACCTGACTTCTACGTGTCGGGTGCTACGTCGATCGGGTCTGCGTCGATGACGAACCCTGGCGACGTGGACGCTCACGTCACGTACACGGCTAAGGGCACTGGGACTGGCTTGACGTCGGTCCGGATTCAAGCTGCGGGGGGCGACATGTTGTATGGCCCGATCGCGGCTGGTTCGACGCTGCGCATCATGACGGATCCGACGGCGCCGATCGCGACGCTTGACGGGGTAGATGTGTCTGGGGCGGTGAGTCCGTGGGATCCACGGCCGATCCCTGCTGGTGAGACGTCGCCTCTGTTGGTGACGTTGGTTGGTCAGGGCACGTTGCAGGCGTCGTTCACGCCCCGATACTTCCGGGCGTTCTGATGGCGGGCCTTCCGTTCGAGCTGACGGTGTTCGACAAGGCGTACGTGAACAAGGGGCCGCTGGGTGCGCCGAAGTCGCTCTCGGGTCAGGTCGTGAAGAACGCGATCGGGTCGCTCGAGTTCACGCTCCCGGCCGATCACCCGCGCATCCCGGCGCTGACGGCGTCGGGTGCGCGTGTCCTTGCGAACTACCGACCGCCCGGTCGTGATGAGCAGTTCTTGATCTCGGGCGCGGTCGAGCAGGTTGACGGTGGAGGGCCTCGTCACTCGCCGTGGCGGAAGTTCGCCGTGGAGGATGACTTCTCGGTCTTGACGGGCGAGGTGCAGTGTTGGCCGAATCCGACTGGGACGATCGCGCAGCAGGGTGATGACGAGGCGTACTTCACGGTCACGGGCCCGGCTGAGACGGTCCTGAAGGCGATCCTGGCGCCGAACGTGACGCGTCAGGGCACGGTGTTGACGATCCCCGCGACGGCCGGCCTGGGGGCGACGATCACGGGCAGCGTCCGGTTTCACACCGCGTTCGAGCGGCTGTTCCCGGCCGTGGAGCAGGCGGGCCTGGGCGTGCGGGTCCGGCAGGCGGGTGCGTCCCGGATCCTCGAGGTCTATGTCCCCGAGACGTACGACCGTGAGCTGACTCAGGAGTCCGGGATTGTGGTCTCGGGCGAGTACTCGGTATCGAGGCCGACGATCACGCGGGTGACGGCCCTTGCTGGTGGTGAGGGCACAGCCCGTGTCGTGCGGCAGAAGATCGATGCCGCGCGTGAGGCCGAGTGGGGTGTCGTAATGGCGGCGACCCGAGACGCGCGCGACGTGGCGTCTGACGACCCGAACCTTGAGGCGCTGCTCCTGGCGCGCATGGACGAGACCCTCGCGGAGGGCGCCTCGAAGGCGTCGCTGAAGTGTGAGCTCACGGAGACCGAGTCGTTTCGGTATGGGGTCACTTTTGCGCTGGGCGACAAGGTGACTATTCGCTTGGCGGACGCACCTCCGATTACGGATTACGTGCGGTCGGTCGACTTCTCTTGGTCGAAAGATGATGGCGTGAGGATAACGCCTCGCGTCGGCGAGTGGTCCGACGTTTCGAACGACCCCCTCATTGAACGCGTGGTTGAACTGACCCGCGCCGTGAGCAACCTGGAAAAGAGGTAGACCGTGGGCACGGTGGCGAATAGCAATTATGGGTTTAAGGGGACGGTGTCTTCGGCTGAGACGCCGCAGGTTCTCGGGAACGGGTCGCTGTACTCGATTGAGGGTGAGGATGACCTGAAGGTGTCTGCGGGCGGCACGGGTGACCGTGCCGTAACTGTTGCCGCTGGGCCGAATGGGGCGTGGGGTGACGGTGTCCTGTCGAAGTGGACGACTGGGGCGAACCTGAACTGTGCCGCGAACTCGACCGGGGCGACCAGGTGGGACACGGTCGTAGCCCGTCGCACGTGGACGCCGGCAGGTTCCCCGACCGGTACGACCACGCTGATGGTCCTCACCGGTGGGTCGTCGGCTGCAATCGCGGCCGGGCGCCTGACTGACCGCGGTGTGACGAGCTCGGATCAGCCGATCGCGTTGGTCCCGGTTCCGAACGGGTCCGCTGTCGTGGGTACGCCGATCGACCTGCGCTGCTGGACCGGTGAGGGCGGGGGCCTGGTCGCTGAGGATGTTGCCGCGTTGCAGTACCTCGGGTCGAAGGGCACCACGGTGCGGATCGGGCGCACCATGTACACGCGACTGGTGGACGGTACGGGCACTCTCTATTGGGATGACCAGTCGCCTGTTACGGGGACGGTCGCGTTGACGGCTGGGTATGGCACCTATTCGGCGGGGTATCCGACGAGTTTGCGCTGGCATCTGTCGGCGGGGGTTGTGACGTTGTCTGGTTTTGTTGGGCGGACGGGTGCTACGACGTCGGTTGCTGATGGGTCTGCGGCGCCGTCTGGTTCGTCGTCGGAGATTGTGTTGAGTGCGCCGATGCCTGAGGAGATTCGTCCTGGGTTTGCGTCGCGGCCGTTGGGGATTGTGGCGTCGTACTTGTCGAATTTTGCTACGACGGAGTTGTTGTTTAACTCGTCTGGTGCGTTGACGGTGCGGCATCGGCGTATTACGTCGACTGGTCCTTTGCCGATTACGCAGAATGCGTGGTGGGTTGCGTTGGATGGGGTGCAATGGCGGGCGGGGCAATGAGCCCGGGGCAGGACCCCCAGCCTCAGGTTGTGATAATCGACCAGACGAAGATCTACGATCTTGTGCTAAGCGTGAAAGACAAGGTGATGGCTGTCGACGCGAAGGTGGATTCCGTGGACGCGAAAGTCGATTCGCTTGTCGAGGGCAAGAAGGATCACGAGACGCGCCTACGTGTCCTGGAGCAGCGGAAGACTATTGCGCCGTGGCAGTTGTGGACTGCGGTTGGTAGCGGCGTAACGGTGTTCGGCGGTCTCGTTGCCGCACTTCGAGGATTGGGAGTCGGCTGATGGCGTACGCGAATGGTCAGATCCCAGCGGCGGCCCTGGTAAAGATCTCGTCTGGACACCTGCTGCGCGCCGACGCCGCTGCTGGGTTCGAAGCAATGAGCAAGGCGTTCCGTGCACGGTTCGGATACGCCCTCGGAGTGTCAGACGGCTACCGGCCCCTGACCGGTATCAGTACTTCGGCGTTCTCCTACCCTCACGCGTACTCGCAGGTGGGGATCTTCGAGAACCGGTACCCGTCACTGGTCTCACTGGGCGTGCCGGATCGTCGAGGCCCGTACAAGGGCAAGTACTGGTGGCGGCGTCCGGGCACGGCGGCTGCGGCTGTCCCTGGCACGTCGAATCACGGGTGGGGCGTTGCGCTTGACCTGGCGTCGAACGTGAACCGCCTGAACAGCGTGGAGAACCTTTGGGTTCGCGCGAACAGCACCCGCTTCGGCTGGGTGTGGCCGTCGTGGGCGCAGAAGTTCCCGTCGCTCGAGCCGTGGCACTACGAGTTCGTCGGGACCGTGAGCTTCCCCGTTGGGGGCGGCACGGGCTCTATTACGACTCCCACTATCCCTGGCGCTCCTGCGCCGATTACCCCGGAGGACGACATGTCAGCAGAAGCCGAACGGAAGATCGACGCGATCTATGCGGCGATCTTCGAGGGTGGTTCGTCCATGCCGGGCGGGCGGCCGATGAAGGACCAGAACGAGTTCAACTTCAAAGGCCTTCGGGCACTCATCGCCGACCTTCCGAAGGCCCCGACAGCGAAGGCTGTCGCGGACGAGGTGTGGACCCGGCAGGTGAGCCTCGCGAACGGGCAGAAGCTGACCGTGGGTGCCGCGCTTCAGGCCATCGCCCGGGGTGTTGGGGGTACCGACGCTAGCGCCATTGCGGACGCCATCGTGGCCTCTGCTGGAACCAAGCTTGCCCGCGAGATCCTCGATGGCCTCGCGGCCCGACTGAAGGACTGATCCTGTGCTGACTGACATCCTCTCCCCCGCCGCCCGCAAGGTGGCGTACGCGATCTTCGGCTTCGTCGGCCTCGGCCTGTTCGCAACGCAGGCCGGGTTCGTCGCCGCCGAGGCAGGGCAGCCCGTCGCGCTGACTGTCGCGCTCGCCGTGTACGCGTTCCTCGCGGGCGCCCTCGGCTTCCCGACGGCGCGCTCGAACGTTCCTCCGGCCGACGACGTTTCTCGCTGACCCATGTTCGAGTGCCCGTATTGCACGACGGTGTACACGTCGCAGCGCGCCCGTGAGGCGTGCTGCACCGAGAGCGACTGAAGCAACACCCCCCAAGGAGGCCGGGCCGTCATGGCCCGGCCTTTCGCATACCCCCAAGGAGCCGAACCCGTGAGTCTCGCCACCCTGCTTGAGAACGCCCGGCCCAAGCCGCCCGAGACCAAGCTTGAGCGAATCTTCAAGGCCCTCTCCCCCGAGGACAGTGCCGCACTGGTCGCCGCGATGAAGGATCCCGCGACGCCGAACACGGTGATTGCGAAGGCCCTCACGGACGCCGGGCACCCGATCGGTGCTGAGGCCATCCGCAAGGCGCGCGCATGAGCAGCCTCTCGGAGGCCCTCGCCGCTGCGTCCGCGCCGAAGGACGAGCCCGCGAACAAGGGCATGTTCACGACCAACGCGACCGGTGGCGAGTTCACGAACGTCGAGCTCGACCGCGCCCTGAACGACAACTTCGACCACGTCTTCGAGTTGTTCAAGGCCGACCCGGCGAAGTACGCGATCGTTGAGGACACGGTCCGGTGCTCGACGTGGTCGCAGTCGAAGACCCTCGAGGACGGTAGCCGCGACATCGTCCAGCTCTACTCGTACTCCGCACGGTTCCGCCGGGTCACGCGCGACATGGTGCGCCCCGAAGTCACTGAGGCGTGGCGCAAGGACCTAATGGCCGCCGTGGTGCCCGTTGGGTCGGTTAACGAGCAGGCCACTGGCACCTACGTGATTCCGATCGCGGACCCCCAGTTGGGGAAGAAGGGCACCGAGGAGGCCGTCGCGAACTGGAAGCGCGGCGTCACGAAGCACCTCGAGCAAGCGCGCCGCTTGTCCGTCGCTGGCGTCCACGTTGCGTGGATGGGCGATGAGACCGAGGGCGTGTGCAACAACTACACGAACCAGTCCCACACGATCGAACTGAACCAGTCGCAGCAGCTCGAGCTCGACTTCGACCTGCGCGTGTGGACCCTGAAGCAAGCCCTCGCACTGGGCGTTCCCGTGTCCGCGTCGTCCGTCATCTCCAACCACGGCGAATGGACCAGGAACGGATCCAAGGACCCTGTCACGACGGCGAACGACAACGCGTCAACGCACATCGCCCGCCAAGTGCAGAAGTTGTTCGTCGAGCTCGAGGAGCACGGCGTACCGCACATCGACTGGACGATCGGCGCCGGCCGGCCTGGGGTGACCCTGACGCTGTCGGGGGTGGAGACGTACTTCTCGCACGGGTACATCGAGAAGGGTCGCGGGACGTCTACGGAGACGCGGACGCGGTCCGCGATTGAGCGTCAGATCCTCGGCAACACCGCCGACTTGGGCACGACGAAACTTTGGATCATGGCGCATTACCACCATGCCTACTACCAGGAGTTTGAGGGCCGCACCTTGTTTGGGTGCCCTGCTCTTGAGGCTGAGCGCTCCTCGGAATACATGCTCGATCAGTACGGCGTTTGGTCTCCTGCCGGAATGCTCGGGTTCGTCGTGACGTCGGACAATCCGCGCGGCTGGGCACACAAGAACATCTTCTGATCAACAACTTCATAGGAGGCCGTCGTGGCTCGTATTCAGTATGTCGCCAGGCTCGCTACGGACAAGAACTCTGGTCTGCCCTTGCCGCAGTTGGCGGGGCAGGCCGTCACGATCGTGAAGCGTGGCACGACTACGCCCGTCACGATCACGGAGGACGAGGCCGGGACGATGGTCATTCCGTCGTCCATCCGGACGGTGTCGACGCTGTTGTTCATCCCGAGCTTCTGGGTGAATGAGGCGGATATGCCGGTGTCTGCGTTGGGTGCTGGTGTTGAGGTGCCGTTGGACACGTCTGAGGGCATTGCGAAGCGGCTTGACGTGCTTGAGCCGCAGGTGGCTGCGGCGGTGTCGTCGTCTGCGGCTTCGGCGGCTTCTGCGGAGGCGTCGCGGATTGCGGCAGAGGCTGCTGCTGCGGGTGGTGGTGGCGGTGGGGTGACGGCTCACGGCGCGTTGACTGGTTTGGGGAATGACGACCACACGCAGTATCACAACGATGCTCGGGGTGATGCGCGGTACCCGTTGAAGAGTGCGGTGACGACGGAGATTGGTAATGCGGTCGCGACGTCGTCCGCGGCGGATCGGAACCGTGCGAACCACACGGGGCAGCAGGCTATCTCGACGATCACGAATCTTCAGACGATCCTGGATGGCTTCGGTGGGACGGCCGTGAACTCGGTCAACGGCCTGTCCGGGGTCGTCGTTGTCTCGGTGACGAACCTGGCGGGCACGGGCACTGCTGGACGCGCCGTGATGGGCGCCGAGTCTGAGGCCGCCGGTCGTACGGCGCTGGGTGCTGCGGCTACGTCGCACACGCACACGGCGTCGCAGATCACGGATTCGACGGCTACGGGGCGTGGCCTGTTGACGGCCGCGGATGCGGCTGCGGCTCGTGGCGTGATCGGTGCTGGGACGTCGAGCCTTGAGCTGGGGACGACGGGCACGACTGCTCTGCGTGGGAACGCGATCGTCCTGAACCCCTCCACTCTTACGGGCCTGCCTGTTGGCACGTTCGTCGCCCATACCTGATCGGAGCCTGATTCGTGGCTATCACCAAGATTGGTAACGGCGTCACCGACCGGTTGAGCGGGAACTCTGGGACGACGTTTGACGTCAGCTTCACGGGCCTGGGTGTCGCGGCGGGTGACTATGTGGTCCTGGACATGCTGGTGCACGTCGCGGCTGCGGCTGCTCCGGACGCGACAGGGGCACTGGCGGCGGCGAACGCGACGAACCTGGTCGCGTGGTCGAGCTCGCCTACGGATGCGGTGACGTCGGGCGTGTGGCTGTACAAGGTGCCGTCGTCTCCCCCGGAGACGATCACGGTCACGTTCGGCACTGCGCGCGAGGGCAACCTGCTGTGGTCGATCTGGCGTGGTGCTGATGCGACGACCGCGCTGGATGCCGCGGTGGGCTTGTCGTCGGGTACGGGCGGTTGGGCCGGGTCGGTTGGGAACTCGATCAACGCGCCGTCTGTGACGACGGTGACGGCTGGTGCGCAGATCGTCGCGGGCCTGCACATCGGGTCCGGGTCGGAGGCCGTCACGGCGCCGTCTGGGTCGACTGTCCTGGCGACTGGTGGGCGTCGTCGTGGCGTCATGGTTGATCGTGGCGTGGTGGCGTCCCCGGGTTCGTCTGGGATCGCGACGTTCTCCTACGTCAACGGCTACCGCGGCAGGGCGTGGCAGATTGCTCTGCGTCCGGCTGTGGCTGGTGGGACGCCTGGCGCGATCTCGGGTGTGTCGACGACGTCTCTGACGGATCCGGTCGCACGGTGGACGAAGGGCACGACCCGCGTCGCGTGGCATGACGGCGCGAACTACGGCGCGGTCCTGCCGACGGCTACGGGGCACCGCCTGTTTACGAACCTGAACTCGCCCAGCGCGGGGACGGTTGTGGATTCGCGGTCGGGTTCGCGCCCGACCGTGGTCCAGTCGACCGGGTGGTTGGGCATCCTGCGCGGTCACCCGACTCAGTCGCGGTTCTCGTCGTACAACACGGCGTCCGCGTACGCGGCTCTGGTGACGGATGCCGTCGTGCCGCTCACGCCGGCGAACACCGACCAGTCCCCCATCGCCCTCACCCGCTCCCCGAACGGGTACCTGTGGGCCGCGATGGTCGCAGCGAACAAGGTGACCGTGACCCGATCCACCGACAACGGAGCGACGTGGGGTGCGGCGCAGGACGTCGTGACTGGGTGGTCTCTGTTCCCGACGGGCGTGGTGGCACTGTCTGTGACGGGCGCGACGGTTGTCCTGCTCGCTACGGGCAACGACGGGTCCGGGCGTGCAGCACTCTCGATCCCGCAGGCGTCGGCGTCCTACGCTGCCGCCTCGTGGACGACGGAGACCCTGCCCGCCCTTGCCTCCGGTGCCCTGTCGGACGACCACCTGTCCATGACCGTCGCGCCTGATGGGCGGATCCTCGCAGCCGCGAAGACCACGAACGCCGCCGCGAACATCCAGCTCCTGTACCTGCTCGTCAGGTCGACGGGCGGCACCTGGACCTCGTCCAACATCGAGGTCGGGCCGGACGATGACGGTGGCACGAACCCGGGGTACACGCGCCCCACGATCACCCTCACCTACGACCAGGTGGTGGTGGCGTACGGGTCGATCTACACCCCGCAGTCCCTGTCGTACCGCACCACGAGCCTGGCGTCGCCGGGTACGTGGTCGTCGCGTCAGACGCTGCTCACGGGCCCGAACTACTGGGACTCGGCGCAGACACCTGACGCGGCTGTGGTGCGTGCAGCTCGGGGCAACTTCCCGATCCTGTCGCACCAGGTCTCGGACGGCACCATCGTCCTGTCCTGGATGGCATCCGGCGCACCCGCGGCACCGACCATCGTGTACAAGATCGTCGGCGCACCCACCTCGAGCGGGTACACCGTCGCGGTCAAGAGCACGGGCGCACAGTCGGTCCGCATCAAGTCGGGGTCGACGTTCGGCACGTCGGGTTCGGTGGACGGCGACGGGTGGGCGAAGTCCACCATCACTGGTCTCGCCGCTGCCACGACGGCCGCGTACGACATCGAGGTGACGGAGTCCGACGGGTACGTGACGCCCCTGTTCACGTCAGCCGGCGAGTGCAAGACCCTCCCGACGGCAGGTTCGCAGGCGTCGTTCACGTTCGGCTTCGGGTCCTGTTTCGACTCGCTGAACGGGTCCCTCACGTCCCCCAACACGGGGTCGTTCGGGCGCCTCGACGCACGCAACCCCGACCTGTTCTTCCACTTGGGTGACTGGACGTACGCGGACAACGCGTCCTCGTCGCAGGCGTCGCACCGGGCGGATCTTGAGCAGCCGTTGGGGTACTCGTCGGCGCTCAGGTCTTTGGTGTCGACGACGCCGACCGTGTACGTGAAGTCCGATCATGATGCGGGTGGTGGGAACAACTCGTTCCCTGGGGCGTGGACGTCGGGTAACCGTGCGGCGGCGTTGCAGGTCTTCCCGTACAACACGCGGCCGGACTCGAACGGGCTGTACCACTCGATCGTGGTTGGTCGTGTGAGGTTCATCTTCACGGACACCCGGTACTTCGCGGTGGCCGGGTCGACGCGTCTGGGTGCGACTCAGAAGGCGTGGTTCAAGGCCCAGCTCCAAGAGGCCGAACCCGTGAAGGTGTGGGTGCAGGAAGCCGCGTGGATCGACAACGCGGCGGCCGAGTCTGGTGGCGACAAGTGGCAAGACTTCGCGAGTGAGAAGTCCGAGCTCGGGTCGTTCATCGCCTCGAGCGCGGTCGGCAAGGTCGTCACGATCCACGGCGACCAGCACGCCATCGCAGCGGACAACGGCACCCACAACCCGTGGGGCGCCTTCCCGTCGTTCGCCGCTGCACCGTTCCGTAACTACACGTCGATCAAGACCACGGCGTACACGGATTGGTCGGGCGGGCTCTACCCGAACCCGGTAGGTGCGGAAGCGGCACAGTACGGCATGGTGACCGTCACCGACACTGGGGACGACATCACGTTGGCGTTCAGGGCGTACGACACGTCCAACACGCAGCGGGTGTCGCTCGACGTGGTGGTGGACACGACGCCGCCTGAGTCGTCTGGCCCGAAGGTCATCACCGCGCCCGGGGTGGAGACCGCGGCGTCGTGGTCTGTCATCACGGCGCCTGGTGTTGAAACCCCTGTCGTGTCGTGGGGTGTCATCACTGCACCTGGTGTGGAGACCGCGCTCGTGTGATGTCAGGAGGGTGCCGTTCGTGGCACTCTTCTGACGCGACTTGGCCCCCGTTCTCTTCGGAGGACGGGGGCCAATCTGCGTATGTGGATGTATCAACGCGTATAAACGGACCCGTTAGACATCCCGGCGTGAGGCTTGAGACGGGCGCATCAAGGCTCACTGCACTGCACTGATCATCACTGAACTGTAGTGACGGCTGCACTGACGCGGACGGGGTGAAGTTCGGTCTACGTGCGGGCCACATGTTGAAAACGTCGGTTGATAGGGCTACGTTTTTGGTGTCTGACCAGTGCTTCAACGGGAATACTCCCCTTCAACCGAGCAAGCATAGGCCATCGCAGCCGCGAGTCGCCCACGCCTTCCACAACCGTCATGAGCGGCGGGATCATCCCGCCCCGCGAACCGGCCCGCTCCTGGGGCCGGCACGCGGATCCCCGTCAGGCGGTCGCGGAGTGCATCTGACGCAGCTCCTTCTTGAGACCCGAGATCTCGTCGCGCAGGCGCGCCGCGAGCTCGAACTGGAGCTCGGCGGCCGCCCCGTGCATCTGGTCGCTCAGCTCCTGGATCAGGTCGGCGAGCTCGCCCGCAGCGACCCCGGCGAGCCGGTTGGTGGCCGCACCCGCCTTGGTCCCACCCGGCACGGGGGCCTTCCCCTTGCCCGGCTGGCGGTAGCCACCCGCGAGGAGCTCCTGCGTGTCGATGTCCTCGCGCGCCAGCATGTCCGTGACGTCGGCGATCTTCTTGCGCAGCGGCGTGGGGTCCACGCCGTGCTCGAGGTTGTACGCCACCTGCTTCTCGCGGCGTCGGGTGGTCTCCTCGATCGCCTGCGCCATGGCCGGGGTGATCTTGTCGGCGTACATGTGCACCTGGCCCGAGACGTTGCGGGCCGCGCGCCCGATCGTCTGGATGAGCGACGTCCCCGACCGCAGGAACCCCTCCTTGTCCGCGTCCAGGATCGCGACGAGCGAGACCTCGGGGAGGTCCAGCCCCTCGCGGAGCAGGTTGATGCCGACCAGGACGTCGTACTCGCCCAGGCGGAGCTCGCGGAGCAGCTCGACGCGGCGCAAGGTGTCCACCTCGGAGTGCAGGTAGCGGACGCGCACGTCCCGCTCCAGGAAGTAGTCCGTGAGGTCCTCGGACATCTTCTTGGTGAGCGTCGTGACCAGGACGCGCTCGTTGCGCTCGACCCGTTCACGGATCTCGTGGAGCAGGTCGTCGATCTGACCCGTGGTCGGCTTGACCACGATCTCCGGGTCGACCAGCCCGGTGGGCCGGATGATCTGCTCGACGACCCCGTCCGACATCGAGAGCTCGTACTTGCCCGGCGTCGCCGACAGGTAGACCGTCTGCCCGATCCGTTCGACGAACTCCTCCCAGCGCAACGGCCGGTTGTCCATGGCGCTGGGCAGGCGGAACCCGTGGTCGACGAGGTTGCGCTTGCGCGACATGTCGCCCTCGAACATGGCCCCGATCTGGGGCACGGTCACGTGCGACTCGTCGATCACGAGGAGGAAGTCCTCGGGGAAGTAGTCGAGGAGCGTGTGCGGCGCCGTCCCGGCCTCACGGCCGTCGATGTGCCGCGAGTAGTTCTCGATGCCCGAGCACGACCCGATCTGGCGCATCATCTCGATGTCGTACGTGGTGCGCATGCGCAGACGCTGGGCCTCGAGAAGCTTGTTCTGCCGCTCGAGCTCGGCCAGCCGCTGCTCGAGCTCCGCCTCGATCGAGGTGATGGCCCGCTCCATGCGCTCCGGCCCGGCGACGTAGTGCGTGGCCGGGAAGAGGTTGACGCTCTGCTCGGAGCGCACCACGTCGCCCGTGAGCGGGTGCAGAAGGTGGATGGCCTCGATCTCGTCGCCGAAGAACTCGATACGGATCGCAAGCTCCTCGTAGACCGGGATGATCTCGACCGTGTCCCCCCGGACCCGGAACGTGCCACGCGTGAAGGCCATGTCGTTGCGCGTGTACTGCATGGTGACGAACTGGCGCAGCATCACGTCGCGCTCGACCTGGTCGCCGACGTCGAGACGGACCATGCGGTCGACGTACTCCTGCGGCGTCCCCAGGCCGTAGATGCACGACACCGACGCCACGACCACGACGTCCCTGCGGGTCAGCAACGAGGACGTCGCAGAGTGCCGCAGACGCTCGACCTCGTCGTTGATCGACGAGTCCTTCTCGATGTAGGTGTCCGTCTGCGCGATGTACGCCTCGGGCTGGTAGTAGTCGTAGTACGACACGAAGTACTCGACCGCGTTGTTGGGCAGCAGCTCGCGGAACTCGGTGGCGAGCTGCGCAGCCAGGGTCTTGTTCGGCGCCATGACGAGCGTCGGACGCTGCAGCTCCTCGATCAGCCATGCCGTCGTCGCAGACTTGCCGGTCCCGGTCGCACCGAGCAGCACGACGTCCTTCTCCCCCGCCCGCAGGCGCTCGGAGAGCTCGGCGATGGCTGTCGGCTGGTCGCCCGAGGGTGTGTAGTCGGAGATGACCTCGAAAGGAGCGACGGTGCGCTGAAGATCGGTGACGGGTCGCATGTCTCCACGGTACGGCGAACCACCCACACGGACCTGACGGCTCCGTGCCGTGCCGCGATCCGCGCCGCGACCCGAGGCCGGACTTTCACCCGACAGGGGATTTGGCGTGTCGCAGCAGAGCGCCCTAGGGTGCCCGTAATCCTTGCTATCTCGTGCTATCCCCCGACAAAACGGACGTCGGCGGATTCGTCCGAGCTGGATTCGTACACAGAACTTACTTTCACGTCCTCGACCCCACCCCGGAGACATCGATGTTCCTCAGCACGACGCGCCGGACCCCCCGGCGCACCCTTCTCAGCGCGCTCGCCACGGGCGCACTGGCCACCGGACTGATCGGTGTCGCCGGGATGCCGGCCGCCGTCGCCGCGCCTCTGGCGACGACCCCCTTGTGCACGCCGTCGAGCACCCTCCCGGGAATCACGACCGGTGGCCCCGCCTTCACCGACGAGGGCGTCGCGGTCTTCGTCGGGGGCGACTACGCGGCCCGCGCGGGAGCGGCTGAGTCCGAGGGTGTGCTCCTCGCGGGAGGAACGGTCGACATCGCCACGGGCGGACTGATGAACTTCGGCCGCGCAGGCGGCGGATCGCAGATCGTCCCGCCCGGCGGGAGCGACATGATCGTCGCGGGCGCCGGCGTCTCGGTCTCGAGCGGCCGCATCGACGTCGGGCACGGCATCGCCAAGGGGGGCAACGTCACGGCCACGCGCTCGATCGACGGGACCATGGAGCTCAACGGCGGCGCCCGGAAGCCGAACAGCTCGGCACCCACGCAGAGCGCCAAGGTTACGGGCTCCCTGCTCAGCACGACCTCGGCCGACCTCGCGGCCCTCCCGGCGACGGGTTCGCTCGGGACGAAGGGCGGCTACGCCTCGCTCACGGGCGACGGGACCAGCGCCACGCAGGTCTTCTCCCTGTCGGCCCAGGAGCTGAGGAAGACGAACGGCACGCTCGTCTTCGCGAACGTCGGCACCACGGCTCCGATCGTCGTCAACGTCTCGGGCGGCTCCGTCGACTTCGCGATGGTCCACACCGCGGCAGAGTCGATCGACCAGCGGATCGACACGTTCGCCACCCTGGGGGCGTGGGCGCCCCGCATCCTGTGGAACTTCCCCGACGCCACGTCGCTCGCCCTCTCGGGCAACAGCCAGACCGTCGGATCGATCCTCGCTCCGAAGTCCTCGGTCAAGGTCGTCCAGAGCACCAACACCAACGGCCGGCTCTGGGTCGGCGGTGACCTGACGTTCGGCGGGAACGGCGGCAGCGGGCTCGAGCACCACAACTACCCGTGGATCGGCCTCACGTCGCTCGGGTGCGACCCCGAGCCGCCGACGAACCTCGTGGTGCCCCCGGCACCGGACGAGCCCACGATCCCCGAGGTCCCGGACGCCGAGGAGACGCCGGCCCCCGCACCGTCCGAGAGCGTCCCCTCGGAGGACAAGACCACCACGCCCGCCGAGAAGGTCGCCGCGCCGGGCGAGACCCCCACCTCGGGGACCGCAGGGTCCACCACTCCCCCGGCCGCGACCGCGGCGAAGGAGGAGAGCGGGCTCGCGAGCACGGGTGCGCGCACCGCACTCGTCGTCGCGATCTCCGTCGCGCTCCTCGGCGCCGGTGCCGGCCTCGTCGTGATGGCTCGCCGCCGCGCCACGAGCTGAGCACCGCTCTGCCGATCGGGACCTGACACGCCACGGGCCCCAGGGATCACCCTGGGGCCCGTGGCGTGCCCGTCGGCACCGCGGCTCGACAGCGGACTGCTCGTCGACGCCGGAGCCGTCGAGGTCCGGAACCGCCAGCGTTCAGCGCGCTCAGTGCTCGGCGCCCGCCGAGACACGCACCACGTCGTCGCCCACCCCGAGCGACCCGTCGAGGTCTGCCCGGGCCGTCTCGACGACGACCCGCAGGGCCGTGACGGTCGAGGCCAGCGGCAGGGACTCGCCGTCGGGCACGTGCACGAACCCCGACCGCACCCCCTCCCGACCCGACGTCCCGTGCATGAGCGCAGCGAAGGTCGCGTTGCAGACGTAGGTCCCGGCGGTGCTGGACACCTCCACGGGTATCCCGGCCGCTCGCACCGCGACCAGGCTCGCCTTGAGCGGGAGCCCGGTGAACCAGGCCGCGGGCCCGTCCGCGACGACCGGCTCGTCCACCGGGGCGGAGCCCGCGTTGTCCGGGATCCGTGCGTCGATCACGTTGATCGCGACCCGCTCGAGGCGGACCGCGCTCGTCCCGCCCGCGAGCCCGACCGCGATCACGACCCGGGGCTCGTACTGCTCGATCGCGGCCCGGAGCGCGGGCCACGCCCCGTCGAACGTGCAGGGCAGCTCCACGGCGACCAGTGGCTCGTCGCCGTCCCACGCGTCGCGCAACGCGCTCACGGCCTGCCAGGAAGTGTTGGTCGAGGCGCCGTCGAACGGCTCGAACCCCGAGAGCAGGATCGTCACGCGAGCTCCTCCGCGGTCTCCTGGACGATCCGCTCCCACAGCGCGTCGACCTCGGCCCGCAGCGTCTCGGGCGCTCCGCTGCCGTCGAGCGTCACGTCGGCCGCAGCGAGCCGCTCCCCGTCGGTGGCCTGCGCGGCGATGCGTGCGCGCGCCTCGTCCTCGCTCATGCCGCGGGACTCGACGAGGCGTCGGACGCGGACGTCCTCGGGGGCGACGACCACGGCCACGAGGTGGAAGGACTCGGCCTGACCGGTCTCGACGAGCAGAGGGATCGCGTGCACGACGACGGCGCGGGGGTCGCGCGCGGCCACGAGCGCCTCGCGCTCGGCCGACAGGCGGCGCACCTCGGGGTGCACGATCGCGTTGAGCCGGGCCCGCGCCGCGTCGTCGCTGAAGACGATCGTCCCCAGGCGAGCGCGGTCGAGCGTGCCGTCGGGCGCGAGCACGGTCTCGCCGAACGCATCGACGATCTCGGCGAGGCCCACGGTCCCGGGTGCGACCGCGTCACGCGCGAGCACGTCGGAGTCGATGACGCACGCCCCGAGCTCGGCGAAACGGTCGAGGGCCACGGACTTTCCTGCTGCGATCCCGCCGGTCAGGCCTACGCGAAACATGGGTCCATCCTGCCAGTCATGGCCGGTGCGCACGCCCTGAGACCTGGTCCGCCTCACCGGCCACCGCGCGGAGCAGGCGCAGCAGCTCGTGCCGGTCGTCCTCGCCCAGGCGGGCCAGGAGGGTCCCTGCGCTGGTCTCGCGCTCGGCAGCGACCTGCGCGAGCGTCTGACGGCCCGCCTCGGTGAGCTCGACGAGCGTGGCACGACGGTCGGTCGGGTCGGGGAGCCTGCGTACGAGGCCGGCCGCCTCGGCGTCGTCGACCTTGGACGTCACGGAGCGCGGGGCGACGTCGAGCATGCCCGCGAGGGCGCTGGGGCGCTGGGGTCCGTCGCTGTGCGCGAGCGCGCGCAGCATGCGGAACTGCCCCGGGGTCGTCCGGGCGCGCCCCAGCCGCTCTCCTGCCTCGCGGCGCACGCTGCGCATCGCGGCGTGCAGGAGGGTGAGGAACTCGGCGTTCTCGGCGTCGAAGTCTGTCGTCACAGGCACGAGACTAGCCGTCGTGCGACATATTGTGAACCAACTCATGGTGAGGTAGGCTCACTACCGGCGTCGAGGCTCCTCCTCCGCCGCTCCCTCCGACCCTCTGGAGGCCACGTGTCCTTCCCCTCACCCTTCGGCGGCGGCTCCGGCATGCGCACCTTCCGCCAGGACTCCTCGATCACCAAGCAGCGCCTGCACCGCGGGACCGTCCGGCGGATCCTCGGCTTCGCCCGCCCCTACAAGGCGCAGCTCGCCGTGTTCCTCGTGCTCATTGCGCTCAACGCCGCGGCCGGCGCGGTCACCCCGCTCCTCTTCAAGGCCCTCATCGACGACGGCATCACCGCGGGCAGGGTGGACGTGGTCGTCCGGATCGCTCTCGTCGTCGCGCTCCTCGCCCTCGTCTCAGGAGTCCTGAGCGTCGGCGAGCGCTGGTACTCGGCGCGCGTGGGCGAAGGCCTCATCTTCGACCTGCGGACTGCGGTGTTCGACCACGTCCAGCGCATGCCGCTCGCGTTCTTCAGCCGCACCCGCACCGGAGCCCTGGTCCAGCGCCTCAACGGGGACGTCCTCGGAGCCCAGCAGGCCTTCACCTCGACGCTGTCCAACGTCTTCTCGAACCTGCTGACCGTGGTGTTCGTGCTCGCGGCGATGCTCTCCATGTCGTGGGAGCTCACCCTCATCGCGCTCGCGCTCCTGCCCGTGTTCGTCCTGCCCGCGCGCTGGGTCGGCCGCAGGCTCGCGGGCATCACGCGCGAGAGCTACGCCCTCAACGCCGACGCCGCGCAGATGATGAACGAGCGCTTCAACGTCGCGGGCGCCCACCTCGTGAAGATCTTCGGCCGCCCCGAGCAGGAGTCCGCGACCTACGCCGAGCAGGCCGGACGCGTGCGCGACATCGGCGTGACCTCGGCCATGTACGCGACGGTCTTCCGCGTGGCGCTGACGACCGTCGCCTCGGTCGCCGTCGCGATCGTCTACGGGCTCGGTGGCGTCATGGCCATCCGCGGGACGCTCACCGTCGGCGTGGTCGTAGCACTGACCGCGTACCTCGCACGCCTCTACGGCCCGCTCACCGCGCTGTCCAACGTGCAGGTGGACGTCATGACCGCACTCGTCAGCTTCGAGCGGGTGCTCGAGGTCCTCGACCTCGAGCCGTCCGTCACGGACGCGCCGGACGCGGGCGACCTGTCCGACGACGTCGCGCACCACGGCGCGACGCTCGCCCTCGAGCACGTCACCTTCCGCTACCCGGGCGCCGCGGACGTCTCGCTCGCGTCGCTCGAGGCCGTGGCGACCGAGTCCTCGGACCCGACGACCGACACGCTCACCGACGTCTCGTTCGCCGTGCCCGCGGGCGCCATGGTCGCGATCGTCGGCCCCTCGGGGGCGGGCAAGACCACGATCTCGCAGCTCGTCACGCGCATGTACGACCCGACGGGCGGGTCCGTGCGCATCGCGGGCCGTGACCTGCGCGACGTGACGCAGCGGTCGCTGCAGGACACCGTAGGAGTCGTCTCCCAGGAGGCGCACCTGTTCCACGACACCATCGCCGGCAACCTCCGGTACGCGAAGCCCGCGGCCACGGACGCGGAGCTGTGGACCGCCCTGCGGCAGGCGCACATCGCCGACCTGGTCGACTCTCTCCCGGCCGGCCTCGAGACCGTGGTCGGGGACCGCGGCTACCGCCTCTCGGGTGGCGAGCGCCAGCGCCTGGCCATCGCCCGGCTGTTCCTCAAGGCCCCCTCGCTCGTCGTCCTCGACGAGGCGACGGCGCACCTCGACTCGGAGTCCGAGGCCGCCGTCCAGCTCGCCCTGGACGCGGCGCTGCAGGGACGCACCTCGCTCGTGATCGCGCACAGGCTCTCGACGGTCCGGCAGGCCGACATGATCGTCGTGCTCGACCAGGGACGCGTCGTGAGCACCGGGACCCACGCCGAGCTCCTGGCGCACGGCGGGCTCTACGCGGAGCTGTACCGGACGCAGTTCGCGACGGACGGCGACGGTTCTGCGCGCGTCGGGGCGGCCGGGACCGTCCGTCCCGACGGTCTCTCGACCTCAGCGCACGAGGAGAACGTGGTCGCCTGACGCACCCTCGGGCGGACCGCCCGAGGACTCACGCGAACCGGCCGAGCCACAGTCCTGCCAGTGCGAGGGCCGCGATGGTCTCGCCGTCGCGGATCGTCCCGTCGGCGACCATCCCGAGGACCTGACCAAAGGGCAGGGCCTCGACGCGGGAGATCCCCTCCTCGGCCTGGTCGGCCGAGGAGGCGCTCCCCTGTCGCCCGAGCACGGCCCCGTCGGAGCTGCTGGACTCCGGCCCGGGCGGGAAGCCCGTCAGCCCTCGAGCCACGAACACGTGCTCGGGGGCCTTCGCCACCCCGTTGAGGGCGTCCATGCCTCCGACGCGCACCCACTCGTCGGCCCGGAGCCCGGTCTCCTCGAGGAGCTCGCGCCGGGCCGCGACCAAGGGGTCCTCGCCGTCGGTCGCTCCGGCCGGGACCTCGGTCGAGACGGCTCCGGTCGCGTACCGGTGCTGGGTCACGAGCACGACCTCGTCGGCGTCGGTGAGGGCCACGACGAAGACCGACGGCCACCGCATCTCGACCACCCCGTAGATCCCGGGCGCCCCGTCCGGCCGGACGACCTGGTCCTCCCGAACCCTGATCCACGGGTTCTCGTACGCGGTCCTGGTGCTCTGGGTGGTCCACGGCATCGTCACACCCTAGGCGACCTGGCGTGCGGCGCTCGGCGACCCCAGACACGACAGGACCCGCCACCCGAAGGTGGCGGGTCCTGTCAGAAGATCACCCTGGCCGCGAGGCCAGGAGGAGATCAGTTACCCGTGAGCTTCTCGCGCAGAGCGGCGAGCGCCTCGTCCGAGGCCAGCGTGCCGGCAGCCTCGTCCTGGACCGGGGTCGAGGAGTAGGTCGCTGCAGAACTGGTGGACTCGCCCGAGGTGACGGCCTCGTCGTCGGCCTTGAGCGCCTCGGCGACCTGCTTGCGGTGAGCCTCCCAGCGCTCGTGGGCCTTCGCGTACTGCGACTCCCACGTCTCGCGCTGAGCCTCGAAGCCCTCGAGCCACTCGTTGGTCTCGGGGTCGAAGCCCTCGGGGTACTTGTAGTTCCCCTGCTCGTCGTACTCGGCAGCCATGCCGTACAGCGCGGGGTCGAAGTCGTCCGACTCCGGGTCCACGCCCTCGTTGGCCTGCTTGAGCGACAGCGAGATGCGACGACGCTCGAGGTCGATGTCGATGACCTTGACGAAGACCTCGTCACCGACGTTGACGACCTGCTCGGGCAGCTCGACGTGGCGGACAGCCAGCTCGGAGATGTGCACGAGGCCCTCGATGCCGTCCTCGACGCGGACGAACGCACCGAACGGAACGAGCTTCGTGACCTTGCCCGGCACGACCTGACCGATGGCGTGCGTGCGAGCGAAGGTCTGCCACGGGTCCTCCTGCGTCGCCTTCAGCGACAGGGAGACGCGCTCGCGGTCGAAGTCGACGTCCAAGACCTCGACCGTGACCTCCTGGCCCACCTCGACGACCTCGGAGGGGTGGTCGATGTGCTTCCAGGACAGCTCGGAGACGTGCACCAGACCGTCGACGCCGCCGAGGTCCACGAACGCACCGAAGTTGACGATCGAGGACACGACACCGGGGCGGACCTGGCCCTTCTGCAGCGTCTGCAGGAAGGTCGAGCGAACCTCGGACTGCGTCTGCTCGAGCCACGCACGACGCGACAGGACGACGTTGTTGCGGTTCTTGTCGAGCTCGATGATCTTCGCCTCGATCTCCTTGCCGACGTACGGCTGGAGGTCGCGGACGCGACGCATCTCCACCAGCGACGCGGGCAGGAAGCCGCGCAGGCCGATGTCGAGGATGAGGCCGCCCTTGACGACCTCGATGACGGTGCCGGTGACGACGCCGTCCTCTTCCTTGATCTTCTCGATCGTGCCCCAGGCACGCTCGTACTGAGCGCGCTTCTTGGAGAGGATCAGGCGACCTTCCTTGTCCTCCTTCTGGAGGACGAGGGCCTCGACTGCGTCACCGACCTTGACGACGTCCCCGGGGTCCACGTCGTGCTTGATGGACAGCTCGCGGGAGGGGATGACGCCCTCGGTCTTGTAGCCGATGTCGAGGAGAACCTCGTCGCGGTCGACCTTGACGATCGTGCCTTCGACAATGTCACCGTCATTGAAGTACTTGATGGTGGCGTCGATGGCGGCAAGGAAGTCCTCTTCGGTGCCGATGTCGTTGATGGCAACCTGAGGTGCGGACTTCGCGGGGGTGGAGATGGTCATTGAGTTCGATGCTCCGATGCGGACAGGAAGTAGTTCGGATAGGGATGCTGCTGTGGTGGTCACCACCGGTGACCTCCGCTCCGAGCACGGAACGGTCCCACCACGACGGACACGGATCGGCGTCACGTCTCAGGCAGAAGGTAGGGCGGTAGGCGCACTGCACCGTCAGACATCTTATCGACGGAATGGCGCAGGGGTCAAAGGGAGATTCTCGCGTTCACCCCCGAGCGCGGGAACGCGCCCGCCCGACGACGCACGACGGCCGCCCGTGGTCCCACGGACGGCCGTCGTGCAGTGCGCGTGCGCCGGTCAGGACAGCGCGTGCGCGACCCGCAGCAGCTCCGCCGGGACGTGCTTGACCTTGCCGGCGATCTCGTCGAGCGGCACCAGGACGACGCTCTCCCCGCGCAGCGCGGTCATGACCTTCGACTCGCCGCGCGAGATGGCGTCGACCGCGGCCACACCGAAGCGGCTGCCGAGGATGCGGTCCGTCGGCGTCGGCTCCCCGCCGCGCTGGACGTGCCCGAGGACCGTCAGGCGCGTGTCGAACCCCGTGCGCCTGGCGATCTCCGCCGAGACGCGCTCGCCGATCGACCCCGCGATGATCTCGCCGTACTTGCCGAGCTCCTGCGTGAAGTTCATGCTGCTGCCCTCGCGCGGCACGGCCCCCTCGGCGACGACCACGATCGAGAAGTTGGCGTGCGCACGGTGGCGGTGACGCAGGAACTTCTCGATGGCGTCCATGTCGAACGGGTCCTCGGGCGCGAGCACGACCTCGGCGCCACCGGCGATGCCCGCGTTCACCGCGATCCAGCCCGCGTGCCGGCCCATGACCTCGACGACCATGACACGGTTGTGGCTCTCCGCGGTCGTGTGCACACGGTCGATCGCCTCGGTCGCGATGTTGACGGCCGTGTGGAACCCGATCGACAGGTCGGTGCCCTCCACGTCGTTGTCGATCGTCTTGGGGATCGCGACGATGTTCACACCCGCGTCGGCGACCTTGCTCGCCGCGTGCAGCGTGCCGTCGCCCCCGATGCAGATCATGGCGTCGAGGCGCTCGGCCTCGACCGTGGCCAGGACCGCGTCGATCCCGCCGTCGGAGGCGTGCGGGTGAAAACGCGCCGTACCCAGGAGGGTCCCGCCGACCGGGAGCACGTTGCGGATGTCCTGGCGCCCGAGCGGGATGATGTCGCCGTCGACGACACCCTTCCACCCGTTCCGGAACCCGATGATCGTGTGTCCGTACTCGCCCATCCCCTGCTTGACGACGGCCCTGATGGCCGCGTTCAAACCGGGGCAGTCCCCGCCACCTGTGAGCAGACCGATGCGCAACTCGAACCTCGTCTCGTGATGAGTGATCGTCGGAAGGCGGACCAGCGCCATCGCTCGACCGACCAGCCCCTACCCTATCGACCACCTGGGCGGATGCTGACGCAGGCCCCTCGTCGCGAGACGATAGATGCATGACGGATGAGACGATCGGATCGGTCGGGTACCGGGACGTCCCGGCGGAGCAGGGCGGCGCCGCGGGTCGCACCTGGTGGGACGCCAACGCCGAGGAGTACCTCGACGAGCACGGGGACTTCCTGGGGGCGGTCGACTTCTGCTGGTGCCCCGAGGGGCTCCGCGAGGCCGACGCCCACCTCCTGGGAGACCTGGACGGGCGGCGCGTGCTCGAGGTCGGCGCGGGCGCCGCGCAGTGCTCGCGCTGGCTCGCCGCGCGCGGCGTCGCGGTCGTCGCGACCGACGTGTCGGGCGGCATGCTGGGCAGAGGGGCCGCGCTCAACGCCTCGACCGGGGTCCCGGTCCCGCTGGTCCAGGCGGACGCCCGGCGTCTCCCGTTCGCCGACGCGAGCTTCGACGTCGCCTTCACCTCGTTCGGCGCCATCCCCTTCGTGCCCGACGCCGGAGCGATCCACCGCGAGGTCGCTCGCGTCCTGCGCCCCGGGGGTTCGTGGGTCTTCTCGGTGACCCATCCGCTGCGCTGGGCCTTCCCCGACGACCCGAGCACGCACGGGCTGACGGCGAACCGCTCGTACTTCGACCGTCGCCCCTACGTCGAGACCGACACCGCCGGGCGGGTCGCCTACGCCGAGTACCACCGCACGTTCGGCGACCACGTCCGCGAGGTCGTCGCCGCCGGACTCCTGATCGAGGACGTCGTGGAGCCCGAGTGGCCGGCCGACAACCAGGAGGTCTGGGGCGGCTGGGGGCCGGTGCGGGGCGCGTACCTGCCCGGTACCGCGATCTTCCGGACCCGCAGCGCAGGCTGACCCACAGGCGGCTGTCGCAGCGAGGGGCGTCAACCAGGATTGACGACTCGTCGGACGTCAACCTATGTTGACAAGGTGGCGGCTGCTCGCCACCTGGACCGGGGAGACCCGCCACCGGAGGAACCGATGAAGGAGCCCGACATGACGATGCTCGTCCGCGCGGCCGACGACGACGACCCGCTGCGTGCGCTCGCTGCGCTCCGCGACCTCCGGGACGAGGCCGACCGGCGCGAGGCGCTCGTCGTCCGCCGCGCACGGTCCCGCGGGATCCCCTGGGCGGCGATCGCGACGATCCTCGGGGTCAGCCGCCAGGCCGTCCACAAGAAGTACGGCGGCTCGCGCTTCACGCGGTCCTGAGCCTCCGACGGCGCAGGGCCGCCCGCTGACAGCGGACGGCCCTGCGCTCTCCCGCCGACGGCGGACCGGGTGTCAGTGGCCGGCGTCGTGCCAGGTGCGCCCTGCGCCCACCGAGACGTCGAGCGGCACCGAGAGCTCGGCTGCGGCGCCCATCTCGCGGCGCAGGAGCTCCTCGACGGTGTCCCGCTCCCCCGGTGCGACCTCGACCACGAGCTCGTCGTGGACCTGGAGCAGCAGGCGCGAACGGAGGTCCTGCTCGTCGATCGCGCGCTGGACGCCCAGCATCGCGACCTTGATGATGTCGGCGGCGCTGCCCTGGATGGGGGCGTTGAGCGCCATGCGCTCGGCCATGTCGCGGCGCTGACGGTTGTCGCTCGTGAGGTCCGGCAGATAGCGGCGACGCCCCAGGATGGTCGCGGTGTAGCCCGTGACCCGGGCCTCGTCGACGACGCCCGTGAGGTAGTCGCGCACGCCGCCGAAGCGCTTGAAGTAGTCCTCCATGAGGCCCGCGGCCTCACCCACCGAGATGTTGAGCTGCTGCGAGAGGCCGAACGAGGACAGACCGTAGGCGAGGCCGTAGGACATGGCCTTGATCTTGGAGCGCATGGCGGGGGTGACCTGGTCCGTCGGGACGTCGAACACGCGCGAGCCCACGTAGCTGTGCAGGTCCTCGCCGGAGCGGAACGCCTCGATGAGGCCCTCGTCGCCCGACAGGTGCGCCATGATCCGCATCTCGATCTGGCTGTAGTCCGCGGTCAGCAGGGTCTCGTAGCCCTCGCCCACCACGAACGCCCGGCGGATCCGCCGGCCGGCCTCGGTGCGGATGGGGATGTTCTGCAGGTTCGGGTCGGTCGAGCTGAGCCGCCCGGTCGCCGCGATGGTCTGCTGGAACGTCGTGTGGATGCGCCCGTCGGGGGCGACCGACTTGAGCAGCCCCTCGACCGTCTGGCGCAGGCGCGTGGCGTCGCGGTGCGCGAGCAGGTGCTCGAGGAACGGGTGCCCCGTCTTGGCGAACAGGTCCGCGAGGGCTGCCGCGTCCGTGGTGTAGCCGGTCTTGATCTTCTTGGTCTTGGGCATGCCCAGCTGGTCGAACAGGACCTCCTGGAGCTGCTTGGGCGAGCCCAGGTTCACCTCACGCCCGATCACGTCGTACGCCTCGGTCGCGGCGGTCGCGACGAGCTCGCTGAAGTGCTTCTCGAGCTCGGTCAGGTACTCGACGTCCGCGGCGATGCCGCGCGACTCCATGCGGGCGAGCACGTCGACGAGGGGCAGCTCGAGGTCCTTGAGCAGGTGGTCCGCGCCGCGGTCCCGCAGCTCGCCCACGAGCACCTCCGAGAGGTCGAGGACTCCTGCTGCGCGCACCGCGTCCCGCTTGTCCTCGCCCGAGCCGTCGAGCGAGAGGTCGAGCGCTCCCTGGGGCTCGTCGTCGACCGCCTCGACCCGCAGCTCGCGCTTGAGGTGACGGATCGCGAGGTCGCCCAGGTCGTAGCCCCGCTGGTCCGGGTGGCACAGGTACGCCGCGAGCTCGGTGTCGAAGACCACGCCCTGCAGGTCGAACCCGCGTGCCGCGAGCTCGTGCCACGTGGCCTTGGCCCCGTGGACCACCTTGGGTGCGTCGGTGTCCGCGAGCCACGCGGACAGGGCCTGCTCGTCGACGACCGCGACGTCGGCGAGGTCCACCGCGACCGCTGCGGCGCCGTCGTCCGCGACCGCGAGCGACCACGCGTCCCCGCCCACCGGGGCGGCCTTGCCCGCGACCACGAGGCCCACGGGGCGCTCCTTGCGGGACGTGAGCCAGCCACCGAGCTCGCCCTGCGCGAGCACGGCGAGCGAGACGTCGAAGCCCTCCTCGACGTCCTCCTCGCCCTCCGGGGCGAGCGCGAACAGGCGCTCGCGCAGGGCCGTGAACTCCAGGGCGTCGAACACGCGGTGCATGGACTCGCGGTCCCAGGGCTGGACCAGCAGGTCGTCGGGGCCCAGCGGGAGCTCCATGTCCGTCAGCAGCGCGTTGAGCTGACGGTTGAGCCGCACCTGGTCGAGGTTGGCCCGCAGGTTCTCCCCCGCCTTGCCCGTGATCTTGTCGGCCGACTCGAGCACGCCGTCCAGGCCGTCGTACGCGTTGATCCACTTGGCGGCCGTCTTGGGGCCCACGCCCGGGATGCCCGGCAGGTTGTCGCTCGTCTCACCGACGAGGGCCGCGAGGTCCGGGTAGCGCTCGGGGGGGACGCCGTACTTCTCGAGGACCGCGTCCGGGGTCATGCGCGCCAGGGTCGAGACGCCGACCTTGGGGTAGAGCACGGTCACGTTCTCGTCGACGAGCTGGAACGAGTCCCGGTCGCCCGAGCAGACCAGGACCTCCATTCCCGCAGCCGCCGCCTGCGTCGCGAGGGTCGCGAAGATGTCGTCCGCCTCGTAGTTCTCCTTCTGCAGGACCGGGATGTTGAGCGTCGCGAGGATGTCCTTGATGAGCGGGACCTGCCCCTTGAAGGGCTCGGGGCTCGCGTCGCGCGTGCCCTTGTAGGTCGGCAGGACCTCGGTGCGGAACGAGGCGCGCCCGGCGTCGAACGCGACTGCGACGTGCGTCGGCTTCTCGTCGCGCAGCAGGTTCGTCAGCATCGAGACGAACCCGTAGACGGCGTTCGTCGACTGCCCCGTGGTCGTCGAGAACTTCTCGACCGGCAGGGCGAAATAGGCCCGGTAGGCCATCGAGTGTCCGTCGATCAGCAGGAGGCGAGGTCGCGAGGTGGTGGTCACGAGTGCAAACCTATCCGCTATGACTGACACGCACGGAGCCGAGAGCCCGACCACCTTCCCCGACGACGCGGCACTCGCGGCGCTGCGGGCCAGCACCGCGGGGACACTCATCGAACGCATGGGCATCACGCTCGTCGAGGTCGCGCCCGACCGCGTCACCGGCAGCATGCCGGTCGCGGGAAACACCCAGCCGGCGGGGCTCCTGCACGGCGGCGCCTCGGTGGTCCTCGCCGAGACCCTCGGGTCGATCGCGGCGCAGATCCACGCGGGCGAGGGGCGCGCGGCCGTGGGCATCGAGATCAACGCCACGCACCACCGGGGGGTGCGTTCAGGGTCGGTGCACGGCGTCGCGACGGCTCTGCACCTGGGGCGGACGACCGCGAGCTACGAGATCGTCGTGGTCGACGACGAGGCCCGGCGCGTCTGCACGGCCCGGCTCACGTGCATGGTGCTCGACGGCCGCTGACCACTGCAACGAGAGAGGCCCGGCGCGAAGGTCGTCCTTCGCGCCGGGCCTCTCGTGGTCTCCGGCTGGGTCAGCGGGCCGCGGTCTCGCTCACGAGCGGGGCCGTCGACTCGCGGAGGTCCTCCTGGAAGGCACGCAGGTCGACGGGGCCGGTCTGCCCCTCGGTCCGGGCCTTGCGGCGGCGGGCGATGAGGTCCTCGAGACCACGGGTCCCGCGACGCGAGGTGCCCGAGTCCGCCGCGAGGCGGCGCTGGAGCACCGACGTGGAGACCACACGGTGACCGGCGGCCGGCGCGAACCCGAGCCGGGCGAGGAAGCGCTGGACGCCGCGCGAGCCCGGGATGGGCACGGAGAAGACGTCGACCGCGCCGGTCTGGGCCGCGAGCTCGGCCGTCGCGGTGAGCAGCGCGTGCCCGACCCCACGACGGCGCGCGTCCTGCGAGACGTAGAGGGCCTCGATGTAGAGGCTCGGCTCGTCGTTGAAGATGTGCGGCTCGAGGGCGCGGGCGAGGAGGAACCCGACAGGGACGTCGTCCTGGAAGGCCACGAGGATCGATCCGCCCGGGACCGCGAGGAGGACGCTCAGCTGGCGGACGAGCTTGGACTCGTCCGAGAGGCAGACCTGGGGCCCCGCAGCGGACTCACGACGCGCCTCGGCACACAGCACGGCGACGCCAGGAAGGTCGTCGCCGACCGCAGGCCTGACCACAACTGCTGCACGCACGTGGAACCTCCTCATAGGATCCTCCGACCTCGGAGCACCCCGGTGGCAGACGAGCTACCTGCCACCGACGAGCGCCCCCGGTCATCGATCGACTGATGCTTCGTGAGTGCCCGGTTCGTCGAACTGGACACCTGTCCATGACGATAGCCTTGTTGAGCGTCCCGAACAAAGGGGCAGTTCACAGGCC
Organism: Oerskovia enterophila; assembly: GCF_044748475.1. NCBI lineage: Bacteria > Bacillati > Actinomycetota > Actinomycetes > Micrococcales > Cellulomonadaceae > Oerskovia > Oerskovia enterophila. The sequence goes on from NZ_JBIVFZ010000006.1 coordinate 223,906, forward strand.
GATCCCGGGCGATGAGCATGCCGGATCAGGCGCCGCCGACCTGCTCGATCACGGCGTCCGCGACCTCACGCATGGTGAGGCGACGGTCCATCGAGGTCTTCTGGATCCACCGGAACGACTCGGGCTCCGACAGCCCCATCTTGGTCATGAGCAGGCCCTTCGCGCGGTCGACGCGCTTGCGGGTCTCGAAGCGCTCGGCCAGGTCCGCGACCTCGGACTCGAGGGCGCTGATCTGCGAGTAGCGGGAGATCGCGATCTCCACGGCGGGCAGCAGGTCCGAGGGGCTGAACGGCTTGACGACGTACGCCATGGCTCCTGCGTCGCGTGCGCGCTCGACGAGCTCCGTCTGGGAGAAGGCGGTCAGCAGGACGACGGGCGCGACGTGCGCCTTGCCGATCCGCTCGGCGGCCGAGATACCGTCCAGCTCGGGCATCTTGACGTCCATGACGACGACGTCCGGCTTGAGCTCGAGGGCCAGCTTGACCGCGGTCTCACCGTCGCCCGCCTCCCCGACGACGTCGAAACCTGCCTCGCGGAGCGTCTCGACGACGTCCATGCGGATCAGGGCCTCGTCCTCGGCGACGACCGCTCGACGAGCAGGACGGGCGCCCGACGGCGCGGGCGCGGCCTCGGCCACGGCGCTCGGTTCGGGCTGGATCAGGGGGGGCAGGTCGAGCGGTGCCGTGGCATCGGGCTGCGCGTTGTCGTCACTCACGTCCCTCATCGTAGTGGGAGAACACCCCGGGCGCCCCGCTGGACGGGTGTGATTCTCGTTTCGTCCCGGTTCTGTGGTTCGATGGTCCACGCACCGCAGCGGGCCCCTTGAGGTCCCCTGACGGTCGATGCCCCGGTAGCCCAACCGGCAGAGGCGTTCGGCTCAAACCCGATCCAGTGTGGGTTCGAATCCCACCCGGGGCACCTCTACGTCAGGCCCGTGACCTGCGGAAGCACTCCATCTCGCCCCTCTCAGAGCGGCCAGATGTGACGACCGTTTCACGTAGGCATCCAGAAGCACCTCGAAACGGCCAGGTGCTGTACGACACATCCCAGAGGCGCCTGGACATCAGCGGCTCTGCGCGCCTGAGGCGACCGCGGCACGGCCCCGTCGCGCCGGGCCGGCGTGGTTCGTCGAGCGACCGGATGGGTACCAGTGCCCATCGCCCGTTGGTGCTGCCGGGTGCGAAGATCCTCGAAGCCCACCGTCACGATCGACCGTCGCGTCCAGCTCGAAGCGCGACGACGAAGGAGCCGTCTTGAGAACTCGACGAATCGCCGCAGCGGTCTTCACGGCCTGCGCACTGCTGCTCGCGACGGCAAGCGGTGCCTCCGCGGGCACGTCGGGCACTGTCTACAGTGCGGGCAGCTACGCGAAGGCGACCTTCGCCCCCAACGACCCGGGGTATCACAGCGCATACGTCAAGGTCATCGACAACCGCAAGGACGGCGCCAGCGCCGTCGCGCAGGTGACGTTCGACGGGACCACCAAGACCTACAGGGCGAGCGACGGTGTGGGCTCGAGCGTCACCTGGTTCCCCGGTGGCATCTCACGGGGCGAGTCGGTCTCCGTGCGCGCGTGCCGACAGGACGTCTCGGCCGGCGGCCCGATCAAGGACTGCGGTGCATGGAGGACGTTCATCGGCTAGGCCACGCACGACAAGGCGGGGTGTCGCGCGGCGTGCGCAGCGCCCCGCCTTGTCGGGGGTCGAGCCGTGGGTGGTGCACGGCGCCTGCCTGGTGACGGTGACGAGCCCTGCTAGTTCCTACGAATCACGTGCAGGAGAACCATGGCTCTGCCCCCCGACCCGCGCGCGACCGTGGGTCTCGCACCATCCCTCGCGAGCTCGACTCGTCGCCGACGGCGATGGCTGGTCCCACTCGCGGTATCGCTCGTGCTGGTTCTCGTCGCCGTCGCCGCGGTCGTCGTGCACGTCGCGACACGCCCAGATCGTGAGCGCCGCGCGAACATCCGTGCGGTGACGACGGCGTTCGACGGCTGCGACCTGGGCCTCGTGGGCGCGAGCATCGACCGTGACGACGGGTTCGTCGACTTCGGGGAGGTGGGGGCGGTCGTGGGCCCCTCCTGGGGGGACGTGGCGTGTCTTGCCGACGAGCTCGAGATGCCGCGGGAGTACCTCACGGAGCTACAGGCCCCCGGGGACGGTCTCGACCAGGAGGAGTACCGGTGGGACGCGTACATGGCGCTGCGCATGCGGACCGGCAGCGAAACCCACGTCTCCGTCTATCACGACTGGTGGGCGAAGCCCTACGAGCGCTGAGCACACAGCCTGGAGCCGACTTTCCCCGGCCGCAGCCATCCGCGACACGACTGGAGCCCACCTCGCATGAAGATCACCCGACGACGCGCCCTGACATCCGTCGTCGCCCTCACCATCGCGCTCTCGGGGTGCAGCTCGGGCCCGCCGAGCCCCGGAGAGCCGCAGAGCGCTGCGGAGACGATTCCGCACGATGCGGAGACCGGACAGACTCTCGACGAGGCTCGAGCGTCCATCGAAGCGATCTCGGGTATCGCTGTCACCGAGTTCACCGGTGGTGGTAGACCCAACGTCAAGGGGAACACCGGCTACACGGTCGCCCTCACCATCGAGCCCGGCTACGTCGTGGACTACGGCGACCTGCTGGTCGACTTCGTCGTCTGGTCGGTCTGGTCGGTCGGCGAGGGGCACATGCCGAACACGCAGATCGAGATCAGGACCAGCACCGGCGACGGCGATCCGTACTTCGACCTGTCCGCGAGCGGCGCCGGTGCTGGGTGGACGGACGGGCCGGTCCGGGAGAGCGCCCAGCACAACACCCTCGTCGTCCCCCTGTCCGAGGACAGCCCCGAGGGCGCCCTCAATCTCAAGAGGCTTGCCCGCGAGGGTGACTGGCCGGGCGCGGTCCCGGACGCGCTTCCGGACGACGTCACCAGGACCGCCAGCCACGACGGATGATGACCCCAGGTTTGCTGCCCGAGCGAAGGCCACGGAGCACCGAGGCCGCTGAAGGCGGTTCGTCTGAGCACCCGCCGGGAACACACCAGGGGGCCCGCTACGGGCCGGCCCAGGTCGAGATCAGGAGAGAACCATGACGAAACCACCCGTCCACCCCGTTCCGGCGGACCCGTCGACGGGGCCCGTTCCCCTCGGCTACCCCTACACCGGTGCCCCGTACCCGAGCTACCCGCCGCGGCCAGCGATCCCGCCTGCGGCGTTCACGCGTGGGTACCGGCGAACGGCGCTGGCGCTGGTCTGGATACCGGTCGCGCTGATGGTCGCGGCGGGGGTGCTGAGCGTTGCCCTGCTCGCGTACGCCGACAGCGATCCCACGAGCAACTCCGGCGCAGGCTACCTCGCGCTCTTCGTGTGGGGCGTGATGCTCGTCGGTGGCCCGGTCCTGCTCGGCGCGTTCGTCCCGGGGTGCATCATGCTCTCCCGCTCCGGACAGGCTCGTGACGTCAGGAGAGCCGCGGGCTGCCAGCCGCCCCCGGTCACGTCGGTCAGACCAGGATCGTGACCACCATGACGAACACCGCGACGAGGACGAGGAGCACGCCGAGCACGACCAGCAGGCTGAGGGCCACGGGGTGGGCCTGGCGCCAGGGAACGAGGCGGGGATCGAGCCTGCGCAGCTGTGCGGGAGTGACCGGCTGGTGGATCGGCGTGAGCGGGACGCCGCGGTGCGCGAGGTCGAGCGCCAGGGCTGAGAGCTGCTCGCGGTCCCACATCTGCCCGACGAGCAGGAGCAGGCGCTTTCGCGGCCCGACCACGACGAGATGATGGGTAGGTGCGGTGCCCATGAACCCCATCTGGTCGATGGTGACCACACGTTCCACGTCGGCGACCGTGAACCTCTTCGGCTGCCCCCAACCCTGCATGGTGACGGAGCCGTCGCCGAACGTGACCCGTGACCGGTCAGCCATACGGCGCGCGAGAAAGTACACCAGCGGGACCATGGCGAGCACGAGGCACAGATAGCCGAGGGCCAGCCAGACGTTGCGCGTCGTGATCATGGTCGTGAGCGCGTTCAGCCCGAGAAGCGGGACCAGTATCGCGGTCAGGGTCAGGTTGGAGCGCACCACCTGGCGCTTCGCGGCGTCGTGCAGGGTCAGCTCGGTCATGAGACACATCGTCCCATCATCAGCACGGTCACCTACCGCGCTGGGGAGGGTGCCCGCCGTCGTTCTGCTGCACGGCTCGACCGCCGCTGCTGGGCACGTCGAGTGGTACCCCTGCCGATCGACACAGCGTCCCGGTACCGCGTCGACCGACGCATGGCTGGTGTAGGTTCCCCACGTCGGTTCGACGATCAGGGGGAACACATGTCTGAGGCGGTGCGTCATCCACGACGCGAGATCCCGTGGGGGCCGATCGCGATCGTGGCCGCCGGTCTCGCGTTCGTCGCCGTCGGGGTGTTCCTCTCCTTCGGCTCCGACGGCGGGTTCATGTACGACTCCGTCTGGTACTACGCCGACCAGGACGGCGAAGACCTGGCATGGACCACCGAAGCGATCAGGGCCAACCGCGCGATCCTCACCTATGCAAGCACCTTCACGATCTTCGGCCTCGCCCTGGTCGCCCTGGGGTTCCTCCTGCCCCGCGCCGAGTAGCGTTCCTCGTCCCAGCGGACCAGGCCACCCCGAGACGATCGCGGACCCGACGATCGCTTCGACGGAGGCGCCGACGACGAGACCCACGGCGCGTACTGCACCTGCGGTACGGCGACGCGCAAGTTCACGACCTCCGGTCGAGGTGCCCGATCGCCGGACGCGGGATCCTCGACGAGTGAGGGCACGAGGTGGTGCCGAGCACCGAGATGAGCCCGCACCCGAAGGAGCACCGCATCATGACCATCGCCCCCTCCCGGCACGAGCCGGTCACGGCGTCACGCTCCGGCGACGCCGTCGCCACTCCCCCGGTCGGCCAGTTCCGCTACGACCTGGCGTCCGGGTGCTGGTGGTGGTCGCGCCAGACGTACGCCCTGCACGGCTTCGAGCCCGACGACGTCACCCCCACCACCGAGCTGTTCCTGGCCCACCGTCATCCCGACGAGCGTCCCGACGTCGAGGAGGCACTTCGATGCGCCGGTGAGGACGGCGAACCCTTCACGAGCGTGCACCGCATCGTGACCGCCCGTGGACGTGAGCGGACGGTGTGCCTCGTAGGGCAGGGACGCAGGGATCGCACGACCCATCGGGTCGTCGAGGTGATGGGCTACCTGACCGACCTGACCGCCCCCCTCGCTCACCGGGCAGGAGCGCTGGCCCAGGACCAGATCCGGGCGGTCGTCGAGCACCGTGCCACGATCGAGCAGGCGAAAGGCATCGTGGCCCTCACGTGCGACGTCAGCGCGGACGACGCCTTCAGCGTCCTGCGCGCAGCGTCGAACGACCACAACGTGGCCCTGCGCAGGCTCGCGGGCTGGGTCGTCGCGCTGGCCGAGCAGCTGCCGCCGACCGAGGACTGCCGCCGCTCGGTCAGCGAGCTCCTCGAGCACCCGCACGCGCCGCACCCCGGGCGAGGGTGACCGGGAGCAGGAAGACCTTCGCCCCCTCCTGAGCAGCTGGAGGGGGTCGGCTGCTCAGAAGGGGGCGAAGGTCGGCTGTCAGACGTCAGCGCCGACGGGGGTCCGCTCTGACGTGGAGACGGACAAGTCCGCCTTCCGGTGCCGCAGGACGCGGCGGGTCACCATGAACCCACCGGCCAGGACGAGCAGACCGATCAGCACCGTCGCGCCGATCTGGATGTAGACCCAGGTCGGAGGCGTGTAGCTGACGGTCGCGCCGGGCGCGAGCCCGTTCATGGCGTTGGAGTTCGCGACCGTGAACAGGATGTTGTGGGTCGCTTCCCGGATGTCGCTGACCGCCTTCGCCGACGTGGTGTCGACGAAGGACTTCGACGGCTGGAACGTCAGGGTGAGGTCGGTGCCCGCACTGATGCCCTGGTTCGGGCTCATGTACGGGTACAGGTTGAAGTCCGAGATCGCGAAGCCCTCGAAGCCCCACTCGCTGCGCAGCACGTCCGTCATGAGCGCCTCCGAGCCGCCGGCCCAGGTGGCGCCGATGCGGTTGAACGAGCTCATGATGCCGCCTGCACCGATCGTCGTCTCCGAGATCGTGCCGTCCGCGTCGGACACGTACTGCACGTCCATGGAGATGTTCTTCACGGCCATCTCGAACGGCTTGAGGTAGATCTCGCGGATCGTCTGCTCGGTCGCCCAGGTGGCGATGCCGTTGTTGACGCGGTTGGTCTCCTGCTCGTTGAGCGCGAAGTGCTTGAGCGTGGTGTACATGCCCTTGCTCGCTGCCCCGTTGGCCACCGAGGTCGCCATCGCGCCGGAGAGGAACGGGTCCTCCGAGTAGTACTCGAAGTTACGACCACCGAACGGTGAGCGGTGCAGGTTGATCGCCGGGGCGTACCAGCCGTTGATGTCCTTGAACATCGCCTCGTTGCCGAGCATCTCGCCCATCGCCGCACCGAGCTCGACGTCCCACGTCTGCGCGATGAGGAACTCCGACGGGTAGGCGACACCGTTGATCGAAGAGTTGATGAACGAGGAGAACCCGGCCGGACCGTCGGGCTCGACGGTCTGCGGCTTGGCGATCGAGCCGATCGCGGCCGTCTGGTAGGCGCCGTTGAGCAGCATGCTCGTCATGTCGCCGACGGCGATCGAGTCGAGCAGCTCGTCCCACTTCGGGTCGTCCTTCGCGAGGCCACGCATGTCGACGAGCGTCAGGTCGGTCTCGGCGCTGGTCGCGGGCATCTCCCCCTCGAACGCGGCGGCCGCAGCCTCGTCGTCCCAGGGCTCGAAGCCCTCCTGGACTGCCTCGTCGGCGACGAGCATGTCCGCGGTCGGGGCCTTCGGGAACGTCCCCGCGAAGTCCGCGCGGGACATCATGAGGATCTTGCCGTCGGTCGGCTCGGCGCTGAACTGCTCCGAGACGTCGTCGAACTGGTTGGTCACCTCGGCGAGGTCCGTCGAGCGGTGGTTGTCACCGGAGTACACGACGTCGGAGTCGACCGTGTACGTGATCGGCTCCGTGCCCGGAGCGACCGTGTGCGAGTCTGTGCGCAGCGTGATGGCGTAGTCGCCCGCCTCGAGGACGTACGCGGCGTTGTCGAGGTGGTCGTAGGAGGCCATCTCCTCGACCGCGAGGTCGATCGTGACGGTCTCGCTCGCGCCGGGCTCGAGCAGACCGGTCTTGGTGAAGCCGCCGAGCACAACCTCCGACTTCTCGATGCCGCCGGCCGTGTAGGGCGCGCTGTAGTAGAGCTCGACGACGTCCTTGCCCGCGGTCGTGCCGGTGTTCGTGACCTCGACCGTCACGGAGATCTTCCCGTCGACCTCGCCGGCCTCGGTGCTGACGACCTTCCAGGCGAAGTCGGAGTAGCTCAGGCCGTACCCGAAGGGGTAGACGACGGCCTCGTCGTAGTCGATGAAGCCCTCGGCCGCGGCGGTCTCGTAGTAGCGGTAGCCGAAGTAGATGCCCTCGGCGTAGTTCACGAACGGGGCGTCGGACGTGAGCGTGGCGTTGGAGGTGGCCTTCTCGATCGCGGGGACCGGGAAGGACGCCTCGATGTTGTCGTAGACGAACTCACCGAAGTTGGCGAACGTCGGGTCGGCCGTGAAGTCGGCCGCCCAGAGGTCCGCGGTACGGCCGGACGGGTTCACGTCGCCCGCCAGGATGCGGCCCAGGGCGCTGAGGCCCGTGGCGCCCGGCGACCCGGCCAGCAGGATCGAGTCGATCTCAGGGTCGTCCTGGAGGGCGCCCATCTCGATGGTCGTGGAGGAGTTGACCACGACGACCACGTTCTCGAAGCTCGACTTCGCGAGCTCGATCATGTCCTTCTCGTCCTGGTTCAGCTCGAGCTGGTGCTGACCGGGCTCGGCGTTGTCGTCCCAGCCGGTCATGTCCTGCGTGAGGTCGCCGCCCTCACCACCGGGCCGGCCGACGAACACGACGGCGGCGTCGGAGTAGTCGGCGAACGACGCGGACTGCGCCTCGTACTCGCCCACCGGAAGCTCACCGATGTAATAGGTGGAGATGTCGGGGCGGTCCATCTCGATGTACCCCCGAGGGTTCTCCGCAGCGAACGCCTCGATCGTGGTGAAGACCTGGTCGTTCACCTCGAAGCCGGCGTTCTCCAGCCCGGCACGGGCGGTGACGGCCGAGTTCGTGTCGACCGAGCCGGAGCCCGAGCCCCCGAACACCGGGTCCGCGGCAGCGCGACCCAGCATCGTCACGCGCGAGCTCGTCGCCAGGGGAAGCGTGCCCGCCTCGTTCTTGGCCAGGACGATGCCACCTGCGGCGATCTCCTCGACGAGGGACTTGGCCGCCTCGTCGACCTCCTCGATGCTGCCGAAGTCGGACGTGTAGTACTCGGTGTCCCAGCCTGCAGACTCGGGCGCGTTCGTGAACTCGTACGTACCGGAGCCGAACTGGGACGCGACCCAGCCGCCCGCGACGTTGAGGCCCACGTTCGCGACGACTGTCACGACGGTCACCGTGGCGAGCACGGGGGCCCAGATCCACAGGTACTTCTTGTTCGACATCGGCTTCTTCTGCCGGTCGGCGTTGTTCGCCTTGGCGTTCACTGCATTCCTCCTCGAGTGCGGGCAGCGATCAGGTCATGGGGATCGCCGGCTTGCGCCGCGGACGTGACGCACTGCCAGCGTCTCGTCGTGATTGGTCGACGGCCCGGTCCGCGGACGTCGTCTGGCCAGGGACCGGGCGGTGCTCCGTAGAGCTACTCCGACACCTCGGAGATCTTTCCGTCCTGGTCGATCTGCCACGTCTGGCCGGTGGCGGCCGAGTCACCCTCGATCGTGAACTTGCCGTCCTTGATGTCGACCGTGCCCTGCACGCGCGACGCTGCGTCCGAGGCCGTGAAGGGCACCACGAGGAGGCCGTACTTGACGGTCGGGGCCTTGACGTCGCTGGCAAGCATGATCTGGGCCCAGGAGTCGTCCTCGGCCAGGGCGTCCGTCACGGCCGTCTTGGCGTTCTCGAGGTCGTCCTTGATGTCGACATCGGCTGCCTGCTCCGCGGAGGCGTTCGCGCCGGAGTCGCTGTCGCCGCTGCCGCAGGCGGTGAGCCCGAAGAGCCCGGTCAGGCCCAGCACGACGCCGAGGCCGGTGGTCAGCACCTTGTTCTGCTTCACTTCTGCTCCTTGATGAGATCCGGCCACGAGCACACCCCGCGGCCCGGGCGTCGGCGCGTCCATGGACACGCCGACGCCCGGGTGACCGCCAGCTCGCGCCGACGGCCACCCGGTGCGTGGCCGTCAGTCGGTGATCGGCCCCGAGTAGTTCAGGCCGAAGCCGTAGTCGTACGCGTTGCCCGCGGCGTCCGTGTAGGGCGTCATGTCCTTGGCCACGTCCTCGAGCTGTGCCTCGACCGTGTCCATGTCCTTCGGGAACTGCATCGGCAGGCGGCCCTGCGGCTCGTAGAGACCGAGGGCGACCTCGATGAGCGCCTTGTCGCTCGTGCCGAAGCCCACGACGATCGCGTCGGACCGGCTCTCGAACTCGGCCGGGACGACCGGGTTGATGGCCTTGAGCACGGTGACCACCGGGATGTCCTGGCCGCTGGCCTCGATCGCAGCGACGGCACGGTCGAACGCGTCGAGGTCGGACTCGTTCGCGATACGCGACGTCTTGCCGAAGTACGAACGGTTCTCCCGGCTCCCGTCGGCAAGGATGTCACCTGAGATGGACGTCTGGCGAACGTTCGCGCCGTCGGCGGTGTAGGGGCGGTACTGCAGGGACAGGGGGTACCACTCACCGGTCGTGGCGTCGCGGCCGGCCTTGGTGAAGTTGCTGCCGCTGTCCGGGCTGTCCATCCCGACCAGGACGAGGTCGACCTCGGACAGGTCGGGAGCGGTGTAGCTCGTGACCTTGCCGTCGGCGTCGGTCACGGCCTCGTCCGTCACGACCTCTGCGAAGAACTCCTTCGCGACCTCGACGTCGATCCCCTCGCCCTCGACGTACTCACCAGGACCGAACGCTCCGTCGAAGCCCGTGTTGTAGTTGCGCGGGATGTAGACGGTCTTGTCCTTCCACGCCGCGGCGTCGGAGGCCGAGATCGTCTCGCCGTCGTTCTTCAGCATGACGACCGAGTCGAGCTGCGCCGAGTAGCCGGCCTCGATCTTGTCGTCGGAGGCGAGGACCTTCTTGGACTCGTCGAGGTCCAGGTAGGCGTTCTCGTACAGGCCCGGGTTGAAGAACATCGTGAGGATGCGCGCACCGGACTCGCGGAACCGGGAGTCGGCGTCGATCTCGTTGACGCCCGCCTCGAAGTCCGCCTGCCACAACGCGTGCGCTGCGAGCACGGGTTCGATCGCATTGTTGCCGCCGAACATGTCGTGCCCGGTCTTGAGGATCTCGTAGTGTCGCTGGTCCACCGTCAGGTCGCCCGCGCCCCAGGCGGTGCCGAGCTTCGCGTCGGGGTCGGTCACGGACGTCGTGACGCTCCAGTCGGTGACGACGACACCCTGGTAGTTGTTGTCCTTGCGGAGCAGGTTCATGCGCGCGTCGTCGTAGGCCGTGCCGACACGCTCGCCGAACAGCGGCTCACCGTTGCCGTCGAGAGCGATCGAGTACGCGGTCATGACCGCGGCCGAGTCGAGCGAACCGAGGAACGCCTTGGTGTGGGCGTCGAAGTTGTCGCCCGGGTACACGCCGTACTTGCCGACGTCGGTGTGCGACTCGCGGCCGCCCTCGCCCGGACCGTCACCGGCCCAGTGCTTGATCATCGAGTTGACCGACTCCGGCCCCCAGCCGTCCTGGCCCGTCGTGCCCTGGTAGCCCGTGACGTAGGACGCCGCGAGCTCGGTGTTCTGGTCGACGTCCTCGCCGAACGTGCCGCCGACGCGCAGCCAGCGCGGCTCGGTCGCCAGGTCGATCTGCGGGCTCAGGGCCGTCGTGATGCCCAGTGCGCGGTACTCCGCGGACGACATCTCGGCGAACGCGTCCATGTGCTGGGTGTCGAACGTCGCGGCGAGACCCAGGTTGGAGGGCCAGCGCGAGATGTCCGCGCCCTCGGCGTTGTAGCCGCCGCTGCCTGCCGTCGAACGGGGGTCGGAGGCGAAGTTCACGGGGATGTACGGCTCGTCGGCGGTGGCCAGCGACTCGGTGTACGCCTGCATCGCGTTCGCCCACGTGACCGTGGCCTGGACGTCGCTCGGGCCGGCGTGCAGCACGTTGCGCAGGCGGGAGTCCTTCAGGTACTCCTTCTGGGCGTCGGTGAGCCCGTCCGCCTGGGAACGCTCGTGCGAGCTGAACAGCATGAGACCGGCGATCTGCTCGACCGTGAGCTCCTCGCTCAGGGCCGCCGCGCGGTCCTGAGCGGTCTCGCGCCAGTCCTCCCAGGTGTCGAGGGAGCCGTTGGCGTTCATGTCCTTGAACGCCAGCTTCTTGCCGTCGACCTCCTCGGTCAGGAGCTCGATACCGCTGTCCGCGCCGTAGGAGAGGACCGGTCCGTCACCGGGGTTCGTGACGACCACAAACTCGGTCTTGCCGTCCGTGACCTCACGTGTGGTGAAGGCGCTCGAGTCGTTCGTCTCGTTCTCGTCGGGGGTGCCGCTGGTGCATCCCGCAACCGCGATCAGGGCGATCGCCGAGAGCGCCGCCGCTCCCTTTGCCCCTCTGGTCATCTTCTGGCCTCGTCGTGCCGCCGTAGTCTTCATCGACATCCCATTTCGTCGCGCTTGCGGGTGTACACGTGTGTGTCTCCTTCGACTCTTCAAGTGCTGCCGCGCTCTAGATGCCCCCTCGTGGCAACATCGATCGCGTGGACCTGGGCGACGTCCCCGTCGTTCCTGGTCCGTGCGAAGCTGCGGTTCCTCTGGCACACCTCGTGTCCCATCACCGGAGCCCAGCGCACCCATCACAGCGCGCCCGGCAGCACGCTCCGGCCCGTTCTGCACAACCTGTCGATTTCAGCGCACAAACTGTCGACGGCTCCGAGATCGAGCACGGCGAAGAGGCGCACTGTCAGTGGCGGAGGGCTTGTCCCGAGTCATCAGCACCGGCCGTTCCACGGCGCGACGCTGTCGGAGGCCGAGCAGGCCTGTCGCGGAGCGAGGTGCGCCGACCGCCAGTCGGCGCTGCAGAGCGAACGCCCGCGCTGCGCGACGGCGACCGCGGAAGCAACGGACTTCGAGGGAGCCGTGACAACGGTCTCGCGCGCGATCGGGCTGGCCTCGCCGGGCCCTGGCAGATGCGCGGGGGCCACCGAACATCAGCCCCTGGGTGCGTGCTCGGATCCCGGCCCGGAGCACTGGAGGTCCTGTCCAGCGAGTGAGGGGCTGGGTGCCGCGGGTGCCGGGGTCTCCTCGCCCGAGGGGAGGTTCGTGTGTGCGCGTAGCCACCACGATGGTGGTGGCTACGCGCACGACACGACCTGGGGATCCGGCTGTGTTCGCCGGGCAGAGGGCTTGGCGCGGGCCGGGGTCATGGGCCGTCAATGAGCTCGTGGGCAGGGCCGCGGGCAGGGGCAGGGGTGGGCCGGGGGGCTCGTGCGGCGACGGTGCCGACCAGGGTCCGGCCTCCACGCGGGCTGGTGCCGGCCCGGAGGCTCGCTTTGGCCGGCGATGGAGCCCGGGTCGTGGCAGGGGCGGACCAGGAGCCCAGGGTCTCCTCCTCCGAGAGGAGGGCGGTGTTTTGGGGTTGGCCCCCCCAATGTGGTGGGTTAACCCAAAAAACCCCCGGGGGTATGCAGGTGTGGGGCGGGCAGGGGCAGGCCGGGGGGCGGGGGAGGGGGCGGGCGGGGGGCGGG
>NZ_JBIVFZ010000007.1:0-127504 GCF_044748475.1 Oerskovia enterophila
GCCGATGGTACTGCCCTGGAGACGGGGTGGGAGAGTAGGTCGCCGCCGGACAACCATTCACCAAAGGCCCACCCCACACGGGGTGGGCCTTTGGCGTGCCTGTGACCTACCGGGCAAGACCCCACGACCCAGCTCGTGGGATGATGAACGTCAGTGCATATCGAAGGGACACCGCTGTGAACGACAGCCCAGAACGTCACGCCGACGACCGCGACCGTAGGTCTTCCGGGGCAGGGCGGTCCGGCGACACCGGTCGTTCCTCCGGCTCACAGGGCCGTGGTCAGGGAGCCCCCCGTCGCGAAGGTTCGGGCGGCAAGCCGCCCCGCGCCGGCGGCGTCCGTCGTCCGGACTCGGGTGAGCGTCGCTCCTACGGCGACCGCCCGCAGTCGGGTGGCGGCTCCTACGGCGGCGAGCGCAAGAGCTATGGCGACCGCTCTCAGTCTTCGGGCTCCGGTGAGCGCCGCTCTTACGGTGACCGTCCCCAGTCTTCGGGCTCGGGTGAGCGCCGTTCCTACGGCGACCGTCCCCAGTCCGGTGGCGGTTCCTACGGTGGTGGCGAGCGCCGCTCTTACGGCGACCGTCCCCAGTCTTCCGGCTCGGGTGAGCGCCGCTCTTACGGCGACCGTCCCCAGTCTTCCGGCTCGGGTGAGCGCCGCTCGTACGGCGACCGTCCCCAGTCCGGTGGCGGTTCCTACGGTGGTGGCGAGCGCCGCTCTTACGGTGACCGTCCCCAGTCTTCCGGCTCGGGTGAGCGCCGCTCTTACGGCGACCGCCCGCAGTCCGGTGGCGGTTCCTACGGTGGTGGCGAGCGCAAGAGCTACGGCGACCGTCCCCAGTCCGGTGGCGGTGAGCGCCGCTCCTACGGTGACCGTCCGCAGTCTTCCGGCTCGGGCGAGCGCAAGAGCTACGGCGACCGTCCGCAGTCGGGTGGCGGCTCCTACGGCGGCGAGCGCAAGAGCTATGGCGACCGCTCTCAGTCTTCGGGCTCCGGTGAGCGCCGCTCTTACGGTGACCGTCCCCAGTCTTCGGGCTCGGGTGAGCGCCGTTCCTACGGCGACCGTCCCCAGTCCGGTGGCGGTTCCTACGGTGGTGGCGAGCGCCGTTCCTACGGCGACCGTCCCCAGTCCGGCGGTGGCTCCTACGGTGGTGGCGAGCGCCGCTCTTACGGCGACCGTCCCCAGTCTTCCGGCTCGGGTGAGCGCCGCTCTTACGGCGACCGCCCCCAGTCCGGCGGTGGCTCCTACGGTGGTGGCGAGCGCCGCTCTTACGGCGACCGTCCCCAGTCTTCCGGCTCGGGCGAGCGCCGCTCTTACGGCGACCGTCCCCAGTCCGGTGGCGGTTCCTACGGTGGTGGCGAGCGCCGCTCTTACGGCGACCGTCCCCAGTCCGGCTCGGGCGAGCGCCGTTCCTACGGCGACCGTCCCCAGTCCGGTGGCGGTGAGCGCCGTTCCTACGGCGACCGTCCGCAGTCCGGTGGTGGCGAGCGCAAGAGCTACGGCGACCGTCCGCAGTCCGGTGGTGGCGAGCGCAAGAGCTACGGCGACCGTCCGCAGTCCGGTGGTGGCGAGCGCAAGAGCTACGGTGACCGCCCGCAACGTTCGACCGATCAGGGAGAGCGTCAGTCGCGTCCTCCGCAGGACCAGCGTCACGCGGGCCCGGAGATCGACGAAGCGGTGCAGTTCTCGGACCTCGACCGTGACGTGCGGGGCCGTCTGCGCACCCTGAGCAAGGAGAACGCGACGGTCGTCGGACGCCACCTGGTCATGGCCGGGAAGTTGATCGACACGGACCCCGAGCTCGCCTACGAGCACGCTCAGGCTGCCGTCCGCCGAGCAGGCCGCGTCGACGTGGTCCGTGAGGCCGCCGGCCTGACGGCCTACCAGACGGGCCGGTACGCCGAGGCGCTGCGTGAGCTGCGCACCGTTCGCCGCCTCAACGGTTCCTCGGAGCACCTCCCGATCATGGCCGACTGCGAGCGAGGCCTCGAGCGCCCCGAGCGCGCCCTCGCCCTTGCCGCCTCCGAGGAGGCGAGCACGCTCGACGCGCACGGTCGTACCGAGCTCGCGCTCGTCGTGAGCGGTGCTCGTGCCGACCTCGGTGAGTTCGAGGCCGCTCTGGCGGTCCTCGACCAGATCCCCGCTGCCGAGGCGCAGGGCGACCTCGCGCTGCGAGTCCTCCAGGCCCGCGCCAGCGTCCTCGAGGCTGCAGGTCGTCTCGACGAGGCCGCCGCGATCCTCGCGGACGTCGACCCCCGCGCACTCGCCGCGGCACTCGGCACGTCGCTCGACGACGAGGTCGTCGTGTACGACCTGACCGAGGACGCCGTCGAGCTCGACGAGGACGAGTCCGAAGAGGACTCTGACGAGGCCGATGCCGCGCCGTCCGACGAGGACGAGACCGACGGGTCGGACTCCGACGCCCCCGACACCGAGGCCGCGCCCACGGACGAGACGGACGCTGCGGCGTCGGGCACGGAGAACGACGAGGAGAGCAAGTGAGCCTGGGGCTGATCGCGAGCGACATCCCGCTCGCAGAACGCTACGACCTGGCCCTCGTCGACCTCGACGGTGTCGCCTACCGCGGCCACGAGCCCATCCCGAACGCCGCCACCGGCCTCGGGGGGGCCCGTGCCGCGGGCATGCGTCTCGTCTTCGTGACGAACAACGCCTCGCGCGAGCCGCAGTCGGTCGCCTCCCAGCTCACCGAGCTGGACATCCCCACGTCCTCGGACGAGGTCATGACGGCCGCTCAGGCCGCCGCCGCGCTCCTGCGGACCCGGCTCGAGCCCGGGGCTCGGGTCCTGGTCGTCGGCGGGGCGGGCCTCTTCACGGCTGTCCACGACGCGGGCTTCGTGATCGTCGAGAGCGCGGACGAGGAGCCCGTCGCGGTCGCGCAGGGCTTCGCGCCCGAGCTCGGCTGGGCACAGCTCGCCGAGGCCGCGTACGCGATCCAGCGGGGCGCCTGGCACGTCGCGAGCAACCTCGACCTGTCGCTGCCGACGGCCCGTGGCTTCGCGCCCGGCAACGGCTCGCTCGTGCGGGCCGTCCAGGCAGCCACGGGGGTCGAGCCGTCGAGCGCGGGCAAGCCCTCGCCGACCATGTACCACCTCGCGGTCGAGCGCGCGGGGGCGTCGTCCCCTCTCGTCGTCGGTGACCGTCTCGACACCGACCTCGCCGGTGCGCGCTCGGGCGGGTACCCGGGCCTGCACGTCCTGACCGGTGTCAACGGGGGCCGCGACGCGGTCCTCGCCGAGCCCGGCCTGCGCCCGCACTACATCGGCGCCGACCTCCTGAGCCTCCTGGAGCCCCACGAGGCACCGGTCCAGGCTGGCGAGGGCTGGTGGACGAGCGGCCCGTCCGCCGCGCGCGTGACCGACGGCGCGCTCGAGCTGACGGGTCCCCAGGGCGTCGACCTGATCCGTGCCGCGTGCGGCGCAGCCTGGGCGACGGTCGACGCAGGCGGCACGGTGGATGCGGACACCGTCCCCGAGCTCGCTGTCGGTAACCCCTGAGATCCTGTCCTGACCGGTAGCGTTGCACCGGTGCGGTGACGCGCGGCCTCCCGCCGTGTCCCACCTCACCGGTGCGACGCACCCGACCCTGGACACGGACTGGAGGAACACGCATGGCGCAGGACACCGTCGACGACGGCGCTCCCACCCCGACCCCCGTCCCCACCCCCGGAGACGTGTGGACCGGCGCGACGCCGTCGGGCGACGAGACCACCCACGACGCGGTCACCGCGGCCCTCGGCCGGCTCGACGAGCTGACCGACGCGCCCCTCGAGCACCACGTCACCGTCTTCGACGCGATCCACGAGGCACTGCAGGACCGCCTCGCGGACGCGGAGGACTGAGCGTGAGCGCACGCGTGGACGCCGAGCTCGTCCGCCGCGGGCTCGCCCGCTCACGCGGGCGTGCCGCGGAGCTGATCGACGCCGGACGCGTCAGTCTCGACGGACGCGTCGTGGCCAAGCCCTCCCTGCCGGTCCGGCCCGACCAGGAGATCCTGGTCGACCCCGACCCCGCCGACCAGGGGTACGCGTCCCGTGCCGCGTTCAAGCTGGCCGGCGCGCTCGACGCCGTCCGGGCAGGCGCGCCTGGGCTGGCTCCACGCATCGAGGGGGCCCACGGGCTCGACCTCGGGGCCTCGACCGGCGGGTTCACCGACGTCCTGCTGCGCCGGGGGGCGCGCGGGGTCGTGGCCGTCGACGTCGGGCACGACCAGCTCGTCCCCTCGCTGCGGGACGACCCGCGCGTCTCGGTCCGCGAGGGCTTCAACGTGCGCGACCTGACCCCGGACGACCTCGACGTCACGCCCGACGTCGTCGTCGCGGACCTGTCCTTCATCTCATTGCGACTCGTGCTGCCTCCCGTGGCCGCGGTCGTCGGCCCGGGCACCGACCTGCTCCTCATGGTCAAGCCGCAGTTCGAGGTCGGCCGCGAACGGCTGGGCACCGGGGGAGTGGTCCGTGACCCGGCGCTGCACGCGCGTGCCGTGCTCGACGTGGCGCTCGACGCTGAGGGCCTGGGCCTGCGCCCGCTCGGCGTGATCCCGAGCCCGCTGCCGGGCCCCAGCGGCAACCGGGAGTTCTTCCTGTGGCTGCGCCCCGACCCGCGCCTCGGTGACGTGGCAGGTGGTGCCCACCGTGCCGCGCTCGAGAACGCGGTCGAACAGGCAGTCTGCTCGCCGCTCGGCGAGCAGCCTCTCGTCGCGCTGGTCGGTGAACCCGCCGAACCTGACGGCGTCCGGCCCGCCGACCTGACAGACTCGCACACGGCGCCCGGCGACCAGTCGTCGCCGCGCGTCGGCGCGACCGACCACCTGGTCCGTGCCGCCGGCACGGACCAGCACCGATCGACCGGAGGAGCCCTGTGACCAGGAGAGTGCTGATCGTCACGCACGGTGGACGACCCGAGGCGGTCGTCGCGCTGCACGAGGCGGTCAAGGAGCTCCAGGACGCGGGCTTCGAGGTCGGGCTGCACGACGACGACCTCGCCGAGACGTTCGGCGACCACATGGCCCAGCTCCGCACGCGCGAGGGCGTCGCCGAGTCCGAGGTCGTCATGGTCCTGGGCGGCGACGGCACCATCCTGCGCGCGGCCGAGCTCACGCACGGCACCGGCGTCCCGCTGCTCGGCGTGAACCTGGGGCACGTCGGCTTTCTTGCGGAGGCCGAGCGTGAAGGGCTGCACGCCGCGGTCCAGCGCCTGGCCGCGCACGACTACGTGGTCGAGGAACGAGGCGTCCTCGAGGTCCGCGTCACGCTGCCCGGCGAGGACGAGCCGCGCGTCGGCTGGGCCCTCAACGAGGCCACGGTCGAGAAGGCGTCCCGCGAGCGCATGATCGAGGTGGCGATCGGCGTCGACGGCCGCCCGTTGTCCTCGTTCGGCTGCGACGGCGTCGTCATGTCCACCGCGACCGGGTCCACGGCGCACGCCTTCTCGGCCGGAGGGCCCATCGTGTGGCCCGACGTCGACGCCATGCTCCTCGTCCCGCTCGCCGCGCACGCACTGTTCGCCCGGCCCCTCGTGGTGGGGCCCTCGTCGACGTTCGCGCTCGAGCTGCTGCAGCGCTCCGCAGGCCCTGGCGTCCTCACGTGCGACGGGCGCCGTCGCATCGACCTGCCCGCGGGTTCGCGCGTCGAGGTCCGGCGCGGTGACTCGCCGATCCGGCTCGCCCGCCTGAGCACCGCGCCGTTCACCGACCGGCTGGTCTCCAAGTTCTCCCTGCCGGTCGTGGGGTGGCGCGGTCGGGTGGCCGAGGACGCCGCCGAGGCCGCCCGCGTCGCACGCCAGGCCGCGACCGCGGCCGTCGACGCGGCCAAGCGGCCCGACGGCGGGCACCCGACCGCACCCGACCCGAAGGGGGAGTGACCGTGCTCGAGGAGATCTCGATCGAGAACCTGGGCGTGATCCGTTCCGCCCGCGTCCCCCTGCACCCGGGACTGACCGTCATCACGGGCGAGACGGGCGCGGGCAAGACCATGGTCCTCACCGGCCTCGGCCTCCTCATGGGCGGCAAGGCGGACCCGTCCACCGTCCGCCCCGGCGCGACCGGTGCCGTGGTCGAGGGGCGCCTGCGCGTGAGCGGGCGCGACGCCGTCGGGCAGCGGATCGACGAGGCCGGCGGCAGCGTGGACGACGACGGGACCGTCGTGGTCCTGCGCACCGTCGCGGCCGAGGGCCGCTCGCGCGCGCACCTGGGCGGACGCAGCGTGCCCCAGGGCGTGCTCGCAGAGATTGCCGACGACCTCGTGACCGTCCACGGGCAGGCCGACCAGCTCCGGCTGCGGACCCCGAGCCACCAGCGCGCGGCCCTCGACGCGTTCGCGGGCCGCGCCCACGCGGCGCTCCTCGAGGAGTACCGCGCGGCGTGGACCGAGCGCAGCGGGCTCCTCGAGGAGATCGCCGACCTGACCACGCGCGCCCAGGAGCGCGCGCGCGAGGCCGAGCTGCTGCGCATCGGGCTCACCGAGATCGAGCGCGTGGACCCCCAGCCGGGGGAGGACACCGAGCTCACGTCGCTCGTCGCGCGCCTCGGCAACGCCGAGGAGCTGCGCCTGGGGGCGCAGGCCGCGCACGACGCGCTCGTCGGTGACGACGCGCTCGACGGGGGCGACGTCCCCGGCGACGCAACCTCCGCCGTCGAGCGGGCTCGTCGCGCGCTCGAGACCGCGAGCCACCTCGACCCGAGCCTCACCGGTCTCGTCGAACGGATCGCCGGGGTCGGGTACGCCCTCGCGGACATCGCGACCGAGGTCTCCGGCTACGTCGAGGACCTCCAGGCAGACCCCGGGGGCCTCGAGCAGGCGCACACGCGCCTGGCCGCGCTGAGCGCCCTGACCCGTACCTACGGCGAGACGATCGACGACGTCCTGACCTGGGCCAGCGACGCCGGGCTGCGCCTGCTGGACCTCGACGACGGCGGAGAGCGCCTGCGCTCGATGACCGAGCGCGCCGACGAGCTCACGGCGCTGCTGTCCGCGCTGGGCGCGCGCATCACCGCGTCACGCGTCGAGGCGGGCGAGCGGCTCGCGCACGCCGTGACCGAGGAGCTCGCGGGCCTGGCCATGGGCGGCTCGCGACTCGAGGTCGACGTGACGCCCGCCGACGAGCCAGGCCCGTGGGGCGCCGACGTCGTGACCCTCTCGCTCGTCCCGCACCCGGGTTCGCCGCCGCGCCCGCTCGGCAAGGGGGCCTCGGGCGGTGAGCTCTCGCGCGTCATGCTCGCGATCGAGGTCGCGCTGGCCACGTCGGGCACCGACGCCGGGACCGACGCCGCCGCGCCGCTGCCCACGTTCGTGTTCGACGAGGTCGACGCGGGGGTCGGCGGCCGTGCCGCGGTCGAGGTCGGTCGACGGCTCGCCTCGCTCGCGCGGTCCGCGCAGGTGATCGTCGTGACGCACCTCGCACAGGTGGCCGCGTTCGCCGACTCCCAGCTCGTCGTGACCAAGTCGCACGGCGGCGCCGACGGAGCCGATCCCGTCACAGTCACGGGCGTGCACGAGGTCACGGGCGAGGAGCGCGTCCGCGAGCTGGCGCGCATGCTCTCCGGGCAGGACGAGTCGGACGCGGCCCGTCAGCACGCGCTCGAACTGCTCGAGTCCTCGGTCGTGGGACGATAGCCGCGATGAGAATCAGTCTGCGCAGATCCACGTCCGACGTGACGGAGCCGGGAACCAGCGGCCCCGCACGAGTCGATGCCCGCACCAAGGCGCTCACCAAGAGGCTCAAGCCCGGTGACGTCGCCGTCATCGACCACCTCGACATCGACCGCGTCGCGGCGGACGCCCTGGTCACCGCCAAGCCGCTCGCGGTGCTCAACGCTGCGAAGTCGATCTCGGGGCGCTACCCGAACCTGGGCCCGGAGATCCTCGTCGACGCCGGGATCATCCTCATCGACGACCTCGGCACCGGCATCATGAGCATCTCCGACGGGCGCGAGCTGCGCCTCGAGGACGGAAAGGTGTTCGCGGGCGAGGACCTGCTCGCAGAGGGCGTCCGCCAGACCTCCGAGACCATCGCGGTCAGCCTCGACGAGGCGCGCGCGGGGCTCTCCGAGGAGATCGAGCGCTTCGCCGAGAACACCATGGACTACATGCGCCGCGAGCGCGAGCTCCTGCTGGACGGCGTGGGCGTGCCGGACATCCGCACCGTGATCGAGGGCCGGCAGGTCCTGATCGTCGTGCGCGGCTACCACTACCGCGAGGACCTCGCGACGCTGCGCCCCTACATCAAGGAGTACCGGCCGATCCTGATCGGCGTGGACGGCGGCGCGGACGCGATCATCGACGCGGGCTGGAAGCCCGACATGATCGTGGGCGACATGGACTCCGTCTCGGACCGCGCGCTCGCGTGCGGGGCCGAGATCGTGGTGCACGCCTACCGCGATGGCAAGGCTCCCGGCCTCGAGCGCGTCCAGGCACTCGGCGTCGAGCCCGTGGTCTTCCCGGCGACGGGCACGAGCGAGGACATCGCCATGCTCATGGCCGACGACAAGGGAGCCGAGCTGATCGTCGCGGTCGGCACGCACGCGACACTCGTCGAGTTCCTCGACAAGGGTCGGTCGGGCATGGCCAGCACGTTCCTCACGCGACTGCGCGTGGGCGGCAAGCTCGTCGACGCCAAGGGCGTCTCGCGCCTGTACCAGCACCGGATCTCCAACCTGCAGCTGACCTTGCTCTCGCTCGCCGGGCTCTTCGCCGTGATCATGGCGATGTGGTCCACGGCCGCAGGGCAGACGGTCTTCGGCATCGTCGGTGCCCGCTTCGACGACTTCACCTCGTGGATCGGCGCACTGTTCGGGGGCGCATGAGCCCCGGACCCTACGCTCCCACCACCTCCCTGACGCGCGCCGCCCGCACGTCGCCCCGCACGGACACGAAGGACGCAACAGCACAGTGATCGACTTCAGGTACCACATCGTCTCGTTGATCTCGGTCTTCCTGGCGCTGGCGGTCGGGATCATCCTGGGCGCCGGACCGCTGCAGGGCGCGATCGGCGACCAGCTGACCGGGCAGGTCGAGCAGCTGCGCCTCGAGCGCAACGAGCTGCGCGACCAGCTCGACGCGACGAACCTCAAGGTCGCCGACGACCAGGAGTTCATCGTGGCCTCGGGCCCGCAGCTCGTCGCGGGCACGCTCCAGGACCGCCGCGTCGCCGTGGTGGACCTCGGCGACGTCGACGGCGACCGCTTCGAGGCCGTGCAGGAGCAGCTCGAGGGCGCCGGCGCGAGCATCGTCGGACACGTCCGGCTCAACGGCGCGTGGACCGACAAGAAGCAGGAGGATGCGCGCAAGGCGACGGCCACCGAGATCACCGACCTCGTGACGGGTGTCACGGAGTCCGGGACGGACGAGAAGCTGGCCGCGGGGCTCGCGACGTCGCTCACGGCGAAGCAGCTCGCGGCTCCGGAGGAGCGCACCCCCGAGGCCGTCCAGATCGAGCTCAAGCTCGCCCAGGCGGAGCTCATCGAGGTCGTCCAGGAGCAGGACGTCCCTGCGGACGTCGTCCTGCTCCTGGCGCCGCAGGGCAAGGCCGCCCCGGTGACCGACACCACGACCGGGGCCGCAGCCGAGGAGGCCGACACCTACGCGGTCTCGATCGAGGTCCTGCTCGCGCAGGCGGCCCAGGCTCGCTCGGAGGGCTCGCTCGTCGCGGGCTCGACGCCGGTGCCGGGTGACCTGATCTCCACGATCACGGCCGATGCCGACCTCGCGGCTGTCCTGTCGACCGTGAGCGGCATCGAGGCTCCGGCCGGCCAGATCTCGGTGCCGCTCGCCCTTGCTGCCCGCATCGGGGACAAGGTGGGTCAGTTCGGGTTCGAGGAGGGCGCGACCGCGGTCATCCCGCCGTCCGTCCAGCTCCCCCCGGTCGACCGCACTCCCGCAGGGGCGCCCGACACGCCGCTCGGCACCGAGGGCACCGACGGCGCCGGGACCACCGGCGAGACGACCGAGGGCTGAGCGATGGGGACCTTCTTCCGCGCCCTCGGGGCAGGCGTCGTGGCGGCCGTCGTGACCGGCGGGGCGCGCAGCGTGCTGGACACGGTCTCGCCCGGTGGGCCCGACCGCTGGACGCGCACCAACCACCGGGGCGAACCCATCAGCCTGCTCGAGGGGCCCGCGGTGGCCGCGGGCCTCGTCGCGGGCGCTCTCGTCGCGGGACCCGACGCCCGCACCCGGACGGCGACCGCGCTCGCGACCGCCGGGGGCGGAGCGTTCGGTCTGGTGGACGACCTCGTGGAGGACACCTCGACCCGGACCAAGGGCATCAAGGGACACGTCGGCGCGCTCCTCAAGGGCCAGGTCACCACAGGGGGCCTCAAGGTCCTCGGGATCGGGACGACGTCCCTCGCCGCAGCCTTCGTCGGCACGCGCAGGACCGGTTCCACGTTCGGCTACCTGACCGACGTCGCGGTCAACGGCTCGATCGTGGCGCTCAGCGCCAACCTCTTCAACCTGCTCGACCTGCGGCCCGGGCGCGCGCTCAAGTCGGGGGCGGCGCTCGCGCTGCCCCTCGCGGTGACGCCCGTGGGCGCCACGTCGGGTGCCGTGCTCGGTGCGGCCGTGGCCGCCGCGCCCGGAGACCTGAGCGAGCGAGACATGCTCGGCGACGGGGGAGCGAACGCCCTGGGCGCGCTCGTGGGCACCCAGGTCGCGTTCGGGACGCCGCGGGCCGTGCGTCTCCTCGCGCTCGCCGGGGTCCTGGGACTCAACGTCGCGAGCGAGAAGGTCAGCTTCTCGAAGGTCATCGACGGCAACCCGCTGCTGCGCCGGTTCGACCAGTGGGGTCGGCGCCCT
This sequence comes from Oerskovia enterophila, assembly GCF_044748475.1. NCBI lineage: Bacteria > Bacillati > Actinomycetota > Actinomycetes > Micrococcales > Cellulomonadaceae > Oerskovia > Oerskovia enterophila. The sequence goes on from NZ_JBIVFZ010000007.1 coordinate 10,804, forward strand.
GCGGCTCCCGCCGCTCGCCCGACGCCGTCGGCCCCGTCCGCGGCTTCGCCCGTCGACGAGCCGTCGTCCGGTCAGGACGCACCGGCTTGAGCGAGGACGTGACGCCGGGCCGGGACACCGCGCCCGCGCCACGCCCTGCGCGCGCCTCCCGGGTGCGCGCGGGGACGCAGACGCTCGCGGGCGCGGCCCTCATGATCACGGCCGTGACGATCGCGAGCCGGCTCGTGGGCTTCGCCCGCTCGCTGGTCATGGCGTGGGCGGTCGGAACTCCAGGGGTGGGCGCGGCGTACACGTCGGCCAACGTCCTGCCCAACGTCCTGTTCGAGGTCGCGGCCGGCGGTGCGCTCGCAGGCGCGGTCGTGCCTCTGCTCGCTGGTCCCATCGCGCGAGGCGCCCGGGTCGACGTGTCGAAGATCGCGTCGGCGCTGCTGGGGTGGACCCTCCTGGTCCTCGTGCCGATCGGCGCGCTGCTCGCGGTGCTCGCCTACCCGATCGCTCACGTCCTGATGGCCACCAAGCACCCGGAGCTCGTCGACGTCACGGCGCTGTTCGTCCGGGTCTTCGCGCTGCAGATCCCTCTGTACGGCATCGCGGTGATCCTCGGGGGGATCCTCCAGGCGCACAAGCGCTTCTTCTGGCAGGCGTTCGCGCCGCTCGTCTCGAGCGTCGTGGTCATCGTGGTGTACCTGGTGTTCGCGGGCATGGCTGACGGGAACCAGGCGGACGTCGCTGCACTGTCCACGGACGCGATCGCCTGGCTGGGCTGGGGGACGACGCTCGGGGTCGCGGCGCTGGCCCTGCCTCTGGTCGTCCCCGTCGCCCGAACCGGGACGCGGCTGCGCCCGACCCTGCGCTTCCCCGGCGGCGAGGGCGTCCGGGCCCGCAACCTGGCGTTCGCCGGGGTGGGGGCGCTCGTCGCGCAGCAGGTGTCGGTGCTCGCGGCCATGTACGCGGCCACCAACTTCGGTCCTGAGGAGACGTTCCCGACGTACTTCTACGCGCAGCAGGTCTACCTGCTGCCGTACGCGGTGCTCGCGTTCCCGCTCGCCACGAGCGCGTTCCCGCGCCTGGCCGAGCACGTCGCGCAGGGGAGCCACGAGCTCTTCGACCGGTTGCTGGCGTCGACGACGCGGACCCTGCTGCTGGTGTCGGGTGTGGGCGTGGCCGCACTCGTCGCGGCCTCGGCCGCGGTCGAGGCGGTCTTCGCCGTCGTCACCGTCGGGTCCGTCGACGGTCTGGGAGCGGCCACCGCCGCGATGGCGCCTGGCATCGTGGGCTTCGCCCTGATCCTGCACCTGTCGCGCGCGCTCTACGTCCTGGACCGTCAGCGCGCGGCCGTCGCGGGGACCGCGGCCGGTTGGGTGGTCGTCGCGCTGCTGGCCGTCGCGGGCCCGGCGACGCTCGGCGCGGGCGACCAGGTGCGGGTGCTGGCGCTCCTCGGCCTCGCGACCGCGGTGGGCATGACCGTCGCGGGCCTCCTGCTCCTGCTCGCGGTGCGCCGTCACGCGGGCCCCGAGGCGGTGCGCGGCGTGCCTCGTACCCTGGCGGTGCTGGTCGTGGGTGTGGCGCTCGGCGGTGCGGCAGGCCGGGGACTCAGCGCGGTCCTCCTGCCCGACGACGCGCACGTCGCCGTGGCGCTCGCCGTGGGAGTCGGGGCTGCGCTGGTCGCGGCCGTGCTCGTCGTCGGACTCGCGTTGGTCGCGGACAGGTCGTCGGTCGTCGGGCTGGTGCGTCGTGGCCGGGGGAGCGCTCCGAAGGTCGCGGACCCGAGCTAGTCGTGGGGAGCTCGTCCGTCGGTCGCTGATCGACCTGCCCCTTCGGTCGACCGGAGCGGCGGGCTCCGCCGTCGGGACCGCGTGCTTCCGCGGTTGTCCGGCACACCGCCGGCACCTGGCGCAGACTGGTGGACGAGCGCCCGACTGAGAGTCATCCCACGCTGGATCCGGAGCGCCCCCGACAAGTCGCTGATAGCATGGAGTTCCGTGGCAGATCACCTGAACAGACCCCTCGCCGTCAACGGCGGCCGCTCGGACCACAGCACCCGGCACATCTTCGTGACCGGCGGCGTGGCCTCCTCTCTCGGTAAGGGGCTGACGGCTTCGAGCCTGGGTCGCTTGCTCCGATCCCGTGGCCTTCGCGTCACGATGCAGAAGCTCGACCCCTACCTCAACGTCGACCCGGGCACCATGAACCCGTTCCAGCACGGTGAGGTCTTCGTGACCGAGGACGGCGCCGAGACGGACCTCGACATCGGTCACTACGAGCGCTTCCTCGACGTCGAGCTCCCGGCCTCGTCCAACGTGACGACAGGCCAGGTCTACTCGCAGGTCATCGCCAAGGAGCGTCGTGGCGAGTACCTGGGCGACACGGTGCAGGTCATCCCGCACATCACCGACGAGATCAAGTCGCGCATGCGCGCCCAGGCGGGCGAGGACGTCGACGTGATCATCACGGAGATCGGCGGCACGGTCGGCGACATCGAGTCCCAGCCCTTCCTCGAGGCCGCCCGTCAGGTCCGACACGAGCTGGGCCGCGACGACGTCTTCTTCCTGCACGTCTCGCTGGTGCCGTACATCGGCCCGTCGGGCGAGCTCAAGACCAAGCCCACGCAGCACTCGGTCGCGGCTCTGCGCTCGATCGGTATCCAGCCGGACGCGATCGTCCTGCGCGCGGACCGCGTGGTCCCCGAGCCCGTCAAGCGCAAGATCGCGCTGATGTGCGACGTGGACAACGAGGCCGTGGTCAACGCGATCGACGCCCCGAGCATCTACGACATCCCGCGCGTGCTGCACTCCGAGGGCCTCGACGCGTACGTCGTGCGCCGCCTGGGTCTCGCGTTCCGCGACGTGGACTGGGACGGGTGGTCGCAGCTCCTCGAGCGCGTGCACCAGCCCGAGCACCAGGTCGAGGTCGCGCTCGTCGGCAAGTACATCGACCTGCCGGACGCGTACCTGTCCGTGACCGAGGCGCTGCGTGCGGGTGGATTCGCCAACGACGCCAAGGTCACCATCCGGTGGGTCCCGTCCGACGAGTGCCAGACGCCCGAGGGGGCCGCGGACGCGCTCGGCGGCGCCGACGCGATCCTGGTCCCGGGCGGGTTCGGCGTGCGCGGCATCGAGGGCAAGCTCGGCGCGCTGCGCTGGGCCCGCGAGAACCGGATCCCGACGCTCGGCATCTGCCTGGGCCTGCAGTCCATGGTCATCGAGTACGCGCGCAACGTGCTCGGCATCGAGGACGCGTCGTCGAGCGAGTTCGACCCGGAGAGCAAGAACCCGGTCATCGCCACGATGGAGGAGCAGCTCGCGATCGTCGACGGTGCGGGCGACCTGGGCGGCACCATGCGCCTGGGCTCGTACGAGGCCGCGCTGACGCCGGGCTCCGTGGTCGCCACGACCTACGGCGCGGAGTCGGTGACCGAGCGTCACCGCCACCGCTACGAGGTCAACAACGCCTACCGTGCGCAGCTCGAGGAGGCCGGCCTGGTCATCTCCGGCACCTCGCCCGACTCCTCGCTCGTCGAGTTCGTCGAGCTTCCCCAGGACGTGCACCCGTATTACGTGAGCACCCAGGCGCACCCCGAGTTCAAGAGCCGTCCGACGCGCGCCCACCCGCTGTTCGCGGGACTGGTCGCGGCGGCGCTCGAGGCCCGGACGGCCTGACGTGACGGTCCGCCCGCTCGCTGACGTCCCGGTCGCCCGGGACGTCAGCGAGGCGCGCGTCCTGCACGCGGGACGCATCTTCGACCTTCGCTCGGAGCAGGTCGACCTGGGCGAGGGCGGCGTGGTGACGCGCGAGTTCGTCGACCACCCCGGGGCGGTCGCGATCGTCGCTCTCGACGAGGACGAGCGGGTCCTGCTCCTGCACCAGTACCGTCACCCGGTGCGGCGCGAGCTGTGGGAGCCGCCGGCGGGTCTCCTCGACGTGGACGGCGAGGACGCGCAGGTCGCGGCCGCGCGCGAGCTGCTCGAGGAGACCGACCTGCGCGCGGCACGCTGGGACGTCCTCGCGGACTACTACACGACCCCGGGCGGCAGCAACGAGGCCCTGCGGGTCTTCCTCGCGCGGGACCTCTCCGAGGTGCCTGCGGCCGAGCGCCACGTGCGCGAGGCCGAGGAGCTCGGCATGGAGCTGCGCTGGGTCCCGCTCGACGAGGCGGTGTCCGCGGTCCTGGCCGGGGACCTGCACAACCCGTCGGCCGTCGTCGGGGTCCTGGCGGCTGCTGCCGCGCGCGCGACCGGGTGGTCGTCGCTGCGCCCCGCGGACAGCCCGTGGCCCGAGCGGCGCGGGGGAGACCCCCGCGCCTGAGGCGCGCACCGCGGAACAGCACACGAGGGCCCGACGGCGTCACGCGCCGTCGGGCCCTCGTCGCACCTCGGGCCCGCGGCCCGCGCCCGTGGCCGAAAGGTTTAGGTGCGTTGACCCCGTGTCCCGCCGGCCGCAGTGTCCAGGTGTGTCGCCCCGCATCACCGACGATGTGGGAGCGCTTCCAGCCCGCGAGGACGACGCCGTCCCGCGGACGAGCGCGGCTCCCGAGCGCGACGTCACCCAGAGAGGTAGTCAGATGTCACGATCCCTCCGCCGGCACAGACGGGCGGCGGCCTCGACGGCCGGCGCCGCGCTGCTGTCGCTCCTCGCTCTCGCCGCAGTCCAGCCCGCGGGCGCGGCCCCCGCAGCCGAGGGGACGCCCCGCGCGAGCACGACGGTGAGCACCGCGACCGCCGCGCCGCGCGTGGCCGTCAGCTCCGAGTACGCCGAGCGCTTCCTCGAGATGTACGACGAGATCCACGACCCCGCGAACGGCTACTTCAGCCCGCAGGGCATCCCGTACCACTCGGTCGAGACCCTCATCGTCGAGGCCCCCGACCACGGCCACGAGACCACGTCCGAGGCGTACAGCTTCTGGCTCTGGCTCGAGGCGGCCTACGGCCGTGCCACCGCGGACTGGACGAGCTTCAACGACGCCTGGGCGACGATGGAGACGTACATGATCCCGCAGCACGAGGACCAGCCGACCAACTCGTTCTACAACCCGCAGAGTCCCGCGACCTACGCGGCCGAGCACGACCACCCGAGCAAGTACCCGGCCGCCCTGAACAGCGGCGTGAGGTCCGGCGTCGACCCGCTCGCGAACGAGCTCAAGGCGACCTACGGGACCTCCGACGTGTACGGCATGCACTGGCTCGCGGACGTCGACAACACCTACGGGTTCGGCGCGGCGCCCGGCGCGGGCTGCCTCCTGGGGCCCGACAGCGAGGGCACGTCGTACATCAACACGTTCCAGCGCGGGACGCAGGAGTCGGTCTGGGAGACCGTGCCGCAGCCGTCGTGCGAGGACTTCTCGTTCGGCGGGACCAACGGCTTCCTCGACCTGTTCACCGGGGACTCGAGCTACGCCAAGCAGTGGAAGTACACCAACGCGTCCGACGCCGACGCGCGTGCGGTCGAGGCCGCCTACTGGGCACACACCTGGGCGACCGAGCAGGGGCAGCCGGAGGCGGTGGCGGCGACCGTGGCCAAGGCCGCGAAGATGGGCGACTACCTGCGCTACGCGATGTTCGACAAGTACTTCAAGCAGCCGGGCTGCACGTCCCCGAGCTGCCCGGCCGGGACGGGCAAGAACTCTGCGCACTACCTGATGTCCTGGTACTACGCGTGGGGCGGGGCGCTCGACCCGGCCGCCGGGTGGGCATGGCGCATCGGGTCCAGCCACGCGCACTTCGGCTACCAGAACCCGATGGCCGCGTGGGCGCTGTCCACGTCGCCGGCCCTCGAGCCGCAGTCGCCGACCGCCGTCGACGACTGGTCCACGAGCCTCGAGCGTCAGCTCGAGTTCTACCAGTGGCTCCAGTCCGACGAGGGCGGGATCGCGGGCGGGGCGACCAACAGCTGGGGCGGTGCCTACGGCACGCCGCCGGCGGGCACGCCGACCTTCTACGGCATGGCCTACCAGGAGGCGCCCGTCTACAGCGACCCGCCCTCGAACCAGTGGTTCGGCATGCAGGTCTGGTCCATGGAGCGTGTCGCGCAGCTCTACTACGAGTCGGGGGACGCGCAGGCCAAGGCGCTGCTCGACAGGTGGGTCCCGTGGGCGATCGCGAACACGCAGGCGACGGGCGGCGCCGACTGGGCCGTGCCCTCGACCCTGCGCTGGACCGGCGCGCCCGACGCGTGGGACGCCGCGAACCCGGGCGACAACTCCGGCCTGCACGTCGAGGTGATCTCGCACGGCCAGGACGTCGGCGTCGCCGCGGCGCTCGCCGGGACGCTGATCCACTACGCCGCAGCGGCGCACGACGACGAGGCCCAGGCCGTCGCCAAGTCCCTGCTCGACTCGATCTGGGAGCACAACCGCGACGACAAGGGCGTCTCGGCGGTCGAGGTGCGCGAGGACTACAAGCGCTTCGACGACGTGCTGACCACGACGACCGGAGACGGCGTCTACGTCCCGTCCGGGTGGCAGGGCACCATGCCCAACGGCGACGAGATCGAGCCCGGCGTGAGCTTCCTCGACCTGCGCAGCTTCTACCGCGACGACCCGGACTGGCCCAAGGTCCAGGCCTACCTCGACGGGGGAGAGGCGCCCGCGTTCCGGTACCACCGCTTCTGGGCGCAGTCCGCGGTGGCTGTGGCGCTCGCGAACTACGACCGGTTCTTCGGCGAGCCTGCCGGTGAGGACACCACGGCGCCGACCGTGCCGACGGCGCTCGCCGTCGCGTCGACGACCTCGTCGAGCGCGACCCTCACGTGGACCTCGTCGACCGACGACGTGCGTGTCACGGGGTACGACGTCCTGCGCGACGGTGTCGTGGTCGGGACCGCGACCGGGACGATCTTCACCGACCCGGGCCTGGCGCCGGCGACGGCGTACGGCTACACGGTCCGGGCGCGCGACGCGGCGGGCAACCTGTCCGCGCCGTCGAGCCCCGTGACGGCCACGACCCGGCCTCCGACCGCCGACACGACCCCGCCCTCCGTCCCTGCGGGGCTGCGAGCCGGGACCGTGACGACGACGTCCGTGCCGCTCACCTGGGACGCGTCGAGCGACGCGGTCGGCGTCACGGGGTACGACGTCTACCAGGGCACGGTCAAGGTCGCGACGGTCGCGGGCACGAGCCATACCGTCACGGGCCTGGCGCCCGCGACCGGGTACTCGTTCAGCGTCGCGGCGCGCGACGCCGCGGGGAACGTCTCGGCGCGCTCCACGGCCGTCTCGGCGACCACAGCACCCGTGCCGACCGGGGCGTGCACGGCGGCCTACCGTACGACCGGCTCGTGGTCGGGAGGCTTCCAGGGCGAGGTCACCGTGACCGCGGGCAACGCCCCCGTCACGGGGTGGACCGTGCGCTGGGACCTCGCCCCGGCCGCGGTCAGCCAGCTCTGGGGTGCCTCGCACACCGTGTCCGGCACGGTCGTCACGGCGAGCAACCTCTCGTGGAACGGCAGTCTCGCAGCCGGGGGCTCGACGTCGTTCGGGTTCATCGGCACGGGCACCCCGCCGACGAGTGCGTCGGTCACGTGCGCCGCGCCGTGACCTGACGGTCGGTCGTGGCGCTCGTCCCGTGCGCCACCCGCGAGCAAGGACGAGGGCCCGACGGCGCGTACCGCGGTCGGGCCCTCGTCGTGCCCCTGCGCTCCCGCCGCCTGACCGGCGGGGCGCCCGGCTCAGCCCTTGACCGTGAACTCGCCCACGAGCAGGACCTCGTCGCGCGACGACGGGCCGACCAGCAGCTCGAACGCCCCGGGCTCGACGACGCGACGCCCCTGGGCGTCGACGAGCGTGCAGTCCGCCACGGCGACCTCGAGGTCGACCACCTGGGACTCGCCCGGTGCCAGGTCGACCTGACGGTAGGCCTTGAGCTCCTTCTCGGCCCACGTGACCGAGGTGACCGTGTCCCGGACGTAGACCTGGACGGTCTCGCGCGCGGGCCGGGTCCCGGTGTTGCTCACCGTGACCTGCGCCCGGACGGTGTCCTCGAGCCCGACCACGGCGTCGAGGACCGAGAGGTCCGCGTACTCGACCGTGGTGTAGCTCAGGCCCTCGCCGAACGCGAAGGGCGGGCGCTGCGTGAGGTCGGCGTAGCGCGTGCCGTGCTGGCCCGGGAGCTGGTTGTAGAAGACGGGCAGCTGCCCGACGTGCTCCGCGAACGACAGGGGCAGGCGGCCCGAGGGCTCGATCAGCCCCAGGACGAGCTCGGCGACCGCTCGCCCGCCGCGCATGCCGGGGTTCGCGGCCCAGACGATCGCCGCGGCGTCCCGGGCCGAGGGCGGCAGGACGAGGGGCTTGGAGGCCACGACCACGACGACGAGCGGCGTGCCGGTCTCCGCGAGCGCGTCGAGCAGGGCGACCTGCGCGCCCACGAGGTCGAGCGTCGCGGTCGAGCGGCCCTCGCCGACCAGCTCGATGCGGTCACCCACGACCGCGACGACGAGGTCGGCGTCGCGGGCGGACGCGACGGCCTCGGCGATCATGGCCGCGTCGGGCTCGGCGGGCTGGACGACCTGGGGGCGCGGCTGCCCGTCGGGGAAGAGGTCGCCCTCGGGGTCCGGGACCAGGGTGAGGATGTCCGCGCCACGGGCGTGCGTGACCTCCCAGCCGGCGGGGACGTGGTCCCGGAAGCCGTCGAGCACGGTCTGGGTCATCTCGCGCGGGTGGCCGTCGGGCAGCCAGTCGACCTGCCCGGACGCCCCGGCCCAGTCGCCCTGCTGGGTGTGCGGGTCGTCGGCGTTGGGTCCCACGACTGCGATCCGCCGGGTCGGGGCGCCGGCGCTCGCGGCGGCCGCGCGACCGTCCGGTCCCGCGACGAGCCCGCCGTCGAGGGGGAGCGTCCCGTCGTTCGTGAGCAGCACGAGCGAGCGGCGTGCGACCTCGAGGTTGAGGTCGGCGTGCTCGGACGAGCCGACGACCTGGGCCTGGCGCTCCGGGTCGGGGCGACGAGGGTTCTCGAACAGACCGAGCTCGAACTTGAGCGCGAGGATGCGAGCGACCGCGGCATCGAGCTGAGCCTCGTCCAGCAGGCCCTGGCGCACGGCCTCCTGGGCCCCCTCGAAGAACTGGGGCGTGGTCATGACCATGTCGTTCCCGGCGCGCACCGCGGCCGCGGCCGCGTGCGTGTGGTCGGGCTGGATGTGCTGCTCCCAGACCATGCGGCCCACGTTGTCCCAGTCCGTGACGAGGGTGCCGGTGTAGCCCCACTCGCCGCGCAGCACGTCGCTGAGCAGCCACTCGTTGACCGTGATCGGCACGCCGTCCATCGACTGGTAGCCCAGCATGAAGGTCCGGCATCCCTCGCGCGCGACGCGCTCGAACGGCGGGAGGAACCAGGAACGCAGCTTGCGGCGCGAGATGTCGGCCTCGGTCGCGTCGCGCCCGCCCTGGGTCTCGGAGTAGCCCGCGAAGTGCTTGGCGGTCGCGAGGATCGCCGTCGGGTCGTCGAGCCCGTCGCCCTGGTAGCCCCGGACCATCGCGGACGCGAGCTCGCCGATGAGGAACGGGTCCTCGCCGAACGTCTCGCTCACGCGGCCCCAGCGCAGGTCGCGCGTGATGCACAGCACGGGGGAGAAGGTCCAGTGGATGCCCGTCGCGGCGACCTCGACCGCGGTGGCCCGGGCCACGCGCTCGAGGAGCTCGGCGCTCCAGGTCGCGGCCATGCCGAGCTGGGTCGGGTAGATCGTCGCGCCGTGCCAGAACGAGTGCCCGTGGATGCAGTCCTCGGCGATGAGCAGCGGGATCTGCAGGCGGCTGCGCGACGTGAGCTCGTGCGCGAGCAGCGCGTTCTCGGGGGACGTGTGCAGGATCGAGCCGACGTTCACCTCGTTCACGAGCCGCTCGACGCCGTCGGCGGCGTTGAGCTGCATCATCTGCCCGACCTTCTCCGGGAGCGTCATGCGCCGGACGAGGTCGGCGACGCGCTCGGCGACGGGCCGCGAGGGGTCCTGGTAGGGCAGGAGGTCGGACATGTGCGGGGTCCCTTCGGAGACGACGACGGTGGCGCGAACGGTGCGGTCGAATCGATCCGAGGAGGCAGTCGTCGGACGGTTCGAGAAAACCATACACTGATAGGTAAATGTCGTGACGGCCGAGGAGGGCAGCAGCGATGAGTGGTGCGCGCGTGCCGGGTGCCCGTCGAGGCTCAGGGGCGCGGAAGCCCCAGCACGTCGTACAGCAGCGTGCTCAGCGGACCCTCGAGGCGGGCCTCGTCGTCGACCATCCACTGGAGCTGTGCGCCGTCGGCCGTCGCGATGATCAGGCGCGCGATCGCGTCCGGATCCAGGTGGGACGGGAGCTTGCCGGCCTCCTGCCGCTCCACGACGTCGGCGCTGAGCGTCGCACGCAGCCCCGCGTAGCGGTGGGCCAGGACCTCGTGGGCCGGGTGCTCGCGGTCGTGGGCCGCTGCCGTGAGCGACACGAACAGCTCGACCAGACCGGGGCGCTCGGCGTTGCCCTTGACGTTCTCCGCGAGGGTGCGCGGCGCGTCGTGGTAGATGGGGCGCCCCGTCTGGTCGCGGCGCACGATCACCTGGGTGAGCAGGTCCTCGCGCGAGTCGAAGTAGTGCATGACCCCGGCGACCGTCAGGCCGCAGCGCGCCGCGACCGTCCGCAGGCTCGTGCCGCGGTACCCCTCGTCGGCGAAGACCTCGAGCGCGACGTCGAGGATCTCCTCGCGCTTGAGCCGTCCCTTTGCGTACACGCCGTCCCTCGCCACCCGACGATCCTATGCGTGACCCGCGCTGCCGACCGGTAGCGTCGGACGACCACCGAACGACCAGGAGAGACCGATGACGACCGAGCAGTACCGCACCGTCCGGGCGCGGATGAACACGGGCGAGCCCTACGTGGACTACGGCGAGGGGCTCGAGCAGCTCGAGGCCGAGCGGGTCGCGGGCAAGGAGCTCGCGTACGACTTCAACCACTCGCGCCCGAGCCAGGTCGAGGAGCGCGGGCGGATCCTGCGCGAGCTGTTCGGGACCGTCGGGGAGGGGGTCTGGGTCGAGCCGCCGCTCAGCGTGTCCTACGGCTCGCACGTCCACGTGGGGAACCACGTCTACGTCAACTTCAACCTCGTGCTGGTCGACGACGCCGACATCCACATCGGCGACCGGGTCATGTTCGCCCCCAACGTCACCGTGAGCACCGCGGGCCATCCCGTCGAGCCCGGGGCGCGCCGCGACGGGACCCAGTTCTCGCTGCCCGTGCACATCGAGGACGACGTCTGGATCGGCTCGAACGTCGTCATCCTGCCCGGGGTCACGATCGGCGCAGGCTCTGTCGTCGGCGCGGGCAGCGTCGTGACACGCGACGTCCCGCCACGCGTGGTCGCGGTCGGCTCGCCCTGCCGGGTGCTGCGCCCGGTCGACGACCAGGCCCGCGCTGCGGTCGCCGCGGGCGTGCCGGTCGACGGAGCCTGAGGGGCCCGCACCGGACGCGGGAGGGACCCGACGCCGTCGGGTCCCTCCCGCGGTCGGCGCACCTCGGCGGAGGCGGGGCGCGCACTAGAGTGGGGCGGGTGTCCTCGTCGGTCCCGCGCCCTCGCGCCCTCGTCCTCGGGCCGGTAGTCGTCGACGGGCGCCACGGGACTCCCGTCGCCCCCTCCAGCGCCCGCGCGAGAGCCCTCGTGGTCGCGCTCGTGCTCGCGCAGGGGCGGACCGTGAGCGCCACCACGCTCGTCTCCGACCTGTGGCCCGACGAGCAACCTGCCGACCCGCGCGCGGCGCTCCAGAGCCTCGTCTCCCGCACGCGCTCGGCGCTGGCCGAGGGCCTGCTCGTCTCGGGGCCCGGCGGCTACTCGCTGCCCACCGAGAGCGACCTCGACGTCGCGCGCGAGCGCACCCGTCACGCCGCGGATGCGCTCGCGGCGGGGGACCCCCACGAGGCCGTCGAGTCGGCGCGCGCCGCGCTCGAGCTGTGGCGGGGCGAGCCCGGCGACGACCTGCTCGACCTGGTCGGCGGTCCGGTCGGCGAGGAGCTCGTCGCGACGGCCGAGCACCGCCGGGCCGAGGCCGAGCAGACCCTGCTCGACGCGCTCCTCGCCGCGGGCGACCACCAAGCCGCGGTCGGGTGGGCCGAGCGGGCCGTCGAGCGCGCTCCGCTCGACGAGGACGCGCACCTGGCCCTCCTGCTCGCCTACGAGGGGACGGGGCGCGGGGCCGACGCCCTGCGCGCGTTCGGCGCCCTGCGCACCAGGCTCGCGACCGAGCTGGGGACCGACCCGCGCGCGGACCTGGTCGCGCTCAACACCCGGATCCTGCAGGCCGCGGGCTCCTCGCCCTCGCCCGCACCCCGCGCACCCCGGCGGGGGACGGCGCTCGGGCTGCGCGCCGCGCCCAACGCCCTGGTCGGCCGCGAGGCCGACGTCGTCGCGATCCTCGGCCTCCTGGCGCGGTCCCGGCTCGTCACGGTGCTCGGGCCGGGTGGGATGGGCAAGACGCGCGTGGTGCAGGAGGTCGCCCACCGGTCGGTCGGGACGACCCCGCTCGTCGCGGTCGTCGAGCTCGCGAGCGTGCGCACGGGCGAGGACATCGGCCTCGCCCTCACGTCGGCGCTCGAGATCCGGGACACGCGCGGCCTGCGGCTCGGCGACCAGGTCGCGCGCACCGAGGTCCACGAGCTCGTCGCCGACCGCCTCGGGGAGACCGAGACCCTGCTCGTGCTCGACAACTGCGAGCACGTCGTGGAAGAGGCCGCCCGATGGGCTGCCGAGCTGCTCGCCGTGGTCCCCGGGCTCACGATCCTCACGACCAGCCGTTCGCCCCTCCAGGTCGGTGGCGAGCAGGTGCACCCGCTCGAACCCCTCGCCACGGCCGGCTTCGTGGACGGTGGCGCGGGGCCCGCCGTCGAGCTCTTCCGCGCCCGCGCGCTCGCGGCGCGCCCCGGCGCCGACCTGCCCGACGACGTCGTCGACCGGCTCTGCACCCACCTCGACGGTCTGCCGCTCGCGATCGAGCTCGCGGCGGCGCGCGTGCGCACGCTCTCGGTGCAGGAGATCGAGCGCCGGCTCGACGCCCGCTTCGCCCTGCTCACCACGGGCGACCGGGGCGCCCCCGCCCGCCACCGGACTCTGCACGCCGTCATCGACTGGAGCTGGAACCTCCTCACCGCCCCCCAGCAGGAGCTGCTGCGCCGCCTGTCCCTGCTGCCCGACGGCTTCGGTGCGCAGACCGCGCAGGAGGCCTCCGCCGTCGGGCTCGACGACGTCGAGGCGCTCGTCAACCAGTCCCTCCTGACCGTGACCGACGAGCCCCTGTGCCACACCGCGCGCTACCGCATGCTCGAGACCGTGCGCGAGTTCGGCGCGCTCGCGCTCGACGAGGCCGGGGAGCGCGAGACCGCCCAGGAGGCGACCTACCGGTGGGCCGTCGACCTCGCGCGCCGCGAGGTCGCCCGCCTCGAAGGACCCACGCAGGTCCCGGCGATGCTCGCGCTGCGCGTCGAGCAGGAGAACCTCCTGCACGTGCTGCGCACGGCGCTCGCGGCCGACCGGGCCGACGTGGTCCTGCCCGTCTTCCATGCGCTCGGCCTGCACTGGTCCCTGCGCGGGGCCCACACCGAGGTCGTCGGGCTCGGCCGCGACGTGCTGCGCGTCGTCGCGGGCTGGCAGGGTCGGGCCGTGCGGGGCGCACCGGACGCTCCCGCCGAGCAGCTCACGCGCGAGGCGGGCATCGTGCTCTTCCTGCTCACGGCCTCGACGCCCAACGGCGACCCGGCGACCGGCGTCCGAGCAGCGGCCCGGCTGCGCCGGCTCCACCGCGCTGCCGACATCGGCTCGCGCGCCGCCGCGCTCACGGACCTCCTGGCCGACGCGGGCGACCCGCTCGGCATGGGACCGCGGCTCGCCGAGCTCCACGGGTCGCCCGACCCGTTCGTCGCGCTCGTGACCCACCTGCTCAGCGCCCAGCTCTCCGAGAACGCCGGACGCCTCGACGAGGCGATCGCGCAGGTCACCGTCGCGCACGGGTTCGCGACCCGCGCCCAGGACACGTGGGGAGCAGCGACGTCGGCCCTCTTCCGCGCCCAGCTCGCGAGCGAGCAGGGCGACGCCGCCCAGGCGCTCGAGTGGGTCGCCCGTGCCCGCGAGGGGCTCGGCCGGCTGCACGCGGACGAGGACCTGCGCCAGCTCGACTGGCTCGAGGCGACGAACCTCGTCCTCGTCGGGCGCATCGCCGAGGCCGAGCCGCTGTTCACCTCGCTCGTCGAGACCGACGACGATCCCGTGCCGTCCGGGCTGGGTGGGACCGCGCACGAGCTGCGCTCGATCGGGCATGCCGGCCTGGCCGAGATCGCCGCTGCGCGCGGCGACCACGCGCGTGCCCTGGCCGAGCTCGAGGCGGCCAACGCGTCGGTCGGGAGCGGGCCTCCGCGGCGCTCGCCCTGGTACACGATGTTCGCCGCGGGGTGGCTGTCCACGATCGTGCTGCCCGCCCCCGGGACGACCGGGCCGTGGGACCCGGACCCGCTGCCCGTTCCCCAGGCCGAGCGGCTGGCCCGCGAGATCCGCGTGCGCATGATCGCCGGGCACCGCGCCGCTCCCGGGATGGTCGACTACCCCGTCCTCGGGACGGCGGCGCTCGCCCTCGGGGCGTACCTGTGGTCGTCGCCCGGGCTCGGCCGGGTCGACGACGGGCTCGTCCTGCTCCAGCTCGCGCAGCGCATGGGAGCCCGGCAGGACGTGCCCTCGCTCCGCACGCCGGACCACGTCGCGTGGGCGCGCACCCTGCACGGTGACGCGCGCGTGGACGAGGTGCGCGACGCCGTCGGGCGGCTGGCGCACGACGACCTGCCCGGCCGGGTCATGGAGATCCTGCGCACCGGCCCCTGGACCCGACCCACGGCATGACGACGGGCGGTGCCCCGGCGGGATCCGCCGGGGCACCGCCCGTCCGTGGTGGGGCGCGACGCTCAGGCCTTGCGCATGTACGCCCGTACCGTGAGCGGCGCGAAGACCGCGACGATGACCGCGGCGCCGAGCAGCGAGATCACGGCGTCCGCACCGAGCACGCCGTTGTTCGTCAGCTCCCGGACCGCCGTGACCAGGTGCGAGACCGGGTTGAGGTTGACGAAGCCCTGGAGCCAGCCCGGCATGGTCTCGGGCTGGACGAACGCGTTCGAGAGGAACGTGAGCGGGAACAGGACGATCATCGAGATCCCCTGGACGCTCGACGCGGTGCGTGCGACCACCCCGAAGAACGCGAAGATCCAGCTCACGGCCCACGAGCACACGATCACGAGCAGGGCCGCCAGGACGACCGACCCCAGGCCGCCCGCCGGGCGGTAGCCCATGACGTAGCCCATCGCGAACGTGAGCGTCGTCGCGATGCCGTACCGGACCGTGTCCGCGAGCAGCGCCCCCGAAAGCGGCGCGATGCGCGCGATCGGCAGCGAGCGGAAGCGGTCGAACACGCCCTTGTCCATGTCCTCGCGGAGCTGGACGCCCGTGACGACCGACGTCGTGATGACGGTCTGGACGAGGATGCCCGGGATGATCGTGGGCAGGTAGCTCACGACGTCGCCCGCGATCGCGCCGCCGAAGATGTACGTGAACATCAGCGTGAACAGGATGGGCTGGAGCGTCACGTCGACGAGCTGCTCGGGCGTCCGACGGATCTTGAGGATGCCGCGGTACGCCATGGTGAACGTGTTGCGGACCGTCTGCCCGAGGCTCGTGCGGTTCGTCAGGTCGCGGTCGGTCGCGGCCTGGATCTGCTCCCGGGGAGCGGTGAGGGTCGTGGTCATCGCAGTGCCGCCTCTCGCGTGGTGCCGGTGGTCGGTACGGGCGCGCCGCCCGTGGGGCTCGGGGTGGCGTCCGCGCCCGGCTCCTCGGTCGCGACGCCGTGACCCGTGAGGGTCAGGAAGACCTCGTCGAGACTCGGCTTGTCCATGCTGATCGAGTCGACGCCGATGCGGGCCTCGCGCAGCCGGACCAGCAGGTCCGTGACCTCGTCGGGACCCGTCACCGGCACCGTGATGCGTCGGGCCTCGGGGGACGTCGTCGCGGGCACGCCGAACGTGGCCTCGACGATGTCGAGGGCCGACCCCAGGTCCGCGGCCGCGACCAGCCCGAGCTGGAGCGACTGGTTCCCGACCGCGTCCTTGAGCTCGTCGGCCGTGCCCTCCGCGACGACGCGCCCGCGGTCGATGACCGCGATCCGGTCGGCCAGCTGGTCGGCCTCGTCGAGGTACTGGGTCGTGAGCACGACCGTCGACCCCGTCGCGACGAGCTCACGGATCGTGTCCCACATCTGGGCGCGCGTGCGCGGGTCCAGGCCCGTGGTCGGCTCGTCGAGGAAGATCAGGGGAGGCTGGGCGATGAGGCTCGCCGCGAGGTCCAGACGGCGGCGCATGCCGCCGGAGAAGTTCTTGAGCGGACGCGTCGCGGCCTCGGTCAGGCCGAAGGTCTCGAGCAGGTCGGCGGCCTTGCGTCGCGACTCGGCGCGCCCGAGGCCGAGCAGGCGCGAGAAGATCACGAGGTTCTCGGTCGCGCTGAGCGTCTCGTCGACCGAGGCGTACTGGCCCGTGACGCCGATGAGCTGGCGCACGACCTGCGCCTCGCGGACGACGTCGTGCCCGAAGACCCGGGCCTCGCCGGCGTCGGGGCGCAGGAGCGTGGCGAGCATGCTGATGGTGGTGGTCTTGCCGGCGCCGTTGGGGCCGAGCACGCCGTACACCGAGCCGGTGCGGATGCTCAGGTCGACGCCGTCGACCGCCCGGTTGTCGCCGAACGTCTTGACGAGGCCGTGTGCCTCGACCGCCCATTCGTGGGTCATGGATTCCTCCTGGTTGCTGGTGGGTCCAGCCTCCGGGAGGGGCCTGTCACGCCGGTGTCACGGCCCTGTCATGCCGCTGCCGCGGGAGTCGGGGGGAGTGAGGGGAGCGAGAGAGGGCCGTCGTTCCCGCAGGAACGACGGCCCTCTTCGGTCCTGCCGCCCAGGCGCGACGGCGGGCGGCGGCGACAGGCGGTGAGCGTCAGGCGCGGACGCGGAACGTGAGCAGCGTCCAGGTGAGCGACGTGATGAGGAGCCCGGCGCCCAGCATGTGCGCGGCGACCAGGATCTCGGGCAGTCCCGTGAAGTACTGGACGTAGCCGATCAGCCCCTGGAGGAGCGTCACCCCGACGAGCACGACGACGGCCTTGCGGGCCCGGGCAGGGGCGGTGGCCTGACGCAGGACCATGACCGTCAGCACGACCAGCACGACGAGGAAGAGCCACACCGAGGCCGCGTGCGCCTTGCTGATGAGCGCCGGGTCGAGGGAGAAGCGGTAGGCCACCTCGTCGTCGCCCCCGTGCGGGCCCGAGCCCGTCGCCAGGACGCCCAGGACCAGCAGCGGGACGGCCAGGACGGCCAGGACCCGGCCGACCAGCGTGGTCCGCCGGTCCACGGCGGCCGTGGGCTGCCCGTCGCCCTCGCCGGAGCGGTACAGCAGGTACGCCGAGACCGCCACGAGCGCGGCGGAGACGAGGAAGTGGACGCCGACCACGGCAGGGTGCAGGTGCAGGAGGACCGTGACGCCGCCGATGAGGGCCTGCAGGGCCACCCCGATGAGGGGGAGCGAGCTCGCCCGCCGGAACGACGTGGAACGCGTCGTGTCCGTCCAGAGGAGCACCAGGACCGCGAGCGCGATGATCCCGACGACCCCCGTGAGCGTGCGGTTGCCGAACTCGATCAGGGGGTGGATGGACATCGCCGAGTGGAACTCGGGCGTGAAGCTCCCGGGCTCGCACAGCGGCCACGTCGAGCAGCCGAGGCCGGACCCGGTCAGACGCACCGCGCCGCCCGTGACGATGATGCCGATCTGGCCGACGAGGTTCGCGACGAGGACCGGTCGGGTCCAGCGGCGGAAGCGGTCGACCTTCGCGTACCAGGCGGGCGAGGTGGGTACCGGGGCGAGTTCTGCGCTGCTCACCGTCCAAAGGTAGCCGCGGGGGCAGTGCGGCCCTCAATCGCCGAGGCCCCGCGCGGGTGTGAGATTGGCCCGCAGGAGACCGCCGGAAGGGAACCGTGACGGGACAGCGCGTCGATCCCGACGAATCGTGGTCGTTTCGATACCCTCACGGGACCTTTCGCCACATTTCAGGGGGTTTTCGTGACCGTTTCCCGACCTGCTCGCCGCATCCAGAGGATGGGAGCGCTCGCGGTCGCCCTGCTGGTGCTGGCCGGCTGCACGCCAGGAGCGGACCCGCAGGAGACCCCGGCCGTGGGTGAGGCTTCGCCTGCCTCGGGAGGGACCGGGACGACCGACGAGGCGGTGGGCGGTGACGCGGCTCCCGGGCAGACGGTCGGCGAGGAGTCCGGGACGGAGGCCGGTGCCGGGGCGGGGACGGCCGGAGCCTTCGACCGGACCGCGACCCTGGTCGTCCGCCCCGAGGGCTTCACCTCGGCGAGCGCCTTCCCGTCACGCGCCGGCTGGACGACGCTCGGATCGACCGGCAGGTGCACCGTGTCCAGCACCGCGACGAGCGTGCCCGACGAGGACCAGGTCGCTGCGGAGCGGGACATCTCCCTCGTCGCGCTCGCCGACCTCCTGGCCGGCGAGCAACGGGCGAGCGACCCGTCGAGCGTCTCCGAGGTCCTCGTGGCCGACGGCAGGCCGGGCACGCCCCGCGGGACGAACGCGCTCGTGCAGGAGTGGACCGTCGAGCGTGCGGGCACCGTGGTGCGGAGCCGCGTCCTGGTCCGCTCGGTGTGGGCTCGTCTCTACTCGGGCGAGGGCCTGCGCGAGTCCTCGCTCGTGGCCTTCGAGTGCACCGGGACCGCGATCGACGAGGCGGCCTGGGGAGCGGCGCTGGCACAGGTGCGTCTGCCCGTCGCCGGCGGGGAGGCGGCAGGCGCGTGGCGGGACGAGTGACGCGGGACCGTCGCACGGCGGGCTGACGGTCGGGGCGCTCACGGCGCCGGGGGACGGGCTCAGTGCCAGCGGAACAGCTTGCCCGCTCCCCACCCGAGCGCCGCGGTCCACCCGAGCAGCACGACCACGGAGAACGCAGGGACCTCGCCGAGGAGCAGCGCGCCGCGCATGGCCTCGCCCAGCGCGCCGGAGGGCAGCAGCAGCGCGACCTGCTCGAGCGCCCCGGGGAGCTGCGCGGCCGGGACCAGCACGCCTCCCGCGACGGTCAGCAGGACCAGCAGCAGGTTCGCGACCGCGAGCACGCCCTCGGCGCGCAGCGTCCCCGCGAGGAGGAGCGCGAGGCTCGTGAACGCCGCGGTGCCGAGCAGCACCGCGAGCAGGGCCGGCAGGATGCCGGCCGGGTCCGGGGACCATCCGAGCGCGAGCGCGACCCCACCGAGCACGACGACCTGGACGACCTCGACCGCGAGCACCCCGAGGATCTTGCCCGCGAGCAGCCCGCCCCGGCCCAGCGGCGTCGTGGACAGCAGGCGCAGGACGCCGTTGCGCCGGTCGAAGGCCGTCGCGATGGCCTGCGAGGTGAAGGCCGTGGACATGACGGCGAGGGCCAGGACGCCGGGCGTCACGAAGTCGATGCGCGAGTAGCCCTGCGTGTCGAGGTCGATGAAGGTCGTGCGGGCCAGGCCCACGAGCAGCATCACGGGCAGGATGATCGTCACGAGCAGCTGCTCGCCGTTGCGCAGGATCATGCGCGTCTCGAACGCCGTCTGCGACGCGACCCGCCGCCACGCCGGGGCGGCGCCGTCCGCGAGGGCTGCCCCGTCGGTCGGGGCGGGCCGCTCGGCGACCGGGCCGGTCGTCGTCTGGTCGGTCATCGGAGCTCTCGTCCTGTCAGGTCGAGGAAGACGTCCTCGAGGGTGCGGCGGCCGATCGTGATGCGCGAGGCGAGCGCGCTCTCGTCCGCGAGCCAGGCGGTCACGACCGCGACGGTCGACGGGTCGACCGGCCCGGTCACGCTGTACGAGCCGGGCTGCGTCTCGGTCACGGTCCACGCGGAGGTGGGCGACGTCGTCGGGCCTGCCTCGACGCGCCGGGCCAGCGCCTCCACGTCCAGTCCCGCGCGCGCCTCGAGGCGCAGCGTGCGGTTCCCGTCCGCGGACGGGCCCGCGTGCAGCAGGTCGGCCGTCGCGCCCGAGGCGATGACCTGCCCGTGGTCCACGACGTAGACGTGGTCCGCGAGGTCCTCGGCCTCGTCCATGAGGTGGGTCGTCAGGACGATCCCGACGCCGTCCGCGCGCAGCTCGCGCACGAGCTCCCACACCGCGTGCCGGCTCTGGGGGTCCATGCCCGCGCTCGGCTCGTCGAGGAACACGACCTCGGGGCGGCCGACGATCGCCGCGGCGAGCGCGAGGCGCTGCCGCTGACCGCCCGACAGGCGTCGGACCGTGGTCCGGGCGAAGCTCGCGAGGCCCAGGCGCTCCGTGATCTCCGCCACGTCGCGAGGGTTCGCGTACATCGACGCGACGTGGTGCAGCATCTCGAGCGCGCGCACGCCCGTGGGCAGACCGCCGTCCTGGAGCATGACCCCGACGCGCGGGCGCAGGTCGCGTGCGCTCAGCAGGGGGTCGAGCCCGAGCACCCGCACGGTGCCCGCGTCCGGGGCACGCAGCCCTTCGCAGCACTCGATCGTGGTGGTCTTGCCGGCCCCGTTGGGGCCGAGGACGGCGGTCACGGCGCCTCGTGAGGCGGTCAGGCTCAGGTGGTCGACGACCGCCCGGCCGTCATAACGCTTGACCACGTCCTGGAGGACGACGGCGGGGGAGTCGGGCACGGTGGCGATTGTAGGGGAGCCGCCTGGGGCCCGCTGTGAGGTACGCCTTGCTTGCGTCGGACCATTTAGCGCATGAGACTGTTACCTATATCGACCTGTCCCCGGGGCTCTTGCGCGCCCGCGGGGCAGGCGAGGCGGATCCCAGCAGGCCGGACGACGTGGAGGTGAGGCATGACGCACGGTGCACGCACCTCGGGTGCAGCCCCCCGCTCGCTGCCTGCCGTCGCGCTCGGCAGTGACGCATCCCACGTCGCCCTCGACGGTGACGGGACCACGCGCGAGCGCGTCCTGTCCCTCATCGTGACCGACGGGCCCGTGAGCGCCGCCTCGCTCGCGACGGACCTGGGCCTCACACCCGCGGGCGTCCGCCGCCACCTCGCGCAGCTCGAGACCGACGGCCTCATCTCGGTCCACGACTCGGGCGCCACCACGGGCATGCGCGGACGCCCCGCACGGCACTACGTCGCGACGAACCGGGGCCAGTCCGAGCTCTCGGGGGCCTACCCCGACCTCGCGACCCAGGCCCTGCGCTTCCTGCGCGACGTCGCGGGCGAGGACGCGGTCGAGGACTTCGCGCGCCGTCGCCTCGAGGAGCTCACGGACCGCTACGCGCCCCGCATCACGGCCGACGACGTCGCGGGCCGCGCCGAGCAGCTCGCCGCGGTCCTCGCCGAGGACGGGTTCGCGGCGAGCGTGCGCCCCGTCGCCGGGACCGCGACCGTCCAGCTCTGCCAGGGGCACTGCCCGGTCCAGCACGTGGCCGAGGAGTTCCCCCAGCTCTGCGACGCCGAGGCCCAGGTCTTCTCCCAGCTCCTCGGCTCGCACGTCCAGCGGCTCGCGACCCTCGCGGGCGGCGGGCACGCGTGCACCACCAACGTCCCCGTGCTCCCCGCGGTGACCCGCGCACCCGAGGCGAGCGACGCCGTCGGGCACGAGACCACCGGACGTCGCGCCACCGCGCGCGGACCGCGCGCCCCGGCGCACCCCCCAGCACGACACCCCGAACCGACAGGTTCATCGACCACCGCCCCACCGCCCCCCTCCGTCGTCGACGGAACGTGGAAGGAATGACATGAGCGCTCCCACCCAGGACACCGCTGGCGTGTCCCAGAGCACCGGCCAGTCCGACGAGGAGATCATCGCCTCGATCGGCTCCTACGGCTACGGCTGGCACGACAAGGACGACGCCGGTGCCACTGCGCAGCGTGGCCTCTCCGAGGCGGTCGTGCGCAACATCTCGGCGCTCAAGAGCGAGCCCGAGTGGATGCTGAACTACCGGCTCAAGGCCCTGCGCCTGTTCGACAAGAAGCCCATGCCCAACTGGGGCAGCGACCTGTCGGGCATCGACTTCGACAACATCAAGTACTTCGTGCGGTCCACCGAGAAGCAGGCCACCTCGTGGGACGACCTGCCCGAGGACATCAAGGACACCTACGACAAGCTCGGCATCCCCGAGGCGGAGAAGCAGCGCCTCGTCGCGGGCGTCGCGGCCCAGTACGAGTCCGAGGTCGTCTACCACCAGATCAACGAGGAGCTCGAGAAGCAGGGCGTCATCTTCCTCGACACCGACACCGCGCTGCGCGAGCACCCCGAGCTCTTCCAGGAGTACTTCGGCACCGTCATCCCCTCGGGTGACAACAAGTTCGCCGCGCTCAACTCGGCCGTGTGGTCCGGCGGCTCGTTCGTCTACGTCCCCCCGGGCGTCCACGTCGAGATCCCGCTGCAGGCCTACTTCCGCATCAACACGGAGAACATGGGCCAGTTCGAGCGCACGCTGATCATCGCGGACGAGGGCTCGTACGTGCACTACGTCGAGGGCTGCACCGCCCCGATCTACTCGAGCGACTCGCTGCACTCCGCGGTCGTCGAGATCATCGTCAAGAAGAACGCCCGCGTGCGGTACACGACCATCCAGAACTGGTCGAACAACGTGTACAACCTCGTCACCAAGCGTGCGACGGCGGCCGAGGGCGCGACCATGGAGTGGGTCGACGGCAACATCGGCTCCAAGGTCACCATGAAGTACCCCGCGATCTACCTGCTCGGCGAGCACGCCAAGGGCGAGACGCTGTCGATCGCGTTCGCGGGCGAGGGCCAGCACCAGGACGCGGGCGCCAAGATGGTGCACGCGGCCCCGCACACGTCCTCCTCGATCGTCTCGAAGTCCGTGGCGCGCGGCGGTGGACGCACGTCCTACCGCGGCCTCGTCCAGGTCCTCGAGGGAGCGGAGCACTCCGCCTCCACCGTTCTGTGCGACGCGCTGCTCGTCGACCAGATCTCCCGGTCCGACACCTACCCGTACGTCGACGTCCGCGAGGACGACGTCTCGATGGGTCACGAGGCGACCGTGTCGCGCGTGAGCGAGGACCAGTTGTTCTACCTCATGTCCCGAGGCATGGCAGAGACCGAGGCCATGGCCATGATCGTGCGCGGGTTCGTCGAGCCCATCGCGCGCGAGCTACCCATGGAGTACGCGCTCGAGCTCAACCGCCTCATCGAACTGCAGATGGAAGGGTCCGTCGGCTAAATGACTACTACTGCGAGCACCACAGAGACCGAGCCGATCGGCCTGAGCACGGACCACACGCAGGCCGTCCAGGACGGCGCTCACTCGCACGGGGTCGGCGGCACGCCGCAGGGATCCCGCGCCGAGCGCATCACCTCGTTCGACCCGACCGTCATCACCGTGCCCACGGGGCGCGAGGAGGAGTGGCGCTTCTCGCCGGTCCCGCGCCTCGCCCCGCTGTTCGCGGCCGAGCTCGGCAGCGCCGGCGTGCGCACGACCGTGGTCGACGCCCCCGAGGTCACGGTCGAGATCGTCGGCCGGGACGACGAGCGGCTCGGCCGCGCGGGCGTCCCCGGCGACCGCACCGCCGTGACCGCGTGGAACGCGTTCGCCGAGGCGACCGTCGTGACGATCCCGGCCGAGGCCGTGGCCAGCGAGGTCACGTCCGTGCGCATCGAGGGCCTGTCCGACGAGCCCACCGCGACGCACCTGCTGATCCAGGCCGAGCGTCACAGCGAGTCCGTCGTGGTCATCGACCACGTGGGCTCCGCGACGCTCACCGAGACGGTCGAGATCGTCGTCGAGGACGGCGCGCACCTCACGGTCGTGTCGGTCCAGGACTGGAGCGCGGGCGCCGTGCACGCGAGCTCGCACCGCGCCCGCATCGGCCGCGACGCCAAGCTCAAGCACGTCGTCGTGACGTTCGGCGGCGACGTCGTGCGCGTGACCCCGGACGCCGAGTTCACCGGCACCGGTGGCGAGGTCGAGATGGTCGGCCTGTACTTCGCGGACGCCGACCAGCACCAGGAGCACCGTCTCTTCGTCGACCACGCTGTCCCGAGCTGCAAGTCGCGCGTCACCTACAAGGGCGCGCTGCAGGGCGAGGGCGCGCACACGGTCTGGGTCGGCGACGTGCTGATCCGTACCGAGGCCGAGGGCACCGACACCTACGAGCTCAACCGCAACCTCGTCCTCTCGGACGGCGCGCGGGCCGACTCGGTGCCGAACCTCGAGATCGAGACGGGCCTCATCGAGGGTGCCGGGCACGCCTCGGCGACCGGTCGCTTCGACGACGAGCAGCTCTTCTACCTGCAGGCCCGTGGCATCCCCGAGGCCGACGCCCGTCGCCTCGTGGTCCGCGGCTTCTTCGCGGAGCTCATCCAGGAGATCGGTGTCCCGTCGGTCGAGGAGCGTCTGCTCACGTCGATCGAGGCCGAGCTCGCCAAGTCGATGAGCGTCATCGAAGGCCGGTGACCGGACCCGCATGACTGCACAGCTTGCTTGCATGACCGACGACGTGGCGCCCGAGGAGGCGCTGCGCGTGGAGCTCGAGGGCGAGAAGGGTCCCGTGGAGGTCGCGGTCGTCCGCGACGGCGACGGGAACTGGCACGCCATCTCGGACATCTGCTCCCACGGCGCGGTCTCGCTGTCCGACGGCGAGGTCGAGGGCTGCTTCATCGAGTGCTGGCTGCACGGCTCGCAGTTCGACCTGCGGACCGGCATGCCGACTGCGCTGCCCGCGATGCGCCCTGTGCCCGTCTACCCGGTCACGATCGACGGCGAGCGCGTGCTCGTCGACATCGACCAGACCGTCTCCCCGTCCTGACCCCTGAACTTCTCGATATTCCGAATACTGGAGAACACCACATGTCCACTCTGGAGATCCGCGACCTGCACGTCAGCGTCGAGACCAAGGAAGGGCCGAAGCCGATCCTGCGCGGCGTCGACCTGACCATCAACAGCGGCGAGACCCACGCGATCATGGGCCCCAACGGCTCGGGCAAGTCGACCCTCGCGTACTCGATCGCCGGTCACCCCAAGTACACGATCACGAGCGGCACCGTGACGCTCGACGGCAAGGACGTCCTCGCGATGACCGTCGACGAGCGTGCCCGCGCCGGCATGTTCCTCGCCATGCAGTACCCCGTCGAGGTCCCGGGCGTGTCCGTCTCGAACTTCCTGCGCACCGCGAAGACCGCGATCGACGGCGAGGCCCCCGCGCTGCGCACGTGGGTCAAGGACGTCAAGGGCGCCATGGAGAACCTGCGCATGGACTCGTCCTTCGCCGAGCGCTCGGTCAACGAGGGCTTCTCCGGTGGTGAGAAGAAGCGCCACGAGATCCTGCAGATGGAGCTCCTCAAGCCGAGCATCGCGATCCTCGACGAGACCGACTCGGGCCTCGACGTCGACGCGCTGCGCATCGTCTCGGAGGGCGTCAACCGCGCCAAGGCGAGCACCGACGTCGGCGTGCTGCTCATCACGCACTACACGCGCATCCTGCGATACATCAAGCCGGACTTCGTGCACGTGTTCGTCGACGGCCGCATCGCCGAGGAGGGCGGCCCCGAGCTCGCCGACCGCCTCGAGAACGAGGGCTACGACCGCTTCCTGACCGGCGCGGCCACGGCCTGACCCGGCCGGCCGCCCGTCGGCCTCCCGCCCGCCGGTCCGCCGGCGGGCACCTGACACACCCGAGGAGACTTCCGATGACCACCACCGACACCGTGCGGGCCGGGCTGAGCGCCACCGAGCTCGCCGCCGTGCGAGCCGACTTCCCGCTGCTCGCCCGCACGGTGCGTGGTGGCCGCCCGCTCGTCTACCTCGACTCGGGCGCCACGTCGCAGAAGCCCCAGGTCGTCCTCGACACCGAGGTCGACTTCTACGAGGAGCGCAACGCCGCGGTGCACCGCGGTGCGCACCAGCTCGCGGAGGAGGCGACCGAGGCGTTCGAGGACGCCCGGTCCGCGGTCGCGCGCTTCGTCGGGGCGGACGCCGACGAGATCGTGTGGACCTCCGGGGCCACGGCCGCGATCAACCTCGTGACGTACGCGCTGTCGAACGCGACGATCGGTCGCGGGGGAGAGGCGGCCCGCCGCTTCGCCCTCGCGCCGGGCGACGAGATCGTCCTGACCGAGGCCGAGCACCACGCGAACCTCGTGCCGTGGCAGGAGCTCGCCGCGCGCACCGGAGCGGTGCTGCGCTGGTTCGGTGTCGACGACGAGGGGCGCATCCGCGTCGACGAGGCGGCCTCGGTCATCACCGAGCGCACGCGCGTCGTCGCGTTCACGCACGCCTCGAACGTCACGGGCGCGATCACCCCGGTCGCGCCGATCGTGGCGCGGGCCAAGGAGGTCGGGGCGCTCACGTTCCTCGACGCGTGCCAGTCCGTGCCGCACCTGCCGGTCGACCTGCACGACCTGGACGTCGACTTCGCCGCGTTCTCGGGCCACAAGATGCTCGGCCCCACGGGGATCGGCGCGCTCTACGGGCGGCGTGAGCTGCTCGAGGCGCTGCCCCCGGTCACGACCGGCGGCTCCATGATCGAGGTCGTGACCATGACGGAGGCGTCGTACATGCCGCCGCCGCAGCGCTTCGAGGCCGGCACGCAGGCCGTCGCGCAGATCGTCGGCCTCGGCGTCGCGGCGCAGTACCTCGAAGAGCTCGGGATGGAGAACGTCGCGGCCCACGAGCACGACCTCGCGGTCGAGCTGCTCCGGATCGCGGACATCCCGGGCGTGCGGGTCATCGGCCCGCGGACGCCCGAGGACCGCCTCGCGGTCGTCTCGTTCGTCGTCGAGGGCGTCCACGCCCACGACGTGGGCCAGGTGCTCGACGACGCCGGCATCGCCGTGCGGGTCGGTCACCACTGCGCCCAGCCCCTGCACCGCCGGTTCGGGGTCGCCGCCACGGCGCGCGCCTCGGCCTCGGTGTACACGACGTCCGAGGACGTCACGGCGTTCCGGGAAGGTTTGGCGGGGGTCCGGGCGTTCTTCTCAGTGGACTGACGCGCGCACGTCCACGTCGACCGTGGGCGTGGCCCGGTTGATCCCCGCCTTCCAGCGAACCGCAGGATGCACCGAAGGAGCAGGACCCCAGCAATGAGCAGCTCGATGGAGCAGATGTACCAGCAGGTCATCCTCGACCACGCGAAGTCCCCGCACGGGCGCGGCTTCGTGGAGCTCGCGGAGGGGCACCTGCACGGCGAGTCCCACCAGATCAACCCCACGTGCGGTGACGAGGTCACGATGCGCGTCGAGTTCGACACCGCGGACCCCGAGGCCCCCACGATCTCGCGCGTGAGCTGGGAGGGTCAGGGCTGCAGCATCTCGCAGGCCTCGCTGTCCGTGCTCACCGACCTGGTGACCGGAGCCCCCGTCGCGGAGTCCGAGCACCTCGGCGAGCTCTTCCGCCAGCTCATGCAGTCGCGCGGCAAGGGCCTCGACGACGAGCGCGAGGACGAGCTGGGTGACGCCACGGTCTTCACGGGCGTCTCGCAGTACCCCGCGCGCATCAAGTGCGCCCTGCTCGGCTGGGCCGCGCTGCGTGACACCCTGGCGACGTCCGGAGTCCTCGCGGGCCCGGGCACCGCCTCTCAGCCCTCGCTCGACCACCCTCTGTCCCCGCAGTCCCCCCAGGAGAACCGATGACGACCGAGACCCCCGCCGCCTCTGCGGCACCGACCCCGCCGACCGCGGCCGACGTCGAGGAGGCCATGCGCGACGTCATCGACCCCGAGCTCGGCATCAACGTCGTCGACCTCGGGCTCGTCTACGGCATCCAGGTCGACCAGAACAACCACGCCGTGATCGACATGACGCTCACGTCGGCGGCCTGCCCGCTCACGGACGTCATCGAGGACCAGACGGCGCAGTCCCTCGACGGGCTGATCGACGGCTTCCGGGTCAACTGGGTCTGGATGCCGCCGTGGGGCCCCGAGAAGATCACGCAGGACGGCAAGGACCAGCTGCGCGCGCTGGGCTTCAACGTCTGACGCTCGCCTCAGGGGCTTGCGTCGAAGGGGCCGTCGTTCCTCCCGGGACGGCGGCCCCTTCGACGTGCTCACCGGCTCACGCCACCGCGAGCCGGGGGACGGGCCGGAGGCGGGCCGGCCACCCGGCGTGCGCGGCGCCGCCCCCGCTCACTTCGAGTGCTTGTGGTCCGTCCCCGGGTAGACGGCGTCCACCTCGACCTCGACGAGCCAACCGTTGACCGGCAGGTTCTCGATCTCGAGCGCGAACCGCGAGGGACGCGCCCCGTTGACGACCATCGGCTTGGTCGTCACGGAGCCGAGCTGGACGTCGAGCGTCGCGCCCGTCGCGAGGTTCGTGTTGGCGAAGAACTGCCGGTACGCCCGGTTCCACCCGGCGAAGTCCATCTTCGCCTCGCCCTCGGGGTTCTGGAGGAAGACCCGCATCGAGACGACGTCCTCGTAGGACAGCCCGGCCTTCGTGAGGTTCTCACCGATGCGCATGAGGGCGTTGATGCCCTGGGCCTCGGTGAGGGTGACCCCGGCCGGCAGCTGGCCTCCCGGGAAGACGTCGGTCGGGATGTACCGGGCCTCGGCCGACACGCCGGGGGCCGTGTTCATCGCCGACGGACCGAGTCCCGAGGACTTGTACCAGGAGACGTTCTTGCCGATCGCGACGCCGTCGGCGATCGAGGCCGTGTCTCCCGTGATGAACGAGACGGCCTCGGTCGGCGCGGGCTCGAAGAGCTTGCCCTTCGCGTAGGCGGTGCCCGGGACGGCGACGGCTGCGGTCACGACGACCGCGGCGATGATCTTGACGCTGTTCTTCATGAGGACCTCCAGTGGCGGTGCAGCGCGCGGGGCGCCTGGCACGTGTCGGTCCGGTGGGTACCGGATGGCGAGGACCGTAGTGAGGTGCCGTTTCGGCGCGATGAACGCCGAGGTTCGGGCTGAAGTCGGGCCGATGCCTCGTATCGCCGGATCCGCCTGCAGAGGGCATCCAGCAGGAACCTCGCGAAACAGACTTGTTACCACCGGCAACTGTCAGGAAACGCCGAGGAACCGTCCAGGGAACCTGAGGCGCCTAGCGTCACGCACGGTGCTGGCGGCGGCACCCGGCGCTCGCGGCCGTGGACCCCCGTCCGTCAGACCGACAGATGAGAGGTAGGGCATCGTGGTCTCAGAAAACGGCTCCTCCGGCGTCTCGCGCCGCAACTTCCTCCAGGCAGTCGGCGTGGGCTCCAGCGCCGGTGTCATGTTCGCGACGATGGGCGCCGTCGGGCTCGCCCCGACGGCCGCGGCGCAGCCGCGGAACGAGTCCTGGACGCCCCCGAGGGGCAGCGACTTCTCGCTGACCGGGCGCTCCGCCAAGAAGGTCGTGGTCGTCGGTGCAGGACCCGCCGGGCTCGCGTCGGCGTACGAGCTGCAGAAGGCCGGATACCGGGTGACGGTGCTCGAGGCCCGTCACCGCGCGGGCGGCCGGACGCTGACGATACGCAACGGCGACTCCGAGACGGACATCAACGGCGTCAAGCAGACCGCCCGGTTCTCCGAGGGCACGTACATGAACGCGGGCGCCGGGCGCATCGCCCAGTGGATGGTGACCATGGACTACCTGCGCGAGCTGGGGGTGCCGTACGAGGTCTTCACCAACGCCAACGCCGACGCCTACCTCTACAACGAGCGCTCGGGCGCCACCCCGGGCAACCCGGTGCGGTACCGCACGGCCAAGGCCGACGTGTTCGGCTACACCTCGGAGCTGCTGAGCATGGCGGCCGACCAGGGTGCGCTCGACCAGAAGCTGACCGCCGCGGACAAGGAGAACCTGCGGTCCTTCCTGCGCAGCTGGGGGTCGCTGACGGCCGACGGGAAGTACCAGGGCGGGAGCAACCGCGGGTACTCGGTCTACCCGACGGCGTGGAACGAGCACGGCACGCCGCTGCCCGGACCGGGCACGGTCTCGGAGGTGCTCGCCTCGAAGGTGGGGCAGTACTTCCCGTTCGAGATCAACTGGGAGCAGTCGATGCTCATGTTCCAGCCCAAGGGCGGCATGGACACGACCTACGAGTACTTCGTGCGCGCCATCGGCAAGCAGAACGTGCTCTTCAACTCACCGGTCACCGGGGTCGAGAACACGAGCCGCGGGGTCAAGGTCACCTACACCGCGGCGAACGGCAAGGCCCGCCAGATCGACGCCGACTTCGCGATCGTGTCAGCCCCGGCAGGGCTCATGCGTCGCTGGAGCACCAACTGGGGCCCGGACATCGACGCGGCGCTGGGCGAGTTCGCGGTCGGCTCTCCTGCGGGCAAGATCGGCCTCCAGTACCGGTCGCGCTTCTGGGAGGACGACCACCGCATCTACGGCGGCATCACCGAGACCGACATGGACCTGGCCCACATCTGGTACCCGTCCTACGGGTACGGGGAGCGTAAGGGCCTCGTCGTCGGCTACTACAACACGGGGGCCAACGCGCGGGCCTACGCGGACATGGCGCCCAAGCAGCGCGAGCTGCGCGCGGTCGAGCAGGGCGTCAAGATCCACGGCGAGAAGTACCGGACCGAGCTCGAGAGCTCGTTCTCGATCGCGTGGCACAAGGTGCCGTACATCGAGGGCGCCTGGGCGTACCCGAACACCGAGTCCGCGCGCTTCAAGCAGCTCCAGCAGGGAGCGGGCAACGTCTACTTCGCGGGGGACTGGATGTCCGAGATCTCCGCCTGGCAGCACGGTGCGTTCTGGTCGGCGCGGTACGCCGTGCAGAACCTCCACCAGCGCGTCATGTCGAGCTGACGCGGTGAAGGGGTCCGGGGTCCTCGGCTCGTCCGAGGACCCCGGACCGCTGCTCGCCGCCCGAGGCAGGCTCGTCAGCGCCTGGGTACGGGGCTCAGAGCCCGTGCGCCGGAACGCTGGACTCCTGTCCGACCTGGCGCTCTCACCCGTCGGCGGGCAGGAGAGGTGGGTGCTCCAGGACGCGTGGGCGGTACTCGACGATGTGGATCCCGGTGTCGAAGGTGCGGTGGTCGATCATCTCGAGGGCGACGTCTGGATAGCCGTCGTAGATCCGCTCGGCTCCGGTCGCACCGGTGATCACGGGGAACATCCCGACCCGGAACCGGTCGACGAGCCCCGCCCGCAGCAGCGTCCGCGCCACGCTGAGGCTGCCGATCGTGCTCAGGAGCCCGCCCTCGTCGGCCTTCATGGCGCGGACGGTCTCCACCGCGTCGCCGCGCACCAGCGTGGAGTTGGCCCACGTCAACGGTTCGGTGAGCGTGCTGGAGAAGACCACCTTCCGCGCCGCCGTGAGCTCGTCGACCGACGCCTCCTCGTCTGCGGTGAACTCGTCGGTCCCCGCCGGCATCTGCCCGGCCGCGAAGCCCGACATCAGCCGGTAGGTGTTCGCGCCCATGAGGTACGTGACCTCGGGTTGCTCCTGCAGCCACGCGAGGTACTCGGGGCCCTCGAGCCCCCAGAACCCGGGCCAGCCCTCGCCCGACGCGTAGCCGTCGAGCGAGGTGATGAAGTCCACGAGCAGGTCAGCCATCGATCCGTCCCCGTCCTCGGTGCTCCCGTGCGGTGATGCCGCTCGACGGCGGCCTGGTCTCACTCGTGAGACGGCTGCGCGACCGAGAACTCATCGGTCGGTCGGAGGCGCACGTGCGCTGGGCGCTCACGGACCGTCCGACGACCGCCGTCAGGGTGAGCGGGAACGGGACCGCTCAGAGCGTCGACGCCTCGAGCGCGTTGCAGTCCTGGAACGACCCGCCGTCGTAGCCCGTCATGAACCAGCGCTGGCGCTGCTCGCTCGATCCGTGCGTCCACGCCTCGGGGTTCACCGAGCCGGTCGCGGACTGCTGGATGCGGTCGTCGCCCACAGC
This sequence comes from Oerskovia enterophila, assembly GCF_044748475.1. Taxonomy (NCBI): domain Bacteria; kingdom Bacillati; phylum Actinomycetota; class Actinomycetes; order Micrococcales; family Cellulomonadaceae; genus Oerskovia; species Oerskovia enterophila. The sequence continues at coordinate 42,599 of NZ_JBIVFZ010000007.1, forward strand.
CGATGCTGCGGAGAGGGCATCCTTCAACTGCTCCTGCGTGATGGGGGCGAGGTACGCCACGCCGGTCTGGGGGTCGATCGTCGTGGCCGCGTTCCCCGCCCACATGCCCGCGAGGCAGTCGGCCATGAGCTCGATGCGCACCGAGTCGGACTCGGGCCCGGTGCCCGAGCGGTCCGCGGACGACATGGCCCCCGAGAGCTGCTCGATGTGGTGTCCGAACTCGTGCGCCACGACGTACTCCTCGGCGAGCGGACCGCCCGACGAGCCGAAGCGGTCGCGCAGCTCGTCGAAGAACGAGACGTCGAGGTACACGCTCTGGTCGGGCGGGCAGTAGAACGGCCCGACGGCGCTGGTCGCCGCGCCGCACGCCGTCTGCGTCGAGCCCGTGAAGCTCACGACGTCGGGCACGACGTAGGCCACACCGACCTGCGCGGGCAGCGCCTCGGACCAGTAGTCGTCGAGCGAGTACGACGTCGCCGACAGCCTGCACTCGCGCTCGGTGTTGGCCTGCTCAGCGGTGCAGTCGTCGACGTACTGCTGCTGCCCCGTGTCCTCGGTGCTGGTCGACTGGACCTGCTCGCCCACGGCCCCGAGCACGCTGCCCAGGTCGCCGCCGTTGAGCAGGGCGACCACGACCGCCACGAGCACGGCCGCGATGCCGCCGCCCGCGATCGCAGGACCCTTGCCACGGCCGCCCTTGCGGACACGGCCGCCCTCGAAAGAACCACCCTCGTTGAACGTCACAGGTCAACGCTACCCGTCGCCGCAGGTCACGGCGCCCTGCGGTCGCTGTCCGGTCGGCGATGCCCCGCCGCGGCTCGCCGTGCGCGGGAGCCGTCGGCGGGGAGGCCGCCCTTCGCTGCCCGACGGCGCAGCCCGCCGCGCGCTCTCGCCGCACCCGGGCGCGGCTCGTCCTGGGAGGGGAGCGACGTCGTCGGGCAGCAAGGTGGCCGCCGAGAACGAGGTTGCGGTCGTTTCAGGGCTCAGAACGAACGCAACCTCGTTCTCGGCACCCGCGACCCGACCAGGAACAGAGCAGTACGGCCCTCGCGGCGGTCCGGTCCGCACGCGGCCCACCCACTGTGACGGACCAGCCCGCGAAATCCCGTTCCGTCCGCAGCCGCGCGGCACTAGAATCGGTGGCGTTTGTGTCTCGCACACGGCGCGGTCCCGCGCCGGGCAAGACTCCTGGACACCCCACGACCCCGCCGGAGGAACTCTCTGTGATCACTGCCCATGCCGTCGAGCTGCGCGTCGGCGCCCGCGTCCTGCTGGACGAGGCGTCCTTCCGCATCGCTGCCGGAGACCGGATCGGTCTGGTGGGTCGCAACGGAGCGGGCAAGACCACCCTGACGAAGACCCTCGCGGGGGAGACCCAGCCCACGGCCGGGCAGATCGTGCGCACGGGCGAGGTCGGCTACCTGCCGCAGGACCCCCGTACGGGCGACCTCGACGTGATCGCGATGGACCGCGTGCTCTCGGCGCGCGGGCTCGACGTCCTCGTGCGCAAGATGCGCGAGACCGAGGGCGAGATGGCGAGCGCCGACGCGGACACGCACCTGGCCGCGATGGACCGCTACCCCAAGCTCGAGGAGCGCTTCACGGCCGCTGGCGGGTACGCGGCGGAGAGCGAGGCGCAGCGCATCACCTCGAACCTGGGCCTCGACGAGCGCATCCTCGCGCAGCCGCTCAACACGCTCTCGGGTGGTCAGCGCCGCCGCATCGAGCTCGCACGCATCCTGTTCTCGGGCGTCGAGACGCTCCTGCTCGACGAGCCGACGAACCACCTCGACGCCGACTCGATCCTGTGGCTGCGCGACTACCTGAAGAACTACTCGGGCGGGTTCGTGGTCATCAGCCACGACGTCGAGCTGCTCTCGGCGACCGTCAACAAGGTCTTCTACCTCGACGCGAACCGCGGCGTCCTGGACCAGTACAACCTGGGCTACAAGGCCTACCTCGAGCAGCGCGAGACCGACGAGCGTCGTCGCCGCCGCGAGCGCGCCAACGCCGAGAAGAAGGCTGGCACGCTGCTCGCGCAGGCCGAGAAGATGCGCGCCAAGGCGACCAAGGCCGTGGCCGCGCAGAACATGATCAAGCGCGCCGAGCGCATGCTCTCGGGCCTCGAGGGCGAGCGCGTGAGCGACAAGGTCGCCAAGCTGCGCTTCCCGACCCCCGCCCCGTGCGGGCGCACCCCGATCACGGCCGAGGGGCTGTCCAAGTCCTACGGGTCGCAGGAGATCTTCGCGGGCGTCGACCTGGCGATCGACCGCGGCAGCCGGGTCGTGGTACTCGGGCTCAACGGTGCCGGCAAGACGACGCTGCTGCGCATCCTGGCGGGCGTCGAGAAGGCCGACACGGGTGAGGTCATCGCGGGGCACGGGCTCAAGCTGGGCTACTACGCCCAGGAGCACGACACCCTGGACATGGACGTGACCGTCGTCGAGAACCTGCGCCACGCGGCGCCGGACCTCACGGACACGCAGGTGCGCTCGGTCCTCGGCTCGTTCCTGTTCTCGGGCGACGACGCCAACAAGCCCACGCACGTGCTGTCGGGTGGGGAGAAGACGCGCCTCGCGCTCGCGACCATCGTCGTGTCGGGTGCGAACGTGCTGCTCCTCGACGAGCCCACCAACAACCTGGACCCGGCCTCGCGGGCGGAGATCCTCGACGCGCTCAAGAACTACGAGGGGGCCGTGGTCATGGTCACCCACGACGACGGCGCGGTCGAGGCGCTCTCTCCCGAGCGCGTCCTGCTGCTGCCCGACGGCGACGAGGACCTGTGGAACGACTCCTACGCCGAGCTCATCTCGCTGGCCTGATCGACCGGTAGCCACCGGTACCTGCAGCGACACGAACGGCCCGCCTGCTCCGAGGAGCAGGCGGGCCGTTCGTCGTTCCCGCCGGGCGGGTCGGTGCGGACGCTCCGGGTGCGGTGCGGTGCGGTGCGGTGTGGTGTGGTGCGGTGCGGTGCGGTGCGGTGCGGTGCGGTGCGGTGCGGTGCGGTGCGGTGTGGTGCGGCGGTCAGGTCCGTGCGTCGTCGTGCGCGGAGGGCTCGTGCGCGGCCGCCTGGGCGTCGAGGAGGGCGTCCTCCTCCTCCTCGGCGGTCGGCCCTCGCCGACGCCGGGGAGCGGGCTCCCCGGGGGTCCGGCCCGCGGCGCGCTGCTCGCCGAGCAGGTCTCCCGCGGTCACGGTCTCGCGCTTCTCGCGGCGGATCAGGATGAGGAAGCCGCCGATCGCGCCCGCCGCGAACACGAACCACTGGAACGTGTAGGACAGGTGCGAGCCGGGATCGGTGTCCGGGACGGCCAGGGCCCGCAGCGAGGCCGGGGGGGCCGGGTCCTCGGCACGGAGCGAGCCGTACGCGCCGACGGTCATCCCGTCGGCCCACGCGCCGCCGTCGGGCCCCTCGGCGAGCACCTGGGCCGTGTTGATGGCCTGGACCTGCCCGTCGGGTGCGTCGCGGCTCGACGCGGGCTCGTCGGCGCGCAGGCTCACGGTCACCTCGACGCGGCCCGACGGCGGAGCGGCCACCTCGTCGGGTGCGCTCGCGTCGGCGCCCAGCGGGACGAAGCCGCGGTCCACGACCATGACGACCGGCTCGCTGCCGTCGGTGGGCTCGGTGACGAACGGGACCAGGACGTGGAACCCGGCCTTGCTGCCGACCGGACGGTTGCGCAGGAGGACGCTCGCCTCGGGGACGTAGCTGCCCTCGAGCGTGACCTGCTGCCACACCCGCTGCGGGTCCAGCTCGGCGCCCGGCCCTGGCAGGACGTCGGCGAGCGGGACCGGGGTCGCGTCGTAGTTGGACTCGATGATCTCGATCTGGGCCGATCGCGACTCGTACCGGTGCCACTGCCAGCGGCCCGCGAGCACGCAGAGCGCCGCCACGAGCAGGACGCCGAGCGCGAGCGTGATCCACTGGCGGATCGTCCGGGGCTCGGCCTTGGCGTCGCGCGCGACGTCCCGGGCGAGCTCGGCCGCGTCGGGGGTGCGGGCCCGCGGGCTGGAAGGCTCAGCGCTCTGCGGGGTGCCGGGGACCTCGGGGGAGGGGGACGTCACAGCTCGGGCCGACGTTCCAGGTCGACGACCGGCACGGTCTGCTTCCAGAAGTCCCGGGCGCCCAGGAACGTCTCGAGGTGCTCGCGGTGGTCGTCGCACGCGAGCCACACCTTGCGGCGCTCGGGGGTGTGGAGCTTGGGGTTGTTCCACAGCAGGCCCCACGCCGCCTCGGCGCGGCAGCCCTTGGCGCTGCACAACAGCTCACCCTCGTCGACGGGGTCGGCGAGGTGGAGGAGGTCAACCATCGTGCGGCTCCTGCTGGGTGGGTCGGTCAGTGGGGTGGTCGGTGGGTCGGTCAGTGGCGGGGCCGGCGGCGGACCGGTCGGAAGGCTCGCCGGTCGGCGGCGGGGCGGGGGCGTCCGGGGCGGCGGGGGAGTCGGGGTCCTCACGGCGGACCCGGCCCTCGTCGTCGAGCTCGACGACGCGCCCGAGGCTCGGGTGGTCAGGGGCGGCCTCCACCTGGAGGCGCTCCATGGGCGAGACGTCGTAGGTCCTCTGGTCCCGCCCGGCGTTGACGAGCAGCACCGCGACGTACGGGAGGACGATCGCGGCCCCGATCAGGACGAACGAGAACCACCCGTGGACGATCACGGCCGCGAGGAAGCACACGAGCCGGATCCCCATCTGGATGAGGTAGCGCTTGGTGCGCCGGGCCTGGTCCTGCGCGAGCGACTCCGGTGCGTCCGAGATGCTCGGCACCTTGTTGTTGCTGCTCACCCCTCCATCCTACGTTTGTCGGAACCCGACAAAGGACCCCGGTCGCCTGTGATGGTCCCTGCGCGCACGCCGTCGGGCGCTCGCGGTACGGTCGTTGCGGCGACGTGCCGGACGAGCGGGGGAATCCCCGCCGCGGACGACGCCTCCCAGGCCACCCGAACGAGGAGATGTCGTGTCCGAAGCCCCCGCTTCCCCCAGCCCGCGCACCGTGGTCGTCACGGGCGCCAACCGGGGCATCGGCCGCTCGATCGCCGAGCGGTTCGTCGCCAACGGTGACCGTGTCGCGACGATCTACCGCAGCGGCGACCTGCCCGAGGGCGTGTTCGGCGTCGTGGGCGACATCACCGACACCGAGGCCGTCGACGCGGCCTTCACGGCGATCGAGGCCGAGCTCGGCCCGGTCGAGGTCCTCGTCGCGAACGCGGGCGTGACCCGTGACCAGCTCCTCATGCGCATGACCGACGACGAGTTCGAGTCCGTCATCGACGTCAACCTCACGGGGACCTTCCGCTGCGTGCGCCGCGTCTCCAAGGGCATGATCCGCCTGCGGCGCGGCCGCATCGTGCTCATCTCCTCGGTCGTGGGCCTGTACGGCGGCCCCGGGCAGGTCAACTACTCGGCCTCGAAGGCCGCGCTGGTCGGCATGGCCCGCTCGATCACGCGCGAGCTCGGTGGTCGCGGCATCACGGCCAACGTCGTCGCCCCGGGCTTCATCGAGACGGCCATGACCGCCGAGCTGCCCGAGGAGCGCCAGAAGCAGTACAAGGCGAACATCCCCGCGGGACGCTTCGCCCAGGCCGACGAGGTCGCGGGTGTCGTGCAGTTCCTCGCGTCCCCCGACGCGGGCTACATCAGCGGCGCCGTGATCCCGGTCGACGGCGGCCTCGGCATGGGGCACTGACCACCACCTGACGTCGTCGGGGAGCACGCGTGCTCCCCGACACACCGCACGACCCCCGAGAACTACCCCGGGCAGGTCGTCCATGAGTACGCTCAAGCAGCGCACGACGAAAGAACGGAAGAAGAATCTGATGGGTCTGCTCGAAGGCAAGAAGCTCCTGATCACCGGCGTCCTCACCGACTCCTCGATCGCGTTCCACGCGGCCCGGCTCGCGCAGGAGGAGGGGGCCACGGTCGTGCTCTCCTCGTTCGGTCGCCAGATGAAGCTCACGCAGGCGTTCGCCAAGCGTCTGCCGGTCGAGGCGCCCGTCGTCCAGCTCGACGTGACGAACGAGGAGGACCTGGCGGGCCTGGCCGACGCGGTCCGCGAGCACGTGGACACGCTCGACGGCGTCGTGCACTCGATCGGGTTCGCGCCCCAGAGCGTCATGGGCGGCAACTTCCTCTCCGCGACCTGGGAGGACGTCGCGACCGCGCTGCAGGTCTCGACCTTCTCCTACAAGTCCCTCGCCGTGGCCGCCAAGCCGCTCATGACCAACGGTGGTGCCGTCGTCGGGCTCACGTTCGACGCGCAGTTCGCGTGGCCCGTGTACGACTGGATGGGCGTCGCGAAGGCCGGGCTCGAGTCGGCGAACCGCTACCTCGCGCGCGACCTCGGCCCGGAGGGCATCCGCACCAACCTCGTCTCCGCGGGCCCCATCCGCACCACCGCGGCGAAGTCGATCCCCGGGTTCGAGCAGATGGAGGACGGCTGGCCCACGCGCGCACCGCTCGGCTGGGACCAGCTGACCGCGGAGCCCGCTGCACGCGCGGTCGTCGCGCTGCTGTCAGACTGGTTCCCGGCGACCACGGGGGAGATCGTGCACGTCGACGGCGGCGTGCACGCCATGGGGCTGTGACGAGAGGGGCGAACGTGCGAGACGGCAGATCCTCGGTGGCGTCCGACGCCGCCGGTTCCGGGGCGACGGGCGGCACGCACCGCCTGGTGCTGCTCCGGCACGCCAAGGCGGAGCCTGCCGGCGGAGTCGACGACGTCCTGCGCCCGCTGGCGCTCAACGGCCGGCGTCAGGCCGGCCGGGTCGGTGCCGCGCTGGCGCACTCCGCGCTCGTCCCCGAGCTCGTCCTGTGCTCTTCTGCCCTGCGCACGCGCCAGACGTGGGACCTCCTCGCGGCGCACCTGGGTGACGTCGCCCCGGAGGTCGTGGTGACGGACACCCTGTACGCCGCGGGCGTGCGGGACGTGCTGGACATGGTCCGAGGGGCCGACTCCCGGGTGCGCACCCTCCTGGTGGTCGGTCACGAGCCGACCATGGCAGCGACCGCGGCGCACCTGGCCGGCCCCGGCTCGGACTCGGGCGCGCTCGCCCAGGTCCGGGTGGGGGTCCCCACGGCGACGTACAGCGTCCTGGAGTCCTCGACCCCGTGGGGCGAGTGGGACGGTGCGGTCGCGAACCTGTCGTACGTCGGGCGTCCCTCGAGCTGAAGGCGCGAGCCGCGCGAAGCACGAAGCCCCTTTCACCCGATCGACGGGAGGAAGGGGCTTCGTCGTACCGGCGCGCGATCCGGGGTGATCCTCAGGCGGTCCGGCGCGATGCGTCGATGATCTCCAGCACCGCGTCGAGGCGCGGACCCGGGACGGAGAAGGGTGCCTGGGCGACCACGACGGGCTTGGCCGCGAACGCGATCCCGATGCCGGCCGCGCCGATCATGTCGAGGTCGTTCGCGCCGTCGCCGATCGCGACGGTGTCCGCCATGTCCACGCCCTCGCTGGCGGCGAGCTCGCGCAGCGTGACCTCCTTGGTCGCGCGGTCGATCACGGGGCCGGTCGTCCTGCCCGTGAGCAGGCCGTCCACGACCTCGAGCCGGTTCGCCCGGAAGTGCGTGATCCCGAGGCTCGCGGCCAGCGGGGCGACGATCTCCTCGAAGCCCCCGGAGACCAGGGCCACGGTCCAGCCCCGGCCCTGGAACTCGGCGACCAGCTCGCGGGCGCCGGGCGTGAGCGTGACGCGCTCGAGCACGTCCTCGAACGCGCTGACCGGGACCCCGGCCAGCGTCGCGACCCGCTCGCGCAGGGACTCGCCGAAGTCGATCTCGCCGCGCATGGCGCGCTCGGTGACCTCGGTGACGAGCTCGCGGGTCCCGGCGTGGTCCGCCAGGAGCTCGATGACCTCCTGCGTGATGAGGGTCGAGTCGACGTCCATGACCACCAACCGGCGGGTCGAGACGTCAGGACGGGCGGCAGTGCTATTCAACGATGGTTCCCTTGGGGACGACGGTGATGCCCGACTCGGTGACGGTGAACCCACGGGCGCGGTCCTGTGCCGGGTCGAGCCCGATGCGGGCGCGCTCGGTGACGATCACGTTCTTGTCGAGGATCGCGCGGTGGACCTGGGCGTGCCGCTCGACCTGGACCCCGTCCATGAGGACGGAGTCCGACACCGACGACCAGGAGTGCAGGTAGACGCCGGGGGACAGGACCGAGCCCACCACGGTGGCCCCGGAGATGATGACGCCGGGGGAGACGAGCGAGTCCGCGGCGTGGCCCAGGCGGCCCTGCCCCGAGTGGACGAACTTCGCGGGCGGCAGGCCCACGTACCCGGTGTGCAGCGGCCACTCGTCGTTGTAGAGGTTGAAGACCGGCGTGATCGAGATGAGGTCCTTGTTCGCGTCGTAGTACGCGTCGAGCGTCCCGACGTCGCGCCAGTAGTCGCGGTCGCGGTCCGTGGAGCCCGGGACGTCGTTCCGGATGAAGTCGTAGACACCGGCCGTGCCGCGCGCGACGAAGGCCGGGACGATGTCTCCGCCCATGTCGTGGCGCGAGTCCGGGTCGGTCGCGTCCGCCGTGACGGCCGCGACGAGCGCGTCGGCGTTGATGACGTAGTTGCCCATGGACGCCAGGACCTCGAGCGGCGAGTCCGCGAGCCCGACCGGGTCGGTCGGCTTCTCGAGGAACGCGCGGATCTTGGTGGGGTCCTCGGGGTCGGTGTCGATGACCCCGAACTGGTCGGCCATCGAGATGGGCTGGCGGATGCCCGCGACGGTCAGCTCGGCCCCCGACGCGATGTGGGCGTCGACCATCTGGGAGAAGTCCATGCGGTACACGTGGTCCGCACCGACGACCACGACGATGTCGGGGCGCTCGTCCTCGATGATGTTCAGGCACTGGTAGATCGCGTCGGCGCTGCCGAGGTACCAGTGCTTGCCCACCCGCTGCTGCGCCGGCACCGGCGCGACGAAGTTCCCGAGCAACGACGACATGCGCCACGTCTTGGTGATGTGGCGGTCGAGGCTGTGGGACTTGTACTGCGTCAGCACGACGATGTGCAGGTAGTGCGAGTTCACCAGGTTCGACAGCGCGAAGTCGACCAGGCGGTAGATACCGCCGAACGGGACGGCCGGCTTGGCGCGGTGGGCGGTGAGCGGCATGAGCCGGTTGCCCTCGCCACCGGCGAGGACGATTGCGAGGACACGTGGGGCGGCCATGGGCAGAACCTTATGGCCTCGGCCGGTGTTCGTGGGGACCGAACCACGTGTTGGTCGCGGGTGATTCGCGGTGCGAGAGCGTCGCGGGCGGCCTGCCGTGCGCACGGGCCCTGCCGAGCGCGCTAGCGTGTGCCGCGTGAGAGTCGACCTGCTGACCCGTGAGTACCCGCCCTACGTCTACGGAGGCGCGGGCGTCCACGTCGCCGAGCTGTCCCGTGTGCTGCGCGAACGCATCGACGTGCGCGTGCGCAGCTTCGACGGACCCCGCAGCGAGGAGGGGGTCACGGGGTACTCGGTGCCCGGCTCGCTCTCCTCGGCGAACCCCGTGCTGGGGACGTTCGGCGTGGACCTGGCGATGGCCGACGACGTCGCAGGAGCCGACCTCGTGCACTCGCACACCTGGTACGCGAACCTCGGCGGCCACCTGGCCTCGCTCCTGCACGGGATCCCGCACGTCCTCAGCGCGCACTCGCTCGAGCCGCTGCGACCGTGGAAGGCCGAGCAGCTCGGGGGCGGCTACGCGCTGTCGGGCTGGGCCGAGAAGACGGCCTACGAGGCCGCGGCCGGCATCATCGCGGTCTCGGCGGGCATGCGCGCGGACATCCTGCGCTGCTACCCGGACGTCGACCCGGCCAAGGTGCACGTGGTCCACAACGGGATCGACCTCGACGGCTGGCGTCGCCCCGGTTCCGAGGCGCAGGTCGCCGCGGCGGACCGCGTGGTCCGCGACCTCGGGATCGACCCCGAGCGCCCGGCCGTGGTCTTCGTCGGGCGCATCACGCGCCAGAAGGGCCTGCCGTACCTGCTGCGCGCGGCCGCTCAGCTCCCTCCGGAGGTCCAGCTGATCCTGTGCGCGGGTGCACCCGACACCCCCGAGATCGCGACCGAGGTGAGCGAGGCCGTCGCGCGCCTCGCCGAGCAGCGCACCGGGGTCGTGTGGATCGAGCAGATGCTCCCGCGCGAGGAGCTCGTGGCGGTCCTGGCGGCCTCGACCGTGTTCGTGTGCCCCTCGGTCTACGAGCCGCTGGGGATCGTGAACCTCGAGGCCATGGCCGTGGGTCTGCCCGTCGTCGGCTCGGCGACCGGGGGCATCCCCGAGGTCATCGACGACGACGTCACGGGCCACCTGGTCCCGATCGAGCAGGTCGACGACGGGACGGGCACGCCCGTGGACCCGGACACGTTCGTCGCCGACCTCGCCGCTGCGCTCGTCGCGGTCGTCTCCGACCCGGAGCGGGCGCGCGAGATGGGTCGAGCGGCCCGGACGCGCGTCGAGGAGCACTTCGCGTGGGACGCGATCGCGGACCGCACGCTCGAGGTCTACCGCAGCGTGCTCGGGTCCGGTCCCGCCGCGTAGCGGGCGGTCGCGGCGGACATGGCCCGCCGCGCGGCACGGTCGACCTCGCGCAGGGCGGTCGAGCGCTGGTCGGCCTGCCAGAGGTTGACCGCGCCGCCGTCGTCGGCCGTGGCCAGGTCCACGATGGCCCGCAGCCGCGCGGCCTGGGCGAGCACGCGCACGCGGCGCGCGTCCGACTCCGAGCGGGCCGCGGGCAGCGGCCAGTCCGGGGGGGTCGTGGACCGCAGCGACGCGATCGTCTCGGCCGCGTCCTCGCGCCAGCGGGCGACGTCGAGCGAGGCCAGGGCCTCGGTCGCGGTGAGCAGGGCCACGCGCAGGTCGCGCTCGGCGTCCGCGAGGGTCCCGACGGCGGCGAGCACCTGGGTGCGCCACGTCGGCACGGGCGTCATGCGCCACGTGACGAGGTGCCCCGTCTCGTAGACGCTCCCGAACGCCGTGACCTCGGGCACGAGCGCCCAGGCGCCCTCGGGGGACTGCACGAGCAGGCACTCCTCGGCGTCGGTCGCGTCGGCGCTCACGACCGACGGCACGCCGAGCGGGTCGCCGGGGGCCGGCAGCACCGCGCACACCTCGAACGGCGAACGGGTCCAGCGGGCGACCAGGTCGGTCAGGGTCGAGGCCGTCCCGTCGCCCTCGACCGTGTGCGGTTCGTCGTCGAGCCGCACCGCGGCGACCGCGCGGCGCACGAGGGCCGTGCCGGGGCCGTCGGGATCGACCGGCTCGTCGGCCTGCGGGCCGAGCGCCTGCGACCACAGGGCGAGGACGACGGTACGGGGGAGCGCGAGGGCAGAGTGGGATTCCACGTCCGCCAACCTATAGGGTCGTGTCCCATGAGCTCGGTTCTGGACCTGCAGGCAGTCACGGTGCGCCGTGGCACGAAGACCATCCTCGACTCCGTGGACTGGCAGGTGAACGAGGGCGAGCGGTGGGTGATCCTGGGCCGCAACGGCGCGGGCAAGACGACCCTGCTGCAGATCGCGGCAGCACGCATGCACCCCACCGCGGGCAGCGCGGACCTGCTCGGCGAGCGGATGGGCCGCACCGACGTGTTCGGGCTGCGGCCCCGCATCGGCCTGGCGAGCGCGGCGCTCGCGGAGCAGATCCCGGCCTCGGAGACCGTCCGCAACGTGGTGGTCACCGCGGCCTACGGCGTCACGGGCCGCTGGACGGAGACGTACGAGGAGTTCGACACCGAGCGTGCCGACGACCTGCTCGCGGCCTTCGACGTGCTGCCGCTGGCCGACCGCCTGTTCGGCACGCTGAGCGAGGGTGAGCGCAAGCGCGTGCAGATCGCCCGCGCGCTCATGACCGACCCGGAGCTGCTGCTGCTCGACGAGCCCGCCGCCGGCCTGGACCTGGGCGGGCGCGAGGAGCTCGTCGGGGCGCTCTCGGAGCTTGCTGCGGACCCTGCCTCGCCCGTGCTGGTCCTCGTGACGCACCACGTCGAGGAGATCCCGCCGGGCTTCACGCACGTCCTGCTGCTCAAGGACGGCGGCGTCCACCGCGCCGGTCCGCTGCACGAGGTCCTGACGGCGGAGAACCTGAGCGCGGCGTTCGGCCTGCCGCTGTTCGTCGCGCACGGCGGCGGTCGCTGGATGGCGCGCGCGGCGCGCTGACGCGCGGCCCCGGACGCCCCGCGTCCGACACGCCCGATAGGTGCACGGAACTCGTTCTTCCGGTAAAATCTGGGCAAAGAACGCAGGTGGTGTCAACGCAGGTGATGTCGACGCGTCCACGACGCGCAGGACGAGCCGCACGACGGAAGGAACCGTCATGGACTGGTTGTGGTGGGTCGGAGCGGGTCTCCTCTTCGTCCTGATCGAGATCATCTCGCTCGACCTGGTGCTCATCATGTTCGCCGGGGGAGCGTTCGCAGCCGCGGGGGTCAACGCGGCCGGCGGTCCCTTGTGGCTGCAGATCATCACCTTCGCGGTCGTCTCGGCCGCTCTCCTGTTCTCGCTGCGCCCGTGGCTGCTGCGCCACCTGCGTCACCGCATGCCGCTCACCGAGACCGGCGCCGCCGCCCAGGTGGGTCGGTCCGCCGTCGTCGTGTCCCGGGTGACCGAGCTGGGCGGCCGCGTCAAGCTCCAGGGAGAGATCTGGAGCGCCCGGACCGTGGACGGGTCGCCGGAGCTGGCGACCGGTACCGAGGTCCGTGTGGTCCGCATCGACGGGGCCACGGCCGTGGTGCAGTCGGTCGCCTCCGACAGCCACACCGTCTGAGCCCGTCCAGCCGTCGCTCCGTCCGCCCCGCCCTTCCGCCGAGAAGCATCCTCAGGAGAAAGATCGATGACTGAACCAGAACCCGGAATGATCGCCGTCTACATCGTGCTCGGGCTGATCCTGCTGTTCGTGATCATCGCGCTCGTCAAGGCGGTGCGGATCGTCCCGCAGGCCACCGCGCTGATCATCGAGCGGCTGGGTCGCTACTCGAGCACGCTCGAGCCCGGTCTGCACCTGCTGATCCCGTTCGTGGACCGCGTGCGTGCGGGTGTCGACCTGCGCGAGCAGGTGGTCTCGTTCCCCCCGCAGCCCGTGATCACCTCGGACAACCTCGTGGTCAGCATCGACACGGTCATCTACTTCCAGGTCACCGAGCCCAAGTCGGCGGTCTACGAGATCGCCAACTACATCCAGGGCATCGAGCAGCTCACGGTCACCACGCTGCGCAACGTCGTCGGCTCCATGGACCTCGAGCAGACGCTCACGAGCCGCGACCAGATCAACGGCCAGCTCCGCGGCGTGCTCGACGAGGCGACCGGGCGCTGGGGCGTGCGCGTCAACCGCGTCGAGCTCAAGTCGATCGACCCGCCCGCGAGCGTGCAGGGCTCCATGGAGCAGCAGATGCGCGCCGAGCGTGACCGTCGCGCCACGATCCTCACGGCCGAGGGCATCAAGCAGTCCCAGGTGCTGACCGCAGAGGGCGAGAAGCAGGCCGCGATCCTGCGCGCAGAGGGCAACGCGCAGGCCGCGATCCTGAACGCCGAGGGTGAGGCGCGGGCCATCCTGCAGGTCTTCGACGCGATCCACGAGGGCGACGCGGACCCCAAGCTGCTCGCCTACCAGTACCTGCAGATGCTGCCCAAGATCGCCGACGGCACCGCGAGCAAGCTGTGGGTCGTCCCCACCGAGTTCACCGCGGCGCTGGGATCCATCGCGCAGGGCTTCGGCGGCGGTGCGCCCACGCCGTCCGGCGAAGGGTACGAGCCCTCCGAGGCGGCGCGCCGCGAGCGCGACCGGGACCGCGTCAAGTTCGGCACCCCGGCACTGGTCGACCCGGCCGAGGCGCTCGCCGAGGCCCGTCGTCAGGCCGAGGCCGCGACGGCCGACGCCACGAGCGCGGGCACGCACTCGGGCCTGCCGTTCGACCCGCAGGCGGAGAGCGGGCAGCGCCCCGGGGTCCCCGGCCAGCGCTTCGCCCCGGCCCCGGAGCCGGGCACCGCGTCGCCGCGTCCGCTCGGCCCGCCGGCCGTCCCGACCGACGCGTCGGAGCCCGGCGAGGGGACGCCGGAGGATCGCCCCTAGGGCATCACCACAGCAGGACCGTACGCCCGAGGGGGCGCCGCGCTCGCGGCGCCCCCTCGGGCGTCCGTGCATCTGGTTGCGTCGGGCAACCTTGACGAGTGAGTGCTCACTCATTTAGGGTCGAGGGCGTGAGCACCCCCTCGGGCCGCGCCCGACCCATGAGCCGTGACGACCGCCGCGCGGCGATCGCCGCCGCGACCGTCCCCCTGCTCGCGCGCTACGGCTCGGCCGTGACGACCCGGCAGATCGCCCAGGCGGCCGACGTCGCCGAGGGCACGCTCTTCCGCGCGTTCGAGGACAAGGACGAGCTGATCCACGCGGCCCTCGTGGCCGCGCTCGACCCGGCGCCGCTCGTGCGCGCGATCAGCGAGACGGCCGACCGCGGGTCCCTCCCGGAGACCCTCACGGCCCTGGCCGAGCTGATCCAGGACAGCCAGCGCGCGACCGCCAAGATCGTCCAGGTCGCCCATCAGGTCATGGGGGACCGGGGCGGCCCGCCGGGCGGTCCGGGGGGCGACGCCCGCCGTCGCCACCGGGACGACGTGCACCGCAACCATGGCAAGCAGGGCCCGGACTCGCACCGCGACGCCCGGATGTCGGCCGTCCAGGACATCGTCGAGGCGATCGAGGCGAGCCTCGTCCCGTACGCGGACGAGCTGCGGACCGAGCCCCGCGTGGCCGCGAGCGTCTTCTTCTTCCTCGTGCACGGCCATGCGAGCCCGCTGCTGTTCCAGGACGGGCCGCTCGACGCGACCCAGATCGTCGACGTGTTCCTCCACGGCGTCCTCGAGGCGCCGTGCCAGGGCGCGGGCCCGCCCCATGCGGTGGGCCCGCCCCACGCGGCGGTCCGTCCGCCCGACCCGCACGTCGCAGCCCCGGACCCGACGGCGTCGCTCGCCTGAGGCGCTCGGCCTGCCGTCGCGGACCTCACCGCGGCGTCGCATGCTGGACCTCTCGCCGAGGTCACCGAAATCGCTCGACGTGCGCTCCGCCGTCGGGCACCTTGAGACCTGCTCGCCCCGCCCCCACCTCCGACAGGACACCCCAGATGCTCCAACGTCTCCTGAAGACCTACCTCCGCCCGTACTGGACGCCCATATCGATCCTGCTCGTGCTCCAGCTCGTGCAGACCATCGCGACCCTCTACCTGCCCAGCCTCAACGCCGACATCATCGACAAGGGCGTCACGCAGGGCGACACCGCCTACATCATGCGCACGGGCGGCGTCATGCTCGCGATCAGCCTCGGTCAGGTGATCTGCGCGATCGTCGCGGTGTACTTCGGCGCCAAGGTCGCCATGTCGTTCGGGCGCGACGTGCGCAACGGGCTCTTCACGCGCGTCCAGTCGTTCTCCGCGCAGGAGATGGGTGTGCTCGGTGCCCCGTCGCTCATCACGCGCACCACGAACGACGTCCAGCAGGTCCAGATGGTGGTGCTCATGGGCTTCACCATCATGGTCATGGCGCCCATCATGCTCGTGGGCGGCGTCATCATGGCGCTCCAGGAGGACGTCGAGCTCTCGGCGCTGCTCCTGGTCGTGGTGCCCGTGCTCGGGGTCGTCGTGGGGCTGATCATCTCGCGCATGGTGCCGTACTTCCGCAAGATGCAGAAGCGCATCGACGCGATCAACGGGGTGCTGCGCGAGCAGATCTCCGGCATCCGCGTCATCCGGGCCTTCGTGCGCGAGCGTCGCGAGGAGGAGCGCTTCGCGGTCGCCAACGACCGGCTCTACGACACCTCGCTGCGGGTCGGCAAGCTCATGGCGCTGATGTTCCCGACCGTCATGCTCGTCATGAACGCGACCAGCGTCGCGGTCCTGTGGTTCGGTGCGTACCGCGTCCAGGACGGGATGCAGATCGGGGCGCTCACGGCGTTCCTCAGCTACATCATGTACATCCTCATGGCCGTGATGATGTCGACCATGATCTTCATGATGGTCCCGCGCGCGGCCGTCTCGGCCGAGCGCATCGGCGAGGTCCTCGACACCGAGACCACCGTGGTCGAGTCCCCGACGCCGGTCCGCCTGGCGCCCCGCGAGGACCGCACCGGAGTCATCACGTTCGAGGACGTGGACTTCCGGTACCCCGGTGCCGAGGACCCCGTGCTCCACGACCTCACGTTCACGGCGCGTCCCGGCGGCACGACCGCGATCATCGGGTCCACGGGATCGGGCAAGACGACGCTGCTCCAGCTCGTCCCGCGGCTCTTCGACGCGACCAAGGGCTCGGTCCGCATCGACGGCACCGACGTCCGCGACGTCGCGCTCCAGGACCTGTGGTCGATGATCGGCTACGTCCCCCAGAAGGCCTACCTGTTCTCCGGGACCGTGCGCGACAACGTGCGCTACGGCAAGGAGGACGCGACCGACGAGGAGGTCTGGGAGGCGCTCGAGGTCGCGCAGGCCCGCGACTTCGTCGAGCAGCTCGAAGGACAGCTCGACGCTCCTGTGTCCCAGGGCGGCACCAACTTCTCGGGCGGCCAGCGCCAGCGGCTCGCGATCGCCCGGGCGATCGTGCGCAAGCCCAGCGTGTACCTGTTCGACGACTCGTTCTCGGCCCTCGACTACGCGACCGACGCCGCCCTGCGGCTCGCGCTCGCACCCCGCACCCGCGAGGCCACGGTCCTCCTGGTCGCCCAGCGGGTCGCGACCATCCGCCACGCCGAGCAGATCGTCGTGCTCGAGCACGGGCGCATCGTCGGCACCGGCACCCACGACGAGCTCCTGGAGACGTGCGAGACATATCAGGAGATCGTGTACTCGCAGCTCTCGGCGCAGGAGGCAGCATGAGCACCCAGACCCCCCGCCCTGGCGACAACCCGGGCGACAAGAACGCCGAGACCTTCGTGACGTCGTCGGGCGGTGTGCAGGACGGCGCGCCGACGCACGACGCTCCGGAACCCCAGGACGGGGTGGACGCTGCGGGCGACAAGCCCGACCTGTCCACCACACGCCTCAAGGGACGCCCGCAGGGCGGCGGCCACGGCCCCATGGGCGGCATGGGCATGCCCACCGAGAAGGCCATGGACTTCACGGGCTCCCTCAAGCGCTTCGCGGGCTACCTGCGTGTCGAGCGGCTCGCCGTCGTCGTCATCACGGTCCTGTCGATCCTGTCCGTGACCCTCGCCGTGCTGGGCCCCAAGCTCCTCGGCAACGGCACCAACGTGATCTTCGCGGGCGTGATCGGCTCGCAGATGCCCGCGGACGTGACGAAGGCGCAGGCCGTCGAGAACCTGCGCGCCAACGGCCAGGGCACGCAGGCCGACATGCTCGCGGCCATGGACGTCGTGCCCGGCCAGGGCATCGACTTCGCGGCCCTGCGCACGATCCTGCTGCTGGTCCTCGCGATCTACGTCGGGTCCTTCCTCTTCGGGTGGATCCAGGGTCGCGTGACCACGTCCGTGGTCCAGCGCACGGTGCGCCGCCTGCGCGCCGAGGTCGAGGCCAAGCTCGGTCGCCTGCCGCTGTCGTACTTCGACCGGCAGAAGAAGGGCGAGGTCCTCAGCCGCGTCACCAACGACATCGACAACGTCGCGCAGACCCTCCAGCAGACGCTGTCGCAGCTCGTGACCTCGGTCCTGACCGTGGTCGGCGTGCTCGCCATGATGTTCTGGATCTCGCCGCTGCTCGCGGTCATCGCGCTCGTGACCGTGCCGCTCTCGGTGCTCGTCACGGCCCTGATCGCCAAGCGCTCGCAGCCGCAGTTCATCAAGCAGTGGGCCGCGACCGGGCGCCTCAACGCGCACGTCGAGGAGATGTACACGGGCCACGCGCTCGTCAAGGTCTACGGCCACCAGCAGACGGCCGTCGACACGTTCGAGACCGAGAACGCCGAGCTCTACGAGGCGAGCTTCAAGGCGCAGTTCATCTCCGGGATCATCCAGCCCGCGATGGGCTTCGTCGCGAACCTCAACTACGTGATCGTGGCCGTGGTCGGCGGCCTGCGCGTCGCGTCGGGAACCCTGTCGCTGGGTGACGTCCAGGCGTTCATCCAGTACTCGCGCCAGTTCACGCAACCCATCACGCAGATCGCGTCGATGATGAACCTCCTGCAGTCGGGCGTCGCCTCCGCGGAGCGCGTGTTCGAGCTGCTCGACGCCGAGGAGCAGTCCCCGGACCCCTCGCCCGCGGCCGTCGTCACGGACGTGCAGGGCCGGGTCGCGTTCGAGGACGTCTCGTTCCGCTACGTGCCCGACCGCCCGCTGATCGACGACCTGTCGATCGTGGCCGAGCCCGGCCAGACCGTCGCGATCGTCGGACCCACGGGAGCCGGCAAGACGACGCTCGTGAACCTCATCATGCGGTTCTACGAGGTCGACGGCGGGCGCATCACGCTCGACGGCGTCGACGTCCGGACCATGAGCCGGGACGGGCTGCGGTCCAACATCGGCATGGTCCTGCAGGACACCTGGCTCTTCAAGGGCACCATCGAGGAGAACCTGCGCTACGGCGTGCCCGACGGCGTCGAGGTCACCGAGGAGCAGTTCCTCGAGGCGACGCGTGCCACGCACGTGGACCCGTTCGTGCGCACGCTGCCCGACGGCTACGCGACCGTGATCGACGACGAGGGTTCGGGCGTGAGCGCGGGCGAGAAGCAGCTCCTGACGATCGCACGCGCGTTCCTCGCCGACCCGGCGATCCTCATCCTCGACGAGGCGACCAGCTCGGTCGACACTCGGACCGAGGTGCTCGTGCAGCAGGCCATGAACGCGCTGCGCGCCGGGCGGACCTCGTTCGTGATCGCGCACCGGTTGTCGACCATCCGCGATGCCGACGTCATCCTCGTCATGGAGGACGGCGCGATCGTCGAGATGGGCAACCACGAGGTGCTCATCGAGAAGGGCGGCGCGTACGCGCGGCTCTACGAGAGCCAGTTCGCGGCCGCGGCGGTCGAGGAGGCCGTCGAGGGCGAGATGACCCGGTGACCTCGTGACCGTGCGAGGCGGTGACGCGTGAGGGTGACCGCCTGAGGCGGTGACCCGTGGGGCCCCGGTGACGTCGTCGCCGGGGCCTCGCCGTGTGACGGGCCCGTACCGGTGTGACAGGCCCCGTGCCGTAGGACGACGAACGCCGGCACCGCCTTCTGGGCGGGACCGGCGTTCGAGGTGTCGCCCGGGTCGCGGGCGTGATCTGGGGTGGAGCGTCAGGAAGCGGTGTAGCCCGCGCCGGCGCAGAGCGACTCGAGCTCGGCCACGGCCTCGGTGACGCCCGTCGTGTCGATGCTGTCGCCCGTGCCCTTGAAGAGGTCGTCGGCCATCTGGAACGGGGTCTTGATGCTGCTGATGAGGGCGTTGGCGTCCTCCGGACCAGCGAGGCGCAGGACGGCCTCGAGCTGGATGTTGGTGCTGCGCATGGCGTTCGACTCGTCCTCGGTGAGGGCGGTCATGTCGTACTCGAGCTCGTCGGTGACGCGCTGCGCGAGCGACTGGTCACCGCCGTCGAAGTACTTCGCGCACACCTCGGCGCTCGTGGCGCCCGTGGGGGTCTCGTCGGGCGAGGAACCGCTGTCGGTTGCCGTGTCGGTCGCGCACGCGCTCAGGAGCGCGATAGCGCCCACAGCCGCAAGTGCCAGCATCTGCTTTCTCATGGATCCATGAAATCACGCGGGAACCCGGGTGAAAGTATGCATAAGGGGGACGGATGTCCAAGAGTGAGCGACGTCTCATTCCGAGGTCCTCCTGGGAGCGATCCCTCGTGATCGGGATCACGCGGTGCTGTCAGGTCGGGCCTCACAGCGACCCCTCAGCCGGCACCTGCGGAGGGCACACGCCGGGTCCGTAGACCGGAGGCATGACCTTCCACGAACCGCACCCCAGCACCTCGTCCGCCCCCGAGCCCTCGGTCGTCGCGCCGACACCCCGACGGCGCCGACGGCGGGTGCTGCTCGCCGGCGGGCTGGCGCTCACCCTGGCCCTCGGCGGGACGACCGCCTGGGCGCTCGACCGGTTCGTCGTCGAGCACGTCGAGATCGCCGACGTCTCGGCCTACGAGGCGAGCCGGGCCTCGGCGAGCGGCTCCGCGGAGGCGGCGACGTCGTCGGGCACCTCGAGCGCGGGCACGAGCGCGACCTCCGACGGGACGGGCGTGAGCGTGCGCCAGGTCGTCGAGGGCGCGGGTGACGACACCGTGACGTACTACGTCGCGGACGTCGTCCTGGGGGACGCGACCGACCTGCGCTCGGCGTTCGCCCAGGACGCGTACGGCGAGAACATCACCGAGAAGACCTCCGACATCGCGGCCGACAACGACGCGCTCTTCGCGATCAACGGTGACTACTACGGGTTCCGGTCCACGGGCATCGTGATCCGCAACGGCGTCGTCTACCGCGACGAAGGCGCGCGCGAGGGCCTCGCGTTCTACCGCGACGGGACCGTCGAGATCTACGACGAGACGACCACGACCGCACAGGAGCTCGTGGACGCGGGCGTGTGGAACACGCTGTCGTTCGGGCCCGCGCTGCTCGACGACGGAGAGGTCGTCGACGGGATCGACGGCGTCGAGGTCGACACCAACGTCGGCAACCACTCGATCCAGGGCGAGCAGCCCCGCACCGCCGTGGGCGTGGTCGACGCGAACCACCTGGTGTTCGTCGTGGTCGACGGGCGCAGCACCGGGTACAGCCGCGGCGTCACCATGACCGGGCTCGCCGAGATCATGCAGGACCTGGGGGCCACGACCGCGTACAACCTCGACGGCGGCGGGTCGTCGACCATGTACTACGACGGCGAGCTCGTCAACGACCCCCTCGGCCGCGGCGCCGAGCGGGGCACCTCCGACATCCTGTACGTCGGGGAGTGACGGCCGTGATCGTGCTGGTCCCGGCCTACGAGCCGGACTCGACGCTCGTGCGGCTGGTCGCCGAGCTGCGTGCCACGGGCGCTGTGCAGGGGATCGTCGTGGTCGACGACGGCAGCGGGCCGAGGTTCCGCCCCGTGCTCGACGACGTCGCTCGCGTCGGGGCGGTCGTCGTCGGGTTCGCCGCCAATCGCGGCAAGGGCGCGGCGCTGCGGCGCGGGTTCGCCGAGGTCGCGCGGCGCTGGCCCGGCCAGGACGTGGTGTGCGCCGACGCCGACGGGCAGCACGGAGTCGCTGACGTCCTGCGGGTCGGGGAGCAGGTGTCCGCCGGTGAGGGGGCCATGGTCCTCGGGGCGCGCGCGTTCGCCGGGGACGTGCCCGTGCGCAGCCGGCTCGGCAACACCGTGACCCGGTGGCTGTTCCACGCGGCGACCGGGCTACGGGTCCAGGACACCCAGACCGGCCTGCGCGGGTACCCCGCCTCGATGATCGGGTGGCTCCTCGACGTGCGCG
The DNA here is from genome assembly GCF_044748475.1 of Oerskovia enterophila. Lineage (NCBI taxonomy): Bacteria > Bacillati > Actinomycetota > Actinomycetes > Micrococcales > Cellulomonadaceae > Oerskovia > Oerskovia enterophila. Next base: position 63,949 of record NZ_JBIVFZ010000007.1, read on the forward strand.
GCGACCGGTACGAGTACGAGCTCAACATGCTGCTGGCCGCGGCGCGCGAGGGGCGACCCGTGGTCGAGGTCGAGATCGAGACCATCTACCTCGACGACAACGCGTCCTCGCACTTCCGGCCCCTCGCCGACTCGGCCCGCATCTACGCGCCGCTGCTCGCGTTCTCGCTGTCGTCGCTCCTCGCGTTCGGGATCGACACCGCGGCGCTGCTGGTGCTCGACGCCGTGACCGGGTCCCTGCTGGTGTCCGTCGTGGGGGCGCGCGGGGTCAGCGGGGCCGTGAACTTCGTGGTGAACCGGCGGGTGTTCGCTGGTGCTGGTGCTGGTGCTGGTGCTGGTGCTGGTGCTGGTGCTGCGGGCGACAGCGGGCGCGGGCGGGGGGCCGCGCTGCGGTACGCGGCGCTCGCGGTCGGGCTGCTGGTCGCGGGATACGGGATGCTCTGGGGTCTGACCGGGCTGGGGCTCGCGCTGCTGCCTGCCAAGGTCGTGACCGAGGTGCTGCTGTTCGCGACGAGCTATCAGGTGCAGAGGCGCGTGGTGTTCCGTCCGGGGGTGCCGACGGACACGACGGGGCCCGCGACCCAGATGGTCCGGACCACACCGGACGGCACTCCGGACGGTGCTCCGGTGGCCGGACGGTCCCGACGGTCCGGAGCGAGCGGGAGCGTCGCTGCCGCCGTGCGGCCGGTCACCGAGCACGAGGTTCCGTGCGCTCGACCACGAGGTTGAGGTCGCGAACGCCGTCAGAACGACCGCAACCTCGTGCTCGGCACCGGTGGGTCTCTGAGGGGAGCCCCGGTCGGCGTCGGTGAGCGGTCGGGTGTCATGGCCGCCCGATGCCGATCGGCCCCCGTCGGTGCGGGAGAATCTGAGCGTGCAGATCATCCACGTGACCGACCCGGCCGACCCTCGGCTCGCCGACTACACGAACCTCACGGACGTCGAGCTCCGCTCGAAGAACGAGCCGGAGAAGGGCATGTACATCGCCGAGAGCACCACGGTGATCCACCGGGCCCTCCGTGCCGGGCACCGGCCGCGGTCGTTCCTCATGGCCGAGAAGTGGCTCCCGGGCCTCGAGGAGGCGATCTCCGCCGTCGGGCTGGACGACGGGCCCGGAGGGACGGGCGAGCCAGTGCCCGTGTACATCGCCGAGCCCGCCATCCTGGAGTCGATCACCGGTTTCAACCTGCACCGTGGCGCGCTGTCCGCGATGCACCGACCGGTCCTGCCGAGCGTGCACGAGCTGCTCACGACCGCCCGCGACGGGCAGGGCGCACGACGGGTCGCGATCCTGGAGGACATCGTCGACCACACCAACGTGGGCGCGATCTTCCGCGGGGCGGCCGGCCTCGGGGTGGACGCCGTGCTCGTGTCGCCGCGCTGCTCGGACCCCTTGTACCGGCGCAGCGTGCGGGTCTCGATGGGGACGGTGTTCCAGGTGCCGTGGACGCGGCTCGAGTCGTGGCCGGAGGGCGTCGAGGAGCTACGCGAGCACGGGTTCACGGTCGCGGCGCTCGCGCTGTCGGACGACTCGCTCACGCTCGACGAGTACGTCGCGCGGGGCGACGAGAGGTCGGCGTTCGTGTTCGGGACCGAGGGCCACGGGCTGCAGCGCTCGACGCTCACGGCCGTGGACCACGTCGTGAAGATCCCGATGAGCGGGGGAGTGGACTCGCTCAACGTCGCGGCGAGCGCCGCGGTGGTGTTCTGGGCGACGCGCGCGTAGAGGTCGCCTGAGTGGCGCAGTCCCGTGTGCCGCGCCGGGTCGCGAGGGCGGGAGGTGCCTTCCATGGAGCTACAACAATCGTGGTGGCTCCGCAGCAAGCGGGCTGGGCTGACCGCCGCGCAGGCGAGGCCCCCGCCTGACGTGCGCGACGCCGTCGGGCACCCGGGCACCAGCCCCGACGGCAGCCCCGAACACTCCTCCTGACCTCGCAGGACGTCGATTGTGACGGAAAGCACAAAGTCGAAGGCCTGTCGCGGCACCCCTCGGCCGACCGCCGTTCTTCGGGCGAAACGGCCCGCTCCGACCGTCGCCCGCGCGCCTGGCGCGGCCCGCCGTCGGGCACCACGGGGCCACGGGGGACGAGCCCGCCCGAGTTGATCCACAACAACGCCTCGGACGGCCAAGTCCGCAGGTCAGAGGGCTGTCGACGCCGCTGTCCCGGTTCGGGACCAAGGGCGCCGCGACGGGACCTAGGTCCCGGTACGCACGAGTGAACTCGTCCATATGTTGTGGGTGCCCCCAGCCCCACTTCTCGGACGGAGACACCCGGTGGTCACAGCCGACGTAGCCCCCAGACCAGCACACCAGGTGAGCACCGACGCGCGCCGCGACCTCCTCGACTGGGACCCCAACGACCCCCAGCGCTGGGACTCGAAGGTCGCCTGGAGCACGCTCTGGGTCACGACGTTCAACCTCATGCTCGCGTTCATCATCTGGTACCTGCCCGGGGCGCTCATCCCCACGCTCGGCACGGTCACCGGGTGGGACCTGAGCGAGAGCCAGTCGTACTGGCTGCTCGCCATGCCCGGCCTCACGGGCGGCCTGCTCCGCATCGTCTGGATGATGCTCCCGCCCATGCTCGGCACCCGCAAGATGCTGACGCTGTCCGCGCTCCTCATGATCATCCCGTTCGTCGGGTGGACCTGGGTCGTGATGCTCCCGACGCAGCCCTCGTACGCGCTGCTCGTCGCGCTCGCCCTGGCAGCCGGCCTCGGCGGCGGCGTCTTCTCGGGCTACATGCCCTCGACGTCGTACTTCTTCCCCAAGAGCAAGCAGGGCACGGCCCTGGGTCTGCAGGCAGGGATCGGCAACTTCGGCGTCTCGGTCGTCCAGTTCGTCGTCCCGTGGGCCATCGGGTTCGGGATGTTCGGCCTCGCCGGCCAGCTCGCGCACCCGCAGAACGCCGAGCCGCGCCAGGTCTGGTTGCAGAACCCGGGCCTCATCTTCATCCCGTTCGCGGTCGTCGGCGTCGTGCTCGCCTGGACCCTGCTCAAGTCGGTGCCGGTCAAGGCCAACCTCAAGCAGCAGTTCGACATCTTCCAGAACAAGCACACCTGGCTCATGACCATGGAGTACGTCCTCACGTTCGGGATCTTCTCCGGGCTCGCCGGCACGTTCGGCATGCTCCTCAAGCAGCAGTTCGGCCCCGAGTACCTGACCTGGGTCTTCCTCGGCGCGCTCGTCGGCTCGCTCGCCCGCATGTGCTGGGGGCCGCTCTGCGACCGCTTCGGCGGGGGCGTCTGGACCGTGGTGTCCGGGATCGGCGTCGCGGCCTCGGCCGGGCTCGTGCTGTTCGGTCAGGTCACGGTGGCGGACGGCGAGACGCCCAGCCTCCCGATCTTCATGACCGGGATGGTCCTGATCTTCTTCTTCTGCGGGGTCGGCAACGCCGCGACGTTCAAGCAGATGCCCATGATCTTCCCGGCCCGTCAGGCGGGTGGCGTGATCGGCTGGACGGCCGCGATCGCCGCGTTCGGACCGTTCCTGTTCTCGATGCTGTTCAACTACCTGCCGAGGACGGCCGTGTTCGGCGGGATCATCGCCTACGCGCTCCTGTGCGCGGGCATCGCGTGGCACTTCTACGCACGCCCCGGCGCCGAGGCCAAGAGCTGACCGTGCGCCCGTCAGCAGTGCGTCCGGCACGCCCCGCGCCCGGCCTCGCCCCCTCGGGCGAGGCCCGGCCGGGTGCGGTCACGCCGGGTGCGGCCACGCAGGAAGTACCCCGGCCGGGAGCGCCCCTGTCAGGCGGGGGCGACCCGGCCCGCCACGAGGATCGGGATCTGCGCGGCCTCGTCGTGGCGTCCCACGTCCACGGTCTCGAGGCGGGCGACGCAGTGGTGCTCGCCGAACTGGGGGACCAGGGCGGTCGCCCGCCGGCTCGACCCGAGCTCGGCGAGCGCGCCGTTGATGAACCCCGCGTGCAGCGAGCACACGACCTGCGGGGTGCAGCGGGCCGTCGCGACGAACGGGCAGTTGTTGAGGACGAGCGCGTCCATGCCCGCGCCGCCCGGCGACGCAACCTGCGCCGACGGCTCGCCGCCGAGCGTGGGGGCGAACCAGAGCGCGTCGAGCTTGGACACGAGCCGGGCCGAGACCTCGTGCTCGTCGATGGCCTCGTCGGGCTCGGGCGGCTCGGTGAGGTTCCGGCCCCACGTGCGTCCCACGGCGTACGTCACGGCGCCCGCGTCCGGCACGTTGTCGGCGACCGCGGTCGTCAGTGCCTCGGCCAGGAGGCGGTAGGCCTGGGCCCGCTCGTGCGTCTGGTTGGGCAGGGTGCCGCGGTACAGGACCTTGGGCCGGCCGGGTGTCGTCCGGGTCTGCTGGGTGCGCTCGGCCAGGCCCGAGTCGACGAGCGACTCGAGGTGGAACCGCGCCGTGTTCTGGTGGACGCCCACCTCCTCGGCGACGTCCTTGACCGACACCGGCGTCTTGGAGTCGCGCAGCAGCTGGATGACGTGCGTCCGCCGTCCGCCGTGGTTGCTGCGACCCGTCGTGCCGTCGAACCCACCGTTGACGTGCTGTCTGGGCACGTGCTCGCCCCACTTCTTCCCGTTCCTGGATCTCTGGTCCCGAGCCGCAGGGCTGCCCCCGCCCGCTGTGCTCGGCACGACAACTCTCGCACGCGCGGTCGGTCCGCCGCACGGAGCACCCCCTCGGGTGCCTCCGTAGCCCGTGCGCTGAACGCCCCCCACGCAGTCCCCGAGGAGCTCTCGCCATGACCATCGACGACCAGGCGGCCATGTCGCCCCTGATGAAGAAGCTGCTCACGACGCGCAGCCACTTCCCCCAGACGGAGGTGTTCGACTCGGCGCACGCCATGATCGAGACGAACCCTTCGGAGTGGGACCGGTTCTACCGGGACCGCTGGGCGCACGACAAGGTCGTGCGCTCGACCCACGGCGTGAACTGCACGGGGTCGTGCGCGTGGGACGTGTACGTCAAGGACGGCCTCATCACCTGGGAGCACCAGGGCACCGACTACCCGACGACGGGGCTCGACAGCCCCGAGTACGAGCCGCGCGGCTGCCCGCGCGGCGCGTCGTTCTCCTGGTACACGTACTCGCCGTCGCGAGTGCGCTACCCGTACGTGCGCGGTGTCCTGCTCGAGATGTACCTCGACGCGCGCTGCCGCCTGGGCGACCCGGTGCTCGCATGGGCCGAGGTCGTCGAGAGCCCCCTCAAGGCGACGCTCTACAAGCGCGCCCGCGGCAAGGGCGGCCTGGTCCGTGCGGACTGGGAGCTCGCGACCGAGATCATGGCCGCGGCCCACGTCTACACGATCAAGGCGTACGGGCCGGACCGGTGCGTGGGCTTCACGCCGATCCCGGCCATGTCGATGGCGAGCTTCGGGGTCGGGACCCGCTTCCTGTCGATGATCGGCGGGACGCTGCTGAGCTTCTACGACTGGTACGCGGACCTGCCGCCCGCGAGCCCGCAGATCTGGGGAGACCAGACCGACGTCCCCGAGTCGGGCGACTGGTGGAACTCGAGCTACATCATGATGTGGGGCTCGAACGTCCCGGTGACGCGCACGCCCGACGCCCACTTCCTGGCCGAGGCCCGCTACAAGGGGACCAAGGTCGTCGCGATCAGCCCCGACTACGCGGACAACGTGAAGTTCGCTGACGACTGGCTCGCGCCCGCCCCGGGCACGGACGGCGCGCTCGCGCAGGCCATGGGCCACGTGCTGCTCACCGAGTTCTACCGCGACCGCCAGGTCCCGTACTTCGAGGCCTACTCGCGCACGTACACGGACGCGCCGTTCCTGGTCACGCTCGACGAGGCTCCCGGGGAGGGCGGCCAGGGCGCAGGCCAGGAGGGCACGCTGCCCGACGGCGGAGCCGCCCCGGTCTTCCGGCCCGCCAAGTTCCTCACGGTAGCCGACCTGGACGGGCTGCCCGTCGCGGGGGCGACGGGCGAGCGCCCCGAGTTCCGCCCGGTCTTCCTCGACACGGCCGCCGACGCGCTCACGGTGCCGAACGGCACGCTGGCCGACCGGTGGACCGAGGACGGCGTGGGGCGCTGGAACCTCGACCTCGAGGACCACGACCCGGCGCTGAGCCTGCTGGGCCTGACGCACGCGGGAGCCGAGGCGCAGGGGGTCGTCGTCGAGCTGCCGCGCTTCGACGTCGGCGCGACCGAGGGCGGCTCCTCGGTCCTGCGCGGCGTCCCGGCGATCCGCGTGGGCGACCGCCTCGTGACGACCGTGTTCGACCTGCTCATGGCGCAGTACGGCGTGGGGCGCGACGGGCTTCCGGGGTCGTGGCCCACGGGCTACGACGACGCCGAGTCTCCCGGGACCCCCGCGTGGCAGGAAGCGTTGACCGGGGTGCCTGCCGAGCAGTGCACCAGGATCGCGCGCGAGTTCACGCGCAACGCCGAGGTGAGCAAGGGCAAGTCCATGATCATCATGGGCGCGGGTACCAACCACTGGTACCACGCGGACACCATCTACCGGACGTTCATCGCCCTCCTGACCCTCACCGGGTGCCAGGGCGTGAACGGTGGCGGCTGGGCCCACTACGTCGGGCAGGAGAAGGCGCGGCCCGTGACGGGGCAGCAGCACATGGCCTTCGCGCTCGACTGGCAGCGCCCCACGCGCCACATGGCCGGCACGGCGTTCTGGTACACCGCGACCGACCAGTGGCGCTACGAGGGCTTCGGCGCGGACGAGCTCGCCTCGCCGACCGGTCCGGGCACCCTCAAGGACCGCAGCATGATGGACTGCCTGACCCAGGCGGCCCGCATGGGCTGGACGCCCTCGCACCCCGGGTTCGACCGCAACCCGCTCGACCTGTGCGACGAGGCCGCGGCCGCCGGCGTGCCGGTCGCCGACCACGTGGTGTCCGAGCTGCGCAGCGGCGCTCTGAAGTTCGCGGTCGAGGACCCCGACGACCCGCAGAACTTCCCGCGCGTCCTGACGGTCTGGCGCGCGAACCTCATCGGGAACTCTGCCAAGGGCAACGAGTACTTCCTCAAGCACCTGCTGGGCGCCGACTCGTCGCTGAGGGCGCACGAGACCCCGCCCGAGCGTCGCCCCGAGGAGGTCGTCTGGCGGGACGAGGCCCCCGAGGGCAAGCTCGACCTGCTGACCAACATCGACTTCCGCATGACCTCGACCTCGCTGTTCGCCGACGTCGTGCTCCCGGCCGCGACCTGGTACGAGAAGCAAGACATCTCGACCACGGACATGCACCCGTTCGTGCACGCCCTCAACGCTGCCATCGCGCCGCCGTGGCAGGCCAGGACCGACTACGACGCGTTCCTGGGGCTCGCCGACAAGGTCTCCGAGCTCGCCAAGATCCACCTGGGCACCCGCACCGACGTGATCGCGGCCCCCCTCACGCACGACACCCCCGACGAGATGGCCCAGCCCGGAGGCGTCGTCCTCGACTGGCGCAAGGGCGAGTGCGAGCCCGTCCCCGGCGTGACCATGCCGCGCCTCGTGGTGATCGAGCGCGACTACACCCAGATCGCCGAGAAGATGCGCGCCGTCGGGCCGCTGATCTCGAAGGTCGGGACCACGACCAAGGGCGTCACGGTCGTGCCCGAGCAGGCCGTCGAGTTCCTCGCGAAGGCCAACGGCGTGCGCAAGGACGGTGTCGCGAAGGGACGCCCGTCGCTCGAGACCGCGGCGCACATGTGCGAGGCGATCCTCGCGCTGTCGGGCACGACCAACGGCGCGGTCTCGGTCGCGGGCTTCAAGGCCCTCGAGAAGCGGGTCGGCAAGCCGCTCGCGGACCTGGCCGAGGAGAACCACGACCGTCAGGTCACGTTCGCCCAGACCCTGACCGGGCCGCAGAACGTCTTCACGAGCTACGAGTGGTCGGGCTCCGAGCAGGGCGGCCGGCGCTACTCCCCGTTCGTGGTCAACGTCGAGCGGCTCAAGCCGTGGCACACGCTCACGGGGCGCCAGCACTTCTTCGTCGACCACGACTGGATGACCGAGCTCGGCGAGCAGCTCCCGGTCTACCGGCCGCCGCTCGACATGGCGCGCCACTTCGGTCACCAGGGCTTCAGCGAGCCCGGCTCGACCGAGGTCACGGTGCGCTACCTGACCCCGCACTCCAAGTGGTCCATGCACTCGCAGTTCCAGGACAACCCGTACATGCTCGCGCTCTCGCGCGGGGGCCCCACGATCTGGATCTCCGAGGAGGACGCGCGGACCGCGGGGATCGCGGACAACGACTGGATCGAGGCGGTCAACCGGAACGGCGTGGTCGTGGCCCGGGCCGTGGTCTCGCACCGCATGCCCACGGGCACGGTCTACATGTACCACTCGAAGGACCGCAACATCGACGTGCCCAAGGCCGAGGCCTCGGGCAAGCGAGGGGGCATCCACAACGCGCTGACGATGATCATGATGAAGCCCACGCACCTCCTGGGCGGGTACGGCCAGCTCACCTACGCCTTCAACTACTACGGGCCGACCGGCAACCAGCGCGACGAGTACACGGTCATCCGTCGGCGCAACCAGGAAGTGGAGTACTGAGATGCGGGTCATGTCGCAGGTAGCGATGGTCATGAACCTCGACAAGTGCATCGGGTGCCACACGTGCTCGGTCACGTGCAAGCAGACGTGGACCAACCGCGACGGCGTCGAGTACGTGTGGTTCAACAACGTCGAGACCAAGCCCGGGACGGGGTACCCGCGCGGGTACGAGGACCAGGACCGGTGGCACGGCGGCTGGGAGCTCGACCGCAAGGGACGGCTCCGGCTCCGCTCGGGCGGGCGGCTGCGCCGTCTCGCGTCGATCTTCGCGAACCCCGACCTCCCAGGGCTCGACGACTACTACGAGCCCGCGACGTACGACTTCGACCAGCTGATCTCCGCGCCGGCGAACTCTCCGCAGATCCCCGTGGCCCGGCCCAAGAGCGCGATCACGGGCAAGGACATGAAGATCACGTGGGGGCCCAACTGGGACGACGACCTGGGCGGCTCGCCGCAGATCGCGTCGAAGGACCCCAACCTCGCGTCGATGGTCGACAAGGTCCAGCTCTCGTTCGAGCAGACGTTCATGTTTCACCTGCCGCGGATCTGCGAGCACTGCCTGAACCCGGCGTGCGTCTCGGCCTGCCCGTCGTCGGCCATGTACAAGCGCGTCGAGGACGGGATCGTGCTGGTCGACCAGGACAAGTGCCGCGGGTGGCGCATGTGCGTCTCGGCCTGCCCCTACAAGAAGGTCTACGTCAACCACCAGACGGGCAAGGCAGAGAAGTGCACGTTCTGCTTCCCGCGCATCGAGGCGGGCCAGCCGACCGTGTGCGCCGAGACGTGCGTCGGGCGGCTGCGGTACATCGGCCTCGTGCTCTACGACGCCGACGCGGTCGAGGCCGCGGCGTCCGTCGAGGACCCGAAGGACCTGCTCGACGCCCAGCGCGACGTCTTCCTCGACCCCACGGACCCCGAGGTGATCGCGGCGGCACGGGCGGCGGGCATCGCCGAGGACTGGATCGGCGCGGCGCAGCGCTCGCCCATCTGGAAGCTCATCCAGAAGTTCAAGGTCGCGCTGCCGCTGCACCCCGAGTACCGCACCATGCCCATGGTCTGGTACGTGCCGCCGCTCTCGCCCGTCCTGGACGTCACGACCGAGCTCGGCAAGGACGACGCCGACGCCGACGACGTGTTCCACACCATCGCGTCGCTGCGCATCCCGCTCGAGTACCTCGCGAGCCTCTTCTCGGCCGGGGACGTCGACGTCGTCGCGGGGGTCCTCATGAAGCTCGCCGCGATGCGCAGCCACATGCGTCGGCGCACGCTCGACGGCGACGTCGACCAGGCCCTGCTCGACCAGGTCGGGTACACGGCCGAGGACGTCGAGGAGCTGTACCGGCTCCTGGCGATCGCCAAGATGGAGGACCGCTACGTGATCCCCGCGGCGCACAAGGAGGACGCGGCCGAGATGGCCTCGTGGGCCTCGGGCTGCTCGCTCGACAACCCGGGCGGACCCGGCATGAGCGCGGCCGCGACGCGCGGCGGACCCGTCTCGGTGCCCCTGCAGGTCCGGAGGCCGTCATGACGACCCAGGCTCCGCCGTCGGGCAGGCGCGCGTTCGTCCCGCTCCTGCGGCGCTCGCGGCGCAAGAACCTCGTCGAGGTCCCCGCCCGGTCCGATGTCCTCGCCCTCGCCAGCATCCTGCTGGCCTACCCCGACGACGCCTGGTACGCCGACGCCGACGAGCTGGCCGCGGCCGTCGCGGCTCTGCCCGACTCGGCCCCGGCCGCGCACCTGCGCGCGTTCTGGGACCAGCACGCGCGGACGGAGCCGCGCGCCGCGCGCGCCCACTACGTCGAGACGTTCGACCTGCGCCGCAAGTCGTCGCTGTTCCTCAGCTACTACCTGCACGGCGACACGCGCCAGCGCGGCATGGCGCTCCTCGCGCTCAAGCAGCGCTACCGCGCATGCGGGTTCGCCCCCGACGAGTCCGAGCTCCCCGACTACCTGCCCATGGTCCTCGAGTTCGCCTCGCGGGCCGGGACAGGGGCCGGCGAGGCGCCGTTGCGGACCCACCGCGGCGGGATCGAGCTCATCCGGCGCTCGCTCGCCGACCGCGGTTCGCACTACCGCGAGATCCTCGAGGCCGTGAGCGACCTCCTGGGCCCGGTCACCGACCACCAGCGCGACGAGGTCGACCAGCTCGCGCTCAGCGGACCGCCCACCGACGACGCGGGGCTCGAGATCGCCTCGATGCCCTACGGGGGAGCGAGCTGGACGGACACGCCCGGCGCGCCGTTCGGCCCCTCGGAATTCACCTGCGCCCCGGAAGGACGCTGACTCATGTGGGACACCCTCCTCTTCGTGGTGCTGCCGTACGTCTGCCTCGCGATCTTCGTCGTGGGGCACGTCTGGAGGTACCGCAACGACCAGTTCGGCTGGACGACCCGCACGAGCCAGGTGCTCGAGAAGCGCTGGCTCGCCTGGGGATCGCCCCTGTTCCACTTTGGGGCGCTGTTCGCGATCCTCGGCCACGCCGCGGGGCTCCTGATCCCGACGTCGTGGACCCGGGCCCTCGGGATCTCGGACCACACGTACCACGTCGTCGCGGTCGCGGCCGGGACCGTCGCGGGGGTCGTGCTGTGCGCGGGCCTCGTGATCCTGCTGCTGCGGCGGTTCTACGTCTCGGACCGCGTGCGCGTGGTCACGACCCCCATGGACCGGGTCCTGTACGCCCTGCTCACGGTCGAGATCGGGGTCGGCATGTGGCAGACCGTCGCGATCAACGTGTTCGGCTCGGGCTACGAGTACCGGGGGACGGTCTCGGTCTGGTTCCGCCAGCTGTTCGTCCTCCAGCCCGACCCGTCGCTCATCACCGCGGCGCCCGCGGTCTACGGCTGGCACGCGGTGCTCGCGTGCCTGCTCCTCGCGATCTGGCCCTTCACGCGCCTCGTGCACGTGTGGTCGGTGCCCGTGGCGTACCTGGCCCGGCCGTACGTGGTCTACCGACAGCGTTCCGCGGCGCCGGGGCGCGGCAAGGTGCGGGCATGAGCGCGGCCGGCCTCCCTGCGGACGCGGCGACCGAGGTGGCGGCCGACGCGCTCGTCGTCCTCGCGGGTGTGGGCGAGTCCGTCCTCGACGTGGCCGAGCACGAGCGCGCGGTGGCCTCGGCCCACGCCGGGGCGGTCGTGACGTTCGCGGGCGTGGTGCGCGACCACGACGACGGCCGCTCCGTGGCCGCGCTCACCTACGAGGCGCACCCCGACGCCGACCGGATCATCGGCGAGATCGCCGCGCGGGTCGCGGCCCGTTCGGGCGCGGTCCGGGTCGCGGTGTCCCACCGCGTGGGCGACCTGGCGGTCGGCGACGTCGCGCTCGTCGCGGCCGTGTCCTCGGCGCACCGCGCCCAGGCTTTCGCGGTGTGCGGCGACCTGGTCGAGGAGGTCAAGGCGGCGCTGCCCGTGTGGAAGCGGCAGGTCTTCGCCGACGGCACGCACGAGTGGGTCGGGGCGCTGTGAGCATCGCGCCCGCGGTCGAGCGCCCGGTCGGCAATCTCCTGCCCGACGGCGCCGCACCCGCCGAGCACGTCGCGTCCGGTCGTGCGGTCCCCGGGCGCGCGACGCCGTCGGGAGACGCACTGCCCGGGGGAGGGGCGCCGTCGGGCACGGACCGGCCGTCGGACGCGGACCGACGGGACGCTCCCGGGCTCGTCGACCGGTTCGGGCGCCGCCACCGCGACCTGCGGATCTCGCTGACCGACCGCTGCTCGCTCCGCTGCACCTACTGCATGCCTGCCGAGGGCATGCCGTGGCTGCCCTCCGAGGAGCTCCTCACGGTCGCCGAGATGACACGGGTCGCGGCCGTGGCGGTGCGCCACGGGGTCGAGGAGATCCGCCTCACGGGCGGCGAACCGCTCCTGCGGCCCGACATCGTCGAGATCGTTGCCGGCCTGGCAGCGCTCCCGGGGGCGCCCGAGATCTCGATGACCACCAACGGGCTGCGCCTCGCGGCGCTCGCGGAGCCGCTCCGCGCGGCGGGGCTCGGCCGCCTCAACATGTCGCTCGACACCCTGCGCCCCGAGCGGTACGCGCGGCTGACCCGCCGGGACCGGCTCGGGCGGGCCCTCGACGGGCTCGCGGCGGCCGACCGGGCAGGCTTCACGGGCACCAAGCTCAACGCCGTGCTCGTGCGAGGGGTCAACGACGACGAGACGGTCGACCTCCTGCGGTTCGCGCTCGACCGAGGCTACGAGCTGCGCTTCATCGAGCAGATGCCGCTCGACGCGGGCCGGACCTGGACCCGCGAGGGCATGGTCACGGCCGACGAGGTGCTCGCCTCGCTCACCGGGGAGTTCGACCTGGTCCCGGTGCCGACGCGCGGCGCCGCGCCCGCCGAGCGCTGGCGGGTCGACGGGACCGACGCCGTCGTGGGGATCGTGGCGTCGGTGACGCGGCCCTTCTGCGGGGCGTGCGACCGGATCCGGCTCACGGCCGACGGCCAGCTCCGCAACTGTCTGTTCGCCCGTGACGAGACCGACCTGCGCACGATCCTGCGCACGGGCGGCGACGACGAACGGATCGCGCAGGCCCTCGGCCTCGCGGTCCGGGCCAAGGCTGCCGGCCACACCGTCGGCACCGCCGGCTTCGAGCAGCCCGCCCGCGGCATGTCCGCGATCGGCGGCTGACCCACCCTTCCCCCGACCCGCCCACGAGAAGGAGCACCGAGATGCCCGCCATCACCCTGCGCTACTACGCCGCGGCCCGCGCCGCAGCGAACGGCCTGGACGAGGAGGTGATCGAGACCGAGAGCCCGGCCGCCGCCCTCCGCGCGAGCGCGCGACGCCACGGCGAGGCGATGCGCCGGGTGCAGGTCGTCTCGTCCTACCTCCAGGACGGGCGCGCGCTGCGCCCGGAGGCCGCCGCCACCCCCGTCGCCGAGCCCGTGACGATCGACGTGCTCCCGCCGTTCGCGGGTGGGTGAGCCGACGTGCAGAGCGCTCCGACGCACGAGCGCTTCCCGCCGCTCGACGCGCCGGCCGCGACGTTCGTGCCGTGCGGTCACCGGCGCGGGGGGCTCCACGGCCCGGTCACGAGCGGGTGGCTGCTCGCGGCGAGCGTGAGCCAGCTCGCCGTGGCCGTCGTGGTCCTGTGGTGCGGGCTCCGCGCCCACCCGGTCCTGACGGTCCCGGCGGCCGTGAGCATCGCCGCGGTGCTGCTCACGGCCCCCTGGCTCGTCTCGGTCGTCGTCCTGGCGCTCGGGCGAGCGCGGTTCCGGCGCCTCGAGCGACGCTACGTCGCGTGGCTCGACGGGCTCACGGCCGAACGGAGGGACCTGCACTGCCGGCAGGTCCAGGCCAGGCTCCTGGAGCACGAGGCGGCGCCGCGGCACTGGGTCGTGCCCGCCGACTGGTAGCCGGACGGGCGCCCGACGGATCCTGACCGGCGGTCAGCCGAGCTCGGCGACGAGCCGCGAGGTGAGCGGGACCGCGACCCCGAGGCGGCTCGCCGCGCGCACGACCGCGCCGCCGATCGCGTCGACCTCGAGGGGACGCCCCGCCTGGGCGTCGCGCTCCATCGAGGACCGCGCGCCCGCGGGGAACCTGTCGTAGAGGGCCAGCGAAGCAGCGGGGTCCGCGGGAGCGCCTGATGCCGCCGCCACGGCTGCGACCTCGGCGACGAGCGTCTCGAGCTCGGACCGGTGGGTCGTACGCACCTCGCCGATGGTCGCGGCGTACCGCGTGGTGAGCAGGGCGAGCGGGGCCAGGAAGGAGAGCTTGGCCCAGACGAGCGCCGGCTCGTTGGCACGCACGGTCGTCGTGATGCCCGCGCCCGCGAGCAGGGCACGCACCGACTCGACCGCCTCGAGGGGCACGTCGCCCGCCGCGAGGTCGATCTCGACGAACGGGCTGCCGTGCACGATCTCTCCCGGGGCGACGCGCGTCGACTCGACCCGGATCGTCGCGGGCACGACGCGCTCGGAGCCGTAGCGGGCTCGCAGCACGTCCAGGTGCTCGACGCCGTTGAGGAGCGGCACGACGACGCCGTCCCCGAGGACCTCCCGGGGGACGAGGTCCAGGGCGTCCGCCAGGCCGGTCTGCTTGACCGCGACGAGAAGCACGTCGACGGGGGAACCGAGGTGCGTCGTCGCCCGGACGGGGACGTCGAAGTCCCCGAGCAGCCCGCTCCGGACCCGGAGGCCGTGCTCGTTCAGCGACTCGGCCGTCGTCTCACGAGCGACGAACCGCACGTCGTCGCCCGCACGGCTCAGCAGCGCGCCGACGAGCCCTCCGACCCCACCGGCACCCAGGACCGCGACGCTCGTCCGGTCCGTGCTCTCCGCCTCGTCCACGATCCCTGCCACGTCCTGTCCCACCACGGTCTCCCTCGTCCTGACGATCGAGGTCCCAGGAGAACACGCCGGGGCGTCACCTCGGTGCGAGGCGCGGTCCCTGGGGGAGTGAGGGTCGTCACGACCCGGCGCCGGCGCGCTCGGCGTGGGCACCCGGCGCTGGCGTCACGGCGTGGACGGACGGGTCGGGCGTGCGCCGCGTGAACGGACCAGCCGGCACGCACCGTGTGGGCGAGGCCGGGCGGCGTGTCGGTGGAACGATCCGTGCGGGTGCCTCGTTGGTGCCTACACGACAGCCCGTGGGCGCATACCGGTACGCAGGTATCGACGCGTGCCCGGGACGGACGACGTGCGGACGACGCACAGCGAGGGACACAGCGATGCCGGTGAACCAGACCGAGACCACTCGCCCATGGACGTTCGACGCGCGCTCGGCCGCGGTCTACGGGCTCGTGACGGCCGCGTGGTACACCGTGCCCGACCTCGTCGAGCGGCGCAGCACCCGGGCTCTGCTCAAGACCGTGTGCGGGGTGTCCGGGATCGCCCTGCTGCTGCGGACCGAGGAAGGCCGGCAGGCGCTCGAGGGCGTCCGGCGGCTGCGCGACACGGTGCGCGAGCCCGGGCGCGACGACGCGCGCGTGGGCGGGCCCGTGTCCGTCGTGGGCACAGCCGTCCCGAGCGTGGCCGACTCGAGCGACGTCCCGGACAAGGCGCTGCACGGGCTGACGCCCGTCGAGATCACTCCTGCCGGGAGGACCGCGGTAGCCACCGGGGCGGTCGTGGTCCTCGGGGTCACGACGGCGCTCGCGGTGGTCGGGGAGAAGGTGGCCTACCGGTGGGGTGAGCGCCTGCGCGCTCGCGGCGTGCGTGCGCCGCACGCGCGCGTGGGGCTGGTGCTGGGTGCGGCAGCGGCGATCCTGGGCGGGCTCGCGCCGGCGTCCGACGCCGACGAGCAGGACTCCGGGATCGGCTAGGGCTGGGCCGGATCCCGACCGGCTCAGCCCTGTGCCACCCCGCCTCGGCCACCTGCCCGCCCCTGCCGAGCCGTCCTGAACGACCGACCGGCCGGCGGGCGTTGGCCGTGGGGCGCAGGTCAGTCGAAGAGCGACGCGAGGCGCGGGAGCCGACGGCGGTTCTCGTCCTCGTCGTCGAAGTCCCAGCTCTCGCCGCTCGGGTCGGACGAAGAGCTCTCCTCGCTGTCCTCACCGTCGCGCGACGACGACGCCGCCTCGCGGGCCGCGTAGTACTCCTCGTCGTCGCGGCCGGTCGTCCGCGTCCAGGCCTCGCCCACGAGCGAGCCGAGCGACTCGTACCCGAACCAGCCGGAGCCCCCTCCGCCCATGCCGAGGACGACGGGGTGCTCCGCGAGCGAGTCCGGGTCCGCGACCGTGCGGGTGAACACGTCTCGCCCTGCGAGCACGAGCCCGTCGCGGAAGTCCATGAACCCGTCGTCGCTGCACCCGCCCTCGATCAGGTAGGCAGCGCCCCACACGGGCCAGGCGTAGGCGGCTGCGCTCATCTCGTCGGCCACGGCCGCGAACGCGAGGATCTCGTCGGGCGCCAGCCGTTCGACGAGCAGGGCGGTCAGCGTGCCGGGAAGCGGGTCGTCCTGCGCGCCGCGGTCGTCGGCCCCCTGCCCTGCGCGGGTCCGAGCGTCGTCGACGAGCTGCCAGAAGGTGTCGTGGTCCATGGCGGGAAATGTAGGGGCCACCACTGACATGCACCCGGCGTGCACCTGGTATGCACCTGATGCGCGCCCGCCGAGCGCCTGGTCGGCGCCGTCACGGCCGCGCTCAAGGGGAGGCCACCGACGTGCGGTGGGTAGCCGCTAGCATCGTCGCGTGCGAGCAACCGTGGGCGTGGTCGTGACCGGGTTCGACCAGGGAGACCTGGTGCGAGAGGCCGTCGAGTCGGTGCTGAGGCAGACCCGGGCACCCGACCAGGTCGTCGTGGTCGACGACGGCTCGACGGACGCACGGTCGCTCGCGGTCCTCGACGTGCTCCGCGCCGAGGGCGAGGTGCAGGTCCTGCGCCAGGAGAACGCGGGCGTGAGCGCGGCCCGCAACGCCGGGCTGTCCCGGCTGACCACCGAGCTCGCGGTCGTGCTGGACGGCGACGACCGCCTGGCCGAGACCTTCGTGGAGCGGACCGCAGCCCTCCTCGAGGAGGATGCCGACGTCGTCGGCGCCTCGTCCTGGCTGCGCATGCACGGCGTCGCCCACGCGGTCGCCCGCCCCGCCGGGGGAGCGGCGGTCGACTTCCTCCACCGCAACGCCTCGCCGGCCACCGTGATGCTGCGCCGTGACCGCTGGCGCGCGGCCGGAGGCTACGACGAGCGCATGCGGGACGGGTTCGAGGACTGGGACTTCTTCCTCGCGCTGCTCACGGCGGGCGGCCGGATCGAGATCGTGCCCGAGGCGCTCGTCGAGTACCGCACGTCCCCGACCTCGGCCAACGTGCGCAGCATGGACAAACGGATCGCGCTCTACGGTCACCTGGTCGACCGGCACCGCCCCCTGTTCGAACAGCACCTGCGCGCGGTGCTGCTGGCCCA
Organism: Oerskovia enterophila; assembly: GCF_044748475.1. NCBI lineage: Bacteria > Bacillati > Actinomycetota > Actinomycetes > Micrococcales > Cellulomonadaceae > Oerskovia > Oerskovia enterophila. The sequence goes on from NZ_JBIVFZ010000007.1 coordinate 81,291, forward strand.
GGAGGCGGCGTCGATCGCGCGGCTCGACGCCTGGGAGCAGCTGGTGCTCGACCACCCGGAGGTCCCGGTCGACGACTCTACCTACGGCGACGGCGGCATGGCCGCGGTCGTGCGGATCGCGACCGCCCGGGCGGCGAGCGCCGGTGCGCCGACGGCCCGGACCGCCGCCCCCGTCCCGGAGGGCTGAGTCAGAGAGCGCCGCTCGCGGCCGTCTCGTCGACGCCGCCCGCGCCGTCGAACGTCAGGAGGCGGTCGGCGACCTTGTCGATGAAGTAGCGGTCGTGGCTCACGACGACCACGGCGCCGGGGAAGTGCGCGAGCGCGCGCTCCATGACCTGTGCGCTCGTGAGGTCGAGGTGGTTGGTCGGCTCGTCGAGCACGATCACCGAGGCGCCCGACAGCAGGCACTGCGCGATTGCGACACGGGCGCGCTGCCCGCCCGAGAGCGTGCCGATCTTCTGCTTGAGCTCCATCTCGGAGAACTGCAGCATCGTCAGGAACCGGTTGACGTTCTTCTTGGTCGCGGAGTAGGCGAGCGTGCCCGGGGCCGCGCTGACGGCGTGCGCGACCGTGTCGTCCAGGTCGAGGTCGGCCACGACCTGGTTGTAGGAGACGAACGTCGAGTTCTTCTTCCAGGTGATCTGCCCGGCGTCGGGCGGGACGACCTCGGTGAGCACGTCGAGGAGCGTCGACTTGCCGGACCCGTTCGCCCCGACGACGGCCACGCGGTCGCCCCGGTGCAGCGCGAACGTCAGGTCGCTGAACAACGGGTCACCGCCGAACCCCTTGGTGAGGCCCTCGACCTCGACCAGGCGCTCGCTCACGTGGAGGTCCGCGTAGATCGTGGTGATGATCTGGTCGACCGGGCGAGGGGCCTGGCGCTTCTTGATGTCGGCGAGCTTGCGCTTGAGCCCGCGGCTCTTGTCCTTCGCGGCCTGCTTGCGGGCGTCGCTGGCCTCGACCTCGTACGCGAGCAGCTCCTCCTCGTGCGCGAACTGGCGCTCGATGGTCTTGAGGCGCGACTGCTTGGCGTGCACGTAGTCGGAGTACCCGCCCTCGTACTCGTGCAGGCGGCGGTTCTCGATCTCGACGATCCGGTTGACGGCCCCGTCGAGGAACTGACGGTCGTGCGAGACCACGAGCACCGCGCCCGGGTAGGTCTGGAGCCAGTTCTCGATCCAGCGCACGCCGTCGAGATCGAGGAAGTTGGTGGGCTCGTCGAGCAGCAGCACGTCGGGACGCTGCACGAGGATCCGTGCGAGCGCCGCGCGGTTGCGCCAACCGCCCGAGAGCTGGTCGACGGGCAGGTCGCGGCGCTCGGCGTCGAACCCGAGGCGCGTGAGGACCGTGTCGATCGTGTTCTCGTACGACCACCCGTCGATCGCGTCCATGCGCTCGAACAGGTCGGCCTGCTCGGTCAGGAGCCGCGTCATCTCGTCGCCGCCGTCGTCCATGAGGTCGGGCTCGGCGAGGCGCTCGCCGATCGCGTCGAGGCGCTCCTGCGTCGCGTGGACGTCGGCGAACAACGCGCTGAGCTCCTCGGCCGCGCTGCGGTGGCCCGCGAGCTCCGAGAACTGCGAGAAGTACCCGATCGTGACCCCGAGGTTGACGTCGACCGTCCCGGCCGTGGGCTCCTTGCGCCCCAGGATGAGCTCGAGGAACGTCGTCTTGCCCGTGCCGTTGCGGCCCACGAGCCCGACGCGCTCGCCCTCGCGGAGCTTGAGGTAGGCGTCGCGCAGCACGACCTTGTCGTCGAACTGCATGCTCACGGCGTTCAGGCGGATCAGGCTCACAGGGGTCCTCTCGGGCTCCGTGCCGCACGTCGGCACGACCCCGAACACTACGCGGGCGGGCTGTCCGCACCCTTGCGGGCTGCCGTACGGCAACCGTTCGTCGCACGTGACCTACCGCTCGTCGCACACCTCGACCGCCCGTCGACGTGACGTGGATCACGGGCCTGCGGTGTCCCTAGCCTTTCCCGGTCGGACGCAACGACGCGACCTGAGGGAGAGAGAACCGATGACCACAGACATCCGATCGACCGCGGAGGCCGCCCCGGACGACGGGCTCTCGCCCGACCCGACCCTTCCGCCGACCGCGGTCCCCGAGTCCGCCCTCGCGCCCCGCTGGAGCTGGCAGAAGGTCGCGCTGTGGACCGGGATCGCGCTGCTCGGGGGCGTGGCCTGGGTCATGCTCGCGCTCGTGCGCGGCGAGACCGTCAACGCCATCTGGTTCGTGTTCGCCGCGGTGTGCAGCTACCTCATCGGCTACCGCTTCTACTCGAAGGTCATCGAGCGGTACATCACGCGCCCCGACGACCGCCGTGCGACGCCCGCCGAGGTGCGCTCGGACGGCAAGGACTACGTCCCGACCGACCGCCGCGTGCTGTTCGGGCACCACTTCGCGGCGATCGCGGGCGCCGGCCCGCTCGTGGGCCCGGTCCTGGCGGCGCAGATGGGCTACCTGCCCGGCACGGTCTGGATCATCGTCGGCGTCATCTTCGCGGGGGCGGTGCAGGACTACGTCGTCCTGTTCTTCTCGATGCGTCGCGGCGGGCGCACGATCGGTCAGATGGCCCGCCAGGAGCTCGGGCGCATCGGTGGCACGGCCGCGATCGTCGCGTCGCTGCTCATCATGCTGATCATCGTCGCGATCCTCGCGCTCGTGGTCGTGAACTCCCTGGGCGAGAGCCCCTGGGGCGTCTTCAGCGTCGCGATGACCATCCCGATCGCCCTGTTCATGGGCGTCTACCTGCGCTACCTGCGCCCCGGGCGCATCACCGAGGTCTCGATCATCGGCTTCGTGCTCCTCATGGCCGCGATCGTGGGCGGCGGCTGGGTCGCGAACACCCCGTGGGGCGCGGACCTGTTCCACCTCGACCGCACGACGATCGCGATCGGCATCATCATCTACGGCTTCATCGCCGCGGTCCTGCCCGTGTGGCTGCTCCTGGCACCGCGCGACTACCTGTCGACCTTCATGAAGGTCGGCGTGATCGTGATGCTCGCGGGTGCGATCGTGATCGTGCGCCCCGAGATCTCGGTCCCCGCGGTCAGCGAGTTCGCGAGCGGAGAGACCGGCCCGGTGTTCTCCGGGTCGCTCTTCCCGTTCCTGTTCGTCACGATCGCGTGCGGCGCTCTCTCCGGCTTCCACGCGCTCATCGCCTCGGGCACGACGCCCAAGCTGCTCGAGAAGGAGCGTCAGACGCGCTTCATCGGGTACGGCGGCATGCTCATGGAGTCGTTCGTCGCGATCATGGCGCTCGTCGCGGCGATCTCGCTCGACCGCGGCATCTACTTCGCCATGAACGCCTCGGCCGCCGCGACGGGCGGGACCATCGAGGGCGCGGTCGCGTTCGTCAACTCGCTCGGCCTGGCCGGAGTGAACCTCACGCCCGACATGCTGTCCTCGACCGCGGCGGCCGTCGGCGAGGAGTCCATCGTGTCCCGCACGGGTGGCGCCCCGACCCTGGCGCTGGGCCTGGCGCACATCATGCAGCAGCTGTTCGGCGGCGCCTCGATGATGGGCTTCTGGTACCACTTCGCGATCATGTTCGAGGCGCTGTTCATCCTCACGGCCGTCGACGCCGGGACGCGCGTCGCGCGCTTCATGCTCCAGGACTCGCTCGGCAACGTCGTGCCCAGGTTCCGTGACGTGTCGTGGCGCCCCGGCGTGTGGTTCTGCACCCTGGTCATGGTCGCGGGGTGGGGGAGCATCCTCTACCTCGGCGTGACCGACCCCCTCGGCGGGATCAACACGTTCTTCCCGCTGTTCGGCATCGCCAACCAGCTCCTCGCGGCCATCGCGCTCGCGGTCGTCCTGGCGATCGTGGCCAAGCGCGGACGGTCGTACTTCCGCTGGCTCTGGATCGTCGCGCTGCCCCTCGCGTTCACCGCGGTCGTGACCATCACCGCGTCGTTCGAGAAGATCTTCTCGCCGGTCCCGGCGGTCGGCTACTGGGCCAACCACAACGCGTTCAAGGAGGCCCTGGCCGCGGGCGAGACCTCGTTCGGCACCGCGACCTCGGTCGAGGCCATGGAGGCGGTCGTGCGCAACACGTTCGTCCAGGGCACGCTGTCGATCATCTTCGTGGTCCTCGCGATCGTCGTGATGGTCGCGGCCCTCGTGACGACCGTCAAGGCGCTGCGTGCGGGCGGAGGGGAGAACCACGAGGACGAGCCCGTGGCCTCGCGCCGCTTCGCGCCCGCAGGGCTCCTGACGACCGCGACCGAGAAGGAGATCGAGGCCGAGTGGGCCCAGCTCCCGCCCGATAAGCGGCCCGTGTCCTCGGGCGCGGGGCACTGACGTGGGGCCCGTGCGCGACGCGCTCGCCCGCGCGGCGAGGGGCGCGGCCTGGTACGTCCGCCAGCTCATGGGCGACGACGCGTACCGGGTGTACGTGGAGCACCGCCGCGCCGCGCACGGGCCCGACGTCCCCGTCCTGACCGAGCGCCAGTTCTGGCGCCAGCGCATGGACGACCAGGACCGCAACCCCGGCGCCCGCTGCTGCTGAGCCGGAGAGGACGGCGACGGTCGCCCTCTCGCCACGGCGAGGGGCACGACGGCGATATCGTCGGGAGGACCGGCCACCTGCGGTGGCAGGCCCTCCCGGCCCGGCGTCACCGCCGTGCCCGCCCGTACCGGCCCTTGCCCCGCGACTTCCCGGAAGAGGATCTCGACATGTCCGGACCCGCGTTCACCGGAGCCGTCGTCGGCCTGGTCGTCGGCGTCCTCCTCACGGGCGCGCTGGTCCTCGCCTGGCGGCTGGCCCGCGGCACCCGCGAGCTCGGCAGCGACTCGGAGCGCGCGACGTTCCGCACCCTGCACCTCGCGTCGCGCGCCGCCACGCACCTGCGTGACGGCCTCGAGGGCGACGACGTCGGCCGAGCAGCGCGCCACCTGCGTGCGCTGCTGGGCTGCGACGCGCTCGCGGTCGTGACGGCGGACGGCGTCGTGGCCCTCGACGGCCCGGCCCACCTGCTGGCCGAGGCCGAGCGCGTGGGGGCGCGGACCGTCGAGACGGGCAGGCGACAGGTCTACGGGGGCCGCGAGCCGTCGTCGGGCACGCCCTCGCCGGACGGTCCGCTCGAGGCCGTGGGCGCCCCCGTGCTCGCCGGGGGAACCGTGGCCGGCGCCGTGGTCGCGTTCGCGGCGCGCGTGCGCCCGCCGCTCGTGCGCGCCACGGGCGAGGTCGCGCAGTGGTGCGCGGCCCAGCTCGAGCTCGGTGAGCTCGAGGCCTCGCGCACCGCGCTGGCCCAGGCCGAGCTGCGCGCCCTGCGCGCCCAGATCAGCCCGCACTTCATCTACAACTCGCTCGGCGCGATCGCCTCGTTCATCAGCACCGACCCGGAGCGGGCGCGGGACCTGGTGCTCGACTTCGCCGACTTCACGCGCTACTCGTTCCGCGGGCGCGGCGACTTCACGACGCTCGCCGACGAGCTGCACAGCATCCACTCGTACGTCGAGCTCGAGCGCGCGAGGTTCGGCGACCGGCTCACCGTGACGCTCCAGATCGCGCCCGAGTCGCTCTCGACCGTCATCCCGTTCCTGAGCGTCCAGCCGCTCGTCGAGAACGCGGTCCGCCACGGCCTCGAACCGCGCGAGGCCGGGGGCACGATCGTCATCAGCGCGCGCGACGAGGGCACCCAGACGGAGATCACGGTCGAGGACGACGGCGTCGGGATGTCGCCCGAGACGCTGCGGGCCCTGCTCGCGTCGGGCTCGCGCGCGACCAACGTCGGTCTGCGCAACGTCGACACGCGCGTGCGCCAGCTCTACGGCGACCAGCACGCGCTCGAGATCGAGACGAACGAGGGCGCGGGTACCCTCGTGCGGATGCGCGTCCCCAAGTCCCAGCCCCAGCACGAGACCGAGGTGAGCAGGCCGTGAACGACGACGGTCCCCGGGCCACCGGGTCCGGTGCGCCGGGCGAGAGCCCGGGCGAGGTCCGGCCCGACGGCGTCGACGTCCTCGTGGCCGACGACGAACGGCCCGTGCTCGACGAGCTGGTCCAGCTCCTGCGCCGCGACCCGCACGTGCGCTCGGTGCACGGCGTCGCCTCGGGGTCCGAGGCCCTGCGCTGGCTGTCCGAGCACCCCGTGCACGTCGCGTTCCTCGACATCCACATGCCCGGCCTCACGGGGCTCGACCTCGCCCGCGCGCTGTCGCGGTTCTCGGTGCGGCCCGCCGTGGTGTTCGTGACGGCCGACGAGGCCCGGGCCATCGAGGCCTTCGAGGTCGAGGCGGTCGACTACGTGCTCAAGCCCGTGCGGCGCGAACGTCTGGCTCGGGCGGTCGAGCGCGCTGTCGCGGGTCACGCGGCCGGGGGCCGCCCCGCGCTGCGGGACGCGGGCCGGGCGGCGCCCGACGCCCGTGCCCCTGCCGACGAGACCATCGCCGTGACGGTCGGGACCACGACGCGCGTCGTGCTGCGCTCCGCGGTGCGGTGGGTCCAGGCGCAGGGCGACTACTCGCGCCTCGTGACGGACAGCGACAGCTACCTGGTGCGCGAGCCTCTCTCCGACCTCGAGGAACGCTGGGCGGCCGCGGGCTTCCTGCGCGTGCACCGCTCCTACCTCGTCGACCGCTCGGCCGTGACCGCGGTCCGCCTGGGCGGTGCGCACCCCGTCGTGGTCGTCGCGGGGCACGAGGTCCCCGTGAGCCGTCGCATGGCCCCGGCCGTGCGCGACGCGCTCCTCGGCCGTCCCGGAGGACGTCCGTGAGCACCGAGGAGCCCCCGCCGCGGGTCGTCGTCCGTTCGACGGACGAACCGGCCGCCGAACCGGCCGCCGCGACGCACCCGGGGGAGCGGGCGCCGTCGGGCATTGTGACGCCCCTGGGCGCGGAGACCTCCGGGCCCGACGGCGGCAGCGAACCCGCGGCCGTGTACGCCCGCAGCCTCGCGCGGGCGCAGCTGCGGCTCGCGCTCGCGTGCGTCGTGTCGTTCCTTGCCGTCGTCGCGCTGCTCACGGTCACGATGAGCGCCGTGCCGACGCTGGGCGACGTGCACCTGCTGGGCGTGCCGCTCCCGTGGCTCCTGCACGCCTACGGGTTCTACCCGGTCATCGCGGCGTTCGCGCTCGTGTTCGCGCTCGCCGCCGCGCGCAACGAACGACGCTTCCGCGCCCTCGTGGAGGACGAGTGACCTCGGCGCTGCCGCTCGTCGCGGTCGGCCTGCTGCTGCTCGCGACCGGGCTCATCGGGTTCTACGGGCTGCGCATCTCGCGGACCACGAGCGACTTCTTCGTCGCCTCGCGCACCGTGCAGCCCGTGTGGAACGCGTCGGCCATCAGCGGCGAGTACCTGTCGGCCGGGACGTTCCTGGGCCTGTCCGGGCTCGTGCTGCTCTCCGGGGCCGAGGCGTTCTGGTTCCCCGTCGGGTACGCCGCGGGGTACCTGCTCGTGCTGCTGTTCGTGGCCGGGCCGCTGCGCCGCAGCGGGGCCTACACGATCCCCGACTTCGTCCAGGCACGCCTCGACTCGCTCGCCGCCCGGCGCGTCACGAGCGTCCTGGTGCTCGTCATCGGGTGGCTGTACGTCGTCCCGCAGCTCCATGGCGCCGCGCTCGTCATCACGACCGTGGCCCCCGTGCCGCCGTGGGTCGGGTCGGTCGGGGTCGCCGCAGTCGTGAGCGCCGTGGTCGCCGCGGGCGGCATGCGCTCGGTCACGTTCGTCCAGGCGTTCCAGTTCTGGGTCAAGCTCACGGCGCTCGCGATCCCCGTGGTCTTCCTGCTGGTCGTGCTCGGCGGGCAGGACCTGGCGCTCGACCCGGCCCAGGTCTTCCCGCCCGAGGCCGGGCCACGCTCCTACGACACGTACACGACCGTCTCGCTGCTGCTCGCGCTCCTGCTCGGCACGATCGGACTGCCGCACGTCCTCGTGCGCTTCTACACGAGCCCCGACGGGGTCTCGGCGCGCTGGACCACGGTCGTGGTGATCGTCATGATCAGCGTCTTCTACATGGTCTCGAGCACCATGGGGCTCGTCGCCCGGGTCGTCGCGCCCGACCTGGCCGAGCCCGGCGTCGCCGACACGGTGGCGCTCGTGCTGCCCGCGCGCCTCGTGCCCGGCCTGGGCGGCGAGCTGCTCTCGGCGCTCGTGATCGCCGGGGCGTTCGCGGCGTTCCTCGGGACGTCCTCGGGGCTCGTGGTCTCGCTCGCGGGGGTCGTGAGCCAGGACCTGTTCGGCGGCACGGTCCGCTCGTTCCGCTGGTCCGCGGTCGCGTGCACGATCGTGCCCCTCGCGTTCGCGCTCGTGACCATCCCGCAGGGGCTCGTCACGAGCGTCGGGACGGTGTTCGTGTTCGCGGCCTCGGCGCTGTCCCCGACGATCCTGCTGGGTGTGTGGTGGCGTCGGCTCACGGCGCGCGGCGCGATCGCGGGCATGGTCGTCGGGAGCGCGCTGTGCGCGGTCGCGCTCCTCGTGACCTCGGCGCTGGGGCCCGGCGACGGGCTCGCGCGCAGCCTCCTGGCCCAGCCCGCGGCCTGGACGATCCCGCTCGCGACCGCCACGACGGTCGTCGTGTCCCTGCGCGACCGGCGCGGGCCGCAGCCTCGCACCGACCGTTTCCTGCGGCGGCTGCACGTGCCGGAGCGGGCTCCCGAGCGCTGAGTGCATGGTTCGGCTGCGACACGCCCGGCGAGTCGCGGCCGAACCATGCACTCGACGTCGGGCTAGGGCACGAGCCGGTGCAGGTCGCGCGGGAACAGCGTGACCTCCCGGACGTTCGCCGCCCCCGTCAGGCGAGCCGTCCAGCGCTCGAGGCCGATCGCGAACCCGCCGTGCGGCGGCATGCCGTGCTCGAACGCCTCGAGGTAGGTCGCGTACGCGGCCGGGTCCTCGCCACGGGCCGTGATCGCTGAGACGTAGTCCGCGTGCCGGTGCAGCCGCTGACCGCCCGTGACGAGCTCGAGACCGCGGAAGAGCAGGTCGAAGCTGTTGCTCCACCGCGCGTCGTCGGGCTGGGGGTGCGTGTAGAAGGGGCGCTTGGCCATCGGAAAGCCCTCGACGGCGAGGAAGTCGCTGCCGTGCTCGGCGAGCGCCCACCTCCCCAGGGCGCGTTCGTGCTCGGGGGCCAGGTCGGGCTCGTCCGCGGGCGCGCCGACCAGGGCCAGGGCCTCGGCGAAGTGGATCACCGGGATCTGGTCGGGCACGACCGGGACTTCGAACCCCTGGGTCGCGACCGCCCCTGCCGCGAGCTCGTGCACCCCCGCGACCATGCCCGCCAGGACGTCGCGCAGCACCCGCAGCACGTCGCGGTGGTCGTGCACGAACCCGAGCTCGACGTCGAGCGAGACGTACTCGGCGAGGTGGCGGACCGTGTCGTGCGGCTCGGCGCGGAAGACCGGCCCCACCTCGTACACGCGCTCGAACACCCCGACGAGCTGCTGCTTGTAGAACTGAGGGCTCTGCGCCAGGAAGGCGGGACCGCCGAAGTAGTCGACCGCGAACACGTTCGCCCCCGACTCGGTCGCCGACGCGACGATCTTGGGAGAGTGGACCTCGGTGAACCCCTGCGCGTCGAGCACCTCCCGGAAGCCCCGCAGCGACGCGGCCGCGACCTCCCACCGGGCGCGCTGGGCGGGATGGCGCCACGCGACCGCCGCGTGGTCGAGCAGGGTCGGCAGCGCCACGTCGAGCGCAGGACGCCACAGCTCGACGGGAGGGGTCCTGGCCGGGTCGGTCAGGGGGACGACGGTCGGCGCGGTGACCTCGATCCCCCCAGGCGCCTGGGCGTTCGCCGTGGCGACCCCGGTCACCTCGACCACGGTCTCCTCGGGCGGCACGTCCTGCCCGTCTCCCGCGCGCACGACGACCTGGGCGAGGCCCGACCGGTCGCGCAGGACCAGGAAGGTGACCGCGGCGAGCTCGCGGCGGCGGTGCACCCAGCCACGGAGCGTCACGGAGGTGCCGGGCGGCACGGACGAGAGGTCGGCGGCGAGGGTGCGGGAGCCGGGAAGCGCGACGGGTGGGGTGGGTGGTCTCATGGTTCCTCCAGCAGGCGAAGGCCCGGGAGGAGCGGGCGGGGGCTAGGTCGCTGTGCCACCACTCCTTCGCCGGGAGGTCCCGGCCTCTCGTCGGTACGCCGCACGCGCGGGGGACGTCCGCCCGTGCTGCGAGAGCCGGGCCGAGGGTCGTCACGCCTCACGTCCACCGGTCCCGACCCTACCCATGGTGCAGCCGGGGCGTCGCGGGATTTCTCCGGGCGGACGCCGGGTGCATGGTTCGGCTGCGACTCGCCGGGCGTGTCGCAGCCGAACCATGCACCCAGCGTGCGCGGCACCTCCCGTTCACCCGCTCTCGCTACGGTCGCACCATGACCGCAGAGCCCGCCCCGCCCTCTCGGCCCGCCCCGCTCGCCCGGCGCCTGGGGCTGGCCGACAGCGTCGTGATCGGCGTCGGCTCGATGCTCGGCGCCGGAGTGTTCGCGGTCTTCGCCCCGGCGGCCGCCGCGGCCGGGTGGTGGCTCCTCGCGGGGCTCGCGCTCGCGGCCCTGGTCGCCTACGCGAACGCGACGTCCACGGCGCAGCTCGCGGCTCGCTACCCGACGTCGGGCGGGGCCTACGCGTACGGGCGTGAACGCCTGGGACCGTGGTGGGGGTTCGCCGCGGGGTGGTCGTTCGTCGTCGGGAAGACGGCCTCGTGCGCGGCCATGGCCTTGACCTTCGCGGCCTATGCCGCCCCCGGCGCGCAGCGACCCGTGGCCGCGCTCGTCGTCGTGGCGCTGGTCGCCGTCAACGCCCGGGGCGTGACCCGCACGGCCCAGGTGACGCGCCTCCTGGGCGCCGTGACGGCGCTCGTGCTGGTGCTCGTGGTCGTCGTCGCGTGGCAGGCCCCCGTCGCAGGGGCCGCGCCGGGGGCGGGAGCACCCCTGGGGGCGTACGGGGTGCTCCAGAGCGCGGGACTGCTGTTCTTCGCGTTCGCCGGGTACGCACGGATCGCGACGCTCGGGGAAGAGGTGCGCGACCCGCGCGTGACGATCCCGCGGGCGATCCAGCTCGCGCTCGGGATCGTGGTGGTCGTCTACGCGGTGGTCGGGTTCGGCGCGCTGCGGGCGCTCGGCGTGGACGCCCTCGCCGGGTCGACGGCGCCGCTCGCCGACCTCGTCGGCGCGGCCGGGTGGCCCGGCGGGGACCTGATCGTGCGGGTCGGCGCCGCCGCGGCCTGCGGGGGAGCGCTGCTGGGGCTCGTCGCCGGGGTGGGGCGGACGACGCTCGCGATGGCGCGGGAGGGCGACCTGCCGCGCCCGCTCGCGGTGGTGCACCCGGTCCACCGGGTGCCCGCGCGCGCCGAGGCCGTGCTGGGGGTCGTCCTCGTCGTCCTCGTCCTGGTCGCCGACCTCCGCACGGCCGTCGGGTTCTCGTCCTTCGCGGTGCTGACGTACTACGCGGTCGCCAACCTCGCGGCCCTCACGCAGGGGCCCGACGACCGTCGCCGGCCCCGCGTCCTCCAGGTCCTGGGACTCGTCGGGTGCGTGGTGCTCGCCGCCTCGCTCCCGCCGGCGTCCGTGCTCGCGGGCGGGGCGGTGCTCCTCGTGGGGCTGGCCGGACGTGCCGTCGTCCGGGCCGTCGCGCGGCGGACGCCCAGCACGTGACCCGGCTGCGACGCGTCCGTTGGCGACGCCCCAGCCCTCGCGCCAGGACGCCCACGGGGTGACGATGGACGTATGTCCAGCGTCGGACCGGTCGTTGTCGGGTATGACGGGTCGCCCTCGGCGACCTCTGCGGTGCGCTGGGCTGCGCGCGAAGCCCGACGGCGCAGCGCCCACCTCGAGGTCGTCTTCGCCCGCGACGCGCACGACTCCCACCTGGAACCCTCGCTGCCGGGCGGAGGGGACGACGCGCAGGCCGGAGCCCGGGCGCTCGCGGACCGCGGCCGTGGCAAGGCGCTCGAGGTCGAGCCGGACCTCGAGGTCGAGGCGACCGTCGAGTACACGACCCCTGCGGCGACCCTGGTCGGGGCGTCGCTCGACGCCTCGGTCGTGGTCGTCGGCTCCGGGGACCACGGGCGGGTGCGCGGCGAGCTCGGCGGCTCGGTGGCGCTCGCGGTCGCCGCCCACGCGCACTGCCCGGTCGTCGTGGTGCACGGCGACGTCGAGGCGTTGCGCGACGTCAACCTGCCCGTCGTGGTGGGGGTCGACGGGTCGGCGGCCTCGACCGACGCGCTGCTCCACGCGGCCGAGGTGGCCGTCTCGCGGCAGGCGTCCCTGCGAGTGGTGGTCGCCTGGTGGACGCGGGCCTCCGCGCATCTCGAGAGCTACGTCGCTGCGGAGTTCCCGCGCGAGCGCGCCGAGCAGGGCGCCGAGCGGCAGCTCGCCGCGGCGCTCGCGCAGGTGCGCGAGGCGTTCGAGGGCATCGAGGTCGAGGGACAGACGGTCGAGGCCTACCCGGCCCCCGCGCTGGTCAGGGCCTCGGAGGGGGCCGAGCGGCTCGTCGTGGGCTCGCGCGGCAGGGGAGGGTTCGCGGCTCTCGTCCTGGGATCGGTGAGCCACGCGCTGGTACGCGAGGCGCACTGCCCCGTGACGATCGTGCGCTGAGCGCGACCGCCCTTCTCGAGTGATCCCGACCACATCTTCGGGTCCGAGGGTTTCACCCGGTCCAGATGTTTGGTTAGGCTCACCTCTGTGAGCCAGACCTTACCGGGAGCCGACGACGCCACGGCAGCCCAGGACCCCGCCCGACCGGCCCTCGCCGGTGCCGGGCTGAGCCTCGGGTACGACGGGAACGCCGTCGTGCACGACGCCTCGCTGCGACTGCTCCCCGGACAGGTCACCGCGCTGATCGGGCCCAACGGGAGCGGCAAGTCGACGCTCCTGCGCTCGCTCGCCCGGCTCCACAAGCCGCTCGCAGGCACCGTGAGCCTGCCCGACGTCCCCGACGCGCTCGCGCTGCACCCCAAGGACTTCGCGCGCCGCGTGACGCTGCTCTCGCAGAGCAGGCCCACGCCCAACGGCGTGAGCGTGCGCGACGTCGTCGGGTACGGGCGCCACCCGCACCGGGCACGCTTCCGCTCCACGGACCCCGACGGCGCCCGCGCGATCGCCTGGGCCATGGACGTCACGGGCGTCGCGGCCATGGCGGGACGCGGCGTCGACGAGCTGTCGGGCGGCGAGCTCCAGCGCGTGTGGCTCGCGACGTGCCTCGCGCAGGACACGGGCGTGCTGCTCCTCGACGAGCCCACGACCTACCTGGACCTGCGCTACCAGGTCGAGATCCTCGACCTGATGCGCGACCTCGCGGACGACCACGGCGTGGCCGTGGGCGTCGTGCTGCACGACCTCAACCAGGCGGCCGCGGTCGCCGACCACGTGGTCCTGCTCCAGCGCGGCGTCGTCCGCGCCGCGGGCGAGGCCGTGGACGTCCTGACGGCCGACGCCCTGAGCGAGACCTACGGCATCCGCATCGAGGTCACGCACGACCCGCTGACGGGCACGGTGCAGACCGCGCCCGTCGGGCGGCACACGACCCGCAGGCTCGTCGCCGTCCCCTGACGACCGAGCCGACGAACCCCGTGCCGCCGCGCACCCCCGCGCGGTGGCCCACCGAGCCCGACGCCGCCACGGCGCGGGCCGCACCTCAAGGACACAGGACCCCCATGCGAACGACCCTCCGGACCGGCCTGCCCGCCGTCCTGCTCGTGACAGCGCTCACCCTCACCGCGTGCGGCACGACGGAGGAGGCCGACGCCGGCTCGGCCGACGCGACCGCAGCCTCCGACGCGGGCCCCGTCACGTTCACCGACGAGCGCGGCGAGCAGACGCTCGACGCCCCGGCGACCGAGGTCGTCTCGCTCGAGTGGGGCCTCACCGAGAACCTGCTCGCGCTCGGCGTGGACGTGGTGGGTCAGGCCGACGTCGAGGGCTACAACACCTGGGACACCTCGGTGCCCCTCGACGCGTCGACCCCGGACGTCGGGATGCGCGGCGAGCCGAGCCTCGACGCGATCTCGGCGCTCGAGCCCCAGCTCATCGCCGTCACCACCGACACGCCCGACAACGTGATCGACCAGCTCGCGGACATCGCGCCCGTCGTGACGCTGCGCGGCTCGGACGGCACCGACCCGATCGGATACATGCGCCAGACCGTCGAGACGCTCGCGACCGCGACGGGCACCGAGGACGAGGGCGCCGAGCTGCTCGCGGGCTTCGACACCAAGGTCGCCGAGGGCAAGAAGGCCCTCGACGAGGCCGGCGTCGCGGGCGCCTCGTACGTCATGGCCGACGGCTGGGTCAACAACGGCACCGTCTCGGTGCGCATGTACACGCCCGGCTCGTTCCTCGGCGCGATCGGCGCCGAGCTGGGCCTCGCGAACGCGTGGACCGGCGAGGGCGACCCCGACTACGGCCTCGCGCAGACCGACGTCGAGGGCCTGACCGCGCTGAGCGACGTCCAGTTCGTCTACGCCGCGAGCGACTCCGAGGCAGACCCGTTCGCGGACGGCCTCAAGGACAACGCGATCTGGCAGCAGCTCCCCTTCGTCGCGGCCGGTGACGTGCACCGCATCCCCGACGGCATCTGGATGTTCGGCGGCCCGGCCTCGGCGGGCGCCTACGTCGACGCGCTCGTCGCGGCACTGACCCAGTGAGCACGAGCGCCCCGGGGGAGCTCTCGACGGCCCGGAACGAGGTCCCGGACGACGCCTCGGGACTCCTGGCCCCGCCGGTTCCCCCGGGGCGCTCGCGCGTCCGGTTCCGCCTGACGGTCGCCTCGGCGTTCGTCGTCGCGATCCTCGTCGTCCTGGTGCTGGCCGCGATCCACCTCACGCAGGGGACGGCCGACGTCGGGCTCGGCGACCTGCTGAGGCTCGTCGTGGGCGGCGAGGCCGGCGGCGACACGGACCGGACCGTCGCGGCCGTCCTGGTCGCCTCGCGACTGCCCCGCCTGCTCGCGGGCCTGCTCGTGGGCGTCTCGCTCGGTGCGGCCGGAGCCGCGCTGCAGTCCGTGGCGCGCAACCCGCTCGCCTCGCCCGACACGCTCGCGGTCAACGCGGGCGCCTACGTCGCGGTCGTGGGCGCGGCCGTGATCGGCGTGACGCTGCCGTTCTACCTCTCGGGGACCCTCGCGCTGGTCGGTGGCCTCGCGGCCTCGGGCCTCGTGCTCGTCCTGGCCCGCGGTGGTGCCGCCGGGCCGACCCGGCTGATCCTCGCGGGCTCCGCGATCACCCTGGCCCTGCACTCCCTGACGACCGTGCTGCTCGTGCTGTTCCAGCAGGAGACCATGGGGCTCTTCGCGTGGGGGAGCGGCTCGATCGTCCAGTCCGGCACGTCGCAGGTCGCCCTCGCTGCCCCGCTCGTGGTCGTGGGCCTCGGCGGCCTGATCCTCGTGGCCCACCGCCTGGACCTCCTGGCGCTGGGGGACGACACCGCGACCGTCCTCGGGATCGACGTGCGCGCCACGCGCGTCGTGACGATCCTGCTCGCGGTCCTGCTGTCCGCGACGGCGGTCACGGTCGCGGGCCCGGTCGGGTTCGTCGGCCTGTGCGCCCCGGTGATCGTGCGCCTCGTGGCGCGCAAGGTGCCGGGGCTCAACCGGCACCGCGTGCTCATCCCCCTCTCGGGGATCGCGGGCGTGATCGTCATCCTGGGTGCCGACGTCCTGCTGCGGCTGGTGCTTCCCGGCACCTACGGTGTCGCGGTCCCGACGGGCGTCATCACGACCGTGTTCGGCGCCGCGACGCTCGTGTGGCTCGCGCGCCGCCTCAAGGACTCGGGCCCCGCCGCGGGGACCCGGGCCACGCACGTCCGGCCGCGCACCGCGCGTCGGACCCTGGTCGTGACGACCGTCCTGGTCGCGCTCCTGGTCACGGCCACGATCGCCGCGCTCCTGCTGGGCGACCGGCTCCTGCTCACGGGCGACGTCCTCAACTGGGCCGCCGACCGGGCGGGCAAGCAGGTCTCCTTCGTGCTCGACCAGCGCTTCCCGCGTGCGCTCGCGGCGATCCTCGCGGGTGCCGCCCTGGGACTGGCGGGAACCGTGGTGCAGGCCGTGTGCCGCAACCCGCTGGCCGAACCGGGGCTGCTCGGCGTGACCGCGGGTGCGGGCCTGGGGGCCGTCGCGGTCGTCCTGCTCGTGCCCGGCGTCGGCATCATGGGCATGTCCGCGGCGGCCGTGGTCGGCGCGCTCGGGACGTTCGCGATCGTCTACCGCCTGGCCTACCGGGGCGGGCTGAGCTCGGACCGCCTCGTGCTCATCGGCATCGGCATGAGCGCGGGGGCCACGGCCCTGACGACGCTCGTGATCGTCGTGGTGGCGCCGTGGAACCTCAACCTCGCGCTCACCTGGCTGTCCGGGTCCACGTACGGGCGCACGCTCGAGCACGTGGTCCCCGTCGTGCTCGCGCTGCTCGTGGTCGTGCCCGTGGCGGTCCTCCACCGGCGCGAGATGGACGTCCTGGCGCTCGACGAGGACACCCCGCGGGTCCTGGGCCTGCCGCTCGACCGCACGCGCCTGCTGCTCCTGGGCGCGAGCGCGGTCCTGACCGCGGCGGCGGTCTGCGCCGTCGGCGTCGTGGGCTTCGTGGGGCTCGTCGCCCCGCATGCCGCGCGTGCCCTCGTCGGTTCCCGCAACGGTCGCGTCATCCCGGTCTCGATGCTGCTCGGGGCCGTCCTCGTGAGCGTCGCCGACACCGTGGGACGCACGGTCATCGCGCCCGCCCAGATCCCCGCGGGCCTGACGACCGCGCTCATCGGTGCGCCGTACTTCGTGTGGCTCCTGTGGCGCAGCCGAGGCCGCGAGGCGTGAGAGTGATCCCGGCCACAGGTGAGGGTCCGGGGGTTCACCCGGGCCCGATGTTTGGTTAGGCTCGCCTACGTGAGCCAGACCAGTGTCGTGACCGAGCAGGAGATCTCCCCGTTCCGCATGTTCGACGTGCAGGTGCGACGGGTCGAGCGTCTGGCTCCCAGCTTCCTGCGCGTGACCTTCACGGGCCACGACCTGCACGAGTTCGCCGACAACGGCCTGGACCAGCGCATCAAGCTCGTCCTGCCCGCGGCCGACGGCGGCTACGAGCACCTCGACCGCACGGGCGAGTGGTATGCCGCCTGGCGTGCCCAGCCCGAGGAGCGTCGCAACCCGCTGCGCACCTACACCGTGCGCGCGGTGCGCCCCGAGCTCGCCGAGGTGGACGTCGACCTGGTCCTGCACGGCGACGCCGGCCCCGCGTCCCGGTGGGCGCTCGCGGCGCGCCCCGGCACCGAGGTCGTCCTGCTGGGCCCCAACGGGCTGTGGACGGGCGCGCACGGCGGGGTCGAGTTCTCGCGCCCCGTCCGCAGCCACGCGCTGCTCCTCGCGGGCGACGAGACCGCTGTCCCCGCGATCGCCTCGATCCTGGGGGCCCTGCCTGCGGACGAGGTCGGCGAGGTCTTCCTCGAGGTCCCGCACGCGGGCGACGTCCTGCCCGTCACGGCGCCCGCCGGCGTGAACGTCACCTGGCTCGCCCGCGAGGGGCGCGCCCACGGCGACCTGCTCGTCCCCGCGGTCCGTGAGGCGGCAGACCGTCTGCTCGAGCGCAACGTGTGCGGGGCGACCCACTCGCTCACGTGCGCCGCGCGCGGGCTCGAGCGGCGCGCCGACGGGGCCGGCGACGTGGCCGAGCTCGAGGACGTCGACATCGACACCGGCATCCTCTGGGAGGTCCCCGTGGACGACGACGGCGCGCCCCTCGTCGCGTGCGCCGAGCTCTACGCGTGGCTCGCGGGCGAGGCGTCGGTCATCAAGACGCTGCGGCGCTACCTCGTGTCCGAGCGCGGTGTGGACCGCCGGTCGGTCGCGTTCATGGGGTACTGGCGAGAGGGCCGCGCCGAGGGCTGAGGCTCGAGGGCGCCGCGCCGCCGGGCCGAGCGCCCGCACCCCCTCGCCGCGGGAACCCGCGTCCTCGCTCACCCCACCGGCACGCCCAGCCCCTCGACCAGCTCGATCCCGGGCAGCAGTGCGAGCAGCGCGCCCGGCAGCAGCAGCTTGGAGCGGCGCAGCCCGCTGCCGATCAGCGCGGGTTCGCCGTCCGTGGCGACAGCCGCGTCGAGCAGCACGCGCCACCCGTCGGGGAGCCCGATCGGGGTGATCCCGCCGTGCTCCATGCCGGACTCGGCGACCGCGCGGTCCATGGGCAGGAACGACGCCTTGCGCACGTCGAGCAGCGACCGCACGCGCGTGTTCACGTCGGCCCGGGTCGTGGCTCGCACGACCGCTGCGGCGATCCTCTCGTCGCCCCCGCGTCGTCCGGCGACCAGGACGCAGTTCGCGGAGGCCGCCGGGGGAAGGTCGTGGGCGGCGTTGAGCGTCGCGGTGTCGGCGAGGTCCGGGTCGATCTCGACGACCGCGACCTGCTCGGCGACGCGCGGGTCCTGCTCGGCCCACCGGGCGAGCGCCGCGGCGACCGAGGGGGCGAGGAGCTCGGGCCGGCTCGTCGCCGGGACCCAGTCGAGGTCGCCGAGCGTCGGGAGGGCGAGCGGGCCGCTCGTGGGGCGGCTCATGCGTCGACCAGGACCTGGTAGGTCGGCGTGATGGTCGCGCGCCCGATCGTGTGGAACACGGCGTTCATGGCGACCGCGGTCGCGGTCGTCGAGGGGGTGACGTCGAGCGTCTCGACGTCGAGCGCGTGCACCGCGAACACGTACCGGTGCGGTCTGTCGCCGCGCGGGGGTGCGGCACCCAGGTAGCCCGGCCCTCCGCCGTCGTGCCGGGTCTGCACGGCTCCCGGCGGGAGGTAGCCGCCCCCGGGTGACCCGGCGCCCTGCGCGAGGGTCACGGTGGACACGGGCACGTTGACGACGGTCCAGTGCCAGTAGCCCGCCGGGGTCGGCGCGTCCATGTCGAAGCAGCTCACGAGGAACGAGCGCGTGGCCGCGGGGAAGTGGTTCCAGGAGAGCTCGGGCGACCGGTTGTCGCCGTCGGCCGCGTGCGTGCGCGCCAGGGGTTCGCCGTCGACGACGTCGTCGCTCGTGACCGTGAAGCGCGGCACCTGGGGCAGGAGCGAGTAGGGGTCGGGGGCGAGGGGGCGGTCGGCGAGGTTCATCGTCCCATCGTGCCCGGTGGGACGGCGAGGAGCCAGGGGTGGTGGGGCCGGCACGGGCGGGCGCCGGCCGGTGATGCGTCCCGCTTGTCCGCCCCAGGAAATCACATGTTGCAGGTTTGTGCGCGTTTAGGCCCCGCTATTGACAAACTCCGTCACCACCCGCAAATCTGAGGACTGCCCGGGCGATCCTCGGGCCACGCAGTGAGTGCCACAGATGCCATGTCACGAGCGTCGATCGCCGCCGGTCCCGGCAGACCCCGGGCGCATCGCCGACCAGAGAGAAGGTCGCCATGCACGCAGTTCCACCACCCGTGAGCCTCGCCAGGGGGCTCCTGCCCGGACGCCGGCCGTCCGCTGCCCGACGGCGGACGGTCGCCTCGGCCACCGCCCTCGCCCTCGCGCTCGGCACGGCTGCCGGGAGCGTCGCCCTGACGGCTCCCGCCGCGGCCGACGCCACCAACGCCAAGCCCGCGGTCGTCCCCACGCTCAAGGAGTGGACGGGAGGCAGCGGCTCGTTCGATCTCGACGCCTCGACCCGGATCGTCGTCCCCGCCGCGCTCGAGGAGATGGGCCGGCAGGTCGCGACGGACATCGCCGAGCTCACCGCCCGCACCGTCCCCGTCGCCCTGGACGCGGCGCCGGACGACGGTGACATCGTCCTCGTCGTCGATCCCGGGCTCGTCCATGCCGCGGGCGGCGAGCGCTTCGCCGAGGAGGGGTACGTCCTCGACGTCGACCCCGAGCGTCTCACCGTGACCGCACCGACCGAGCAGGGTGCCTTCTACGGGACCCGGAGCTTCCTGCAGGTGCTCGTCCAGAGCCCGGGTCGCGGCAGCGTGCCCGTCGGGGAGTCGGTCGACTGGCCCGACTACGCCTCGCGCGGGTTCATGCTCGACGTGGGGCGGCGCTTCTTCACGCCCGAGTTCGTCCGCGACTACATCTCGATGATGAGCTGGTTCAAGCTCAACGAGTTCCAGATCCACCTCATGGACAACGAGATCAGCCCGGCGGGCGGCAACTGGGCCAACGCCCAGGCGGGCTTCCGGCTCGAGTCGGACAACCCCGCGTTCGCGGGCCTCGCCTCGACCGACGGCGCCTACGACCGCGCGGACTGGCAGTCCTTCGAGGACACCGCGGCGGCTCACGCGGTGACGATCATCCCCGAGATCGAGGGGCCGGCCCATGCGCGCTCGGTCGTCCGGTGGAAGCCCGAGCTCGGGACGAACGGCGGCAACTCCGACCACCTGGACCTGAGCAAGCCCGAGGCGACGGCCGTCATGAAGTCGATCTTCACCGAGTTCGCACCGTGGTTCGAGGGACCCGACGTGCACATGGGCGTCGACGAGTACTACGCGTCGCCCGCGCTCTTCCGGGACTACTTCAACACCATGGCTGCCCACGTCCGCAGCCTCGGCAAGCATCCGCGCGCGTGGGGCAGCTTCACCCAGATGCACGGCAACGCGAACGGGTACGACCGTGACGTCACGATCAACTCCTGGAACGGCGGCTGGTACTCGATCGAGTCGGCGTACGCCGACGGCTACCGGTTCCTCAACACCGACGACTCGACGCTGTACGTCGTCCCGTTCGCGAGCTATTACCACGGCAACGGGCTGAACAACCAGTGGCTCTACTCGTCCTGGGCGCCCAACAGGACCGGGAACAAGACCGTGCCCGAGGGGGCCGCGGAGGGAGCCATGTTCGCGGTCTGGAACGACCTCGTGCACGCCGACTACTCGCAGCAGGACGTGCACGGCCTGGTCGAGCTGTCCTTCCCGACGATCGCGCAGAAGACCTGGGACGGGGCGACGCCCGAGCTCACGTTCGCGCAGTTCTCTGCCCTCACCCGCACCCTGGGCCTGGGTCCCGGCATCGAGGTGGTCGACTTCACGCGGGGCGGCCAGCTCGCGGGCGAGCTGAGCCACGGTGCGACCGTGACGGCCTCGTCCTCGGACGAGGGCAACGGTCCCGAGCACCTCACGGACGGCCAGACGACCACGCGCTGGAGCACCCGGTCGACCGAGCCCGCCTCGCTCACCGTGGACCTGGGGTCGGTGCAGACGGTCGGCGCCGTGGAGGCCGACTGGACTGCGGCGGCAGCGGCGAGCTACACGGTCGAGGTCTCGGTCGACGGGTCGACCTGGACGCGGGCGTCCCGGCACCGCAACGCGACCGGGGCGGGGGTGGACCGGGCGACGTTCGCCGCCCAGGAGGCCCGGTACGTCCGGCTGAGCGCGGTCGTCGGCGGTCCTGACGGGGTCGGTGCGTGGCGGCTGAGCGTCCTCGGCCGTCCGGACCTTGCCCTGGGTGCCGTCGCGACGGCCTCGGGCGTCGAGGCGGGGACGACCATGACGGCGGCCAACGTCGTCGACGGTGACCCCTCGACGCGCTGGTCGGCCGACTACGGCGCACAGCCGTGGGTCCAGGTCGACCTCGGCACGGCCCGCACGGTCGACGAGATCACGCTGCGCTGGGAGGCCGCGTCCGCGACGGCCTACCGCGTCGAGGTGTCGCAGGACGGCGCGTCCTGGTCGCCTCTGGTGACCAGGACCGGGCTCGCAGGTGGTGCGCGCACCGACGTCCTGACCGTCGCGGCGACCACCGCGCGGTACGTCAGGGTGACGACGACGACCAAGAGCCTCAGCCCGTACCTGTCGCTCTACGACCTCGAGGTGCGGGGGGCGGCGCCTGCCGAGGAGGCACAGGTCACCGCCACCGCGACCGTGCGGTGCGTGGCAGGGCGGGCCCAGGTCTCGGTCGACGTCGTCAACGACGACGTGGTGCCCGTCGACCTCGTGGTCTCGACGCCGTACGGCAGCCGGAGCTTCTCCGCGCTCTCGCCCGAGAAGCGCGCGCACGCGGCGTTCAGCACGCGTGCCGTGGGTGTCGAGGGCGGCACGGCCGTCGTCGAGGTGGCCCCGACGGGAGCGTCCGAGCAGGCCGTGCCCGTCGAGGTCCCGTTCACCGGTGCCGACTGCGGCTGACGCCTGCCGAGCACGACGACCGAGGGGTCCGGCCCGCACGGGCCGGACCCCTCGGTCGTCGTGCCGTCCGCCCAGGTCCGCCGAGAGCCGCCGGGCGGGCTCAGAGGACACGAGGGTGCCGTCGGTGCGACGTCTGCCACCATGTGCGGGTGCACAAGCGACGCAAGGGGACGACGCAGAGCGTCGTCCTGATCATCCTGGCGGTCATCGCCCCCATCGTGCTGATGAGTCAGCGGCGAGGCAGGGGGTACTTCATCCACGACACCACGATCGCCGTGGAGCTGTTCGGTGCCCTGGCCCTCGTGGCAGCGCTCGGCATCGCGATCACGGTGCGCCGTGGGGGACCGCTCTTCGGGGAGCGGGCCGCGTTCGTCCTCCTGGGGGTGTTCACGGCGGTGGGGGCCGTGCTCGGGGGCTGGCGGACGTTCGACGAGGGGCCGACCGTGCTCACGGTCCTGGGGGTCCTCGCCGGCCTCGTCGCGGTCGGGGTCTATGCGATGCTCGCGATCCGGGCCCTTCCGCGCCCCGAGTGACGTCGGTCGTCGTTCTCTCGAGCGCTGCTTGAGGGTCTGGCCTCGTCCATGCCGTGCGCGAAGGGCTGGAATCGTTGGAACGGCGCCGATCCCCGACCAAGGCTGAGGTGGCGAGTGAGGCTTCCGGAATGCCCGGATGTCCGGTCGATAGTTGCATGCTCGTCGAACTATCAACCACCACTTGACCCCCTGTGCGGAGCGGCCCGGGCGAGTTGACACCCCCTCGAGGAGGGCGTGTACTGGAAGTGTTCGAACACCTGTTCGAATGTCTTTCGAGCGTGCAGGAGGTGTCATGACCCTGGTCGACGACGCCCTCCTGGAGGCCCTGGGCCGCTCCGCGGTCACCGCTGCGCGCGCGGCGACCGAGGTCCCCGATTCCTTCACGCCCGCACGTCCCGCAGGTTCCACGCACGCGGAGCGGGCCCTGCTCGCCCGGTCGGTGCTGCGCCGCGCCGAGCTCTCTGCCCGGCGGGCGCCAGGGGCCACGGGGGAGGAGAAGCTCCTGCCGGTCCCGGAGGAGCTGTCCGGCCTGCTGCCCTTCGGCGGGCTCCAGCGCGGTACCGCCGTGGTGGTCGACGGCTCCACCTCGCTCCTGCTCGCGCTGCTGTCCGAGGCCTCGCGCACGGGGGCCTGGACCGCGATGGTCGGCTTCCCCCGCCTCGGCGTCCTCGCGGCGGCCGAGGCCGGGATCGACCTCGGCCGCGTCGCGCTCGTCCCGTCCCCGGGACCGGACGCCGCGGCCGCCGTCGCGGCCCTGCTCGACGGGATCGACGTCGTCGTGGTCGGGCCGCAGGCCGCACTGACCGACGCCGACCGCCGTCGCCTGACCTCGCGTGCCCGCGAGCGCGGCAACCTGCTCGTCGCGGCGCAGCCCTGGGCCGGTGCGCACGTGGTCCTCACGGTCCGCGCGGGGACGTGGTCGGGCATGGACCAGGGCGCCGGGTACCTGCGCCGGCGCCGGCTGACGGTCGAGCGCAGCGGGCGGGCCGGGGCGGCCCGCAGCATCGAGCGCCAGGTCGAGCTGCCGCTGCGCGCGCACGCCGTGAAGAACCCGCGGCAGGTCGAGAAGACCCCGCCCGGCCTCCGGCTCGTCGGATGAGCACCGAGGCCACGGCCACCCGCACCGCGGTCCTGTGGGTGCCGGACTGGCCGGTCGTCGCGGCCATGGGGTCGGCCCAGGTCCCCGCGCACGTGCCGGCGGCCACGCACGACGGCCGTCGGGTCCTCGCGGTCTCGGCCACCGCCCGGGCGCAGGGCGTGCGCCGGGGGATGCGACGCCGTCGGGCGCAGGAGTGCTGCCCCGAGATCGAGCTGCTCGACGCCGACGACGGCCGCGACGCGCGCGAGTTCGAGCCCGTCGCGCTCGCGGCCGAGACCGTGGTCGCGGGCATCGAGGTCGCGCGCCCGGGACTGCTGCTCCTGCCCTCGGGCGGCCCCGCGCGCTACCACGGCACCGAGGAGCGCCTCGCCCAGGTGCTCGTCGAGCGGGTCGCGCGGGACACGGGTCACGAGAGCCAGGTCGGCGTCGCCGACGGGATCCTCGCGGCCGTGCTCGCGGCGCGGGCCTCGTCGGTCGTGCCCGCCGGGACCTCGCGCGCCTACCTCGCCCCGCGCCCGCTGGGCGAGCTCGCGCACGTCGTCGTGGGTGACGCCCAGCCCGTCGCGCAGCTCGTCGACCTCCTGGGACGGCTCGGGCTGCGGACCTTCGCGGACCTCGCGGCCCTGCCCGCCGCGAGCGTGCTGTCCCGCTTCGGCGACCTGGGTGCGTGGGCCCAGCGCCTGGCCCAGGGCGAGGACCTGCGCCCGCCCGCGAGGCGCCGCGTCGAGGCGGACGTGGCCGTCGAGTGCGAGCTCGACCCGCCCGCCGAGCGCGTCGACGTCGCGACCTTCGCGGCCCGGCGCCTCGCCGAGGACCTGCACGCCCAGCTCGTCGAGCGGTCGTCGTCGTGCGGTCGGCTGCGCATCACGGCCCGCACCGAGGACGGGCGCGAGCTCGAACGGACCTGGCGCTGTGACGACGGGGCCATGGGCGGGCTCACCGCGGCCCGGATCACCGACCGCGTGCGCTGGCAGCTCGAGGGGTGGCTCACGGCGTCGCGCGTCGCACTGGGGCAGCGGCAGCGCCAGGAGCAGCAGCGACGACGAGGTCCGCGGCGGGGGGCTCGGGGGACCGGGCCGGACGGCGACGTGGCGTACGACGACCCGCCGGACCTGCCCGAGGACCGGCCCTCGCCGCTCGTGCGGCTCGCGATCACGGCGGAGGAGGTCGTGGCCGCGGGGGTCGAGCAGCCGCGCCTGTGGGGCGCGTCGAGCGGCGAGGACGCGCGCGCCCAGCGCGCGCTGGGCCGTGTCCAGGGCCTCCTGGGCGGGGACGGTGTGCTGAGCGTCGTCACGCAGGGCGGGCGCGACGTCCACGACCAGGTGCACCTCGCCCCGTGGGGCGACGCGGCCCCTGCGCCGCGGCGCGCGGACCTGCCGTGGCCGGGGCGCCTGCCCGAGCCCGCGCCGGCCCTCGTGCTGGACGTCCCGGAGGACGTCAGCGTCCTGGACGACGGCGGAGCGCCCGTCCGCGTGGACGTGCGCCTCGCGATGAGCGCACCGCCCGCGACCGTGCGGTGGGAGTCGGGACGTCCGCGCTCGGCCCGCGTGCTCGGCTGGGCCGGGCCGTGGCCGCTCGCCGAACGGTGGTGGAGCCAGGCGCCGCGCCGGCGGGCGTACCTGCAGGTGCTGCTCGACGACGGCCGGGGCGTGCTGCTCGCGAGCGCCCAGGGGCGCTGGACCGTGGAGGCGGTCTATGACTAGGCCCACCGGCTCGGGTGCCCGTGCGGGCGGGGCGCCCCGCTACGCCGAGCTGCACGCGCACTCGGCGTTCAGCTTCCTCGACGGCGCGAGCCACCCCGAGGAGCTCGCGGCCGAGGCGGCGCACCTGGGCCTGTCGGCGCTCGCCGTGACGGACCACGACGGCCTGTACGGCGTGGTCCGCTTCGCGACCGCGGCGCGCGCGGTGTCCTTGCCGACCGTGTTCGGTGCCGAGCTGCACCTGCCCGTCGCGCCGACCCCCGGCGCGGCCCCCGTCCTGGACGCGCCCACGGGCGTGCCGGACCCGCGGGCGTCCCACCTGCTCGTCCTGGCCCGCGGCCCGGACGGGTACCGCAACCTGTCGAGCGCGATCGCGACCGCGCACCTCGCGACGGGTCGCAAGGGCGCGGCCGACTACCGGCTCGACCAGCTCGGGGAGCAGTCGGGCGGCCAGTGGCTGGTCCTCACGGGCTGCCGCAAGGGCGCGGTGCGCTCGGCGCTGCTCACCGAGGGGCCGCAGGCCGCTCGCCGTGAGCTCGACCGGCTCGTCCAGGTCTTCGGCCCGGACAACGTGGCCGTGGAGATCACCGACTCGGGCGACCCCCGCGAC
Source organism: Oerskovia enterophila (assembly GCF_044748475.1). NCBI lineage: Bacteria > Bacillati > Actinomycetota > Actinomycetes > Micrococcales > Cellulomonadaceae > Oerskovia > Oerskovia enterophila. The sequence goes on from NZ_JBIVFZ010000007.1 coordinate 107,228, forward strand.
AGCGACCTGTGCGACGCGCTCGCCGGGCTGGCCGCGGACGCCCGCCTGCCGCTCGTCGCGACCGGCAACGTCCACTACGCACGTCCCCGCGACGCACCCCTCGCGGGGGCGCTCGCGGCCGTGCGCGCCCGGTCGTCGCTCGACGACATGGACGGCTGGCTGCCGGGAGCCCCCACCGCGCACCTGCGCTCGGCAGCCGAGATGCTCGACCGGCACCGCCGCCACCCGCAGGCCGTGGCCACGGCCGCGGAGCTGGGCGCCGAGTGCCAGTTCGACCTGCGCCTGGTGGCCCCCGAGCTGCCGCCGTACCCGGTCCCGGACGGGCATGACGAGAGGTCGTGGCTGCGCGTGCTCGTGGAGAGGGGGGCCACCGACCGCTACGGCCCGCGCGACGCCGAGCACGAGCCCGGTGCCTGGCACCAGATCGACCACGAGCTCGGGATCATCGAGCAGCTCGGGTTCCCCGGGTACTTCCTCATCGTCTACGACCTCGTGGAGTTCTGCCGCGCGCGCGGCATCCTCGCCCAGGGGCGCGGCTCGGCCGCGAACTCGGCCGTCTGCTACGCGCTCGGCATCACGGCCGTGGACGCCGTGAAGCACGGTCTGCTGTTCGAGCGCTTCCTCGCGCCCGAGCGCGACGGGCCGCCGGACATCGACGTCGACATCGAGTCGGTGCGCCGCGAGGAGGTCATCCAGTACGTGTACGAGCGGTTCGGGCGCACGCACGCGGCGCAGGTCGCGAACGTCATCTCCTACCGACCGAAGTCCGCGGTGCGGGACGCCGCGCGGGCCCTCGGGCACGACGTCGGGCAGCAGGACGCGTGGAGCAAGTCGATCGAGCGGTGGGGGTCGCTGCGGGGGCCGGACCCGTCGAGCCCCGCGGCGGACCGCGCGGCCCGGGAGCGTGCCATCGCCCGGCGCGGTGCGCACGGGGCGGCCCCGGCTGGAGCCCCGGCGGGGGCCTCGACCAAGGCCCCCGCAGGGGCGGCCTCGACGCCCGCCGGCCCGCCCGTCGTCGTGACCCGCACCGCGGCCAAGGACGCCCGCATGGCCGAGGTCTGGGGGACCGGCGAACCCCGGCCACGTCAGCAGGGCCGGCAGGGCCCGTCACAGCAGCGCCCGGACCGCCCGCACGCTGGTCACCCCGACTGGACCCCGGACCTGTCGGGTCGCGTCGTCGACCCGCTGGCTCACGACGACGCGGACCGGCGGGACGACCCCACGCTGCGCTCCGACGACCCGCACGACGTCGTGCCCGCCCACCGGCCGCCGTCGGCCGCCGAGGAGGGCGAGATCCCGGCCCCGGTGCTGAGCCTCGCGGAGCGCATGCTGCGTCTGCCCCGGCACCTCGGCATCCACTCGGGCGGCATGGTCATGTGCGACCGGCCCGTGATCGAGGTGTGCCCGGTCGAGTGGGCGCGCATGGAGGGGCGCACGGTCCTGCAGTGGGACAAGGAGGACTGCGCGGACGCGGGGCTCGTGAAGTTCGACCTCCTGGGCCTGGGGATGCTCACGGCGATCCGGGTGGCGTTCGAGCTGATCGCCGAGCACGAGGGCCTGGACCTCGAGCTGCACTCGCTGCCCGACGAGGACCCCGCGGTCTACGACCTGCTGTGCGCGGCGGACACGGTCGGGGTGTTCCAGGTCGAGTCACGCGCCCAGATGGCGACGCTGCCGCGCCTGCAGCCGCGCACGTTCTACGACATCGTGATCGAGGTCGCGCTCATCCGCCCCGGCCCCATCCAGGGCGGCTCGGTGCACCCGTACATCAACCGGGCGCGCGGACGGGAGAAGGTCACGTACCTGCACCCGCTGCTCGAGAAGTCGCTCGCCAAGACCTTGGGCGTGCCGCTGTTCCAGGAGCAGCTCATGCAGATGGCGATCGACGTCGCGAGCTTCAGCGCGGCCGAGGCCGACCAGCTGCGCCGCGCGATGGGCTCCAAGCGGTCGGTCGAGCGCATGGAGGCGCTGCACGGGCGGCTCCTGGCGGGCATGGCGAGGAACGGGGTCGCCCCGGACGTCGCCGAGCAGATCTTCGACAAGCTCAAGGCGTTCGCGGACTTCGGGTTCCCCGAGTCGCACGCCTACTCGTTCGCGTACCTCGTGTACGCGAGCGCGTGGCTCAAGGTGCACCACCCGGCCGCGTTCTACGCTGGCCTGCTCGCGGCGCAGCCCATGGGGTTCTACTCGCCGCAGTCGCTCGTCGCGGACGCGCGTCGTCACGGGGTCACGGCGCTGCGCCCGGACGTCAACGCGTCGGGCGTGAAGGCAGGGGTCGAGCGCCTGCCCGGGGTGTCGGCGAGCCGGGCGGCCGGGGAGGGGACGCCGTCGGGCGGAGACGTGCGGCCCGACGGCGCCGCGCCCCGACGCGGTCCCCTCGCCCCGCGCTCTCCCGCCCCGCCCGACGGCGCCCCGCACCCCGACCTGTCCCTCGCGGTGCGCATGGGGCTGGGGAGCGTGCGCGGGGTGGGGGACCCGGTCGCGGAGGCGATCGTCGCGGCGCGTGCGGACGGACCGTTCACGGACCTGCGCGACCTGGTGCGTCGCGTCGACCTGACCACGGCCCAGCTCGAGGCGCTCGCGACGGGCGGCGCGCTCGAACCCCTGGGCGTGGCCCGGCGCGAGGCGCTGTGGGCCGCGGGAGCGCTCGCCCAGGAGGGCCCGGACACGCTGCCGGGGGTCTCGGTCGGGGTCGAGGCGCCCACGCTGCCGGGCATGAGCGAGGTCGAGACCGCGGTCGCGGACGTGTGGGCCACGGGCGTCTCGACCGACTCGTACCCGACCCAGTACGTGCGCCCCGGGCTGCGCAGGGCCGGGGTCATCACGGTTGCGGAGGCGGTCGAGCACGAGGCAGGTCGGCAGGTCGCGGTCGGGGGAGTCGTGACCCACCGCCAGCGCCCCGGGACGGCGGGCGGCGTGACGTTCCTGTCGATCGAGGACGAGACGGGTCTGCTCAACGTCATCTGCACGCCCGGCCTGTGGCAGCGGTTCCGGCGGGTCGCGCGGTCGTCGCCCGCGCTCGTGGTGCGGGGGCGCCTCGAACGGGCAGACGGCGCCACGAACCTCCTCGCGGAGCACCTCACGCCGCTGTCGTTGCAGGTCGCGTCCCGGTCGCGGGACTTCCAGTAGACCTTCGCTGGCATACTCGGGGCCCATGAGGACCGGACCTGCACGCACCCGCCGTCGATCGATGCCCGCGCTCCTGACCGGGACCGTCGCCACCCTCGTCCTGCTGACCGGGTGCGGGGCGACCCCCGTCGCGCCCGACGATCTCCTGGAGGCGCAGGGCGACCTGACGTCGGGCGTCGCGTTCGTGTCCTCGATCGGGCGCTCCGCGATCGATCTGACGGTCGAGCCCGGCGCGCTCGCGGACGGGGCGGACGCACCGAGCGCTGCGCCGCTCACCGTGGCGGTCACGTGCGAGGGCGACGGCGACGCGCACGTCGCGGTCGACGGTGTCCCCCTCGGGACGGTCTCGTGCGGGTTTCGGCGCGGTGACACGGGGTACGTCGCACTGACGACCGGGGACGAGATGGACCTGCGCCTCGGCCATGGCGTCACCGTCGAGGCGGACACGGGGGCGGCCGTGGCGATGTCGGTGCTGGTCGAGCAGGCGGGCTGACAGGGGTGCCGTCGCTGCGCACCGCGGCCGCGTAGGACGGGCAGCGCCCCTGTCGGATTGGCGAGGTCCACGACGAACCGACGACCGAAGACCTCGCGTGGATGCGGGCCCGAGACGTCGACGGACTCTCGATCAGGCCCCCGCGAGGTACGCGCCGGGTCTTTCCGCTGAACTGGGTGGAGGCCTCGGACCGCTGCGGTACCTGGAGATCGTGAGCCCTCGGCCCGTCGGGGCGGTCCCGGCGAGCATCGTCGGCGGGCTCGAGATCCTTCACGTGCAGGGGCGACTCCACGCAGAGCTCGACCTGGCTCGGGCGCAACGACTGCGCAGCCTCACGCTCGCACAGGACCAGGTAGAGGCCCTGTCGTCCGCGCCGGTGCTCGAGCACTGTGGTCTGGAAAGTGCGACGAGGTTCTCGTCAAGCATCTTCGAGGGGTGCGCCACGCTGCGGAGCGCGTTCGTCACCGCCGACAATCGGGCGGCCAACCCCGGCTGGGACTTCTCGGCCCAGGGTGAGTTCCCTCTGGAAAGGCTCACCCTGATGGACGGAGGGGCCCGTAGCCTCGACGGTATCGCAGCCCTGCCGAGGCTCCGCGGGCTCACCATCCTCCCGCGGGAGGACGCGGGGCTCGAGCAGCACCTCGACCTGAGGTCCCTGGCTGCGTGCTCGAGGCTGCGGCGACTCGTCCTTCACCGGAGCGGCACCCTGGACAACGCCCATGTCTTGGACGAGCTGACGGATCTCGAGACGGTGAAGGTCCGGCGAGGAGCCGTGGACCGCACCGTCGAGGACCGGGCGTGGCTCAGGGTGCTGTGACGCGGGTCCGGGCCATCGAGATGCGGCTGACGGGGGTCGTCTCGCCGGAAGAACCCCCAATGGCCGCATCTCGATCGGCCGGACGCGGCCCACCCCGCTTGGCCCCGATCTCCAGGGTCCTGCCGTGCGCACCGTCCAGGAACACGGCCCCGGCGCCCCCCTTCCCAGTGGGAGGCCGGCGTCTCGAGCGAGCCCGCGAGGCCGAGCACGAGGTTGTGGTCGCTCTGGGCGCCAGAACGGCCACAACCTCGTGCTCGGCAGCCAACCGCAGGCCGTGACCGTCAGGCGAGCGGCTTGCGCATGCGGAAGTTCGTCAGCGAGACCCCGCGGAGCACGGGTTGGCGCTCCTCGACCACGACGAACCCGTGCTTCTCGAAGAAGGGGCGGGCCGTGAGGCTCGCGTACGTCGTGAGCTCGACGGCGCCGTGCTCGCGGGCCATGCGCGTCACGTGGTCGAGCAGCGCCGAGGCGACGCCGCGGCGGGTCACCGTGGGGTCGACGAACATCATGTCGACGTACCCGCGGTCGTCGACGTCGCTGAACCCGAGGACCTCGTCGCCCTCGACCGCGACGACCGTGTCGGTCTGCAGGCGCTTGACCGCCCAGACGTCGAGCGAGATGTCGTCCGAGCCCCAGGCCGCGATCTGCTCGGGCGAGTAGTCCTTGCTCGCCGTGACACGCACCGCGCGCAGGAACACGCGGAGCGTCGCTTCCGCGTCGGACTCGTCGTAGGCGCGCAGGATCATGGCGTCGAGCCTAGCCCGCAGACGCGCCCGGTCGTGCGCGGTCCGCACCCGCCGACAGCGACCACACCATGCTCACGGTGAGTGCAGTGAGGACGGAGTACATGATCAGGGCGATCCACGAGGCAGCGGACGCGTCGCCCCGGCTCGGTACCCAGACCTCGGCGTCTGGGCCCTGCGTGAGCAGCACGACGAGGGCGTAGACGGCCGCGCCGCCCGAGGCGAGCACGAAGGGGCTCATGGCAGCCAGCCAGAGGAGTCGTCGGCGGGTCATGGGTGTCCTGCATCTCGCTCTCGGTGGGGGAAGCTCCGGCGGGCCTCGCTCCGTGCGGGGCGGTCGCCGGCGGGGTGCTGGTCGACCCTATCGCCGACAGGCCCCGTGTCGACCTCCAGGCTCCGCAGAGTCCGGGGATCGAGACGCGTCGCGATCCCCGACGGGCTCGGTGCACGTCGCGGGCCGGGGCGGGAGGTCAGGGCGCAGGGGGTTCAGGACCCCTCACCACCTGGATCGCTCTCTGGGCGTGCTCGCGTGCCTGCGCGAGCGTCGGGGCTCCCTGGAGTCCGAGCAGCCGTCGCCGGTGGGGTTCGCCGAGGAGGAGCGTGTACAGGGCCTCTGCCCGGGACCGAGCGACCCTGCTGGCCGAGCCGTCGCCGAGCGGTCCGGCCAGCGCCGCGGCGAGCGCCTCGATCGAGCCGGCCGGCCCCCGGGCGTAGAACGTCGCGGCGAGGTCGGGGAACTGGGGTGCCTCGGCGATGACGAGCCGGTGCAGCGTGACGGCCTGGTCGCTGTGCAGCGTGTGGACGATCCGGGTCGCGAGCGCCTCCAGGTCCTCGCCGCCGGGCTGGGCCTCGCGCTCGTGCGCGTGCAGGCTCTCGACCGCTGCGACGAAGAGCCCGGCCTTGTCCGTGAACTGCTGGTAGATCGTCCGCTTGGTCACGCCGGCCTCCTTCGCGACGGCCTCGATCGTCGTGGCGTCGAACCCGCGAGCGCCGAAGAGCCGCGTCGCGACGTCGAGCAGCTCGGCGCGGCGGGCTGCCTGCTCGCCCTTGCGTGGGCGCCCAGGGCCGCGCGTCGCGGGAGGTCTCGTCGATCCGTCGTCCGTCGTCGTCATGCGTTAATGATACGGTCACGTTTCATTTATCGCACGCAAGGAGAACGCCGGTGGTTGGACACAGAGTGCTGCACGTCGCCTTCAGCGACGACTGGGAGGCCTGCGAGCGCTTCGGCGAGTACAACGTCGCCACGCGCAACACGTTGTACGAGGTCGCGGGGTTCGTGCATGCGACGACCCTGTCCGGCCTGCCGTCGGTCCTGCACGGCCCGTACGCCGACGCCTCGATCCCGCTGGTCCTGGCCGTGATCGACGAGGACTCCCTCGCGGACGAGGGCATCGAGGTCGCGTGGGTACCGGCCGACGGAGCCGGCGCCCCGGTCCCGCGGATCCTCGGTGCGTTCCCGATGGACGGTCGGACGGTCCCGGCGGTCGTCGAGCTCGGACGCGCCGACGGACGGTGGGTGGTCCCGGACCTCTCGGGCTTCTCCGTCCGTCCGTAGCGGGATCGCCGACGAGGGGTGTGCGCTGAGCGGGATCGGCTCCCGCTCAGCGCACACCGTTCCCGCTCAGCCGACCTCGCTCGTCAGCACTGCTCCCGGCCCGGCACCTCCCGGCCCGGCCCCGTCCTTCCGCGCCTCACCGCACGACGCAGCCCTCACGCTAACGGGTCCACGGGCACGACGACGCAGATCTGGAACGTGTCCCGGCCGCGCCGCAGCAGGTAGCGAAAGCTCTCGGTGTCGGCCTCGCCCGCCCACTCGTCGCGGTAGCTCCAGCGCACGTCGACCCACACGAGGCCGGCGCTCGTGGTCCCCAACGACCGGATCTGCGCGACCGCGCCGACGAGTCCGCGTTCGCGGTAGCTCTCTGCCGCACCGCGGAACGACTCGCGCACGGTCTCGGCGTCGCTGATGAGGACCGAGGCCTCGTCGGTCACGACCAGCGCAGGGAACGCGTACGTCTCCGCGATCGTGTCGAGGTCGCCGGCCGCGAGCGCCACGCCGTACGAGTTGAGGAAGGCCTGGACGTCGTCGTGGTCGTAGGCGGTCGCGTCGCTGGTGGGGGTCGTCATCCCCTCACGGTAGGCGCGGCGGGCTCGCCCGGCACGAGATGGGCAGGCCCCTCGAGTCCCGCGGTGATCGCGGCGAGCAGCGCGACAGGCCCGACGAGCCCGTCCGCCGCCTCGGACGCTGCCGTCCCGGTGACCTGCGCCAGGAAGTGCGCGAGGACCGGCTCGAGGTAGTCCGGCCCGACCTCCAGCTCGCCCTCGACGGACCCGCCCGTCGTGGTCACCGCCGCGTGGAACGGTTGCGCGGGGTGCAGGGCCGGGTCCACGAACCGCAGGCGCACGACGACGTCGCGCCCGTCCGCGGTCACCCTCACGGTCGCGGTCACGCCGTCCTCGTCCCGCCCGACGGCGGGTTCCCCCCACGCGAGGCCGGCGTCGCCGCCCAGCAGGGCGCGGGCCGTCTCGACGAGGTGGATGCCCAGGAAGAACAAGCCGTCGTGCGCCGACCCGGGGTCGGCGGGGCCGGTGACCGTCAGGTCCGTGACCTCCCCGAGCCCGGCCGCCTCGGCGCGCAGCCGCGCGACGCCGGGCACGAAGCGCAGGGCCGAGCACGAGAACAGCACCGCCCCGCTCGCGCGTGCCGCGGCCACGAGCTCCTCGGCGTCCGCGACCGAGGCGGTGAACGGCTTGTCGACCAGCACGGGCAGCCCCGCCCGGACGAAGGGCAGGGCCGCCGTGCGGTGGAGCCGGCCCGCGCGGTGGGCGACGATCACGGCATCGACCGACGTGACGTCGTCGGGCCGACCGGACCGCACCCGTGCGCCCGCCGCCGTGCTCGCCGCGGCGAGGTCCGCGACGCGCCCGGGCGAGCCGTCCGCGAGGACGGTCACCCGGACCCCCGGGAAGCGCCGCTCGACGTTCAGCAGGCGCACGTAGTGGTCGGCGTGCGAGGAGTCGAGCCCGACGAGTGCGACACGGACGTTCTGGGTCATCCGGTCATTCTCGCGGACGGTCGGCGCCCGGTCACCCGCCCCTGCGCCCTGGAGACCTCACCACGCCTGCGCGATGAGCTCGGCGAACAGCTCGCCCTCGTCGACGTCGAGCCCCCGTGACCGGAACCACGCGCACATGGTCCGGCAGTCGCGCATCAGGAGGTCGGTGCCGTGAGGGTTCGCGACGAGGTCGAGGACCTGCGGCAGGTCGATGATGACGATCCGCTCGCCCTGGGCCAGGACGTTGTACGGCGAGAGGTCGCCGTGCGCGTACCCGTGGGCCGCCAGGGTGCCCATCGCGCCGCGGAGCTGGTCCCAGTAGGCCTCGAGCGTGCCGGCGTCGGGTCGGACGCGCGCCAGACGCGGGGCCGCGACCCGGCTCGCGGGCGAACCGTCGGCCTGGCCCGTGCTCGCGTGCTCCCCGACGAACTCCATGAGGATCTCGGTCCCGTCGATCTGGACCGGGTACGGGACGGGGGCCCCGGCGGACCACAGCATCGACAGCGCCGCGAACTCGGCGTTGGCCCACTGGGCGGCCGCGGCCTCGCGCCCGTACGAGGACTTGCGCTCGATCGCGCGACGGTCGCGCGATCGCCGGACCTGGCGTCCCTCGACGTACGCGGAGTCGCGGTGGAAGGCGCGGTGCTCGGAGCTGCGGTACCGCTTGGCCGCGAGCAGCGAGAACTGGCCCGGCTCGTCGGGCACGGCCCGCTCGAGCAGGAAGACGTCGGCCTCCTTGCCCGTCTTGAGGACGCCGAGCTCGGTGTCGATCGCGGCGTCGGCGGTCACGACCCACTCGGGGCGGGGGTCGGGGCCGCGCATGCCCTTCTCGACGCTCGACCACGTGGACCAGCGCTGGTCGGGGTCGAGGTCCGGGTCGAGGTCGGGCGCGTCGTCCTGGGCCGCGTCGCCCGGGAAGGGGTGGCCGCGTGAGGCGTCGTCGAAGTCGTCGTGGAAGGCGGCGAAGGCCTCGGAGGACGGGCCGGCGAAGCGGGGGAGTGCGGGAAGGTCGGTGTGCTCGTGCACGGTGGGGCTCCTCGGGTGAGGTGAGGAGCCGGGCGTCAGAGGCCGGGGCTCCTCGGGAAGGTGGAGGCGTGGGGAACGACGACGACGGTCATCACGTCACCTCCTCCTTCTGCGGCCCGGAGGCCTCGCGCTCGCGCCGGACCTTCTCCGGCGGACGTGCCTACCCTCGCACCCGGTGGCGAGGGCAGGCAACGGTATTTCCGCTCAGCCGCCGAACGACTGCACGAGCAGCGTGTACGTGCCGCTCGTGTCGAAACCCATCTGGGTCAACAGGGACCACACGACGCCGACCACGGCGTACGCGCTGACGGGGATCAGCAGGAGCCACTCGCGCACCGACCCGGCGTTCCCGAGGACCGGGAGCGCGAAGTTCCCGCCCGGACGCCAGATGTCGTTGAGCACGTTGGTGCGCCGCACCCAGCGAGGGGCCTTGAACGTGATGGGCCACAGCAGCGGGCACCCGCCCGTGGTCATGACGTCGCCGATGATGTGGACCGTGACGCCGAGCCCGACCGCGACCGGGAGCCAGTTCCACTCCTCGGGGGCGAGCAGCGCGATGAGGACCGCGATCGTGACCGACCCGATCCATGGACCGAGCTTGCCCCCGCGCGTGAGCTTGAGCGCCTTGAGCGCGAACGCCACGAGCAGGATCGCCACGAACCCCGCGCCGATCGCGACGGTCCCGAACGTGTCCGACTCGATCGTCACGAGCCCCGCGAGCCAGGCGAGGCCCGTGAAGACCGCGATCCCGAGGATCGAGTGCGTGCCGCGGCGGTGGCCGCCCGAGATGGTCTCGACGACGTTCGCGACGCCCTCGGACACGGGCGGCAGCGAGTGCGCGATGGTCCCGGAGTGGTGGTCCGCGTCGGGCAGCAGGGCAGCACCGGCGCACACGATCGCGCCGGTGATGACGCCCACGTCCGAGACGGGGTAGATCCCGAGCGTGTACGGGGCGGTCGAGGTGACCGCCACCCATGCGGCCGCGCCGCAGGCGGCGTGGTGGCCACCCATCATGATGCGTTCGTCCCGTCAGTCGTGTTCGTCCCGCACGAGCGGTTCGCGCGGTCTGTCCCACGCGACAGCACACCCTACCCGGCAGGCACCCACACCCGACCTCACGTCCTGTCAGACCCTGGCGTCTACAGTGCATGGGACACACCGACACCAGGCCTGCACGCACGCACCGGACCGGAGGCACACCGTTGTCGCATCTGCTGGAACGCCCGGAGCCGTCCGAACCCGCTCGCCCGGGGCGGACCGTGCGCCACGCGGTCTTCGGCTCGCCCGTGGGCGACCTCACGGCGATCGGGGGCGCGGACGGGCTCCGGGCCCTGTACTTCGACGCCCACAAGCGTCGCCCCACGGGCGAGACGTTCGGCGAGCGCGACGACGACGCGTTCGAGGAGGTCCGCGTCCAGGTCGGCGAGTACTTCGCTGGCACACGACGCGCGTTCGACCTCGAGCTCGCCCCGGTCGGCGACGGCTTCCAGACGAAGGTCTGGGCGCTGCTCGCGCAGATCCCCTACGGCGAGACCCGTTCCTACGGGGACCTCGCGCTCGCGCTCGGCGACAGGAACCTGGCCCGCGCGGTCGGGTCGGCCAACGGCCAGAACCCGCTGAGCATCGTCGTGCCCTGCCACCGGGTCATCGGCGCCGACGGCAGCCTGACCGGGTACGCGGGCGGGATCGAGCGCAAGCAGTTCCTGCTCGCCCTCGAGGAGTCCGACGAGACCCGAGCCAGCCGGCTGTTCTGATGGCCTCTCGCGTCCTGCGGCACAGGTCACCTCACGTCCTGGGCGTGCGGTGCGTCTACCGGACGTGAAGCCCTTCGAACGCGTCGTCGCCGAGCACGGCGCCACGGTCCTGCGCGTGTGCCGTGCGGTCCTCGGCCCCGTGGACGCCGACGACGCCTGGTCCGAGACCTTCCTGTCCGCCCTCACGGCCTACCCGCGCCTCGACGAGGGGGCCAACGTCGAGGCCTGGCTCGTGACGATCGCGCACCGCAAGGCGATCGACGTCACCCGGCGGCGCGCCCGCGCTCCGATCGCGGTGCCCGACGTCGCCGACCTGCTCCACGAGCCCAGCCGCGACGGGATCCCCGGGCGACGCATCGACCAGGGCGACGACGACCTGTGGCGGGCGCTCGCGGCCCTGCCGCCCAAGCAGCGGCAGGCCGTGGCCTACCACCACGTCGCCGGCCTGCCGTACCAGGAGGTCGCGTCGATCCTCGGAGGCAGCGCGGACGCCGCACGCCGCGCCGCCTCGGACGGCATGGCGGCGCTGCGGCGCACGTATCCGGCCGCCCGCTCCTCGTCACCGGCCCCCTCGCCCGCCCGCACCTCGAAGGGAAGTGCCTCATGAGCGACACCTCGCCCCGTCCGACCGACCTGCTCGCCTCCCTCGGGAGGGACCTCGACCGCGGCGCCGCGCCCGACGACGACTCCCGGGCCGCGCTCTCGCGGCTGCACGACCGCCTCGCGGCGGACGCTGCGTCGTCGGGCCTGCTCGACGTCGCCTACCGCACGCTCGACACGCCCGTGGGCACGCTCCTGCTCGCCGCGACCGACCAGGGCGTGGTGCGTATCGCGTTCGACGTCGAGGGGCACGACGCCGTGCTCGACCGCATCGCCCGCACCGTGAGCCCGCGCGTCCTGCGCGCCCCCGGGCGCCTGGACCGGCTCGCGACCGAGATCGACGAGTACTTCGCGGGCGAGCGCCGCGCGTTCGACCTCCCGCTCGACCTGAGCATGGCCTCGGGTCCCTTCCGGCGCGAGGTGCTGACCCACCTGCGCGACATCGGCTATGGGCGCACCGCGTCCTACGCCCAGGTCGCGGTCGCCGCGGGCAGCCCGCGCGCCGTGCGGGCCGTGGGCACGGCGTGCGCCAAGAACCCGCTGCCGCTCGTGGTCCCGTGCCACCGGGTCGTGCGCTCGGACGGCACGAGCGGCAGCTATGCGGGGGGCGCGGAGGCCAAGCGCCTGCTGCTCGCCCTGGAGAGCGCGGCGTGACCCCCGTGCCCGACGGCGTCACGACCGTCCCGCAGGTCGGCGCGCCCGGGGACAGGGCAGGGTCCTGGACGCGCCACGTCCCCGTGGTCCGGCCCTTCGACGCGGCCTCGGCGCTCGCGACGCTCGTCGCGCACGCCGTGCCCGGCGTCGACCGGGTCGACCGCTCCGGCGTCGACCGCGGCGAGGTGACCCGGCTCGTCGAGACGAGCGCGGGAGCCGTTGCCGTGACGGTGCGGCTGACGCCCGACGCGCTCGAGGTGAGCGGGGTCGGCGGGGACCCGGACGCGGTCCGCGCGCTGGTCGCCCGGTGGTTCGACGCGGACGCCGACCTCGCGACCGTGCACACGGTCCTGGGCGCCGACCCGGTGCTCGCGCCCCTGCTCATCGAACGGCCGGGATTGCGCGTCGTCGGGCACCCGTCCGGGTTCGAGGCCGCGGTCACGACCGTCCTGGGCCAGCAGGTCTCGCTCGCGGCGTGCCGGACCTTCGCGGGGCGGCTCGCGGGAGCCTACGGCCGTGAGGGCGACGTCGCGGGCGCAGACGGTCTGCGCCTGTTCCCCGACCCGGACACGCTCGCCGGCGCGCAGGCCGCGGAGCTGCAGTCCGCCGTCGGGATCACGGGCGCCCGGACCCGCACGCTGCTCGCGCTCGCCGCGGCCTGCGCGGACGGGCTCGTGCTCGGGCCCCACGTCGCGGACGACCCCGCGGCGCTCGCGGACACCCGCGCGCAGCTGCTCGCCCTGCCGGGGGTGGGGCCGTGGACCGTCGACTACCTCTCGGTCAAGGTCCTGGGGGACCGCGACGGGTTCGTCCCGGGGGACCTCGTGCTCCGCAAGGCGCTCGGCGGGATCGACGCACGTGCAGCCGCACGGACGGCCGAGGCCTGGGCGCCCGTCCGGGCCTACGCGCTGTTCCACCTCTGGACGCACACGGCCTACTGACGCCTCGCGACCGGAGCCATACTGGAGGAAGCCTCGGCCCTCGGGAGGGACGCACCATGAGCACCACGACGCACACCGCACCGGACCTCGACGCGCGGGACCAGGACCCGGCGGACGACGACGTGCGCCGTCGGACGCCTGACGGGGGAGCGGCCGGACCCGAGACGACGAGCGGCGCGGACGACGACGTGCGCGACCAGATCGAGGCCGGGGTCCTGTTCGCCAACGGGCGGCTCGCCGGACGCCGGTTCGCCTCCCTCGCGGAGGCCCAGGCCTGGGCGCACCCCGAGCTCGGCGACCAGGTCGTCGAGTTCAACCCGGTCTGCGACTGCTCGGTCTGACCCGGCTCGTCGGTCGCCGGCCCTCCGGGAGGAGCGGCGACCGGCGCGCGTGGGTGGCGTGCGCAAGACTGCACCCCGCGGGCCGACCGGCCCGGCACGAGGGTGCGAGCACGCACACGCGAAGGGCATGCAGATGAGCGACACCGACCTGACCGCGCTGGCCGAGGGCCTGCGCGCCGCCGCCGGCGCCTACTACGACACCGACGAGCTCAGGATGTCGGACGCCGAGTACGACTCGGGCATCGAGCAGCTGCGCATCGCCGTGGCCGCGGACCCTTCGCTCGCGGGGCAGTTCGCCGACCTGCTCGACGCCGTGGCAGCGGGCCAGTCCGCGGGAGGCGACGTCGAGCACCCCACGATGATGGGTTCGCTCGACAAGGCACCCACGCTCGACGCGCTCGACGCCCTGGTGCTCGCGATCGACGGCCCGGTCGTCGTCGAGCCCAAGCTCGACGGGCTCGCGATCCGGGCGCTCTACCGCGCCGGACGCCTCGACCTGGTCGCCACGCGCGGTGACGGACGCACCGGCGAGGACGTGACCGAGCGGGTCCGACGGCTCGAGATCGACGGGCTGCCCGCGCGGCTCGTGGGAGCGGACCTCTCGGTCGAGGTGCGGGGCGAGGTGTTCATGGCCGACGCCCGGTTCCCCGCGGCGCAGACCGCCCGGGCCGCGCTGGGCGGGGCGCCGTTCGTCAACCCGCGCAACGCCGCCGCGGGCATCCTGCGCAAGGGTGACGCGGCCTACGCGGGGCTCCTGACGTTCGCGGCGTACGACGTGGTGCCCGTGGACGGCTCCCCGGCGACCGTCGCAGACCCGTCGTACAGCGCCCGGCTCACGGTGGTCGAGCAGGCCGGGATCGGCACGGCCCGCGCGCTGGCCCCGTGGCTCGCGGGCGGCGAGCCCGTGGTCCTGACCGGGGAGCCGGGCACGGTCGCGGTGCGCTCGGCCGTGGCCGCGCTCGCCGAGCGCCGTCCGGACCTCGGGTTCCCCATCGACGGGATCGTCGTCAAGGCGGACCTCGACGCCGACCGCGCACGGCTCGGCTCCGGGTCGCGCACCCCGCGGTGGTCGGTCGCGTACAAGTACGAGGCCGAGACCGCCGTGACCCGGGTCGTGGCGATCACGACCGGGGTCGGTCGCACGGGGCGTCTCGCGATCCGCGTCGAGGTCGAGCCCGTGTTCGTGGGCGGCACGACCATCACGTTCGCGACCGGGCACAACGCGACCTGGATGCTCGAGAAGGACGTGCGCGTCGGGGACACGGTCGTCATCAAGCGGGCCAACGACGTGATCCCGTACATCGAGTCCGTGGTCCTGGACGAGCGTCCGGCCGACTCGACGCCCTGGACCCCGCCCGCGACCGACCCGAACGGCGGCGAGTGGGACAAGAGCACGCTGCTGTGGCGCTCGACCGACCCGAGCCTGTCGGTCGGCGCGACGATCCGGTACGCCGTGAGCCGTGACGCCCTGGACATCGAGGGCATCGGCACGGAGATCGTCGAGTCGCTCGTGGAGCAGGGTCTGGTCGCGGACGTGGCGGACCTCTTCTCGCTCGACGTCGAGACCCTCACGTCGCTGCCGCTCGGCGAGGGCCGCATGCTCGGTGCCAAGAACGCCGTCAAGATCGCCGCGGAGATCGAGCGGGCCAAGGGGGCGGCCTGGAACCGGGTCATCACGGCGCTGGGCATCCGCATGACCGGGCGCACCATGGGACGACGCCTCGCGGCGGCCATCCCCACGCTCGACCTGCTGCGCGCCGCGACCGTCGACGACCTGGCGGCCGTGGACGGGATCGGACCGATCCGGGCCGCAGCGATCCGGGAGGGGCTCGACGACCTCGAGGCCCGAGGGGTCCTCGGACGACTGGCGGCCGCGGGCGTTCACACGGGCACCGCGCCGGACCCGGAGGACACGGTGGCCCTGCCGCTCGCGGGCATGACCGTCGTGGTGTCGGGCTCCGTCCCCGGCTACTCGCGGACCACGGTCGCCGAGCTCGTCGAGGCCAACGGCGGCAAGGCGTCCTCGTCGGTGTCGTCCGCGACGAGCCTGCTCGTCTCGGAGCCCTCGACCTCGAGCAAGTACGTCAAGGCCACGGACCTCGGGGTGCGCATCGTGACGCCCGCGGAGTTCCTGGAGATGGTGGGTTAGCGCTCGCCCGGCCCGTTCCCGCCCTGCGCCCTAGGGTGGGATCGTGACCCGCCAGAGCGCACCCGACGCGGTCGGCCCCGTGGTCCCGACCACCGGCCCGGCGCCGCGGCGCCGCGTGAGCCACCGGCTCGTCGAGCTCGGGGACGGCTTCTTCTTCGTCTTCGCGGGCCTCGCGTCGGTGTGGCTCGCGTGGCTCGTGCTGAGCGAGTCGATCCACATCGGCTGGTTCACGGTCCTCTACGTCGTCGCGGTGTGGCTCGTGATCGCGTACCTGGCCCTGCCACGCCTGCACCGCATCCTCACGACGCTCTACGTGCCCGAGTACTTCATCGGTCGCACCCGGACCGCGAACGGACTGCTGGGCGACCCCGTCAACCTGGCCCTGCTGGGCGAGGAGGGCCAGGTACGTGCCGCGATGGAGGCCGCGGGGTGGACGGTCGCGGACGACGTCACGCTGGCCTCGAGCGGGCGGATCGTCGCGGCGACCTTGAGCAGGCGCAGCTACGACCAGGCTCCCGTGAGCCCGTTGTTCCTGTTCGGGCGCCAGCAGGACTTCGCGTACCAGCAGGAGGTCGAGGGCAACCCGTCGCGACGGCACCACATCCGGTTCTGGCGGTGCCCGCCGGACTGGCCGCTGCCAGGTGGGCGTCGTGTCGACTGGCTCGCGGCCGGGACCTACGACCGGTCCGTGGGCTTCTCGCTCTTCACGCTCCAGGTCACGCACAAGATCGAGGCAGACACCGACCAGGAGCGCGACCACGTCGTGGCCACGCTCGAGGGCGCCGACGTCGGCGTCGAGGTCGAGGTCATCGAGGACTTCTCGACGGGCTATCACGCGCGCAACGGCGGGGGCGACGCGATCAGGACCGACGGCGACCTGCCCGTGGTCGACGTCCGGGCGGTGGCGGCGCCTGCCGAACGGGTCGCGGACCACGCCGCGCAGAAGCCTCGCCGCCCGGCCGCCACGACGGCCGGCGCGCTGCTCGTCGTGCTGGGCGTCGTCGCGGACATGATCTGGCTCGCGAACCTCGCGCTGCACTGGGACCAGACGCTGAGGTCGTTGTTCCTGGGCGGCGACGTGACGCAGCAGGACATCGACGAGGCGTCGGGCCCCCTGCTGGTCGTGGTCGTGGTGATCCTCTCGCTCGTCGCCCTGTTCCAGCTCTTCCTGGCCTGGCGGGTCTTCAAAGGCCGGACCTGGGCGCGCGCCCTGGTCATGGTGCTGGCAGCGATCAGCACCACGTCCTCGTTCGTGGGGTGGGCTGTGTCGGGGGACCAGATCACGCTCCGCACCACGCTGCTGACCGTGGCGCTCGACATCCTCGTGCTGCTCACGCTCTCGAGCAGGGACGCCGCGGCCTACACGCGGGACGAGCGGACGGAGCGGCGTCTGCGGCGAGAACGCCGGCGCGCGCCCGTGGTGCCCGCCGTCGGGTGACGGTCCCGGCTCGTGCCAGTGCCGTGCCGCTGCCGTGCCGCTGGCGTGTCGCGAGGCGATCGGCCGTGCTCGACGAAGGACGCGTGGATATCGTGGCCCGATGGCAGAGGTCAAGCAGTTCCAGGTCACCTTCGACTGTGCGGATCCCGAGCGCGTCGCCCGCTTCTGGTGCGAGGTGCTGGGCTACGTGGTCCCGCCGCCACCCGAGGGGTTCGCCACCTGGGAGGACTTCGCCGGCTCTCTGCCGCCCGCGGACCGGGGGGCCGCGTTCGTCTGCCAGGACCCCACGGGCGTGGGGCCGCGTCTCTACTTCCAACGCGTCCCCGAGGGCAAGGTCGTCAAGAACCGCGTGCACCTCGACGTGCGGGTCGGCACCGGGCTCGTGGGCGCCGAGCGCCTCGCGGCGCTCGAGGCCGAGTGCGCGCGGCTGGTCGCGCTCGGCGCGACCCGCGTGCGCCTGCTGCCGGCCGACGAGGACGAGGAGTCCTGCATCGTGATGCAGGACGTCGAGGGCAACGAGTTCTGCCTCGACTGAGCGTGCCGGCGCCGGCACTCGGCGACAGGCAGGAGACGGCACTGCTCGGGAAGGCGCGGGGAACGTCAGGTGTCCGGCGAGCACCTGCGCAAGAGCGACGGCTACCGAGGGCTGCTCGACCAGGACTGGGTGATGCTCCGCCGTGTCGCGTCGATCACCACTCGCGCCCGTGCGCCGTTGAGCAGCGGTAGGTGTGGTGGGACATGACCGATCTCCACGTCGAAGACGATCGGGATCCTGAGGTCCCCGAGGGCGTCGATGACGGCGTCACGCTGCGCCAGTCCACCGTCGGTGGTCCCACCTGGTGCTCGTGTGCTGCCGATGAGTACTGCGGCTGCGCTGTCGAACCAGCCGGCGTACCGGAGCTGGTGGAGGTACCGGCAGATCGTGAACGCGGACTCTTCGGCGGCTTCGAGGTAGACGAGGAGCGGACCGGACCGACGCCCGAAGGCCCGGACGTCTCCATAGGGTGAGCCGACGATCCCGGACAGCACCTCGATGCACCCTCCGATCAGGGTTCCTGCGACGTCCAGGGTGGGCGCGGATCCGTACAGGTCCCAGGTCCTGGGCTGCTTGTCGAGCCACTCGGTCGCGGAAGCGTCCGACAGCGGGCTCCAGCTCGCTGCGATCCCGCTGTCGGACTGCGTGACGTCGCCGTCGGACATCGCGAGGTCGAGCCAGTGCACGAGACCCGGGGGCGACCCGTACGGCGTGTCGGCGAGGTTGTCGCCGTGCAGCGTCGCCAGCCCGGACCGGAGGGTCAGCGGCAGCATCCACGAGCAGGAGTCCGAGTAGCCAACGACCCACGTCGGCTCTGCCTGGGCGATGGCCTCGTAGCCGAGCTGGTCGAGCAGGTCGAGCGCGGTGCCAGCACCGCCCCACGGCGGTATGACGGCGCGAACGGCCGGGTCGGTGAGCATGTCTGTCAGCTCTGCGGCCCGCTGCGACTTGGGTGCGGAGACCCACCGGTCGGCGCTCATGCACTCGCCCACGACCACCTCGAACCCCCGCGCCCGGAGCCAGTCGATCGAGAAGTCGATGCGCGCCCGTCCGGGCTCGCCGACCCCGGCCGAAGGGCTGGTCACTCCGATGCGGTCACCGGGTCGGAGGGGGCGTGGGAAGCGCAGAGGCATGCCGCCCATGAGACCACGGCTGCGGGACTGTGGTCCGTCGGCTCACGGTTGCCGCGCCGATCGTGTCGTCGGCGCCCGGCACGCTCTAGTCGAAGTTCGGGTCGCCGTTGACGTTGAACGTCTCGGCGACCCACGGGAACACCCACGTGAACAGCACGAGCACCACGGCCGCGACCAGGATCAGCGACTGGACGACCTTGGCGAAGCGGTTGCCCGGCAGGTGCCGGAAGATCCACCCGTACATCACTGCACTCCTGGGTCGTTGAGGACTTGCTCGGGCATGCCGTCGGCACGGTCCATCCAGCCGACGAACTTCGCGTAGGTGATCCAGCGGTGGGAGTTGCCGAACTCTCCCAGGGTGGGGGAGTGGCACGTCGTGAGGGTCAGGAGCCGCTCGGTGGGCTCGACGCCGGGCTGGTTCGGTACGGGGGCGATGACGTCGACCTGGCTGGGGAGCACGATCTCGTGGCCCGTGACCTCGTACACGTACCAGGTGGTCGCGGTCTCGACGATGACCTGGTCGCCCTCGACGAGCTCGTTGACGAAGCGGAACGAGTTGCCATAGGTGCGACGGTGCCCGGCGAGCGCGAAGTTGCCGACCTCGCCGACCTGCTGGGTCTGCGTGTAGTGGCCGGCGACGGCCTTGTTGAGCAGTCGGGTCGCCGTGCCCTCGACGATCGGCATGGTGTTGTCGGTCTTGCCGTACCAGGCGGGGACGACGAGGGCGCCGATGGTCTCGCCCTCTGCCACGGCCTCCGGGACGGGCGGTGCGTCGGTGCGCAGCTCGCCCGCGACCTGCGGGGCCTCCGGAAGGGTCTCCTGGAACTGGGTCATGATGGTCTGCGCGGCCTGGTTCGACTGGACCGTGGTCCACCACAGCTGCCACACGACGAACAGGCCGAAGATCACGCCGAGGGTGATCAGCAGCTCGCCCAGCACCCCGAAGGCCGCGGAGATGGCGCCGCCGCCGGAACGGCCGTGCGTTCGGTTGCTGGTGTGCCTCACAAGCCCTCTTCTCCGGTCGTGACCGCGGCGCGGATCGAGTCCACAGCCTAGTCGGTCCGGGCGAGCCGGGGCCCGTGCACGGAGGGTGGAAAGGCCCGTCGTCGCAGTTGAAGGGCCGGGCCAGGGGGGGCGGGCAGAAACAGCGAAGCGGGCCCAGGTTGCCCTGGACCCGCTCCGCTGTTCGCTGTCTCAACGAGTGTCCGGAGGGGGACTTGAACCCCCACGCCCGATAAAGGGCACTAGCACCTCAAGCTAGCGCGTCTGCCATTCCGCCACCCGGACGGGTGTCTTGCTGTGTCCTGCTGCCGGTGCTTCCACCGGGTCCCGCACAACGAAGCGGACCGAGGTTTCCCTGGTCCGCTTCGCGGTTCGCTGTCTCAACGAGTGTCCGGAGGGGGACTTGAACCCCCACGCCCGATAAAGGGCACTAGCACCTCAAGCTAGCGCGTCTGCCATTCCGCCA
>NZ_JBIVFZ010000007.1:127601-191543 GCF_044748475.1 Oerskovia enterophila
CCACCCGGACAGGTGTCAGGTCCCGGCGTTCCCGCCGGGGGCCTTGCGGGGAAAAACATAACACGTTTCGGGCACCAAGCGTGCATCGGGTCCGTGGGGCAGACTGGGGAGCGGCCCTGGTCCCCGCGCACCGGTCGGTGCAGGTCAGGGCTGGTTTCACCAACCGGATCGTCAGTGGGATGGGGTGCTCGTGGCCGAGGACAAGGACGCACGACAGGACGGCGCCTCGTCGTCGAGCGTGGGGAGCGGGGGTGATCGTCCTTCGGCCTCGGTCAAGCACCTGGCCGGCGCCAGTCCCGCGGCGCGCAAGGTCGCGGGAGCACGGCGGAACCCGTCGGTCGTCGGCTACGACGACACCGTCCCGGCCTGGCTGCGCACGAGCGCGGGGTGGTCCTGGCGGCTCCTGCTGCTGATCGCGGGCATCGGCGTGATCTTCTACGCGACCGCCCAGGTGCAGATCGTGTTCATCGCGGTCTTCCTGGCCCTGGTCATCACCTCGGTCCTGCGCCCGGTGACCGACTGGTACGCGAAGATCATGCCGCGCGGGCTCGCCACCGCTCTCGCGCTGCTCTCGGCGTTCCTGGTGCTGGGAGGCCTGCTGACCTACGTCATCACCTCGGTCGCGGGACAGTGGGACAAGCTGGCCGGCCAGTTCAACACCGGCATCGAGAAGATCTTCGACTTCCTGGAGCACGGCCCGCTGCCCGTGACGATCACGGCCGACGACGTCGACACCTGGATCGAGAACGGCCGCAAGTGGATCACCGAGCACGGCGGTGACATCGCGAGCCAGGCCGCGGCGAGTGCGGGCTCGGTGTTCGAGGCCTTCGCGGTCCTCGCGCTCGCGATCTTCTGCACCATCTTCTTCCTGGCCCGGGGCAAGGACATGTGGACCTGGTTCCTCAACCAGCTCCCCGCGCGGTCGCGCGAGACGTGGACCGTGGCCGGCGGGGCGGGCTGGTACACGTTCTCGGGATACGCCCGCGGGACGGTCATCATCGCGCTCGCGGACGGGATCCTCGCCGCGATAGTGCTCGTCGTGCTGGGGGTCCCCCTCGCGGCGCCGCTCGCGGTCCTGGTGTTCATCGGCGCGTTCATCCCGCTCATCGGTGCGCCCGCGGCCATGGTCATCGCCATGGTCGTCGCGCTGGCGGCGAACGGGGTCGTGAACGCGGCCCTCGTGGGTATCTTCATCGCGCTCATCGGTCAGTTCGAGGGCCACATCCTCCAGCCGCTCGTCATGGGCAAACAGGTCTCGCTGCACCCTGTCGTGGTCGCGCTCGCGGTCACGTCGGGAACGTTCATCGCGGGCATCCTGGGCGCCGTGGTCTCGGTCCCTCTCGTCGCGGTCGCCTGGGCGGTCTTCAGCAAGCTGCGCCGCAAGGACCCGCCCATGGAGGACGAGATCCCCACGGCCAAGGAGATCGCCCTGTCCGGGCGTGAGCGCTCCTCGAACGGAGGGAGCGCCAACGACAAGGAGGCGACGGCCGACGCCTGAGGTGCGTGCCGTCGTCGGGCAGCGACCAGGAAGCCCAGCCCGACGACGCAGCCCACCCCGTGCGGACAGCCCGCCTACTTGAGGCGGAGCCCCGCCCGCACCCGCTCGACCGTCCGGTCGATGCGCGACACCCGCGTCGCGGGGCGCTTGGCGTCCTCGACCCACGCCGCGTACTCGCGCTGGTGCGAGTACGACATCGCCCGGAACGCGTCGAGCACGCCGCCGGCCGCGAGGGCGGCCTCGACGTCGGGGGCCAGGGCGACCACGCGGGGCGCGTCGTCGAGCTCGAGGCGCACGTGCACGGTGTCGCCCGGCCCCTTGCCGATCTGCTCCTGGACCGCCTTGAGGACGCCCAGCAGGTGCGGTCCGCCGTACGTGACCAGCGAGCCGCGGTACGGGACGCCGTCGATCGTCGTCACGACCGGGACACGCCCCCTGGTCCCGAACAGCTCCGAGACGTCGCCCGGGAACGCGACGAACGACCCCGCGCCGCGCTCGGAGGACCGGGTGATGACGGCGTCGAACTCGAGCAGGCCGGGGTTCGTCCAGGTGGGCACGCTCCGACGCTAGCCCCGCCGTGCGGCCACGGCACCCGGACTCGTCGCGCAAATCAGTCGCCGCCGTTCGCGGCGACCTGCCACTGTTCTCGCCATGAGCACGAACACCCGGGCGACCGCGAAGAACGCGGCGACCCGCCTGACCACGACCCTCTGGAGCTGGGCCTCGATCCTCGACGACGGCGCCCGCGAGCAGGCCGAGCGCACCTCGACCATGCCGTTCGTCTACCCGCACCTGGCCCTCATGCCCGACGCCCACCTGGGCCTGGGCGCGACCGTCGGCTCGGTCATCCCCACGCTGCGCTCGATCATCCCCGCCGCGGTCGGCGTCGACATCGGGTGCGGCATGGTCGCGGTCCGGACCCAGTACACGGCCGGCGACGTCGCCGGGCCCGCGCTGCGCGACCTGCGGCTCGCGATCGAGAAGGCAGTGCCCACGAGCGCCGGCTCCTACAACCAGCGCCTGACCGAGATGGCCGAGGCGCGCGTGGCCGAGCTCGAGGCGCTCGCGGACAAGGCGGGCTTCGATCCCGCACGGTACGCGGGGAGCTGGCGCCTGCAGCTCGGGTCGCTGGGTTCCGGGAACCACTTCATCGAGGTCAGCCTCGACGAGGAGGACCGGGTCTGGTTCTTCCTGCACTCGGGGTCGCGCGGGGTCGGCAACAAGATCGCGCAGCACCACATCGCGGTCGCGCGCGAGCTCATGACCCGGTACTGGATCGACCTGCCGGACAAGGACCTCGCGTACCTCGTCGAGGGCACCGACGAGTTCTGGGCGTACGTCCGCGAGCTGCGGTGGGCCCAGCACTTCGCGCTGCTCAACCGTGAGGAGATGATGGACCGCGTCGTGGCCGCGTTCGATGCCTGGTCGGGGCTCGCCCCGGTCGAGGAGGCCGAGCGCATCAACTGCCACCACAACTTCACCGAGCGCGAGCACCACTTCAACAAGGACGTGTGGGTCTCCCGCAAGGGGGCCATCCGTGCCCGCGAGGGGGACCCGGGGCTCATCCCGGGGTCCATGGGCACCGCGTCGTACGTCGTCGTGGGCAAGGGGAACCCGCTCGCGCTCGACTCCGCGCCGCACGGCGCGGGACGGGAGTACTCGCGGAGCAAGGCGCGCAAGACCTTCACGCACGAGCAGCTGCGCGAGGCCATGGCGGGCATCGAGTACCGCGACACCGACGCGTTCATCGACGAGATCCCGGCGGCGTACAAGTCGATCGACCGTGTCATGCAGGACGCGGCGGACCTCGTCGAGGTGCGTCACACGCTGCGGCAGATCGTCAACGTCAAGGGCGACTGACCGGCTCGCGGGTCGTCGCGCACCGGGGCGTCCTTGCCCAGGGGCCGGGCTGGGGCCGTCCCCAGCCCGGCCCGACGGCGGAGCGCACCTTCCCCGCGACGGTGCGCTCCGCCGTCGGGCCGGCAGGGGACGGCGGGACGCGGTGCCCCACGCGATGCCACGCCCCCGGGCGCTCGGCGCGCGTGATCGGCCGGCACGCGACACGCTGACGGCATGAGGATCGGGATTCCAGCCGAGGTCAAGAACAACGAGTTCCGCGTCGCGCTCACCCCTGCGGGCGCCCATCACCTGGTCGCCGCGGGGCACGAGGTCCTGGTCCAGGCCGGGGCGGGGCGAGGGTCGGCCATCTCCGACGAGGAGTTCGCGGGCGCCGGCGCGCGCCTGGTGAGCACGGCCGAGGAGGTCTGGGGGCGCGCCGAGCTCGTGTGCAAGGTCAAGGAGCCCGTACCCAGCGAGTACCCGCTCCTGCGCGACGACCTGCTGCTCTTCGCGTACCTGCACCTGGCCGCCGACCCCCTCGGCACGGCTGCGCTGCTCGACGCGGGGACGACCGCGGTCGCCTACGAGACCGCCCAGGCGCCCGACGGCACGCTCCCGCTGCTCGCGCCCATGAGTGAGGTGGCCGGGCGCATGGCGACGCAGGTCGGGGCCTATCACCTGATGCGTCCCGCGGGCGGCTCGGGCGTGCTGCTCGGTGGCGTGCCCGGGAGCAGGCCGGGGCGGGTCGTGATCCTCGGCGGCGGGACCGCCGGCCGGCACGCGGCCGAGATCGCGGTCGGGATGCGCGCCGAGGTCACGATCCTCGACCTGTCGCTGCCCGTCCTGCGAGCGCTCGACCAGGAGTTCGCGGGCCACGTGCGGACCGTGGCGTCGAGCGCGTACGCGATCGAGCAGGAGGTGCTCGGGGCCGACCTCGTGATCGGCGCGGTCCTCGTCGCGGGGGCCCGGGCGCCGCGGCTCGTGACGAACGACCTCGTGGCGCGCATGCGGCCGGGGTCGGTCCTCGTCGACATCGCGGTCGACCAGGGCGGCTGCTTCGAGGACACCCGGTCCACGACCCACGACGACCCCACGTTCCAGGTGCACGGCTCGACGTTCTACTGCGTCGCGAACATGCCGGGCGCGGTCCCCGTGACCAGCACGCACGCCCTGACGAGCGCGACGCTGCCCTACCTCGCGCTCCTCGCCGACGGCGGGACGCGAGCGCTGCGGACGGTCCCGTTGCTGCGCAACGGGCTGTCGACCGTGACCGGGACCCTGGTCAACGAGCAGGTGGGCGCGGCGCTCGGCCTGCCCTGGACGCGCACCGAGGACGTCCTGGGGGAGTGACCTGGGCGTCAGGGGCGCAGCGGAGCGGCGCGAGGACCAGCCGTGCCGCGTGGCCCGCCGGGGCCCCGGTCGCCCGGGCGGACAAGGCCCTGTCGGCCCCGGACGCCGAGTGGCATGCTGTCCGGATGGAGCCTTTCGTCCTGTCCAACGAGCACGTCCACCTCGCGATGCCCACCGCCGCGGACGTGGACCGCATCACCGAGCTCTGCCAGGGCGCGGAGATCGCCGCCTGGACCACCGTGCCCAGCCCGTACACGCGGGCGGACGCGGCGGCGTTCATCGAGGAGGTCGTGCCCGAGTCGTGGCGCACCGGCCGTGGGAACACGTGGGCGGTCCGCCGACCAGATGCCCCCGAGGGGCCGGTCCTCGGCATGGTGGGGCTCGCGATGGACACCTCGCCCACCCCCGAGAGGTCGGCCGAGATCGGGTACTGGCTCGCACCTGAGGCGCGCGGCGAGGGACTCATGACGGAGGCCGGGCGGATCGTGACCGCCTGGGCGTTCGACGACGAGGGGCTCGGGCTCGCGCGCTTGGTCTGGACCGCGTTCACGGGCAACTGGGCCTCGCGTCGCGTCGCGTGGCGGCTCGGGTTCCGCGTCGAGGGGACCGTGCGGGGCTTCGGCGTCCAGCGGGGCGTGCGCCGCGACGCGTGGATCGGCACCCTCCTCGCCGGCGACCCGCGCGAGCCGGTCGAGCCGTGGCCGTCCGCCGAGGCAGGGGACCGCGTGGGGGCGGACGCGGGTGCGGGGGAGCCGGCGCCACGGGCGTGACGAGCGGGTCCGGGCGGACGGTCGGCGCACGGTCGAGGGCGACCACGCCGGGAAGGGTGTCGTGACCACGGCGCGCGTCGGGCGAAGATAGGACGCATGACGAGCACCCTCGACCCGGCCAACCCCTTCGCCGCGGCGTCCACCCTCCCGTACCAGCTCCCCGACTTCACGACGATCCGCGAGGAGCACTACCTCCCCGCTCTGCGCGCCGGCATGGACGCCGAGCGCGCGGAGATCGAGGAGATCGTCACCAACCCCGAGGCGCCCACGGTCGCCAACACGCTCGAGGCCCTCGAGTCCGCGGGCCGGCTCCTGACCCGTGCGGTCACGGTCTTCTACAACGTCGCGAGCTCCGACTCGACGCCGGGACTCGAGGACATCGAGGAGACCATCGCTCCCGAGCTCTCGGCGCACCACGACGCGATCTACATGGACGCCCGCCTGTACGCACGCGTCCGTGCGCTCCAGGACGCCGTCGACGCGGGCGACCTCACGCTCGAGGCCGACACGGCCTGGCTCCTGCACACGCTGCTCGTCGACTTCCGCCGCTCGGGCATCGAGCTCGACGCCGCGGACCAGGACCGCCTGCGCGACCTCAACGGGAAGCTGACCTCGCTCGAGGCCGCGTTCGGCCGCAAGCTGCTCGCGGGCGCCAACGCCGCGAGCGTCCTGGTCGACGACGCAGCCGAGCTCGAGGGCCTGCCCGAGGACGCGATCGCCGCGGCGGCCGCAGCGGCCGCGACCCGCGGGCACGAGGGCAAGTACCTCCTCGAGATGCAGCTGCCCACGCAGCAGGGCGTCATCGCGTCGCTCGCGCGCCGCGAGACCCGGGAGCGCGTCCAGCAGGCGTCCATGACGCGCGGCGCGACGGGCGACGACAACGACACCCGCCAGATCGTGATCGACCTCGCACGCCTGCGCGCCGAGCACGCCCGCCTCCTCGGTTACGACCACCACGCGGCGTACATCGCCGAGGACGCCACGGCCAAGACGACCGGCGCCGTCAACGCGATGCTCTCGCGACTGGCCCCGGCCGCGGTCGCCAACGCGCGCCGCGAGGCCGGCGACCTCGAGGTCGCGCTCGCCCGCGAGGCGGGGGACGACGCCGAGCTGCGCGCGTCCGACTGGGCCTACCTCGCCGAGCAGGTCCGCAAGGAGCGCTACTCGCTCGACGACGCCGCGCTGCGTCCCTACCTCGAGCTCGACCGCGTCGTGACCGACGGCGTGTTCAAGGCCGCGAACCTGCTCTACGGCATCTCGTTCGCCGAGCGCTCCGACCTGGTGGGCTACCACCCCGACGTCCGCGTGTTCGAGGTCTTCGACGGCCCGGTCGGCGAGCAGGACCAGGGGCTCGGGCTGTTCCTGGCGGACTTCTACACGCGCGAGTCCAAGCGTGGCGGCGCGTGGATGAACAACCTGGTCGACCAGAACCACCTGCTCGACCAGCCGCCCGTCGTCGTGAACAACCTCAACATCGTCAAGCCCCCGGCGGGCGAGCCCACGCTGCTCGTGTGGGACGAGGTCATCACGCTCTTCCACGAGTTCGGCCACGCGCTGCACGGGCTGTTCTCGGACGTGCGCTACCCGTCGCAGTCGGGCACCGAGGTGCCGCGCGACTTCGTCGAGTACCCCTCGCAGGTCAACGAGATGTGGGCCTGGGAGCCCACGATCCTCACGTCCTACGCGGTCCACCACGTCACGGGCGAGCCCATGCCTGCCGCGTGGGTGGAGACCATGCTGGCGTCGCGCCTGTTCAACGAGGGCTTCGGGACGACCGAGTACCTCGCGGCCGCGCTGCTGGACCAGGCCTGGCACCAGCTCGCCCCCGAGCAGGTCCCCACGAGCGTCGACGAGGTCCTGCCCTTCGAGGCCGCGGCGCTCGACGCGGCCGGCGTCGGGTTCGCGCCCGTGCCGCCCCGCTACCGCACGACGTACTTCAACCACGTGTTCGGCGGCGGCTACTCGGCCGGCTACTACTCCTACATCTGGTCCGAGGTGCTCGACGCCGACACCGTGACCTGGTTCGAGGAGAACGGCGGCCTGAACCGGGCCAACGGCGACGCGTTCCGCAAGAAGCTGCTCGCGCGCGGCGGCTCGGTCGACCCCATGGTCGCGTTCGCGGACCTGCGCGGCCGCGACCCGGAGATCGCCCCGCTCCTGACGCGTCGCGGGCTCGACGCGTAGTCGTCCTCGCTGCGCCGAGGTGGACCCACGCACGGGTCCACCTCGGCGCCCGGGCGCCCGGAGCGAGCCAGGGTCGGTTCAGGGCAGGGGTGGGGGAGACCCCCGATGTGCCCGACGGCGTGCCCTCCCTAGCCTGGAAGCGATCCGCCCCGGCGGCCCGCCGGCAGCGGCGCCGTCCGCACCGACCTGACTGGGAGCCCTGCGACCGACATGCCCGTCCTGCCCGACGACGACGCCGCCACCCCCGCGACCCCCGCGGAGGGCGCCGGGCCCACCCGGCCCGTGCCTCGCCGTCGGCGCCGCTGGGTCGTCGTCGTGGTGGCGCTCGTCGCCCTCGTCGTCGGCGGGATCGCCGCGGGCGTCGCGCTCGCGTTCTCCCGGGGTGCGACCTCGACCGCGGGCGAGGTCGAGTTCACGCGCCCGCTCGCGATCCCGCCGCTCGCCGGGTCGAGCCTCGAGGACGGGGTCCGCGTGTTCTCGCTCGACCTGCAGGAGGGCGAGACCGACCTGGGGCAGGGCGGGCTCACCCCGACGCTCGGTGTCGACGGGACGTTCCTGGGGCCGACGCTGCGCGCGACCCGCGGCGAGCAGGTCCGCATCGACGTGACGAACTCGATGTCCGAGACGAGCACGCTGCACTGGCACGGCATGAAGCTGCCCGCGGTCATGGACGGCGGGCCGCACCAGCAGGTCGACCCCGGGCAGACGTGGTCCCCGACGTGGACGATCGCCCAGCCCGCGGCGACGCTCTGGTACCACCCGCACCTGCACGGACGCACGGCCGACCACGTCTACCGTGGCCTGGCCGGCCTGTTCCTGCTCGACGAGCCCGCGGGTTCGCCCGAGGCCGCGGTCCAGGACGCCCTGCCGCACGAGTACGGGGTCGACGACGTGCCCCTCGTGGTCCAGGACAAGAAGTTCCACCCCGACGGCAGGCTCGACGACGCCGACCCCTTCCTGTCGAGCACGGGCGTGCGCGGCGCGGTGGTCCTGGTCAACGGGACGGCGAACCCCTACCTCGACGTCACGACCGAGCAGGTCCGGCTGCGCCTGCTCAACGGGTCCAACGCGCGCGTCTACGACTTCGGGTTCGACGACGGCCGCGCGTTCCAGGTGGTCGGCTCGGACGGCGGCCTGCTCGACGCGCCCGTCACGACCGACCGCCTCCAGCTCTCGCCGGGCGACCGGGCCGAGATCGTCGTCGGTCTGGCCCCCGGTGAACGGCCCGTGCTGCGCAGCTTCCCGCAGGAGCTCGGCGCGAACGCCTTCACCGCGCGCTTCGCGGGCGGCGACGACACCCTCGACGTGCTCGAGCTGCGCGCGGCCGACCGGCTCACGCCCTCGGAGCCCGTGCCCGCGCGCCTCGCGAGCCTTCCTGCCGCCGATGCGGCGAGCGCGAGCGTCACGCGCCGCTTCGAGCTATCGGGCACCTCGATCAACGGCCAGGACATGGACCTGCGCCGGATCGACGAGGTCGTCGACGCCGGCGCGACCGAGGTCTGGGAGGTCACGAGCCTCGACGACTCGCCGCACAACTTCCACGTCCACGACGCCCAGTTCCAGGTGCTCGACGTCTCGGGCGAGGCGCCGCCCCTCGAGCTCGACGGGTGGCAGGACACCGTCTACGTCCGTCCCGGCAGGATCACCCGGCTCCTGGTCACGTTCGGCACCACGCCCGACGCCGAGCACCCCTACATGTTCCACTGCCACCTGCTCCGCCACGAGGACCAGGGGATGATGGGGCAGTTCGTGGTCGTCGACCCGGCGGCAGCCCCCGGTACGGCGGGGCGTCCCGCCCCGGGCGACGTGCTGCCCGGGGTGAGCGACGACGTCGGGCACGAGGGCGGTCACGCGTCCGCGTCCGACGATGCGCCGCGCGGCGGGACCGGTCCGCGGCGCTCGCCGCTCACCGGTGAGGGACACCACGGCTGAGGTCTGACCACATCCCGGGCGCTCGTGCGTTCGCGGGGCGAGACACCTCGAGAACGCTTCGAGGGCGGCGAACCCACCGGGTACGGTGTGGCCATGACGAGCCACGCCCACTCCGCGAACCCCCCGGCCCACCCGACCGCCGAGGAGGAGGTCGCGCGCATCTGCCAGGACCTGCTGCGCATCGACACGTCGAACTTCGGGGACGGGTCCGGCCCGGGCGAGCGGGCCGCGGCCGAGTACGTCATGGCCTCGCTCCACGAGGTCGGGCTGAGCCCCGAGCTGTTCGAGTCCGCGCCGGGGCGTGCGAGCGTCGTCGTGCGCCTGCCGGGTCAGGACCCCACGCGACCCGCGCTCGTCCTGCACGGGCACCTCGACGTCGTGCCCGCCCAGGCCTCCGACTGGTCGGTCGACCCGTTCGCGGGCGAGGAGAAGGACGGGCTGCTGTGGGGGCGGGGTGCGGTCGACATGAAGGACATGGACGCGATGATCCTCGCGGTCGTGCGCCAGATGGTCCGTGAGGGACGCAAGCCCGCGCGCGACGTCGTCGTGGCGTTCTTCGCCGACGAGGAGGCCGGCGGCACGTACGGCGCGAGCTGGGCCGTGGACCACCGCCCCGAGATCTTCGAGGGCGCGACCGAGGCCATCAGCGAGGTCGGCGGCTTCTCGGTCGACATCGACGGCAAGCGCGCCTACCTGCTCCAGACCGCCGAGAAGGGCATCGCCTGGCTCCGGCTCGTCGCCGAGGGACGCGCCGGGCACGGCTCGCAGGTCAACGCCGACAACGCCGTGACGCACCTCGCGGCCGCGGTCGCGCGGATCGGCGCCTACCAGTGGCCGTACACCATCACGCCCACGGTCGACGCGCTGCTGCGCGGTGTGGCCGAGCTGACCGACCTGCCCTACGACCCCCGCGACGAGGCGAGCATCGACGCGCTCGTCGCGGCCCTCGGCCCGGCCGCGCGGTTCGTCGGCGCGACCGTCCGCCACACGTCCAACCCCACTCAGCTCGGTGCCGGCTACAAGGCCAACGTCATCCCCGGGCGCGCCGAGGCCGCGATCGACGCGCGCCTGCTGCCGGGCCACGAGGACGAGGGCTTCGCGGTCATCGAGGGGCTCGTGGGCGAGCACGTGCGGATCGAGCCCATCCACCGCGACATCTCGCTCGAGGTGCCCTTCGAGGGCGACCTGGTCGACGCCATGATCGCGTCGCTGCACGCCGAGGACCCGGGTGCCACGGTCCTGCCGTACACGCTCTCGGGCGGGACGGACAACAAGTCGCTCGCGCGGCTCGGCATCACGGGCTACGGGTTCGCCCCGCTCCAGCTCCCCGCGGACCTGGACTTCTCGGGCATGTTCCACGGGGTCGACGAGCGCGTGCCCGTCGCGTCCCTGAAGTTCGGCGTGCGCGTCCTGGACCGCCTGCTGCGGACCTGCTGAGGCGACGATCCCTGCCCGTCGGCGAGCCCGGCGGGCAGGGGCGGCCGGTCGGGAGTCTCAGAGGGTCGAGCGCACCCGGATGATCTTGCGGCGCAGCCACACGCGCCGCTCACCGCCCACGTACAGG
Organism: Oerskovia enterophila; assembly: GCF_044748475.1. Lineage (NCBI taxonomy): Bacteria > Bacillati > Actinomycetota > Actinomycetes > Micrococcales > Cellulomonadaceae > Oerskovia > Oerskovia enterophila. Next base: position 138,739 of record NZ_JBIVFZ010000007.1, read on the forward strand.
CGCGTGCGCTCGAGCTCCCAGTGCCCGTGCTCGGCCTCGTCGGTCAGGAGGCGGACCGCGTCGTGGCGGCTCACCGACCGGTCGATCGTGAGCACCCGGTACTCGTACTGGCCGCCGTTCTCGGCCCAGCCGGTCCGCTGCCGAGGGGTCGTGCTCGTCATCCGTCACCGTCCACGCGTTCGTTCCGAGCCGGGGGAGCGGTGAGCCGTACCTCACCCTCCCGCCGAGGGATTCCGAGTGCCATTGTGCCTCGCTCAGGTCTACCGTCAGGGTATGACCGCTGACCCGCGCGCCGCTCTCGATCGATTCATCGCGGCCCTCGAGGCCCACTACACCGCGGTCGCCGCTCGCCGTGGCGAGGACGACCCGGCGGTCGACGACGCCTACTACGTGCTCGCCGACGCCTACGAGGTGTACGACGAGGCACTCGCCCAGGTGCACGGCGAGGCCACCCCGTTCTACCTCGCCGAGGACGACGACGAGGACGATGGTGAAGACGACGGAGACGACGAGGACGACGAGGGTGACGAGGACGGCGAGCAGGACTTCGACGACCAGGACGAGGAGCTCGACCAGGTCGACCTGACCGACGGGGTCAGCCGCTGACCCTCACCAGCGCTCGGGGTACCCGAGCGGCAGGGCGCTGACGTCGTCGAGCGCGTAGTGCACCGCGTCGGGCAGCTCGAGGTCGCAGGCCGCGAGCGACGCGCGCAGCTGCGCGGGGGTGCGCGCACCGACGATCGCGCTCGACACGGCCGGCCGCTCGAGCAGCCAGGCCAGGGCGACGTCCAGGGGCGCGCGGCCCAGGCCGTTCGCGGCCGTGGCCACGGCCTCCACGATCCCCGACGACTCGCCGTCCAGGTAGGGTTGCACGAACCCGGCGAGGTGCGAGGACGCACCGCGCGAGTCCGCGGGCAGCGAGCTGCGGTACTTGCCCGTGAGGACCCCGCGCCCCAGGGGTGACCACGCGAGCACCCCGAACCCCATCTCGGTCGCAGCAGGCACGACGTCGCGTTCGATCCCGCGCTGGAGCAGCGAGTACTCGAGCTCGACCGCGGCGAGCCCGACGTCGCCGTGCGCGTCGAGCGACGCGGCGGCCCGTGCGGCGGCCCACCCCGGGTGGTTGGACAGGCCCACGTAGCGCGCACGTCCGGTGGTGACCGCGAGCCGCAGCGCGGAGAGCGTCTCGGCGAACGGCGTGCGCGGGTCGGGCGTGTGGACCAGGAAGAGGTCGACGTGGTCGGTGCCCAGGCGTTCGAGCGAGGCGTCGAGCGAGTCGAGCAGCGCGCCGCGCGAGGCGTCGACCGCGTTGCCGTCGGCCGTTGTCCGGATGCCTGCCTTGGTGCACAGCAGCACGTCGCGCCGGTCGACCTTGGCCGAGAGGATCGAACCGATCATCGACTCGCTGTCGCCGCCCCCGTAGGAGGCGGCGGTGTCGACGAGGTTCCCCCCGGCGTCGACGAAGTCGCGGAGCTGCTCCGCGGCGTCGATCTCGTCGGTGTCGCGGCCCCACGTCATGGTCCCGAGGCCCAGGGGTGAGACGCGCAGGCCGGTACGACCGAGCTGACGAAGTTCCATGCGCGGCAGATTACCGGCCAGGGGCGCGCCCCGCCCGGACGTGGCGCGCGTCGCCGGGGTGAGGTCCGTCGCTCTGCGCGGACGTGTCCGGGCGGTGTCCTGGAGACGACAGGCGCGTGACGGCTGGGCGACGGTCGTCCCCGCGGGGCCTGTCGGTCCTGGGGAGCGGCGGTACGGCGGGTATCGTGACCGCTCGTGAATGCGTGGGAAGCGATCCTCCTCGGCCTCGTCCAGGGCCTGACCGAGTTCTTGCCGGTGTCCTCGAGCGCGCACCTGCGCATCGTCGGTGAGCTCATCGGCTCGGCCGACCCGGGGGCGGCCTTCACGGCGATCACCCAGATCGGTACCGAGACCGCCGTGATCATCTACTTCCGGCGCGACATCGCCACGATCTGCTCGGCCTGGTGGCGGTCGCTGCGCGGCGCCCACGGCAGCGACTGGCGCTCGCGCATGGGCAAGCACGACCACCACGCGGCCATGGCGTGGTTCATCGCGCTCGGCTCGATTCCCATCGTGGTCCTGGGCCTGGCGTTCCAGGACGCGATCGAGGCGTCGCTGCGCAACCTGTACATCACGGCCCTCACCCTGACGGTCTTCGCCCTGCTCCTCGGGTTCGCGGACCGGGTCGGCGCCAAGACGCGCACGCTCGACGAGCTGACCCCGCGCCAGGCCGTCGGGTTCGGGCTGGCGCAGGCGCTCGCCCTGGTCCCCGGCGTGTCCCGGTCGGGCGGCACCATCACGGCGGGCCTGCTCATGGGCTTCACGCGAGAGGCCGCGGCCCGCTACTCGTTCCTGCTCGCGATCCCCGCGGTCCTGGGCTCGGGGTTCTACCAGCTCGCCAAGTCGGTCACGGGCGAGCCCGTCCCGGGCTCTCCCGGGTTCGGCGCGACGCTCATCGCGACCCTGGTCGCGTTCGTCGTGGGCTACCTCGTGATCATCGCGTTCCTCAAGATCGTCTCGACGTTCAGCTACAAGCCGTTCGTGATCTACCGGCTCGTGCTCGCGGCGGTCGTCGTGGTCCTGCTCACGGTCGGTGTGCTCCAGCCGCTCGCCTGACCCGCTACATCCAGCCGACCTTCTTGAACGCGCCGTAGAGCCCGAAGCAGCCGAGCACCATGATCGCGATGGCCAGGGGATAGCCCAGGGTCCAGTGCAGCTCGGGCATGTGGTCGAAGTTCATGCCGTAGATCCCGCCCACGATCGTGGGGAACACGAGGATCGCGGCCCAGGCGCTGATCGTGCGCATGTCCTCGTTCTGGCGCACCGACACCTGGGACAGGTGCACCGAGAGCATGTCGGACAGCAGGTCGTCGTGCGCGTCGAGGTGGCGGTCGATCCGCTCGACGGTCGACACGAGGCGCTCCATGAGCCGCTTGTCGAACGTGATGCGGGAGCGGGCGCTGCCCGAGACCAGCTCGGGGAGCTCGGCCGTGATGGGCAGCAGCGCGCGACGGGCCTCGGTGATCTCGCGCTTGAGGTCGTAGATGGGCAGGACCGGGTCGGTGCGCCGCCTGGTCTCGAACACGATCTTCTCGACCTCGGCGACCGCGTCGCCGAGCGCGAGCTCGACGTCCGAGGACGTGGACACGAGCGCGAACAGGGCCTCCTCCGCGACGTGGCGGAACCCCGTGCTGCGTCCGTGCGACGGGCCCGTCAGGTGCTCACGCATGCGGTCGTGGACGCCCGCGGTGCCCTTCTCGACCGTGACGACCACGTCGGGGCCCACGAGGAGGCAGAAGCTGCCCGTGCTGACCTGACGGTCCTCCTCGGAGAACGACACGGTGGGCGTGACGACCAGGAGCCAGTCCATCCCGATGTGCTCGACGTGCGCCAGGGGGTGCTTGACGTGGCGAACGTGGACGGGCAGGTGCCCGCGGCCCACCTGGCTCGCGAGCCCGACGCCGAGCGCGTCCGCGGCGCTCACGAAGTCCTCGAGCGTGCGCACCTCGTACCAGCGGGTGCCGGTGCCCGAGGTCTCGCCGCCGCTCTCCGGGCTCCCGCTGCTGCCCGGCGAGTCCTCGGCGTCCGGCCACCGGCCCGACCCGTCCCCGGGTCGCGTCACGGGCGTCACGCGCCCGTCGGGCCCCTCGACCCACAGCTCCTTGTACCGGGTGGGCTCCGAGTGCGGGGAGCCCGGTTCCTCGGGCTGTTCTCCGGTGGGTCGGGGGGCGTCGGGTCGTGTGGGTTGGCTCACCCCTGCATTCTGGCCCGACGGCGCGGGCGCGCCACCGGGGCGGGTGCGCCCTCGTCGTCGGGCACCTCGACCCGCGGGCACCGCGAAACCCGGGTGACCGTTCGCGGTTAAGGTTGTCGCGTGCACTCCTGGCCCATGCCTCAGATCCCGTCCCTGCCCGGCCGCGGCCTCCCGATCCAGGTGCACGACAGCACCACCGGGGAGCTCGTCGTCGCCGCGGAAGGGGACACCGCGACCATGTACGTCTGCGGGATCACCCCGTACGACGCGACCCACATCGGGCACGCCGCGACCTACGTCGGTTTCGACCTCCTCAACCGTGCATGGCGCGACGCGGGTCACACCGTGACGCACGCGTCCAACGTGACCGACGTCGACGACCCGCTGCTCGAGCGCGCGACCGCGACGGGCGTGGACTGGTGGGACCTCGCGGTCGAGCAGACAGCCCTGCTGGCCGAGGACATGACGGCACTCGGCGTCGTACCCCCCGACGTGTACCGCGGCGCGGTCGAGGCCATCCCGGACGTGGTCCAGGCCGTCGAGGCGCTCATCGAGGACGGCTTCGCCTACCGCGTCCCGGTCGAGCCCGGCGCGGGCGGTGACGCCCCCGAGCTCGGCGACGTGTACGCGGACCTGAGCGCCGACGCGCGCTTCGGCGCCGTCTCGCGGCTCAGCCGCGACGACATGGTGCGGCTCTTCGGCGAGCGCGGGGGAGACCCCGAGCGCGACGGCAAGAAGGACCCCCTCGACCCGCTGCTGTGGCGGCGCGAGCGCGTGGGCGAGCCCTCGTGGGACGGCGCGAGCCTCGGCACCGGACGCCCCGGCTGGCACATCGAGTGCGCGGTCATCGCCCGCGACGGACTGGGCCTGCCCTTCGACATCCAGGGCGGCGGCGCCGACCTGCTCTTCCCGCACCACGAGATGTCGACCTCGCACGACCGCCTGCTCGACCACGGGTTCGGTGCGCGCAACCACGTGCACGCCGGTCTGGTCGCCTACCAGGGCGAGAAGATGAGCAAGTCCCGCGGGAACCTCGTGTTCGTCTCGGCCCTGCGCGCCACGGGCGTCGACCCCATGGCCATCCGCCTCGCGCTCCTCGCGCACCACTACCGCTCCGAGTGGGAGTGGACCGACGCCGACCTCCCGGCCGCCGTCGAACGCCTCGAGCGGTGGCGCTCGGCCGTGTCCGGCAACGGTGGACCCGACGCCGACGCGACCCTCGCCGCCGTGCGCGAGGCCCTCGCGAACGACCTCGACGCGCCCACGGCGCTCGCGGCCGTCGACGCGTGGGCCGACGTCTCGCTCGCGGAGGGCCGGGACACCTCGGAAGACACCGAGGGCGCCCCCGGCGTGATCTCGCGGATGGTCAACGCCCTGCTCGGGGTGCGTCTCTAGAGCCTGCCGGACGGCCGGTGCAGCCGGCCGGTGAACGCTGCGGCCCGCGGCGCCTCCCCTGAGGGAGGTGCCGCGGGCCGCAGTCGTCCTGGGCCGCGCTGCCCGGGGCCTTCGCTAGGGCAGCGGCCCGCCCGACCCGTTGTCGCGGCGGCGCAGGTAGCGCTCGAACTCGCGCGCGATCGCCTCGCCGCTCGCCTCGGGCAGCTCGGCCGTGTCCTTGGCCTCCTCGAGCTGCTGCACGTACTCGGCGATCTCGGCGTCCTCGGCCGCGAGCTCGTCGACGCCGTGCTGCCAGGCCACGGCCTCCTCGGGCAGGTCGCCCAGCGGGACGGGGTCCGACAGGAGCTCCTCGACCCGCGCCAGGATCGCGAGCGTGGCCTTGGGGGACGGCGAGTTCGCGACGTAGTGCGGCACGGCCGCCCACAACGACACCGACTGCATGCCGCGCTCGGCGGCCGCGTGCTGGAGCACGCCGACGATCCCCGTGGGGCCCTCGTACGAGCTCTGCTCGACGTCGAGGACCGCGCGCAGGCCGACGCTCTCCGACGTGGCCGTCATGGGGATGGGGCGCGTGTGCGGCACGTCGGCGAGCAGCGCGCCGATCGTCACGACGGTCGTGACCCCCTCGCGCTCGGCGATGTCGAGCAGCTCGCGGCAGAACGTGCGCCAGCGCATCGACGGCTCGATCCCGTGCACCAGGACCACGCGTCGCCCGCTGGCGGGCACGGTCACCGCGGTCACGGTCGTGGTGGGCCACGTGATCTCCCGTCGGCCGTCGTCCGAGGTGGTCACGACCGGGCGGTTGACCTGGAAGTCGTGGTACTCCTCGGGGTCGATCGCAGCGATCTCCTCCGCGCCCCAGACGTCGTGCAGGTGCAGGAGCGCGGCGGTCGCTGCGCCCCCTGCGTCGTTCCACCCCTCGAACGCCGCCAGCATCACGGCCTGTCGAGGCTCGTCGGCGGACGACGGAGGCAGGGCCGGGGTGGTCGGCTCGGGCAGGTCGGCCGGGTCGATCGGTTCCGGGGTCTCGTTCATCGTCCCAGCCTAGGCCGCGTGAGCGACGAAACGACTCCATTGCCGATGAGGCACGTGGGCACCCTGAATTCGCCTTGCGTCAAGGAGGGGATGGACTTCACCCTTCCGCATGGGTCGAGGGCCTGAGAGTATCCCCTCATGACGACTTCCCGCCCTAAGGGCTACCGAAACTACTCCGCTGACGGAACGTACTGGACGGTCCGAAAGGTCGGGAAGGTCTATTGGGTCGTGAGAATCAACCCGGCGAGCGCGGGGTACGCCTGGGAAGAGGTCTGGGGCGGGTATCAGGTTGCCGGCGCCGCCGGTGGCGCTGCTGCCCAGCTCGCGTACGGGCAGGCGATGCGTGATGCGCAGAGCGCAATCTCAGGCTCCCTGCACGAAGCACTCGCATCGATCGGGCTCGGCGTCGAGAAGCCGTCCAAGCCTGCTGTGCCGCCAGCTGAAGCGCCCCGAGGAACGCAGGACGACGAGGAGTTCGACGACGACGCTGCGTGAGTCTCGGGGCCCTGCCCGGAGGCGGCGTCGCGTCAACGGGGTGCGTGCCGGGCGGGAAGCGGAGGGTAGCGGGCCCGGCAGGGAGGCCACATGAGCAGGCGGGCTATGGTGGCAGGGACGGCCACGAACCGTCCCCCCGAGCATGGAGAATGCGTTGAACCCCCTGGAAGCACCCGATCTCACCCGCACCGACAGCGCCCCTCGCGAGGCGCTCGCACTGCCACAAGCCGTCCTGTGGGACATGGACGGCACGCTCGTCGACACCGAGCCCTACTGGATCGCCGCGGAACAGGAGCTGGTCGAGGCGCACGGCGGCACCTGGTCGCACGAGCAGGCCCTGCAGATGGTCGGCAACCCCCTGACCGAGTCGGCCACGATCCTCCAGGCAGCGGGCGTCGACCTGCCCTCCGAGCAGATCATCGACTTCCTCATCTCGCGGGTGATCGGGCAGGTCGAGGTCGAGGTCCCGTGGCAGCCCGGTGCGCGCGAGCTGCTCGCCGAGCTCCGCGAGCGCGGCGTGCCGTGCGCCCTGGTGACCATGTCCTACCGCTCGCTCGCCGAGCCCGTCGTGGGCATGACCCCGCCCGGGTCGTTCGAGACCCTGGTGTGCGGCGACGAGGTCACGCGCGGCAAGCCGCACCCCGAGCCGTACCTCGTGGCGGCCGAGAGGCTGGGCGTCGACGTGACCCGCTGCGTGGCGATCGAGGACTCGCCCACGGGCATCGGGTCGGCGCAGGCCGCCGGCGCGGCGACGCTCGGTGTCGAGGCCGTTGTCCCCGTGCCGGTCCTGCCCGGGCTGAGCCGCACGCCGTCGCTCGCGCTCGTCGACGTCGACATGCTCTCGCGCATCCTCGCGGGCGACGTGGTCGACCTCATCGAGGACTGACGGGCTAGGAAGCGGCCGCCTCCGGGGCGATCCCGAGCGTCAGCTCGATCGCACCCTCGGGGACCTCCGGAGGCGTGCCGCCGAACTGCGGGCACAGGGCCTGGTGCGCGCACCACCCGCACAGCGGGGTCTTCCGCGGGGCCCACTGCCCGCTGCGGGCAGCCTGCGTGATCGAGGACCACAGCGTCCGCACCTGCTCCTCGACCGCCAGGAGGTCCGCCTCCTGCGGCTCTGCGCGCAGCACCTGGCCGTCGCCCAGGTAGACGAGCTGGAGCATCTTGGGGATCTCGCCCCGCTCGCGCCACAGCACCAGGCCGTAGAACCGCATCTGGAACAGTGCCGACCCTTGGTACTGGGGCCGGGGAGTCTTGCCCGTCTTGTAGTCCACGACCCGCATCGCGCCGTTCGGGGCGACGTCGAGCCGGTCCACGATGCCGCGCAGGAGCGGGCCGTCCTCGAGCTGGGTCTCGACGAACATCTCGCGCTCGGCCGGTTCGAGGCGGTTGGGGTCCTCGAGCGTGAAGTAGGTGCCCAGGAGGTTCCCGGCGCCCTCGAGCCACTCCTGGACCGGGCCCTCCGGCGCGCTGCCCGCCTCGCCGGCGCCCGCGAAGAGCTCGGCGTACCGGGGCTCGGCCTCCTGGAGGCGGTCCCACTCGCCCGGGACCATGGCCTGGGCGGCCGCGAGCGTGCGCTCGCCCACCGGGGCGTCGTACAGCCGCTCGAGCACCGAGTGGACCAGGGTGCCGCGCGCGGCCGCAGCGCTGGGCGGCTCGGGGAGCCGGTCCACGACGCGGAACCGGAACAGCAGAGGGCACTGCATGAAGTCGTTCGCCCGCGACGGCGACAGCGCCGGGCGCCGACGCTCACGGGGGGAGTCGCCGACGGGCTCGACCGTCGCGTCGGGGGAGTCGGTGCCGACGAGGTCGGGGGCGAGGGACGTCATGCGTCGAGCCTACGTGTCGACGCCCACACGGCCGCCACGGCCCACAGCACGGGTTCGGCACAGGTGACCGACATAGGGTGTCGACGTGGAGACCACCCCGGCACCGGCCCGTCGCGCCCCCCGAGACCCGCGCCTGACGAAGGGCTGGGTCATCGGCCGGGTGTCGGGCGCGCCCGTCATCCTCACGCCCTCGTGGTTCCTCGCCGCGGCCGTCCTGACGCTCCTGTTCGCCCCGACCGTGCGCAGCTTCGCGCCGGGCCTGGGCGTGGGGATCTACCTGGTCTCGTTCGTGTTCGTCCTGCTGCTGTTCGTCTCGGTCTTCCTGCACGAGGTCGCCCACGCCGTGGTCGCCAAGTCGCGGGGCCACGAGGTCACCGAGCTCGCGGTGACGATCTGGGGTGGGCACACCGCCTACTCGGGGACCTCGCGACGTCCCCTGGACGGGATCCTCATCTCGGTCGTGGGCCCGCTGACGAACCTGCTCCTCGCGGTCGTGTGCTGGTTTGCGTTCCAGGCGCAGCCGACCATGACCGTCCCCGCCCTGCTGCTGTACGCGGCGGCGTTCTCCAACGCGTTCGTGGGCGTCTTCAACCTGCTGCCGGGCCTGCCGCTCGACGGCGGACAGATCCTCGAGTCGGCGGTCTGGGCCGTCACGGGGTCCCGGACCCGGGGCACGATCGTCGCGGGCTGGGTCGGGCGCGTCATGGCCGTGGGCGTGGTGGTGTGGGCCCTGGGCTGGCCCCTGCTCAACGGGTACCAGGTGGACTTCTTCACGGTCGCGTGGTCCGCGCTGATCGGTGCGTTCCTGTGGTCCGGGGCAGGGGCCGCGATCACCAACGGCCGCACGCGCGAGGCGGTCGCGGGTCTCACGGTCGCCTCGCTCGCGTACCCGGCCGTCGCGGTGCCCGTGGCCACCACGGTGTCCGACGCCGTCGCGGCCGCCCAGCGGGCGGGCGCGGGACACGTCGTGCTCACCGACACGCTCGGGCGGCCCGTGGCCTACGCCGACCCCGCGGCCGTCGCGGCCGTGCCCCCCGCCCAGGCGCCGCTCACCCCGGTCGGGGCGGTCGCCGTCGGGCTGCCGCCCACCGCACAGGTGGACGTGCACCTCGCGGGCCAGGCCATGCTCGACGCCGTGGCCTCGGCGACGCGGGACGCGCCCCTGCTCGTGGTGACGGACGCCGGGCGCGTCGTCGGGCTGCTCGACGTGAGCCACGTCGTCGCGGCGCTCCAGGCCGCGCGCGGGCGCTGAGAGGACCGCGGCCCGCCCACGGGACTCCCGCCCCGGGCGGCCCGACTAGGATGGTCGCCCGTGACCCAAGAGCCCACGCACGACGCGCCCGCCCCGTCCGCCCCGAGCGACGTCCCCGCCTCGCCGGCCCCCACGGCGACCGGTGCCGACGTGCGCCGCGGCCCCCTGCGGCTGGGCGACAAGGTCCAGCTGACCGACCCGCGCGGGCGCCTGCACACCATCACGCTCGCGACGGGCGCCACGTTCCACACGCACCGCGGCTACCTCAACCACGAGGACCTGGTCGGCCTGCCCGAGGGCTCGGTCGTGCGCAACACCGCGGGCATCGAGTACCTCGCGCTGCGCCCGCTGCTGGCCGACTACGTCCTGTCGATGCCGCGCGGCGCGGCCGTGGTCTACCCCAAGGACGCGGGCCAGATCGTCGCGATGGCCGACATCTACCCCGGCGCGCGCGTCATCGAGGCCGGCGTCGGCTCGGGCGCGCTGACCATGTCGCTCCTGCGCGCGGTCGGCGACCAGGGCTCGGTGCACTCGATCGAGCGCCGCGAGGACTTCGCCGCGATCGCGCGCGGCAACGTCGAGCTGTTCTTCGGCGGTGAGCACCCTGCCTGGGAGCTCTCGGTCGGCGACCTGTCCGACGTGCTGCCCCAGGTCGCGGAGAACGGCTCGATCGACCGGGTCGTGCTCGACATGCTCGCGCCCTGGGAGAACCTCGACGCGGTCGCCGACGCGCTCGCGCCCGGCGGCGTGCTGATCTGCTACGTCGCGACCGCGACCCAGCTCTCGCGCCTCGCCGAGGACCTGCGTGCCGACGGGCGCTACGCCGAGCCGTCGGCCTGGGAGTCCCTGGTCCGCGGCTGGCACCTCGAGGGCCTCGCGGTGCGCCCGCAGCACCGCATGGTCGGGCACACGGGCTTCCTGCTCACGGCGCGCCGCCTGGCCGACGGCACGGTCGCGCCGCTGCGCAAGCGTCGCCCCGCCAAGGGCTCGTACCCGGTCGCCGAGGAGTGGACGCCCGAGGACCTGGGTGAGCGGTCGGTCTCCGACAAGCGCGTGCGCCGCGTGCGCCGCGACGTGGGCCAGGGCCCCCAGCTCGACCCGCGCACGGGCCAGCCGCTCGTGCCGGCCCCCGAGGACGAGGCCGCGGATGCCGCGGCCCTCGTCGAGGACGACGCCCCCGTGGACACCCTGGACGTTTCGGACGCCGTCGACAACGATTGAGGAACGACGGTCTCAGCAGGGGTGTCCCTGCAGCGGCCGCCCAGGTCTTGTGCGTAAGGTCGAGCCTCGATCACCGGGCTGCCGGAGGTCGGTGACGCGCCGGTGACGGGGTCGACCGCACGACCTCCTGACGGCGCCAGGCGAGAGGGAGAAGCCGGATGACCGAGACACCTGGACTGACACCTGGACAGACCCCGAACCGTGACGGCGAACGCCAGCAGGCGATCCTGTCGGCCAAGAACGAGCGGCTCGCGGAGGCGCTGCGTGCGGCGCGGGACCAGATCATCGACCTCAAGCGTCAGATCGACGAGCTCGCCAAGCCGCCCGGGACGTACGCGGTCTTCCTCGGTGCCCACCCGGACGGGACGGTCGACGTCTCCGCCGCGGGCCGCAAGATGCACGTGGGCGCGAGCCCCAGCCTCGACCTGTCGACGCTGCACCCCGGCCAGGAGGTCAAGCTCAACGAGGCCATGACCGTGGTCTCGGCGGGCGGCTACGAGCAGGTCGGGGAGCTCGTGACCGTCAAGGAGCTCCTGGGCTCGGACCGTGCGCTCGTCGTCGGGCGCTCGGACGAGGAGCGCGTGGTCCGTCTCGCGGGCTCGCTCGCCGACGCGCCCCTGCGCATCGGCGACTCGCTCACGATCGACACGCGCAGCGGCTTCGTGTTCGAGATCGTGCCCAAGTCCGAGGTCGAGGAGCTGGTCCTCGAGGAGGTCCCGGACATCGACTACTCGGACATCGGCGGCCTGGGCCCGCAGATCGAGCAGATCCGCGACGCGGTCGAGCTGCCGTTCAGCCACCCGGACCTGTTCCGCGAGCACGGGCTGCGCCCGCCCAAGGGCGTCCTGCTGTACGGGCCTCCCGGGTGCGGCAAGACGCTCATCGCCAAGGCCGTGGCCAACTCGCTCGCGCACACGGTCGCCAAGGCGCGGGCCGCGGCGGGCGAGCTCGCGGGCGAGGAGGTCGTCTCGGACCCGGACGGCGCCAAGAGCTACTTCCTCAACGTCAAGGGCCCCGAGCTGCTCAACAAGTACGTGGGGGAGACCGAGCGCCACATCCGGCTGATCTTCGCCCGTGCCCGGGAGAAGGCCTCGCAGGGCACGCCCGTCGTGGTCTTCTTCGACGAGATGGAGTCGCTGTTCCGCACGCGCGGCACCGGGCTGTCCTCGGACGTCGAGACCACGATCGTGCCCCAGCTCCTGAGCGAGATCGACGGCGTCGAGCGCCTCGACAACGTGATCGTCATCGGCGCGTCCAACCGCGAGGACATGATCGACCCCGCGATCCTGCGGCCCGGTCGTCTCGACGTGAAGATCAAGATCGAGCGACCGGATGCGGAGGGTGCCAAGGAGATCTTCGCGAAGTACCTGACGACCGACCTGCCGATCCACCCCGAGGACCTCGCCGAGCACGGGGGCAGCGCCCAGGGGGCGATCGACGCCATGATCACGAGCGTGGTCGAGCGCATGTACTCCCAGGAGGACGAGAACCAGTTCCTCGAGGTCACGTACGCGAGCGGCGACAAGGAGGTCCTGTACTTCAAGGACTTCAACTCGGGGGCCATGATCCAGAACGTCGTGGATCGCGCCAAGAAGTCCGCGATCAAGGACCTCCTGGCGACCGGTCAGCGCGGCATCCGGGTCGAGCACCTGCTCGCGGCGTGCGTCGACGAGTTCAAGGAGAACGAGGACCTGCCGAACACCACCAACCCGGACGACTGGGCGCGCATCTCGGGCAAGAAGGGCGAGCGCATCGTCTTCATCCGCACGATCGTCCAGAAGAAGGGCGACGGGGCGGGGACCGTGGCGCGCACGATCGACACGGTCACGAGCACGGGGCAGTACCTGTAGATTGGCGCCGGTAGGAGCTTGGGCAGAACGCAAAGGAGGGTACAAGACAGGTGTCAACGGACGTCGTCGAAGAGCAGTTCGGAGGAACTGGAACAGGGGTCGAGGCGGAGGTTACGGATTCCGACACAGCTGGCCCAAAGCCGTGGGATCCCGAGCGGATCCGAGTAACCACCAAGAATTTCTCGCTCCGAAATATCCTAGACATGATTGATAGCGAGGATCTGGAACTTGCGCCGGACTTCCAACGGAACCGAGTCTGGAAATCTCGTCAAAAGTCTCGTCTAATCGAGAGCCTCTTGCTGCAAATCCCCCTGCCTGCATTCTATTTCGCGGAAGACGCCGATGGGATGCTCCGAGTTGTCGATGGGCTCCAGCGTCTTTCGACTATCCACTCCTTCGCAAGAGAATCTGCGTTCATGCTGTCAGACCTGGAGTACCTCAAAGACCGCGAAGGGATGACCTTTAGTGCGCTCGACCCCTCCCTTCAGCGACGCCTGCACAACACCCAGATCGTTGCTCACGTAATCGACCCGACGACCCCGGATGAAGTCAAGTATGACATCTTTAAACGGATCAATACGGGAGGCGAGCCTCTGAATGGTATGGAGGTTCGCCACTGCATGAGCAAAACCCGTGGGCGCGCGTTTCTCAAACGATGTGTTGGCCGTGACGAGTTTTATAGGGCAACCAACGGCGCCCTTGAGAACCATATTCGAATGCATGATCGCGAGGCGGCTCTCCGTTTCGTCGCTTTTCGCCTGCTGGACACCACAGACCAGTACGAGGAATTCGGGAGCCTCGAGCGTCTACTTGACTGGGCCGCCGGAGTGTTGGATGACCCAAAGCAAGTTAGTGACCGCGAACTAGACGAGATTCTTCGTGAGTTTGCAGCGGCGATGGACAACGCACATCTCGTGTTTGGTGCACACGCATTCAGAAAATGGCCCGAAGGGGACGATCGGCTGTACCCGATTAACCGGGCACTTTTCGAGAGCTGGGCATTCGCATTGTCAGAATATCCGCTTGCTTCCGTGGGCTCGCATGCTGAGACTATAGCGAAACTTGCCCGATCGAAAATGACGTTGAACCGTCGGTACATTGAGTCTATTAGTTCCTCCACGTCTGACTGGAGGAGGGTACGCGAGCGCTTCGCCGTCCCGAGGGAAATCCTGGAAAGGACGATTAAGTGATCGAAGGATTGCGGATCAAGGGCTTTAAGCGCTTCTTGGACCAGGAGTTCAGTTTTTCACGATTGAACGTGCTAACTGGCCTAAATGGTTCAGGCAAGAGCACGGTCCTTCAAGCGATTCTACTTTCACATTCGGCGGCTCGGGGCGTTGGTATACAGGCGATCGGGCTTAACCCGTCCGATGGTGTGGGGCTCGGGGGGGCGTCAGACGTACTGAACACCTTTTCTAGCACCGATCAGATAGCGATCACTGTATGGAATGGGGACCATCGGGCCGAAGTAACGTTGGAGTGTGGCCCAGGGGATTCATCGGGGATGCGAACATCCATTCCAATATCTGGGATCATTGGCGACTTTCCGAGCCCGTTAGGTAGATCCGGGTTGTTCCAGTACCTGGGAGCCGAGAGGCTTGGGCCGAAGCTCTTCTATCCGGTGGCCGTCGATGGGATAAGCGAGATCGCAGTTGGCGGGGATGGCAGTCTTACTGCGAATGTCCTCGCCAATCAGGGGCGAGCCGTAGTCCCAGAGAAGCGCCGTCATGGCAGTCAAACCACGGTCACGACTCTGGGCGCGCAGGCCGAGGCTTGGCTGTCACAAATGGTTGGGGCAACCCGAATTCGTACGTCACTCCTGCCACGCCTGCCTTTGGCCACGCTTGAATTTAAGGGGCCCGATGTTGGCGATGAATGGACTCTTCCCGTTAATACTGGGTTTGGTTTCAGCTACTGCCTTCCGGTCATTGTTGCTGGACTGGTTGTTCCAGAAGGGGGCATCCTGATCGTTGATAGTCCGGAGGCTCACTTGCATCCGGCCGCACAGTCGGCTATGGGTGAGTTTCTCGCCAACGTGGCGTCGGATGGCGTCCAGGTATTTGTCGAGACTCACAGCGACCATGTCTTGAATGGCATTCGTAGATCGCTGATCAGGCGTGAGGCGTTGAACGTTGGAGATGTTGAAGTACTATTTTTCTCCAAGGAGGCAGTGACGCGGGTCGAGGTGAATTCTCGGGCTGCAATGCGTCCAATGCCGCCCGGGTTCTTTGATCAGATTGAACTTGATTTGGCGCAGATCGTGCGTGGTCGCCCTGGTGGTGCTGGTTGAACTTCTTTGTCGACGAGTCGAGTCTTGTGCTAACTCCTCTGGAGTCGGGGCGCTTGGAGTCGCTCATGAGTGCTCTGGCGCTTTCGATTGTCGAATCCGGCGCTGCCTACAAATGGAGTTGCATATGGGAGTATGAGTGGGGAAGTTCCACTGTTTATGATGTCCTGTTTGCGCGGCAATGGGAGGACTCTGACGCCCGACGACTTGTGATAGCTGCATTGGTGAAGTGTGTGGACTGGGATTTCGAGTTCGATTTGCCACATGGTTGGACCATACTGTTTGACGGTGCTCTTAGGGAGTTTGCTCCAACGCTTGGCGTCATGACGAAGGTGCATGACGGGCAGCGGCTTGCCGCAATCGTTAGCGGTGCGGTAGAGGGTGGGCGTAGTTCAACTATTGTCGACGAGCAGGGCATAGCGCGTTCAATCAGTTGTGTCCGAGAGGCGAGCGACGTGGCTCATCATTGGAGGAATGTTCTAAAGATCGAAGGCGGGAGCCGTCTGGACCTTGAATTTGCTGCAAAGCGCGCGTTTCCTAATTTGGTCTTTTCAGAAGGTTTCTTTGGTCAATTTGGTCGACTTCAAGGAGATCGCCGCGAGAACAGGCTCAAGGTGTTTGCCCACCTGGAAGTTCTGTCAGACTATGGCACGCTGATCTGGGCTCAGTGGACGCAAGCGCATGAGAGAATCGCCGCCATGGGGAGTCGGGGCGTGACCTGTTCGCCGGAGAGTTCCGGAACGCGATCGCAATCTGGAAAGATGGATCAGAGGCGCGTGTTCTTTGGTGACCGTGAAGTTTTGTGTGAATGGCACACGAAGTTGGAGCCGAACCGTAACCGCATCCACTTTTCTATCGAGAATGGAGCCGTTTTTGTGGGGAGGATGGTTGGTCATCTACCCACGTAGGCGTTTCGCTCGCTGGACAGCCCGCCCCGCCGTAGGGACACCGGCATAGGGTGGTGCTCGTGACCGTGCGACGCGTGATGGGGATCGAGACCGAGTACGGCGTGCTGCAACCGGGGCGTCCGCAGGCGAACCCGATGCTCCTGTCGAGCCAGGTCGTGACCACCTACCGGGCGCTCGCGGCCCGCGCGGACGGAGCCCGCGGCAAGGCCCGCTGGGACTACGACGACGAGGACCCGCTCCAGGACGCCCGGGGCTTCCACCTCCAGCGCGCCGCGGCCCACCCCTCGCTGCTGACGGACGACCCGACCCGGCCCGCGCCGTCGGGCCCCGTGCCCCGGGACCCGGCGGGCGCCGCGTCGTTCCAGGAGGTCGCCCGGCCCACGCACGAGGACTACGACGACCCGAGCGCCGCGAACGTCATCCTGACCAACGGTGCGCGCCTGTACGTGGACCACGCGCACCCCGAGTACTCCTCGCCCGAGGTGACGAACCCGACCGACGCGGTCTGCTGGGACGTCGCGGGCGAGCGCATCATGCTCGCGGCCTCGCGCGAGCTGGGCGCCGTCCCGGGGTCGGAGGTCGCGCTCTACAAGAACAACGTCGACGGCAAGGGCGCGTCCTACGGCACGCACGAGAACTACCTCGTGGACCGGGCCGTGCCGTTCGCGACGCTCGTCGAGCTGCTCACGCCCTTCCTCGTGACACGTCAGGTGTTCACGGGCTCGGGTCGCGTCGGCCTGGGCGCTGTGGGCCAGGAGCCGGGCTTCCAGCTCTCGCAGCGTGCCGACTACATGGAGGCCGAGGTCGGCCTCGAGACGACCCTGCGCCGTCCCATCGTCAACACGCGCGACGAGCCGCACGCCGACCGCCAGCGCTGGCGCCGCCTGCACCTGATCATCGGGGACGCGAACCTGTTCGAGGTCGCGACCTACCTCAAGCTCGGCACCACGTCGCTCGTGCTGTTCGTGGTCGAGCAGCTCGACGCGCTCTCCGCGGTCGAGGGGGCCTCCGGCGCCTCGTTGCGTGCCGAGCTCGCGGCCCTGCGCCTGCACGACCCGGTGTCCGACGTGCAGAAGGTCAGCCGCGACCTCGACCTCAGGGCGCCGCTCCTGCTCGCGGACGGGCGGCGCCTGACGGCGCTCGAGGTCCAGCGCGTCTATGCCGACGTGGCCCGCCGGGCCGCGGAGCACCTGGGGACGCTCGACGACGAGACCCGCGCCGTCCTGGACCGCTGGGAGTCGGTCCTGTCCCGCCTCGGGACGGACCCGGCGTCGTGCGCCCGGGAGGTCGAGTGGGTCGCCAAGCTCCGTCTGCTCGACCGCCTGCGTCGGCGCGACCACCTTGACTGGGACCACCCGCGGCTCGCCGCGATGGACCTCCAGTGGTCCGACGTGCGCCCCGAGCGCAGCATCTACCACCGGCTGCTCGGGGCGGGGGCCGCCGAGCGGCTCGTCGACGAGCGCGCGGTCTCCCAGGCCGTCCACCACGCGCCCGAGGACACCCGGGCGTACTTCCGGGGAGAGGTCATGGCGCGGTTCGGCGACGAGGTCTCGGCCGCGAGCTGGGACTCGGTGATCTTCGACGTCGCGGGCGCCCCCTCGCTCCAGCGCGTCCCCATGCTCGACCCGCTGCGCGGGACCCGGGCGCACATCGGCGCGCTGCTCGAGGCGAGCAAGGACGCCGGGGCGCTGCTCACGGGCCTGTCCGGGACGTCCCGATGACTCGCGCCCGCGGCGCGGTCCGGCGCGGACCCGGCCGGAGAGCCTAGGCTTCGAGAAGACGCGGTCCCCGTGCACGGCGGGTCCGCCGCGTGAAGGCACGTCAGCACCGCACGTCAGCAGGATCGACACACCCAGGAGGCGAAGATGGCCCAGGAACGCACCAGCGCATCGCACGAGGACCGCCGTCCCGACGACGACGCGACGCCCGCGCCCGTCGCCCCGCAGGCGCAGAGCCGGGACGCGGAGGTCGACTCGCTCCTGGAGGAGATCGACGAGGTCCTCGAGTCCAACGCCGAGTCCTTCGTCAGGGGCTTCGTCCAGAAGGGCGGCGAGTAGCCGAGAGGGGCCGGGAGCTGATGACCATGGACTTCTCCGGGCGTCTGCCGCACGCCTTCACCACCCCGGGCTCCTCGTCGTTCGTGGAGTTCCTCGCGAACCACGCCCCCGACCTCCTGCCCTCCCACCGGGCCGGCGCGGCCGGTGCCACGGGGCACGCCGCGGCCGGGTCGGGGGCCCAGCTCGCGCCCCACGCGACCACGATCGTCGCCCTGACCTTCGGGGACGCCGGGCCTGCGGGCTCGGGAGGTGAGGTCGGCGTGGTCATGGCGGGCGACCGCCGCGCCACGATGGGCTCGATGATCGCGAACCGCGAGATCGAGAAGGTCTTCCCGGCCGACGAGTTCTCCGCGGTGGGCATCGCGGGCACCGCCGGGATCGCCGTCGAGCTCGTGCGGCTCTTCCAGCTCGAGCTCGAGCACTACGAGAAGATCGAGGGCGCGCTGCTCTCGCTCGACGGCAAGGCGAACCGGCTCTCGACCATGATCCGCCAGAACCTCGGTCTCGCGATGCAGGGGCTGGCCGTGGTGCCGTTGTTCGCGGGCTACGACCTGGACCGCGGGACGGGCCGCATCTTCTCGTACGACGTCACGGGCGGGCGCTACGAGGAACGGGACCACCACAGCGTGGGCTCGGGCTCGGTCTTCGCCCGCGGCTCGCTCAAGAAGCGCTGGCACCCGGGGCTCGACGCCCAGGGAGCGGTGCACGTCGCGGTCGAGGCGCTCTACGACGCGGCCGACGACGACTCGGCGACGGGCGGCCCCGACGCCGTCCGGCAGATCTGGCCCGTGGTCGTCACCGTGACGGCCGACGGGTACCGGCGCGTGCCCGACGACGAGCTCGCCGCGGTCGCCGCGCAGATCGTCGCCGAGCGCACCGAGCAGGCCGACGGGAACCGCGCCGCGCGCCCCCGGGTGCCACGGACCGCAGGACAGGGAGGTGACGCACAGTGAGCATGCCGTTCTACGTCTCGCCCGAGCAGCTCATGAAGGACCGGGCGGACTTCGCGCGCAAGGGCATCGCCCGCGGCCGCTCGGTCGTCGTGCTCGCCTACGACCAGGGCATCGCGTTCGCGACGCACAACCCGTCGAGGTCGCTGCACAAGATCTCGGAGATCTACGACCGCATCGCGTTCGCGGCCGTGGGCAAGTACAACGAGTTCGAGAACCTGCGGGTCGCGGGCGTGCGCTACGCCGACCTGCGCGGCTACTCCTACGACCGGGCCGACGTCAACGCGCGGGGGCTCGCGAACGCCTACGCGCAGACGCTCGGCACGGTCTTCACGACCGAGTCCAAGCCCCTCGAGGTCGAGCTGGTCGTGGCCGAGGTGGGCCCGAGCCCCGCGCAGGACCAGATCTACCGCCTGTCCTACGACGGGTCGGTCGCGGACGAGACCGGGTTCGTCGTGATGGGCGGCCAGGCCGAGCAGCTCGGCCGCGACCTGGGCGAGGCGTGGCACCCCGGGATGACGCTGCCCGAGGTCCTGCGCCTCGCGGTGTCGACGCTCGGGGGTGCGGACGCGCGTGACGCCCCGGAGGGCGAGCAGGCCATCCCCGCGAGCCAGCTCGAGGTCGCGGTGCTCGACCGCACGCGCCCCCGGCGGGCGTTCCGCCGGTTGACCGGCACGGTGCTGTCCGGACTGCTCGAGCAGAAGCCAGAGGAGGCTCCGCATGGACCGTAGGATCTTCGGTCTCGAGACCGAGTACGGCGTGACGTGCGCGTCCGACGACGGGCGCGGGCTCTCCGCGGACGAGGTCGCGCGCTACCTGTTCCGCAAGGTCGTCGCGTGGGGCCGGTCGTCGAACGTGTTCCTGCGCAACGGGTCTCGTCTGTACCTCGACGTCGGGTCCCACCCCGAGTACGCGACGGCCGAGTGCGACGACGTACGCCAGCTCGTGGCCTACGACCGGGGCGGCGAACGCATCCTCGAGGGGCTCGTCGCGGACGCCCAGGAGAGGCTCGAGCACGAGGGCCTGCCCGGCCGGATCCACCTGTTCAAGAACAACACCGACTCGGCGGGCAACTCCTACGGCTGCCACGAGAACTACCTCGTGCGCCGCCAGGGGGACTTCTCCCGGCTCTCCGACGTGCTGGTGCCGTTCCTCATCACGCGCCAGGTGCTCACGGGGGCGGGCAAGATCCTCGCGACGCCGCGCGGGGCGATCTTCGCGCTGTCGCAGCGCGCGGACCACATCTGGGAGTCGGTCTCGAGCGCGACCACGCGCTCGCGCCCCATCATCAACACGCGCGACGAGCCCCACGCCGACGCCGAGCAGTACCGGCGCCTGCACGTGATCGTCGGGGACTCGTCCATGGCCGAGACCACGACCATGCTCAAGGTCGGGGCGACCGACCTGATCCTGCGCATGATCGAGGCCGGGGTGCCCATGCGGGACATGGCGCTCGAGAACCCCATCCGGTCGATCCGCGAGATCAGCCACGACATGACGGGCCGTCACCCCGTGCAGATGGCGAACGGGCGCACCGTGACCGCGGTGGACCTGCAGGGTGAGTACCTCCAGCGGGTCAAGGAGTACGTCGACGCGAACGAGACGCCCACGCCCGTCGTCAAGCAGGTCCTGGACCTGTGGGAGCGCGGGCTGCGGGCGCTGGAGACCGACGACCTCTCGCTCGTCGACCGCGAGCTCGACTGGGTCATCAAGCTCAAGATCCTGCGGCGCTACCAGGAGAAGCACGGACTGGAGCTCGACGACCCGCGCATCGCGCGGCTCGACCTCGCCTACCACGACATCTCGCGCACCGAGGGCCTGTACAACATGCTCGCGGCGCGCGGCATGGTCGAGCGGATCACGACCGACCTCGAGGTCTTCGAGTCCACGGCCGTCCCGCCCCAGACGACGCGCGCCAAGCTGCGGGGCGACTTCGTCCGCAAGGCGCAGGAGGCCCGCCGCGACTACACGGTCGACTGGGTGCACCTCAAGCTCAACGACCAGGCGCAGCGCACGGTGCTGTGCAAGGACCCGTTCCAGAACGTCGACGAGAGGGTCGAGCGGCTCATCGAGTCGATGTGACGAGCGGTCCGCCCGCGGGACGGACCGAGCACCGGCCGGGGAGCCTCCACCGTTAAGGTGGTGGCTCCCTGTCCCGTCCGCCCGAGGAGCGTCGTGCGTCGTGTGTCCCGCCGGTCTGCGGCCGTCGTCCTGGGCCTGCTGGTCGCGGTGTCCGCCGCCGGTTGCGCCGAACCGACGGGGAACGCGGCTCCCGCCCACACCGAGGTCACGGTCTCGGGTCTGCTCGGCGAGCCCCCCGTGGTCGCGTTCGACCAGCCGCTGACGATCCCCGAGACGCGGTCCGAGGTCCTCGTGCCCGGGACGGGCGAGGCCCTCGTCGAGGGACAGCCGGTGCTCCTGAACATGTACGCGGTCGACGGGCGCGACGGGTCGGTGATCCAGAGCACGTTCATCGACGCTCCCGCGCCGCACGAGCTCACCGACGAGGACCTCGGGTCGGCGGTCGTCGACGCGCTGGCGGGCCAGCGCGTCGGTGCCCGCGTCCTGTACCTCGAGGAGACGGACGACGTCCCGGTCGTGCTCGTGATCGACGTGCTGCCCTCCCGGGCGAGCGGGGAGGCGGTCGCGCCGGTCGAGGGGCTCCCGGTCGTGACGCTCGACGCCGAGGGCGCCCCGACGGTCGAGGTGCCTGCGGGCACGGCCCCGCCGGGCGACCTGATCGTCCAGCCTCTCGTGCGGGGCGGCGGCGTGCAGATCGAGGCGGGCCAGGTCATCACGGTCCGCTTCACGGGGGTCGCGTGGTCCACGGGCGAGGTCGTCGACTCGAACTGGACTCCCGGGGCCCTGCCCGCCTCGACCATGGTCGGCATCGGCCAGATCATCGAGGGGTGGGAGCAGGGCCTGCTCGAGCAGAGCGTCGGCAGCCAGGTGCTGCTGGTCGTCCCCCCGTCGCTCGCCTACGCGGGGACCGCCAAGCCGTACGCGGACGAGACCCTGGTCTACGTCGTGGACGTCCTGGACGCACACTTCCCGGTGGTCGACGAGACCCCGGGCTCCGAAGGTCAGACGGAAGGTCAATAGTTCATGTCGGTCACGGTCCGTGTCATCCCCTGCCTGGACGTCGACGCCGGTCGCGTCGTCAAGGGGGTCAACTTCGAGAACCTGCGGGACGCGGGCGACCCGGTCGAGCTCGCGGCCCGCTACGACGCCGAGGGGGCCGACGAGCTGACGTTCCTCGACGTCTCGGCGTCGTCGGGCAACCGCGAGACCACGTACGACGTGGTGCGGCGCACGGCCGAGCAGGTCTTCGTGCCGCTCACGGTCGGGGGCGGTGTGCGCACCACGGACGACGTGGACAAGCTGCTGCGCGCGGGCGCGGACAAGGTGGGCGTCAACACGGCCGCGATCGCCCGTCCCGAGCTCATCGCGGAGATCGCGGACCGGTTCGGCAGCCAGGTGCTCGTGCTCTCGGTCGACGCCCGTCGCGTGACCGGCGAGACCCGCACCGAGTCGGGCTACGAGGTGACCACGCACGGCGGCCGCCGCGGCACGGGCATCGACGCCGTCGAGTGGGCCGCGCGCGCGGCGCGGCTGGGGGCGGGGGAGATCCTGCTGAACTCGATGGACGCCGACGGCATGACGAGCGGGTTCGACCTGGAGATGTTCGCGGCCGTGCGCCCCGAGGTGAGCGTCCCGCTCATCGCGAGCGGAGGAGCGGGCACCCCGGAGCACTTCGCGCAGGCGGCTCAGGCAGGGGCCGACGCGGTCCTCGCGGCGAGCGTCTTCCACTTCCGGACGCTGACGATCGGCGACGTCAAGGCGCACATGCGCGAAGCGGGCGTCCTGGTCCGCTGAGGTCCGGTCGTGGGGCGCACCGGGAGGCACCGGCGCGCCCCACGCGCCCCCCGCGCACCCGGGGAGGCAGAACGAGCAGAGCGCCCGACGGCGTCACTCGCCCGAGCGCGGACCCGGCACCACGGCGGCGAGCGCCGCACGGTCGGCGACGTCGCCCTGGAGGGTCAGACCCGCGTGGAGGCCCCGGCCGAACGCGTGGAGCACGAGCTCGCCCACCGCTCCCGTGACGACCATCGTGCCGGGCAGACGGCCGTCGTCGGTCGGCCGTGTCGGCGGGGCCTTGACCGCGAGGCGCGGTCCGCCGGGCACCACGAGCACGACACCCACGGGGGACCGCCGGTAGAACAGGCGCGCGCCGCGCCGCAGCTGCGCCCACAGGGCGTCCTCGAGCCCGGGGGAGAGGTCGCGCGGCTGGTCGGCAGCAGCGCCGGCGCCTCCTGGGCCTCCGGCCCAGGTGCCCCGCCGCACGTCCTCGGTGTGCACGAAGTACTCGACGAGGTTCACGAGGTTCCCGGCCCACGACCACGGGCTCCACGAGGCGGGCGCCTGCTCGATGCGCGCGAGCAGCGCGGCGTACCCACCCGGTGCGAGCGCGGTCGCCGCGAGGTCCTGGAGCCTGGAGTCGGACCAGTCGTGCAGCGGGCCGCCGTTCGCGCCCGCCTGGGTCCAGGGCTGGTGCTCGCGCAGGATCATGTGTGCGGCGAGGTGACGTGTCTGCCACCCGTCGCACAGGGTCGGGGCGTCGGGGCCGGCCTGGGTGAGTGCGTGGACGAGGGAGGCGCGCTCGTGGGCGTGCCAGGCGGTGGGCTGCATCAGGCCATGCTCGCACGCGGGACTGAGTGTCCCGTGTGAGAAGATCGTGCCAACCCCCACGAAAGACGAGGATCGTCCGTGTCCGCGCGACGGAGCACCCCCACGAACACCACGCCTCGGACCCAGGACGCGCCCACCGGCGCAGCGCCCGGCCGTCCGGACGGCGCCAGCCCGCACCAGCCCTCCTCCACCGGCGGAGCCTCCCGTCCCGGCCGTGCGCCGTCCGCGGGACGTGGCGCAGCCGACGGACCAGGGACGTCCCCCGGGCCCGCAGCGCGCGAACGGCACGCCCTGACCGGCTCGCGGACCCGCCGCTCGCTCCAGCTCATGGGGCGCGGCATGCGGTCCGAGTGGCGTGTCTACGTCCTGGCGATCACGGCCTCCGCGCTGTTCGGCGCGACGACGGTCCTCATCAGCCTCGCGGTCGGCCGCGTGACGGACGAGGTCGTCGTCCCGGCGCTCGCAGGCGACGCGGACGCGCGCGACGACCTGTGGGTCGCGGGCCTCGTCCTGGTCGCGATCGCGCTCACGCTCGCGCTCACGGTCGCCGGCCGCCGCATCTTCGCGGGCTACGGCTACGCGAACATCCAGGCCGGGCACCGCACCGCGGTCACGCACCAGTACCTGCGCCTGCCCATGTCGTGGCACCGGGCGCACCCGGCGGGCCAGCTGCTGTCGAACGCGAACTCCGACGTCGAGGCGGCCACGGGCGTCTTCAACCCGCTGCCCTTCGCGCTCGGCGTGGTCGTGATGATCGGCGTGTCGGCGGTCATGCTCTTCCGCATCGACGTGTGGCTCGCGTGCGCCGCTCTGGTCGTGATCCCGCTCGCGATCGTGGTCAACGTCGTGTTCCAGAAGTACATGTCGCCCGCGATCACGCACGCGCAGCAGCTGCGGGCCGAGGTCTCGGACGTCGCGCACGAGAGCTTCGAGGCAGCGCTGCTCGTCAAGTCGCTCGGCACCGAGGCCCGCGAGGAGCAGCGCTTCGCCGCGCGGACCGACGAGCTGCGGGCCGCCAACGTCCGGGTGGGCGTCGTGCGGGCGTTCTTCGACCCGGTCATCGAGCTCCTGCCCTCGCTCGGCACGCTCCTGGTGCTGGGTGTGGGGGCCGCGCGCGTCGCGGCCGGTGCGGTCGACACGGGCGAGGTCGTGACGGCCGCCTACCTGCTGACCATCATGGCCGTCCCGGTCCGTGCGTTCGGCTGGGTCCTGGGCGAGCTGCCGCGCGCGCTCGTCGGCTACGAGCGCATCGCGAGCGTGCTCGACGCGCCGGGCATCCCGGTCGCGGGCGAGCAGCGGCTGCCCGCCGCGACGGGCGGTGCCGCGGTGCGGTTCGAGGGCGTGGGCGTCGACGTGCGAGCGGGGGGCCGCGACGTCACGCTGCTCGACGACATCGAGCTCGACCTGGCCCCGGGCCGCACGGTCGCGGTCGTCGGGCCCACGGGCGCGGGCAAGACCACGCTCGTCTCGCTCCTGGCGCGCCTGTCCGACCCCACGCGCGGCCGGGTGCTCATCGACGGCGTGGACGTGCGCGAGGCGCTCGCGTCCGACCTGACCGGTCAGGTCGCGCTCGTCGCGCAGTCGACCTTCATCTTCGAGGACACGGTGCGTTCCAACGTGACGCTCGCGGACCAGGGCGAGGGCCCCACCGACGAGCAGGTGTGGGACGCGCTGCGCCTGGCCAAGGTCGACGACGTCGTCTCCCGCCTGCCCGGTGGCCTCGACTCGCCCCTGGGCGAGCGCGGCTCGAACCTGTCGGGCGGGCAGCGTCAGCGGCTCGCGATCGCGCGCGCCCTGGTGCGCTCCCCGCGCCTGCTGGTGCTCGACGACGCGACCTCCGCCGTCGACCCGCGCGTGGAGCAGCAGATCCTCGCGGGCCTGCGCGGGGAGGGTCCTACGGCTCAGGGCCCGACGGCGGAGCACCCCACGGTCGTCATGGTCGCCTACCGCATGTCCAGCGTCGCGCTCGCGGACCAGGTCGTCCACGTCGAGTCGGGGCGCGTGGTCGACGTCGGGACGCACACCGAGCTGCTCGCCCGCGACGCGGGCTACCGCGAGCTCGCCACGGCCTACCAGCGCGAGGCCGAGCGCCGGGCCGAGGCCGAGGCGGAGGAGCTCGACGGGCCGGACGGGCTCGACGGGACGGCGAGCCGCGGCGACCGGGAGGACGTCGAACGCCGCGAGCAGGAAGAGACCGACGAGATCGTGCGCCACGCCGAGGAAGGGACCGTGACCGAGTGAGCACCACCACCACACCCACGTCGGCTCGCGGCCGCCGCCGCGGGGCCAAGGCCAAGCCCGAGGTCGTCGTCGAGGACGCGACCGGCGCCCGGATCGCCTCGGCGAGCTCGCTGGGTGTCTTCGCGACCCTGCGCAAGGGCGTCCAGATGTCGCCAGAGATCCTCGTGGGCATCTGGGGAACGCTGCTCCTGGCCGTCGTCGCGGCCCTCGGGCGGATCGTCGTCCCCATCACCGTCCAGCAGACGGTCGACAGCGGCATCATGGCCCCGGGTGGTCCCGACACGAGCCGGGTGGCGCTGCTGGTCGGTGCCGCCGCGCTCGTCCTGGTGGTCGCGGGGCTGTGCTCGGCGCTCGTCAACGTCCGGCTCTTCCGCTCGACCGAGGCGGGGCTCGCGAGCCTGCGCGTGCGGGCCTTCCGGCACGTGCACGACCTCTCGGTCCTCACGCAGAGCACCGAGCGTCGCGGGGCCCTGGTCTCGCGCGTCACGAGCGACGTCGACACCATCTCTCTGTTCGTCCAGTGGGGCGGCATCATGCTGCTCGTCTCGGTGCTGCAGATCGGTGCCGCGACGCTCCTCATGGCCTTCTACTCGTGGCAGCTCACGCTGCTCGTGTGGGCCTGCTTCGTGCCGCTCTTCCTGATCCTTCGCCCCGCCCAGGGCCGCGTCAACGGCGCCTACACGGCGCTGCGCGAGCGCGTCGGCGCGATGCTCGGGGCCATCTCCGAGTCGGTCGTGGGCGCCGAGACGATCCGCGCCTACGGCGTCGGGGAGCGCACCGCGCGCCGCGTGGACGCCGCGGTCGAGAGCACGCGCAAGGGCATGGTCCGCGCGCAGGTGCTCGTCTCGACGGTCTTCTCGAGCGGTGTGCTCGTCGCGAACCTCGTGCTGGCCGTCGTGGTGGTCGTCGGCACGCTGCTCGGCATCGACGGGTCCATCACCGCGGGTCAGCTGCTCGCGTTCCTCTTCCTGGTCCAGCTCTTCACGGGGCCGGTGCAGATGGCCACCGAGATCCTCAACGAGCTGCAGAACGCCGTCGCGGGCTGGCGCCGTGTGCTGGCCGTCGTCGAGACGCCGGTCCAGGTCGTCGACAAGGGCGCCCAGGGCGTGCGCTCTCCCCGGGGCCCCGCGCACGTGCGGCTCGAGGACGTCCGGTTCGCCTACCCCGACGGCCCCGAGGTGCTGCACGGCGTGGACCTCGACTTCCCGGCCCGTACCTCGGTCGCGGTCGTGGGCGCGACGGGCTCGGGCAAGACGACGATCGCCAAGCTCGTCACCCG
This sequence comes from Oerskovia enterophila, assembly GCF_044748475.1. Taxonomy (NCBI): domain Bacteria; kingdom Bacillati; phylum Actinomycetota; class Actinomycetes; order Micrococcales; family Cellulomonadaceae; genus Oerskovia; species Oerskovia enterophila. The sequence continues at coordinate 165,999 of NZ_JBIVFZ010000007.1, forward strand.
GCTCATGGACCCCACGTCCGGCGCGGTCCGGCTCGACGGGGTGGACCTGCGCGACCTGTCGGCAGCGAGCCTGCGCGAGCGCGTGGTCCTCGTCCCGCAGGAGGGGTTCCTGTTCGACGGGACGCTCGCCGAGAACATCGCCTACGGCGTGCGGGACACCGTGAGCGACGCGCCGGGCACCGCGGACGAGGCGGGCACGGGCGAGACCCCGGCGCAGACCGCGGCCCCGCACGCGGACCGCATCGACGCCGCGGTCGCCGAGCTCGGCCTGACCGACTGGGTCGCGGACCTGCCGGACGGGCTGGGCTCCGCCGTCGGGCAGCGTGGCGAGGCCCTGTCCGCGGGCGAGCGACAGCTCGTCGCGATCGCCCGTGCGTACCTCGCCGAGGCCGACCTGCTGGTCCTCGACGAGGCGACGTCCGCGGTCGACCCCGCGACCGAGGTGCGTATCGCCCGGGCCCTCGACTCGTTGACCGCAGGACGCAGCACCATCACGATCGCGCACCGGCTCTCGACCGCCGAGGCCGCGGACCTCGTCGTGGTCGTCGACGCGGGCCACGTGGTCGAGGTCGGGCCGCACGCCGAGCTCGCGGCCGCGGGCGGCGTCTACGCCTCGATGCACGCGTCCTGGGTCGCGCAGACCCGATGACCGAGCAGCGGGGCGAGCGGGCCCCCGACGGGGACGGACGGACGGCCTCCCGGGCCGCCCGGACCGCTGAGCGGGACGGGGACCCGGGGACCCTGGGGATCTGGCAGGATTCTCGGGTGCCCCAGAACACCGCCCAGCCCGTCCCCGCAGACCAGCCCCTCGCCGCCGAGGACTCCCGCGACGTCGCCGACACGCTGCCCGCACCGCTCGCCGCCCGTCTCAAGCGGGACGCGGACGGGCTGGTCGCCGCGATCGTCCAGCAGCACGACACGGGCGAGGTGCTCATGCTCGGCTGGATGGACGACGAGGCGCTGCGCCGGACGCTGACGACGGGACGCGTGACCTTCTGGTCGCGCTCCCGGCAGGAGTACTGGCGCAAGGGCGACACGTCGGGCCACGCGCAGTGGGTCAAGTCCGTCGCGATCGACTGCGACGGTGACGCGCTCCTGGTCCGTGCCGACCAGGTGGGCGCGGCCTGCCACACGGGCGCCCGCACGTGCTTCGAGGCCGGCGGCGACCTGGGCGCTGCGGTGGGCCACCGCCCCGAGAACGAGACCTCCGAGGAGAAGACGCTGTGACCGGCTCGACGCCCCCGATCGACCCGACCGCCCCCGCGGTCCCTGCGGCCGGCCTGCCCTGGGGCGAGACCTGGCCCGCGGTCGAGGGCTTCCGTGCGCTCGCGACCTCGCGTCGCGTGGTCCCGGTGGTGCGCCGCCTCCTGGCCGACGACGTCACGCCCGTGGGCCTGTACCGCACCCTCGCGCAGGGGCGGCCCGGGACGTTCGTGCTGGAGTCCGCCGAGGTCGACGGCAGCTGGGCGCGCTACTCGTTCGTGGGGGTCGCGTCGCGTGCGACGCTCACGGCGCGCGACGGCCAGGCCGTCTGGACCGGAGACGTGCCCGCGGGCGTCCCGACCACGGGCGACGTCGTGGACGTGCTCGAGCGGACGCTCGACGCGCTGCGCACCCCCGCGATCGACGGGCTGCCGCCCCTGACCGGCGGACTCGCCGGTGCGCTGGGGTGGGACGTCGTGCGTCACTGGGAGCCCACGCTGCCCGCGAACGCACCCGACGAGCTGGGCGTGCCCGAGGTCACGCTGTGCCTCGCGACCGACCTCGCGGTCGTGGACCACCGCGAGGGCAGCGTGTGGCTCGTGGCCAACGCGATCAACTTCGACGACACCGACGAGCGTGTCGACGAGGCGTACGCCGACGCGGTCTCGCGCCTCGACCGCATGCAGCGCGAGCTCGTGGCGGGGACCGGGGGAGGATCGTCGGCCGCGGTGGTCGCGGACGTCGCCGAGCCGGAGCTCGAGTTCCGCTCGACGCGCGAGGAGTTCGAGACCGCGGTGCTCGCGGGCAAGGACGCGATCCGTGACGGCGAGGTCTTCCAGATCGTGATCTCGCAGCGGCTCGACCTGGACTGTCCGGCCTCGCCGCTCGACGTCTACCGGGCCCTGCGGACCATCAACCCGAGCCCGTACATGTACTACTTCCAGCTCACGGACGCCGACGGCTCGGACTTCGCGGTGGTCGGCTCGAGCCCCGAGACGCTCGTCAAGGTCGACGACGGGCACGTGGTCACGTTCCCGATCGCGGGGTCGCGCCCGCGCGGCGCGACGCCCGAGCAGGACGTCGCGCTGGGCGAGGAGCTCCTCGCGGACCCCAAGGAGCGTGCCGAGCACCTCATGCTCGTGGACCTCTCGCGCAACGACCTGGTGAAGGTGTGCGAGCCGGCCTCGGTCGAGGTCGTCGAGTTCATGGTGACCAAGCGCTTCAGCCACATCATGCACCTGTGCTCGACCGTGGTCGGGACGCTGCGCCAGGGGGCCAGGGCGCTCGACGTGCTGCGCGCGACGTTCCCCGCGGGCACGCTCTCGGGCGCGCCCAAGCCGCGGGCGATCGCCCTGATCGACGAGCTCGAGCCGGCCTCGCGCGGGATCTACGGCGGGACCGTCGGCTACTTCGACTTCGACGGCAACATGGACATGGCCATCGCGATCCGCACCGCCCTGATCCGTGACGGGCGTGCGAGCGTCCAGGCCGGGGGCGGGATCGTGGCCGACTCGGTGCCGGCCCTCGAGTACGAGGAGTCGCGCAACAAGGCCGCCGCGGCGGTCCGAGCGGTCCAGCTCGCGGCCCGGCTGCGGAGCCTGGCGTGAGCGGCCCCGGAGCGACCGTGCCCGCCGCCCAGCCGGCCGCAGGGGCGGCTCGGACGCCCCGCTCGTGGCGGCTCGCCCGCCGTAGCGCGATCCTGCTGCTGCTCGTGCTCGGTGCCGGCGCCCTCGCGGCGGCCGCCCCGACGTGGCTGCGCACCTCGGGGGCGACGGCCCTCGACGCCGACGTCCAGGTGCACGTCACCGGGACCACGGCGGCGCCGGGAGTGGGCGCGGGGGCCCTGGTCGTCGTGGCCGCCGCCCTGGCGCTGGGACTCGTGGGCCGGGTCGGGCGCTGGGTCGTCCTGGTCGTGGCCGCAGCGAGCGGCGTCGTCGTGAGCGCGTCGGCCGCCGCGATCCTGCGCGACCCCGTGCCCGCAGCGACGTCGGCGGTCGCCGAGGCGACCGGCGTCACCGAGATGACGAGCGCCGTGACGCTCACGCCCTGGCCCGCGGTGGCACTGGCGGTCGGCGTCCTCGTGGTCCTCGCGGCCGTGTGGGCCGCGGTCTCCTCGCCCACGTGGGGGCGCGTGTCCGCGCGCCACGAGATCGTCCGGCCCGACGCCGGGACGCCCGTCGACGGACCCGCGGCGTCCGCCGTCGCGGCCGGGACGGGCACCCCCTCGAGCCCCGCGACGACGGCCTCGGCGGCCCAGGCGGCAGGGCGCACCGAGGTGGCACCGGCCGACGAGCCCGACGAGCAGGAGACGTGGGACTCGTTGACCCGCGGCGAGGACCCCACAGACCGCTGAGCATCACCTCCCGTCCGCACGAACAGACCGACCGGCGTCCGATAGGCTGGACGCACATCTTGACGAAAGGCACACCCCCATGGCCGAGAAGACGCCGCAGACCACCGAGATCTCCTACCTGCCGCCGTCGGCACCTCCCACGAACCACGGTCACACCGTGGCGGCGTGGTTCACCATGATCGGCATCATCGTCGGTGCGGTCGTCGCCGGGGTCGCCGTGGCGATCGCCGCCGTGTGGATGTTCTGGGTCGGTATGGGTGTCGTCGCGCTCGCGCTCGTCGGCGGCCTGGTCCTGCGCAACATGGGCTACGGCCAGCCGAAGGCCGCTCAGAGCTGACGTCGCCCGGGCGAGAGCCCGGACCGTCGCCGCGCGCCGCGCACCCCCCCGGGGTGCGGGGCGCGTGCCGTACCACCGGTAGACCCGGGCGTGACCCGGCCTTCCCAGCAGAGAGCAGACGTCCCATGAGCTATCCCCCCACCCCTCCGACGGACCCGTACCGTCCCGCCGGCGAGGAGCCTGAGGGAACGGGCCAGCAGGGCCCGGTACCTCCCGCGTACCCGGGCTACCCGCAGCAGAGCCCGTCTCCCTACGGCGCCCCGGCGCCCGGCACGCCGGACAGCGGGTACCCGCAGTACGGTGCGCCCGCGCAGCAGCCGCCCTACGCTGCCCCGCAGCAGCCGTACGGTGCACCTGGTCAGCCGCCCTACGGCGCCACGCCGTACGGCGCCGCGCCGGTACCCGGCGGTGCCTACGGGTACTTCCCCCGCAACGACCTGGGGATCTGGGCTTTCGTGCTGGGCATCGCGTCGATCGTCCTGTCCTGCGGATTCTTCACCGGGATCCCTGCGGTCATCGTCGGGAGCAAGGCCAAGCGGGCCGTGGCGGCGGGCGAGGCCAACAACGGTGGTCTCGCGCTCGCCGGAGTGATCCTCGGCTGGGTCGGGATCGTGCTCTCGGTCCTCGGCCTGATCCTCGTGATCGCGATCGTCGCCTCGCCCGACTTCCAGGCCGGCTTCCAGGAGGGGTACTACGGCTGAGCCGCGAGCGGCGGGCCCCGTGGGCGGTGAGCCCGCGGGGACGTCTGCCGTGCCCGTCGGCCGGTGGCGAGCCGGCGTAGCGCCGCTCGTCGCCGGCGGCGTCGTCGCGGGGGCGACCCTCGTCCTCGCGCTCGTGGACCCGCACGAGGGCGGCTATCCGCTGTGCCCCCTCCTGGCGCTCACGGGCTGGGCCTGCCCCGCGTGCGGGGGGCTGCGGGCCACCCACGACCTCGCGACGGGCGACATCGCCGGGGCCTGGGCCATGAACCCCCTGTGGGTGGTCGTCGTGCCGTTCCTCGTCGTGGCCTGGGTCCTGTGGCTGCGTCGAGCCTGGACCGGTACCCGTGCCCGAGCGGTGCCCGCGTGGGCGGGCGTGGTCGCCCTGGTGGTCCTGGTGGGCTTCGGCGTCGCGCGGAACATCCCCGCGATGGTGCCGTTCCTCGGGCCGTCCTGACAGGTCGTCAAGGGTCTGGCGCGCATCTCGCGGGGTGACACGTGTCCCTGGTCACTCTCGGGCGGCCCTACGATGGCAGGTATCTCCCTGTCAATGGTTCGCGGAGAGACGCTGCAGACGACTCGTCACGGTCGCGGCAGCGGACCCGCGTACCTGAGCTGGCACGGAGTCGACGACGAGCACGGGGAGATATCACATGACGGTTCTGGAGGACATCGTCGCGGGAGTCCGCGAGGATCTTGCGGAGCGCCAGGCGAAGACCACCCTGGACGAGCTGAAGGAGCGCGCCGCCCGCGCGCCCGGCGCCCTCGACTGCGTCAGCCGCCTCAAGGCCGAGGACGCTGTCGCTGTCATCGCCGAGGTCAAGCGGTCGAGCCCCAGCAAGGGGAACCTGGCGGCCATCGCGGACCCGGCCTCGCTCGCCTCGGAGTACGAGAAGGGCGGCGCGGCCGTCATCTCGGTGCTGACCGAGCAGCGCCGCTTCAACGGCAGCCTCGCGGACCTCGACGCGGTCCGTGCGAAGGTGGACATCCCCGTCCTGCGCAAGGACTTCGTCGTGACCCCGTACCAGGTCTGGGAGGCTCGGGCCCACGGCGCGGACCTCGTCCTGCTGATCGTCGCGGCCCTCGAGCAGACGGTGCTGACGTCGCTCGTCGAGCGGGTCCACTCGCTCGGCATGACGGCTCTCGTCGAGGTGCACACGCTCGACGAGGTCACGCGCGCGATCGACGCGGGTGCCCGGGTGATCGGGGTCAACGCGCGCGACCTCAAGACGCTCGAGGTCGACCGGACCACGTTCGCACGACTGGCCCCGGCCATCCCGGACGAGCTGGTCCGGATCGCCGAGTCGGGTGTCCGCGGACCGCACGACGTGATGGACTACGCACGGTCGGGGGCGCACGCCGTCCTCGTCGGCGAGGCCCTGGTCACGGACGACGCTCCGCGCGCCTCGGTCGCCGACCTCGTGGCGGCGGGCTCGCACCCGTCCCTGTGGTCCGTCCGGCCTTGATCCCACCCCAGACAACGTAGATCCCGCACCGAGGAGGTCAGGCCGCGTGCCCGACGCAACACCTTCCCTGCAGAACCAGCAGGGCCCGTACTTCGGGGACTTCGGCGGACGGTTCGTCCCGGAAGCGCTGATCGCCGCGCTCGACGAGCTCGAGGCCGAGTACCGCAAGGCGGTCGTCGACCCGACGTTCCAGGACGAGCTCGCCCGGCTCCACCGCGAGTACACGGGCCGCCCCAACCCCCTGACGGAGGTGCCCCGCTTCGCGGAGCACGCCGGGGGAGCGCGGGTGTTCCTCAAGCGTGAGGACCTCAACCACACCGGCTCGCACAAGATCAACAACGTGCTCGGGCAGGCCCTGCTGGTCAAGCGCATGGGCAAGAAGCGCGTGATCGCCGAGACGGGGGCCGGGCAGCACGGTGTCGCCACGGCCACGGCCGCCGCACTCATGGACCTCGAGTGCGTGGTCTACATGGGCGAGGAGGACACCGAGCGCCAGGCGCTCAACGTCGCGCGCATGCGGCTCCTCGGCGCGACGGTGGTCCCGGTGACCATCGGTTCGCGCACGCTCAAGGACGCGATCAACGAGGCGCTGCGCGACTGGGTCGCGAACGTCGACTCGACGCACTACCTGCTGGGGACCGTGACCGGCCCTCACCCGTTCCCGGAGATGGTCCGCGACTTCCACCGGATCATCGGCGAGGAGGCGCGCGCTCAGATCCTCGACCGGATCGGGCGGCTTCCCGACGCCCTCGCGGCGTGCGTGGGCGGCGGGTCGAACGCGCTCGGCCTGTTCAACGCGTTCCTCGACGACAAGGACGTGGCGCTCTACGGCTTCGAGGCCGGAGGAGAGGGCGTCTCGACGGGCAAGCACGCGGCCCGGTTCAGCGGGGGCGCCCCCGGGGTGCTCCACGGTGCCCGGTCCTACCTGCTCCAGGACGAGGACGGGCAGACCCTGCCCAGCCACTCGATCTCGGCCGGGCTGGACTACCCGAGCGTGGGCCCGGCCCACTCGTGGCTGCACGACCTGGGCCGAGCGACCTACGAGCCCGTCTCGGACGTCGAGGCCATGGAGGCCTTCCGGCTCCTGTGCCGTACCGAGGGGATCATCCCGGCCATCGAGTCGGCGCACGCGCTCGCCGGTGCGCTGCGGATCGGCCGTGAGGCACGGGCCGCGGGCAAGGAGGACACCGTGATCCTGGTGAACCTCTCCGGGCGCGGGGACAAGGACGTCGCGACGGCGGCACGGTGGTTCGACCTGATCGACGCGGACACCGTGGTCGACGGCGAAGGGAGCAGCTTGTGAGCGCGACCGTCGGAGGCGTCCAGGCGCCCCATCGCACCGCGGCGCTGATCGAGGAGCTGTCCGCCCAGGGGCGCGCTGCCCTCATCGGCTACCTGCCCGTGGGCTACCCGAGCGTCGAGGGGACGGTGGAGGTCGCGAAGGCGCTCGTCGAGTCCGGCGTCGACATCATCGAGCTCGGCCTGCCCTACACGGACCCCGTCATGGACGGTCCCGTCATCCAGCGGGCGGTCGAGCACTCGCTCGAGGCCGGCACGCGCGTCCGCGACGTCTTCACGGCCGTCCAGGCCGTGGCTGCGCTGGGCGTGCCGGTCCTGGTCATGACCTACTGGAACCCGGTGCTGCGCTACGGCGTGGAGAGCTTCGCACGCGACCTGGCCGCGGCCGGTGGCGCCGGGCTCATCACGGCAGACCTCATCCCGGACGAGGCGGGGGAGTGGATCGCAGCCGCGGACGCGCACGGTCTCGACAAGGTCTTCCTCGTCGCCCCGAGCTCGACCCCCGAGCGCCTGCGCCTCACGGCTGCCGCCTCGCGCGGCTTCGTCTACGCGGCCTCGACCATGGGCGTGACCGGGGTCCGGTCCGAGGTCGGCAGCAAGGCCGAGGAGCTGGTCGCGGCGACGCGGGCAGCGGGCGGCGAGCACGTGTGCGTCGGTCTCGGCGTCTCGACCGGTGCGCAGGCCGCGCAGGTCGGTCGCTACGCCGACGGCGTGATCGTCGGTTCCGCGTTCGTCCGCCCGCTCCTGGGCGACGAGCCCTGGGAGGAGCGGCTCGAGAAGGTGCGCGAGGTCGCTCGCGACCTCGCGCGCGGTGTCCGCTCCGCTCGGTCGAGCGACGAGACCTCCGGGAAGGTGACGTCATGAACGGGCTCGTGTCCGCCGTCGGGCCGCTGGTCGCCTCGATCCCCAGCCCGTCCCAGCACACCTGGTACCTGGGGCCCTTCCCGCTGCGCGCCTACGCGCTCGCGATCCTCGCCGGTATCGCCGTCGCGGTGTGGCTCACCCGCAAGCGGTGGGCCGAGCGCGGCGGCGACCCCGACGACGTCCTGGAGATCGCCTTCTGGGCCGTGCCGTTCGGGATCGTCGGCGGGCGCCTCTACCACGTCATCTCGACGCCGGACCCGTACTGGGGACCGGACGGCGACCCGCTCAAGGCGCTGCGGATCTGGGACGGCGGCCTCGGGATCTGGGGGGCCATCGCGCTCGGCGCGGTCGGTGCCTACATCGGCTGCCGGCGCCAGAAGGTGAGCTTCGCGGCGTTCGCCGACGCGCTCGCACCAGGGCTGCTGCTCGCCCAGGCGATCGGCCGGCTCGGCAACTGGTTCAACCAGGAGCTGTTCGGCAGCGCGACCACGCTCCCGTGGGGTCTGCAGATCTCCGACCAGTACCTCCCGGCAGGCTACGAGTCCGGGACGCTGTTCCACCCGACGTTCCTCTACGAGCTCCTGTGGAACGTCGCTGCGGCGTTCCTGCTCATCTACCTCGACCGTCGCTTCAGGTTGGGTCATGGTCGGGTATTCTGGCTGTACGTTCTCTTCTACACGCTTGGCCGCGTGTGGATCGAGATGCTTCGCATCGACACGGCCGAGCTGGTGCTCGGCCTCCGACTGAACGTCTGGACCTCCATCCTGGTCGGAGTCGGTGCGTTGATAGCGTTTATCGTTATCGGGCGCCGACACCCAGGGCGCGAAGAGACAGTATCGCTCGATGCTGCGGAGCCCGAGCAGGCAGGTGCTGGCCGACCCGACCCAGGTCACTGAGGCACCCGTCTTTTCATAGGCGAACCCGCTGGACAACCGTCCAGATGGTTCAGTCATGTCCGTTGGGCCGATGAAGTCCCACAATCCCCCAAGTTGGATCAAAGCCCGGCCCATGGCCGGGCGCCTGTGAGGACGGTGTTGATGACCACGCCGCTGCACCGGGCTGCTGCGCCTTCGGCACAGGGCCTGTATGACCCTGTGGCCGAGCACGACGCGTGCGGCGTCGCCTTCGTGGCGACGCTCCGCGGCACACCCGGACGCGACATCGTTGACGCGGGGCTCACGGCCCTGCTCAACCTGGACCACCGCGGCGCCGTCGGCGCCGAGGAGAACAGCGGAGACGGGGCAGGCATCCTGACCCAGATCCCCGACGCCTTCGTGCGGGACGTGGTCGACGTGGACCTCCCGCCGGCCGGGCACTACGCGATCGGCATGGCCTTCCTTCCCCAGGACGCGGAGGCCGCCGCCGAGGTCGTGCGACAGGTCGAGGCCATCGCGGCCGAGGAACGACTCGTCGTCCTCGCGTGGCGCGACGTCCCCGTGACCGCCGACCTCGTGGGGCCGAGCGCGCGGGCCTCCATGCCGACGTTCCGCCAGCTCGTCGTGGCGGACCTGACGCGGGAGCTGTCCGGGCTCGACCTGGACCGGCGCACCTATCGCCTGCGCAAGCGCGCCGAGCACGAGCTCGGTCTGTTCTTCGCCTCGTTGTCGTCCCGCACGCTCACCTACAAGGGCATGCTGACCGTCGCGCAGCTCGAGCCGTTCTTCCCGGACCTCTCGGACCCGCGCTACGCGAGCGAGCTCGCGCTCGTCCACTCGCGCTTCTCGACCAACACGTTCCCGTCCTGGCCGCTCGCGCAGCCGTTCCGCATGATCGCGCACAACGGCGAGATCAACACGGTGCGCGGCAACCGCAACTGGATGGCCGCGCGTCAGGGCATGCTCGCGAGCGACAAGCTGGGCGACCTCGCCCCGCTGCTGCCCGTGTGCTCCGAGGGGTCGAGCGACTCGGCGAGCTTCGACGAGGTGCTCGAGCTCCTGCACCTCTCGGGCCGTTCCCTGCCTCACGCCGTCCTCATGATGGCGCCCGAGGCCTGGGAGAACCACGCCGAGATGGACCCGGACCGCCGGGCCTTCTACGAGTACCACTCCACGCTCATGGAGCCGTGGGACGGGCCCGCCTGCCTCAACTTCACCGACGGGACCCTCATCGGTGCCGTGCTGGACCGCAACGGGCTGCGCCCGGGGCGCTACTGGGTGACCGAGGACGGCCTCGTCGTCCTGGCCTCCGAGGCCGGCGTCCTGGACCTCGACCCGGCCACGATCGTCCGCAAGGGGCGCCTCGAGCCGGGGCGCATGTTCCTCGTCGACACCGGCCAGGGCCGGATCATCGAGGACGAGGAGGTCAAGGGCCAGCTCGCCGCCCAGCGCCCCTACGCGCAGTGGGTCGCCGAGAACTCGGTCTACCTCGAGAACCTGCCCGAGCGCGAGCACGTGGCGCACAGCCCCGCCTCGGTCCAGCGTCGTCAGCGCGCCTTCGGGTACACCGAGGAAGAGCTGCGGATCCTGCTGACCCCCATGGCGAGCACGGGTGCCGAGCCGCTCGGCGCGATGGGGACGGACACGCCCATCGCGGTGCTGTCCAGCCGTCCTCGCCTCTTGTTCGACTACTTCACGCAGATGTTCGCGCAGGTGACCAACCCGCCGCTCGACGCGATCCGCGAGGAGCTGGTCACGTCGATCGGCGGTGCGATCGGTCCTGAGCCGAACCTCCTGGACGACAGCCCGCTGCACGCGCGCAAGCTGATCCTGCCCTTCCCGGTGCTGGACAACGACGAGCTCGCGAAGATCCTGCGCGTCGACCGCGACCCGGGCCTCGAGGGCATCTTCCGGGCTGTCACGGTCAAGGGGCTCTACCCCGTCAGCGGCGGGGGAGAGGCTCTGCACGCGCGGCTCGAGGAGATCTTCGCCGAGGTCGACGCCCACGTCGCCGACGGCGCGAGCTTCATCGTGCTCTCCGACCGCGACTCCAACCAGGAGCTCGCGCCCATCCCGTCGCTGCTCCTGTCGAGCGCGGTGCACCACCACCTGCTGCGCAGGCACACCCGTACCCAGGTCTCGCTCGTCGTGGAGGCCGGGGACGTCCGGGAGGTGCACCACGTGGCGCTCCTCATCGGCTACGGCGCCGCGGCGGTCAACCCGTACCTCGCGATGGAGTCCGTCGAGGACCTCGCCAAGTCCGGGTTCGTCACGGTCGAGCCGGAGAAGGCGGTCAAGAACCTCATCAAGGCGCTCGGCAAGGGCGTCCTGAAGGTCATGAGCAAGATGGGCATCTCGACCATCTCCTCGTACCGCGGGGCACAGGTCTTCGAGGCGCTCGGTCTGTCGCACGAGCTCGTCGCGGACTACTTCGCAGGCACCACGAGCCGTCTGGGAGGCATCGGTCTCGACGTGCTCGCGGCCGAGGTCGCGGCCCGTCACGCCGAGGCCTACCCGGCCTCGGGCAACCATCAGGCGCACGTCCGTCTCACCACGGGCGGCGAGTACCAGTGGCGCCGTGACGGCGAGGAGCACCTGTTCGACCCGGAGACGGTCTTCCGGCTGCAGCACGCGACGCGTGAGCGCCGGTACGACATCTTCCGCCAGTACACGCAGCGCGTCGACGACCAGTCGACGCGTCTCATGACGCTGCGCGGGCTCCTGGAGTTCAAGGACGGTCAGCGCCCGGAGATCTCGATCGACGAGGTCGAGCCGGTCAGCGAGATCGTCAAGCGCTTCAACACGGGCGCCATGTCGTACGGCTCGATCTCGGCCGAGACGCACGAGACCCTGGCCATCGCCATGAACCGCCTGGGTGGTCGCTCGAACACGGGCGAGGGCGGCGAGGAGCCGGAGCGTCTGTACGACCCGGAGCGTCGCTCGAAGGTCAAGCAGATCGCCTCGGGCCGGTTCGGCGTCACGTCGGAGTACCTCACCGCGGCGGACGACATCCAGATCAAGCTCGCCCAGGGTGCCAAGCCCGGCGAGGGCGGTCAGCTGCCCGGGCACAAGGTCTACCCGTGGATCGCCCGGACCCGGCACTCGACGCCGGGCGTCGGGCTCATCTCGCCGCCGCCGCACCACGACATCTACTCGATCGAGGACCTGGCGCAGCTCATCCACGACGCCAAGAACGCGAACCCGTCGGCTCGTGTGCACGTCAAGCTCGTGAGCGAGTTCGGCGTGGGGACGGTCGCGACCGGTGTGTCCAAGGCGCACGCGGACGTCGTCCTCATCTCGGGGCACGACGGCGGCACGGGCGCGAGCCCGTTGACCTCGCTCAAGCACGCGGGCACCCCGTGGGAGCTCGGCCTGGCCGAGACCCAGCAGACGCTCGTGCTGAACAACCTGCGCGACCGCATCGTGGTGCAGGTCGACGGGCAGATGAAGACGGGCCGCGACGTGGTCGTCGGTGCGCTGCTCGGTGCCGAGGAGTTCGGCTTCGCGACCGCTCCCATGGTCGTCTCCGGCTGCGTCATGATGCGCGTGTGCCACCTGGACACCTGTCCGGTGGGCGTCGCCACCCAGAACCCCGAGCTGCGGGCACGCTTCACGGGCAAGCCCGAGTTCGTCGTGAACTTCTTCGAGTTCATCGCCGAGGAGGTGCGCGAGCACCTGGCACGCCTGGGGTTCCGGTCGATCGAGGAGGCCGTGGGCCACGTCGAGGCGCTCGACACCCGGCAGGCGATCGAGCACTGGAAGGCGCAGGGTCTCGACCTCGCGCCCGTGCTCGAGAAGCCTCAGCCGCTCGAGGGCTCGTCGCTGCGCAACACGACGACCCAGGACCACGGCCTCGACAAGGCGCTCGACAACCAGCTCATCACGCTGGCCGCCGACGCCCTGGAGAACCGCGAGCCGGTCCGGATCGCCCTGCCGATCCGCAACGTCAACCGCACCGTGGGCACCATGCTCGGTCACGAGGTGACCAAGCGGTACCGCGGCGAGGGGCTGGCCGACGACACGATCGACGTCTCCCTCACGGGGTCCGCCGGTCAGTCCATGGGGGCGTTCCTGCCCCGCGGCATCACGCTGCGTCTCTTCGGCGACGCGAACGACTACGTGGGCAAGGGCCTCTCGGGTGGACGCATCATCGTCCGTCCGGACCGCTCGGCAGTCCTCACGGGGTCGAGCAACGTCGTGGCGGGCAACGTCATCGGCTACGGCGCGACGTCCGGGCAGATCCTCCTGCGCGGGCTCGTGGGCGAGCGCTTCGCGGTCCGCAACTCCGGGGCGACGCTCGTCGTCGAGGGGGTGGGCGACCACGGGCTCGAGTACATGACCGGTGGTGCGGTGCTGATCCTCGGCCCGACCGGACGCAACCTCGGCGCGGGCATGTCTGGAGGGACGGCCTACGTGCTGGACCTGCGGCCCGCGGCCATGAACACCGCTGCGGTCGCGACGGGCGAGCTCCTGCTCGACCCGCTCGACGACGCGGACGCGGCTCTCGTCGAGGGCCTGGTCCGCACGCACCTGGAGGAGACGGGCTCGACGGTCGCGGCCGAGCTGCTCGAGGACTTCGACGCTGCGCGTGCTCGCTTCACGCGCATCCTGCCCGCCGAGTTCGCCCGTGTGCGCAAGGCGCTCGCGCAGGCCGAGCTCGACGGGCTCGACCCCGCCGCTCCCGGCGTGTGGGACCAGATCTTGGAGGTGGCTCGTGGCTGATCCCCGTGGATTCCTGAAGGTGCGGGAGCGCGAGCTCCCGCCCAACCGTCCGGTCGAGGTCCGGCTGCGCGACTGGCGCGACGTGCACGAGCACCTGGTCGAGGGGCAGCCGTTCCTCAAGGAGCAGGCGGGCCGCTGCATGGACTGCGGCATCCCGTTCTGCCACCAGGGCTGCCCCCTCGGGAACCTCATCCCCGAGTGGAACGACCTGGTCTGGCGCGACCAGTGGGCCGAGGCCAGCGAACGGCTGCACGAGACCAACAACTTCCCGGAGTTCACGGGACGTGTGTGCCCGGCGCCGTGCGAGTCGAGCTGCGTGCTCGGCATCAACCAGCCGGCCGTGACCATCAAGAACGTCGAGGTCTCGATCATCGACGAGGCGTTCGCCCGCGGGCTGGTCACGCCGCAGGTGCCGCAGCGTCTGACGGGGTCGACGGTCGCGGTCGTCGGTTCGGGGCCCGCGGGTCTGGCCGCGGCCCAGCAGCTCACCCGTGCCGGTCACACGGTCGTCGTCTACGAGCGTGACGCGGCGATCGGCGGTCTGCTGCGGTTCGGCATCCCGGACTTCAAGCTCGAGAAGCTGCACATCGACCGTCGCCTGGCGCAGATGGAGGCCGAGGGCACCCGATTCCGCCCGGGCGTCGAGATCGGCGTGGACATCACCTGGGACGAGCTGCGACGTCGCTTCGACGCCGTGGTCCTCGCGACCGGCGCGACGGTCCCGCGTGCCCTGCAGGTCCCGGGCAACGACCTCCCCGGCGTGCACTTCGCCATGGAGTTCCTGCACCAGGCCAACACGGTGGTCGCGGGCGGCGTGGTCGAGGACCAGATCCTCGCGACGGGCAAGAACGTGATCGTCATCGGTGGCGGCGACACCGGCTCCGACTGCCTGGGCACCTCGCTCCGGCAGGGGGCGGCGAGCGTCACGACGCTCGCGATCGGCAAGAGGCCGCCGCTCGAGCGTTCGGCGACGCAGCCCTGGCCGACCGACCCGATCCTCTTCGAGGTCTCCTCCTCGCACGAGGAGGGCGGCGAGCGGGCCTACCTGGCGTCGACGGTCGACTTCCTGGCGGGCGAGGACGGTCGGGTACGCGCCCTGCGCGTCGCCGAGACCGAGTACCTCCCGGACGGGCGTCGCGTCCCGAAGGCCGGCACCGAGAAGGAGATCCCTGCCGATCTCGTGCTCGTGGCCATGGGCTTCACGGGACCGGAGACCCAGACGCTCTCGGCGCAGTCGGAGATCGGGCTCACGGCTCGTGGCCTGGTCGCACGCGGCGACGACTTCGCGACCACCGTTCCCGGCGTGTTCGTCGCCGGTGACGCGGGACGCGGGCAGTCGCTCATCGTGTGGGCCATCGCCGAGGGTCGTGCCGCGGCCGCGTCGGCCGACGCGTACCTGCAGGGACGCACCGAGCTCCCTGCCCCGGTGCGCGCATCGACCGTGTCGCTGAGAGCATGACAAGAGTGTGAGACGCGCCCCGGCGTCCGCGAGGACGTCCGGGGTGGAGACGGGGCCCAGGCAGGGGCCCGAGGCGGTCCGGTTCCGCCGGACACGAAGGAACAACGAGGCTGGAGAAATGCGCAGAGCAAAGATCGTTTGCACCATCGGACCCGCGACCGAGTCGAAGGAACAGCTCCGGGCGCTCGTCGACGCCGGGATGGACGTGGCGCGGATCAACCGCAGCCACGGCAGTGCCGAGGAGCACGAGGCCGTCTACCACGGCGTGCGCGAGGCCGCGACGGCATCGGGCCGTTCCGTGGCTGTGCTCGTCGACCTCCAGGGGCCCAAGATCCGCCTGGGTCGCTTCGGCGGCGACGAGAAGCACTGGCTCAACGAGGGCGACACCTTCACGATCACGACCGAGGACGTCGTGGGCACCAAGGAGCTCGTCTCCACGACCCACAAGGGTCTGCCCGGGGACGCGCGCGTCGGCGACCCGATCCTGATCGACGACGGCAAGGTGCTCGTCCGCGTCACCGCGGTCGAGGGCCCCCAGGTCGTCACCCGTGTCGAGGTGGCCGGACCGGTCTCCAACAACAAGGGTCTGAACCTGCCGGGTGTCGCGGTCTCCGTGCCGGCGCTGTCCGAGAAGGACCGCGACGACCTGCGCTGGGCGCTCCGCCTCGGTGCGGACATCATCGCGCTGTCGTTCGTCCGTTCTGCGGCCGACTTCGACGACGTCAAGACGATCATGGACGAGGAGGGCCGCTCGGTCCCCGTCATCGCCAAGATCGAGAAGCCGCAGGCCGTCGAGAACCTCGCGGAGATCATCGACGCGTTCGACGGCGTCATGGTCGCCCGTGGTGACCTCGCGGTCGAGCTCCCGCTCGAGCAGGTCCCGCTCGTGCAGAAGCGCATCGTCGAGCTGGCTCGTCGCAACGCCAAGCCGGTCATCGTGGCGACGCAGGTGCTCGAGTCGATGACGAACTCGCCGCGCCCCACGCGCGCCGAGGCGTCGGACTGCGCCAACGCGGTCCTCGACGGGGCCGACGCCGTCATGCTCTCGGGCGAGACGAGCGTGGGCGACTTCCCGATCCTGACGGTCGAGACCATGGCCCGCATCATCGAGGCGACCGAGGAAGCCGGCCGTGAGCGCATGGCGCCGCTCGGCTCGACCCCGCACACGCGCGGTGGCGCCATCACGCGTGCCGCTGCCGAGATCGGTGAGGTCCTGGGTGCGAAGTACCTCGCGACCTTCACGCAGTCGGGCGACTCGGCGCGACGCATGTCGCGTCTGCGCTCGTCGATCCCGCTGCTCGCGTTCACGCCGCGCGAGCACGTGCGCAACGTCCTGTCGCTCACGTGGGGCACCCAGTCGTACCAGGTGCCCGAGGTGGCGAACACCGACGCGATGGTCGGCCAGGTCGACACGACCCTGCAGGCCAACGGCCTCGCCGAGGTCGGCGACCTCGTGGTCGTCGTCTCGGGCGCCCCGGTGGGCCAGCCCGGCACGACGAACTCGATCCTCGTGCACCGGATCGGTGACAGCACGGACGTCTGATCCGCGCTGACAGTTCGACGACGGCCCCGGTGGCCGGCTGCGCTCCTCGCGCGACCGGCCACCGGGGCCTCGTCGTTGCGGAAGGAGGGCATGCTCGGGCGATGCTCCACCGGCAGGACCGACCGACAAGGCCCCCGAGAATTGCCTGGGGAGCCGGCGCGCGCAGCGGCTAGTCTCCCGGGATGCGCTTCCTCCCCTCGTCTCTCGACCCCTCGGTGGTCGCCTCGATCGACGACCGCCTCGAGACCCTCACCGTGACCGAGCGCGTCGCGATCCCGTGGGCGGTCGAGAGCGGGAGCAGGGCGTGGGGCTTCCCGTCGCCCGACAGCGACTACGACTGCCGGTTCGTGTACGTCCGCGCTCCCGAGGACTACCTCGGGCCGTGGCCGCGCCGCGACGTCCTGGAGACCCCGCTCGACGCGGTCCTCGACGTCAACGGCTGGGACCTCGTCAAGGCGGTGCAGCTCCTGGTGAAGGGGAACGCGACGATCGTCGAGTGGTTGGAGTCGGGGATCGTGTATCGCGGCGACGAGGACTTCCGCGACGGTCTGCGGGCGCTCGCCTCCGACGTCGTCGACCGTGGAGCCCTGGTCCGGCACTACGCGTACCTCGGCAGTCGGCAGCGCGACCGGTGGGAGGGCGGTGACGTCTCCCTCAAGAAGGTCTTCTACGCGTTGCGGCCCGCCGCGGTGCTGCGGTGGCTGCGGGTCCACCCGGACGCGAGCCCACCCCTCGACCTGCTCACCCTGCTCGCGCAGGGGGAGGCCTCGTCGACCGTGCAGGATGCCGTCGGCGAGCTCGTCGCGCTCAAGGCCGTGACCCGCGAGATGGGGACGGGACCGGCCGGTGCCGCGATCGGCCGGTTCGTGACCGAGGAGCTCGAGCTCGCGCACGGCGGGACGCGAGGTCTCGAAGAAGCGCAGTGCTCGCGGGGCGAGGCGCGCGAGCGCGCAGAGCAGTACTTCCGGGCTGCGGTCCGGACGTTCGCTCCGGCGGACCTTGTCGGGGCCCGACGCCCTCGCGTCAGGCCCCGAGCGCCAGGTGCACCGCGAGCGCGAGGATCACCAGGCCACCCACGGCAGCGGTGACGCGCTGGCCGGTGTCGTTCGTGAGGGCGCGCCCGAGCACCGCGCCACCACCGGCGACGAGCATCTGCCAGCTCGCGGATGCGACGAACGCCGCGAGCACGAAGACCGCTCGCTCCGCGCCCGTCGCGTCGGGGCTCAGCGCGCCACCGGCCACGAGGACGGCGAAGTAGATCACGGTCGCAGGGTTGACCAGGGTGAGGCCGAGCAGCGTCGCGTAGGCCCGCACGGGAGTGGTGTCGGCGGTCGCCGGACGGGGCGTGGCGCCGTCGGGCAGGACGCGCTGGAGCGCGGGGCGGAACGTGCGCCACGCGAGGAAGGCGAGGACTGCGACCGACGCCCAGGTCAGCGGCGTGCGGACGGCTGCGACGAGCGGGGCGACGACGGCCCCCGCGACGACCGCGACCGTCGCGTAGATGCCGTCGGCCGTCGCGGTGCCGAGGCCCGCGGCCGCCCCGACCGCGAAACGTGTGCGGGCGGTGAGCGTCACGAGGTAGACGGCGATCGCGCCCACCGGGATGGCGATCGCGTAGCCCGCGACGAGCCCGGCGAGCAGTGCGCTCGTCATGGCACCGGGCGAGGTCGCCGGGGCCGGAGCTCCTGCTGCCTGCCCGCTGGTCGCGTGGTCGCAGCGGGCAGCGGCACGAGGAGGGGCGTCGTCGGCATGGATCGAGGATCGCGCGCAGTACGGGGAAGGTCAAGGGATATCGGCTCGCCGCGTGAGGTCCGGTACCTGTCCGGACGGGCATGCTCAGGCGTGTCTGTCGCCGGTGCCGCGCCGGACGTCAGCCGAGGAGAGCCGCGGCGGCCGCGGCACCCACCGAGGCGCCGAGCACGAGTCCCGTCACGACCTCGCGGCGGGAGTGGTCGTTCACCGCGAGGCGGGAGAGCCCGACGACGACCGCGACGGCCAGGAGCGCGGCCGCCAGCCACCAGGACAGGGCCGTGGAGACGCCCGCGGCGACCGAGAACACGGCGGTGTGCACCGAGGCGCGCACGAACGGGGTGACCAGGGCGATCGCGACGATCCCCGCGAGGTAGGCCGCGAGGAGCCGGGGGAGCAGGGGAGGTGCTCCCGCGAGGTGCAGGACGAGGATCGCCGTGACCTCGATGACGAGGAGCCCCGCGAAGACCACTAGGCGCTGGGCCCGGGGGCGCACGTGACGGGACTCCAGGACCTCGGCCCGCGCGAGCCCGTGGACGAACAGGTAGGGCAGCCCGCCGCAGAGCAGGACCGCGAGCACCACGTAGCGCGCGCCGGCCAGACCGGGCGACGCGTACAGGGCCGCGGCCAGGACGAGAGCCACGACCGTGTAGCCCGGCGCGAGGACCTCCGTCACGACGACGGCCCAGCGGGGTGGGGCAGCGGTGACCGCCGCTCCGGCCGGGGGCGTCATCGCGGCTCCTGCTCGGTGCCGAGGACTCCGGCGAGCACGACCGCGCGCTTCTCGCTCGTCTGCTCACGGAACGCCCTGCCCAGGTGGCGCAGGGCGTGGTCGTCCTCGGCCCAGGCGCTCCAGTCCGCGGGGACCTCTGGTCGCTCGTCCATGCCGCGCCGGGTCGCGGCGAGGTCGATCTGCAGCGCCCGCAGCACGGGCTCGGGCGCGTCGCCGACCAGGGTCCGGACCTGCGCGGCGTCCTGGGGGGCCGAGTAGCGGGCCAGCGTCGCGAGCGCGTCCATGATCTCGATGGTCCGGTGGTACTCGGCGACCTCGGGGCGCACGGACGACAGGCGGGACTCCGCGACGGCGTCGACCAGGTGCGCGTGCAGCGCGCTCAGGTCGGCCCGGCGGCGTCGCCGGGTCCGAGCGGCCGAGAGCAGGTGCCCCATGATCCCGAGCGTGAGCAGGATGCTCGACGCCGCGATCAGGTACCGCGTGCGGATCCCGAGGAGCCGGTACTGCTCGATCGCCCCCGGCTCCTGCAGGACGATGTTGACGGCGCTCAGGAGTGCCCACAGCACCCCGACGAACGCACCCGCGGCGGCGAGGTCCATGCCCCAGCGGTCGCTGCGGGGACGGTCCTGCCGGTTCCGGACGGTCGAGACGCCGAACGTCGCCGTGGCCCAGAGGAACGCCCCGTAGTACGCGGCCCAGTACAGGGCCATCCAGGGCTTGCCGCCGGTCTGCAGGTCGAAGTCCTGCCGCTCCCACGGGCCGTTGAGCGCGAAGACGAGCACGAGCACCCCGACGACCCCGACGATCCCCGAGGCGAGGTACGTCGGACGAGGCCGAGGCCCCTGGGTGCCCTGGACCCACGCCGCGATGCACAGGCAGCCGGCGACGAGCAGGGCGTGCTTGGCGAGCTCGTGGGCGCCGGGGGGCGCGTGCTCGAGCAGGAACGACTCGACCTGGCTGATGCGCAGCGCCGAGGCAGCGGCCACGAGCGCGAGCCCCCAGGTCAGGGCGTAGTCCCCGCGGTGCTGCGATCGGTGGCGCAGAGCCGTCCAGAGCGCGGCCCCGGCGAAGAGAGCGAAGGCGAGCAGGGTCACCGGTACCGCTCCATGCCGGCGAGGCGGTGGGCGACACCGCCCGTGGCCTCGATCGACATCATGAGCTCGCTCGCGATCGACTCGGCACGGTGCTCGACCGGGTCCTCGTAGCGGTTGCGCCGCTGGGGTCCGGGAGCCGGGGCGTCCGGGTCGTCGCACGCGTCGAGGATGTGGACCAGCTCGTGCGCGATGATGTGGTGCCGGTGGCGCTCGGACAGCGTCGCCTCGGAGTTGACGATGATCTTCTCGCCGTCGGGCATGCTCAGCCACATCCCCGAGATCCCCTCGCCCAGAGGGCCGTCGACGACGTCGATGGGCCGCTCGCGCAGGGTCGCGACGATGCGCCGGGCGTCGTCGATGCTGCGGGCTCGGTCGAGTCCTGCCGCGGTCAGGCGGGTGCGATGCTCGTTCACGACTCGTCGACGGGATCGACGGCCGGGAGCGACTGCATCCGGCGCATCTGGTCCAGGAGCTGGGTCACGGCGCGCACGTTCTCCGCGGACAGGCCCTCGGCGCGCAGCGCGAAGGCCTCGACGCCGTGGTCGTTGAGGGCGAGCCGGAGCTCCTTCTTGGGGTCCTCTCCCGTGTCGAGGAGGTCCTTGGGCTCGACGCCGAAGTACGCCGCGAGGCCTTCGATGATGCGCAGCGAGGGCGAGGTGCGGTGGCCGCCGCGGAGCGCGCTGAGGTAGGCCTCCTTGACGGCGTAGCCGTGCTCGGTCATCCAGTTCGCGACCTCGCGGTTGGTCGCGCCGCGTCCGGCACGCTGTCGGGTCGCGAAGAGCTCGTTGAGTCGGTGCTGGAACGCGCGGCTGAGCCGCTCGCCCGGAGGGTTCTCGTGTGTCGTCACCACTCGATTGTCCCAGGAACGGGCGGGTGCTGGTGGCACTCCGCAGGGAGAGATCTCACAGGCCCGACGGCGGGGCTCGCCGCGACCGGTCCGGTGCCGCGCGGGCTGGGCCGGGTTGACGTGCGTGGGGTGCGGACGGGGATCAGGGGCACCGTTCGTGACGATGTGGTGCAGTTCACATGAGAGCTCTCTCATCTGCGGGAACTTCGACCTCGAGGCGACTTTGCCGTCAGTAGAGTACGGGTGTCGTAGCTCGTGACGGTCGAGGCCTTGGGGGTCGTGCGTCCCGTCCGAGCGCGCCCGCGCGGCGCTTCCGGGGGAGCAGGGGGTCCCCGGAAGGCGCCGCTGTCGGTTGCGCACGAGCGGCCCGCGGCGACCGCCGCTCCCACGTGCGGGCGGCGCGACGCGCTCCCACGGCGAGGCCGGCTCCCGAACGCCACCAGGTCCAGGCCGGTCGGCCTGTCGGTGAGCCGGACGATCCCCCGAGCCCGGCTTCCGACGGCTTCCCCGCACCGCCGTGGTTCCCCTGCGCCCGGCCCCAGGAGGACGCGTCGCTGGCCGGTCCCCGGCCGGGGCGCGCGACAGTTTGTGCGCCAGAACCGACAGGTTATGCAAACCGGCTCGGCGCCTCGTCGGGTGTGGGCTGTGATGAGTTCGTTACCAGTCGCCCTCGGGCGCCACCCACCGGTCGTCGGGCGTCGCAGCCCTGCGCGGAGGTGGTCGCGACCCGGGACGTCGTCCACGTCCTCCCCGCATCGGCGGTGAGGGCGAGCGGCCTCGTCCCTGCGACAGCTCGTGGACAGTCGAAGGAGACACGCAGGTGGACAGACCGAACAGCATCAGGGAGACGCGCGTGCTCAGGTCGTGGAACGACTTCTCGGAGAGGCGTCCGGCCGTCGCACAGTTCGTCGTCTTCTCGCTCCTGAGCACCGGCATGACCGTGCTCCAGCTGGCGCTCATGCCCCTGATCAAGTGGGTCTTCACGATGACGTCGCTCGTGGATCAGTCGTTCCAGGCGTTCGCCGTGAACACGAACGCCGACGGCTCGACCTTCTTCATCTTCGACTACGCGGCGGGGGCGCTGCCGGACGGCGGCGGAGGGCTCGCCTACTTCCTGGCGGTGCAGATCACCCTGCTCGTCGCCCAGGTCATCAACTTCTTCGCCCAGCGCAACATCACCTTCAAGTCCAGCACGAACATCTGGCGCGCGGCGGCCTGGTACACGGTCGCGTACGTCGTCATCACCTTTGCCGCCGCAGCGCTCCAAGGGTTCTACAAGGACCCGATCTACCAGTTCATGGTCGACCGCTGGGGCAGCACCGGAGAGGCCGGGGCCGACGTCGTCACGATGATCGTCAACGCGCTGATCTCGGTCGTCGTGTACTTCCCGATCCTCAAGATCATCTTCAGGCAGGAGCCCGGGCCGGGTAGCGACGGTGACGGCGACTCCGGCCCGGTGCCGGACGCCGTCGAGCGGGTCCCTGCCCACGCGACGTAGTCCCCGTCCCGGAGCCGGACCGTCGCGGACCGTCCGGACGAGCAGGCGAGACAGAACCACACCAGTACACCCGCGAGCCGCACACGTGCCGCGGGGCGAACGGAAGCAGACCATGACGGAAGAACTGACGACGCTCGAGAAGGCCGCACTCCTGAGCGGGGAGAGCGTCTGGGAGACACGTGCGGTACCGCGGCACGGGATCCGGACGCTGTGGCTGTCCGACGGGCCTCATGGCGTCCGCAAGCAGACGGGCTCGGCCGACCACCTCGGTCTCGGCGCCTCGCAGCCCGCGACCTGCTTCCCGACCGCGGCCACGGTCGCCAACAGCTGGGACCCCGAGCTCGCGCGGTCCGTGGGTGAGGCGCTCGGTGCCGAGGCCGCCGACCAGGGGGTCGACGTGCTCCTCGGCCCGGGGCTCAACGTCAAGCGCAGCCCGCTGTGCGGGCGCAACTTCGAGTACTTCTCCGAGGACCCGCTGCTCTCCGGACGTCTCGCGGCAGGCTACGTGCGCGGCATCCAGTCGCGCGGCGTCGCGGCATGCCCCAAGCACTTCGCGGCCAACAGCCAGGAGCTGCGTCGCATGACGAGCGACTCCGTGGTCGACGAGCGGACGTTGCGCGAGATCTACCTGACGGGCTTCGAGGTCGTCGTGCGTGAGTCCGCGCCGTACTCGATCATGTCGAGCTACAACCTGCTCAACGGCACCTACGCCAACGAGAACCCGTTCCTGCTCCAGCAGGTCCTGCGCGACGAGTGGGGATTCGACGGGGCCGTCGTGACCGACTGGGGCGGTGGCAACGACGCGGTCGAGGCCGTGCGTCGGGGCGGGACGCTCGAGATGCCGTCGCCGGGGCTCGACTCCGCCGCGCAGATCGTGGACGCAGTCGGTCGAGGAGACCTCGACATGGCCGACCTCGACGCGCGGGTCGAGGAGATGAAGGTCCTCGTGAGCCGGATCGGGGGAGCGAGCCGCGAGGTCGACCCTGACGCCCACCACGAGCTCGCGCGCACCGCTGCCGAGCAGAGCGCCGTGCTGCTGCGCAACGAGGACCGTGTCCTGCCGCTCGCTGCGGGCACCCGGGTCGCGGTCGTGGGCGACTTCGCGTCCACGCCGCGCTACCAGGGGGCCGGCTCCTCGGTCGTCAACCCGACCCGGCTCACGACGGCGCTCGACGCGCTCGCCGGCTCCGACCTCGAGGTCGTCGCGACCGCACAGGGCTTCACGCGCGGCGGGGCGTCGGACCCGACGCTCGTCGCCGAGGCCGTCGACGCGGCCCGGTCGGCCGACGTCGTCCTGCTCTACCTGGGGCTCGACGAGATCAGCGAGTCCGAGGGCCAGGACCGCTCGCACCTGCGGCTTCCCTCGAGCCAGGTCGAGCTCCTGGCGCGGATCTCCTCGGTCACGAGCCGGATCGTCGTCGTCCTCAGTGCAGGTTCGGTCGTCGAGGTGCCCTGGCTCTCGCAGTGCTCCGCCCTGGTCCACGGCTACCTCGGCGGGCAGGGGGGCGCCGAGGCGGTGGTCCGGGTGCTGACCGGTGCGGTGAACCCGTCCGGTCGCCTCGCGGAGACGTACCCCGTCCGGCTCGAGGACACCCCGACGTACCGTTACTACCCGGGTGAGGGGGTCGACGCCGAGTACCGCGAGGGCCCCTACGTGGGCTACCGCTACTACTCGAGCGTCGGTGCGCCGGTGGCCTTCCCGTTCGGGTTCGGGCTGAGCTACACCACGTTCGCGTACGCGGACCTCGAGGTCGACGCCGAGGGCGTGACGTTCACCCTGACCAACACGGGGGACGTCGCGGGAGCCGAGGTCGCGCAGCTGTACGTGGGCCGACGGGAGACCGACGGCGTGCACCGCCCCGTGCGCGAGCTCAAGGGCTTCGCGAAGGTCCACCTCGAGCCGGGGGAGTCCCAGCGCGTGCGCATCGCGTTCGACCGCTTCACCTTCCGCCACTTCTCGACGGCGACGGGAACCTGGGAGACCGAGGGCGGCACGTGGTCCCTCGAGGTCGGCTCCGACGTCGAGACCGTGCTGCTCGCGGCCGAGCACGTCGTGACCGGAACCGCTCCCGGCGCCGCCGCGACGGCCGTGCCGCAGCAGTACCGGACCGGTGCGGTCACGGACGTGCCCGACGACGTGTTCGCTTCCCTCCTGGGTCGCCCGCTGGCAGCCAGGGGCCGAGCGGCCGGGCCGCTCGGGGTCAACAGCCCCCTGTCGGACCTGGAGCACGCGCGCAGCCCCCTGGCCCGGCTCGCATACCGCGAGCTGGCGCGACGGATCGCCCGCGCCGAGGCCAAGGGCACCCCCGACCTGAACCTGCTGTTCCTGCGCGGGATGCCGTTCCGCGCCATCGCGAAGATGACGAACGGCGCCGTGAGCATGGACATGGCCGCCGCGCTGGTCACGATCGTCAACGGCCGCTTCTTCCGGGGCGTCGGAGACCTCGTCTCGGCGTTCTTCCGGAACCGACGGTCCACCCGCCGCATGCGCTCCGAGCTGGCGCGCCGATGAGCGGCAAGACGGAGGCGGCCCCGACGCCGACCCCGGAGACGACGTCGACGACCACGGCCCAGACCCCGCTCTCCGGGGGCAAGCCCCGGATGTTCGGTCGGTTGCGGGTGGGGTGGTCGTCGTTCGTGGAGCGTCGGCCGGGGTTGGCTCAGTTCGTGGTGTTCTTCGTGTTGAGCAATGGTGTGACGGTGTTGCAGCTGGCGTTGATGCCGGCGTTCAAGGCTGTGTTCGGGATGACGTCGTTGGTGGACACGAGCTTTCAGGTGTTGGCGGTGGGGTCGAATCCGGATGGG
>NZ_JBIVFZ010000008.1:0-169772 GCF_044748475.1 Oerskovia enterophila
CGCGAGCGCCCCGTGGGCCCGACGACGGTGCCACCCGTGATGAGGGTCAGTGCCATGGTGCGCCCTGATCCGCGTGGATCAGGGGCATCTACTCACTTCTCGGCGGCGACAGGTACGGACCTGGTGCGTGTCAGGACGTCGCCGAGCCCGAGGTCCCGGTCCCCGGGGCACCCTCGGCACCAGTGCCGCTCCCGGTGCCGCCGCCCGTCCCCGTACCGGGCAGCTGCTCGAGGTCGGTGCCTCCCGAGCCCGAGCCGCCGGTGTCCCCGCCCGTCCCCGGCGTCGGGTCCGGTGCCGGCGTGACCGGCGTGGTGGGCTCGGGGTCCGGGACCGTGGTCGGCGGGTCGGTCGGCGCAGGGGCCGGCACGCTCTCGCTCGGCGCCGGGCTGGGCGTGGTGCCCGAGCTCGGCGTGTCGGTCGAGGGGTCGGTCGTGCCACCCGTCGTGTCGCCGGTGTCGCCGGTGTCGCCGGTGTCGCCGGTCGACGCGGGCTCGCGCGAGACGACGTGGCTGATGGTCGTCCCCGAGCCCTCCTCGCCGCGCAGGATCTCGCTCAGCGGCCGCCCGGCGACGACCTCGACCAGGGTCACGCCCACGAGGAGCACCACGAACACCGCGACGGTCGACAGGATCAGGGTCCGCCGGCTCGGCCGGCGCGAGTCCGCCGTGTCATCGCCCGCTGCCCCGTCGCCCGAGGCGTCGCCGTCGTCGGGGAGGTCCGTGGCGCCGTCGGGCCCGTCCCCTGCCTGCGCGCCCGCCGCGGTGCGCAGGTCGTCGAGGTGCGTGCCCTCGAGGTCGTCGGGGCCCAGCACCGCCGTGTCGCCGAGCCGCGCGGTGTCCCCGACCGCGGGGAGCACCGCGGTGCCGCTCCCGGTCGCGTCCGTGCCCTCGCCCGGCCCACCGGCGGAGCCGTCCGAGCCCCCGGCGCCCTGTCCGTGGGACCCCGCGAGCGTCGGCAGCAGGACCTTGCGCCCGTTCTTGCCGACCGGCAGGACCACGCCCGCCTGGAGGGCCGCCTTCATCTGGCGTCGCGTCTTGAGGATCGAGCGCGTGTAGATGTTGTTCCCGACGATCGTCAGGACCGAGGCGATGCCCGCACCGATGATCGTCCCGGCGACCCCCAGGTACGACAGCAGGACCGTCGAGCTCACCGCAGCGAGCGCGCTCGCCACGACCTGCGTGACGCTGATGCCTGGCGGCTTCTCGTCGAGGTCGTCGGCGGGGTCGTTCGGTGCTGCGGAGTCGTCTCGGGCGGCCGGGCTGATGGAGGGGGGTCTGTTCGAAGTCACGGTCCTCCCAGCGTAGGAAACGGGTCTGCACGCCCCCCGGACGCCTGTTGACCAACCCACGAGGATTGTGTGAAGACCGCTCGGCGCGCCTTCGCACGGGGTGCTATAACGACCAGGTGACCACTCCTCCCGGCACTCCCCCCGGCTCTGGCGCCGAGCCAGCAGCACCGACCGGCACGCCGCGCGAGCCCGGAACAGCGGGGGTCGGTGTGGCACCCACAGGCGAGGCCGGGGGCGGGAAGCGGTCGCGCTGGGCCCCCACGACGGCCGACCGCCCCGAGACCCGCCGCCGCATCGGGGCCGAGATCTGGATCCTGCTGGGACTGAGCCTCGGCCGGTCCGGGGTCTACGCGGTCGTCAACATCGTCGCGCGCCTCACCGAGGGCACCCCGCTCGCCCAGCAGAGCGCGAGCCTCAACAACAGCCAGTCGCCCCGCCCCTACCTCGACCTGACCTACCAGATCCTCAGCATCGGGTTCGCGCTCATCCCGGTCGCGCTCGCGCTCTACCTGCTCTCGGCGCGCGGTCGGTCGGTCACGCGGGCGATCGGGCTCGACGGCAGCCGGCCGTGGCGCGACACGGGCTGGGGCGTCGCGCTCGCTGCGGTCATCGGCATCCCGGGCCTGGGGCTGTACGTCGCCGGGCGAGCCCTGGGGATCACGGTCGAGGTCAACCCCGCCAACCTCGCGGACTACTGGTGGACCGTACCGATCCTGATCCTCGCGGCCCTCCAGAACGGCCTGCTCGAGGAGGTCATCGCGGTCGCGTACCTGTTCGAGCGCACCAAGGACCTGGGCTGGGGCCGCGTGAAGTTCGTCGTGTGGAGCTCGCTGCTGCGCGGCTCGTACCACCTGTACCAGGGCATCGGGCCGTTCGTCGGGAACGTGGTCATGGGCGTCGTGTTCTCGTGGTTCTACACGAGCAGGTGGGGGCGGCACCGCGTGGTCCCGCTCGTGATCGCCCACACGATCCTCGACGTGGTCGCGTTCGTGGGCTACGCCCTGCTGCCGCGCGAGTGGCTCGAGGCGCTGGGCGTCGGGTAGTGGCACATCGCTGAGTGCGGAGCTCTTGCGCGACACGCCCGGCGTGTCGCGCAAGAACTCCGCACTCAGCGGACCGTCAGGCCCCGCAGCCGGACCGTCAGAGCCGCAGCCGGACCGTCAGACCCGCAGCGCCGCCAGCTCCTCCCGGCGCTCGGCCTGGAGCACCGGGTCCGGCACGGGCAGCGAGGCCAGGAGCTGCTTGGTGTACGTGTGCTGCGGCGCGCCCAGCACCTCGGCCGACGTGCCCTCCTCGACGAGCCTGCCCCGGTAGAGCACAGCGATCCGGTCGGCGAGCAGGTCCACGACCGCGAGGTCGTGGCTGATGAACAGGCACGCGAACCCCAGCTCGCGCTGGAGCTCGGCGAACAGCTCGAGCACGCGCGCCTGGACCGACACGTCGAGCGCAGACGTCGGCTCGTCCGCGACGAGCAGCTCGGGATCGAGCGCGAGCGCGCGGGCCAGGCTCGCGCGCTGACGCTGGCCGCCGCTCAGCTCGTGCGGGTAGCGGTCGCCGTACGCGCGCGGGAGCTGGACCGACTCGAGCAGCTCGTCGACGCGTCCCCGGGCGTCCCCCGCGTCGGCAGCCCGCCCGTGCACCACGAGCGGCTCGGCCACGCACTCGGCGATCGTGAGCAACGGGTTGAAGCTCGACGCCGGGTCCTGGAACACGAACCCGATGCGCGGCCGCACGGGCCGCACCTCGCGCTCCCGAGCGCCCCGCATCTCGACGCCCAGCACCGACAGCGACCCGCCCGTCACGGGCGTGAGACCGCCGATGGCCCGGCCGATCGTCGTCTTGCCCGAGCCCGACTCGCCCACGAGCCCCAGCACCTCGCCGGGGCGGATCGACAGGTCCACCCCGTCGACCGCGACGAACGCGGGCTTGCGGAACCGCCCCGGGTACTCGATCCGCAGCCCCTGGGCCACGACCACGGGTTCCCCCTCGGCCCAGCCGTCGGCGCGGGCCTCGACCCGGGCCGCCGCGTTGACCACGCCCCCGCCGACGCGGGGCACGGCGTCCAGGAGCGCGCGCGTGTACTCGGCCTGCGGGTCCTCGAACAGCGACCGCACGTCGGCCTGCTCGACGACCTTGCCCTGGTACATCACGGCCACGCGGTCCGCGAGGTCCGCGACCACGCCCATGTTGTGCGTGATGAGCACGATCGCGGTCCCGAACTCGTCGCGGCAGCGCCGCAGCAGGTCGAGGATCTCGGCCTGGACGGTCACGTCGAGCGCGGTCGTCGGCTCGTCCGCGACGATGAGCCCGGGGTCGAGCACGAGCGCCATCGCGATGACGATGCGCTGCTTCTGCCCGCCCGAGAACTGGTGCGGGTACTTGTCGACCGCCGTCTCGGGGTCGGGGATCCCGACCCTGCGCAGCACGTCGACCGCCTGCCGGCGCCCTTCCGCACGGCGCACGCGCCGGTGCGCGCGCAGCCCCTCGACGATCTGCCACCCCACGGTGAAGACGGGGTTGAGCGCGGCCGACGGCTCTTGGAAGACCATCGCGACGTCCGTGCCGCGCACGGCCCGGAGCTGGGACCGGGTCAGGCTCACGACGTCGGACCCGCCCGTCCCCTCCTTGTTCGACAGCACGACGGCGCCACGCGCCGTCGCGGTCTCCGGCAGCAGACCGAGGATCGTCTTGGCCGTCACGGTCTTGCCGCTGCCGCTCTCGCCGACGACCGCGAGCACCTCCCCCGGGGCGACCTCGAGGTCGACCCCGTCGACCGCCAGGATCGGTCCGGCGTCGGTCGCGAACGAGACCGTGAGGTCCCGGATGGTGACGACCGCGCCCTGCTCGCGCGACGTCGTCGGGCCTTCGCCTGCTGCCTGCTGCGCGCTCACGGGCGCACCTCGATTCCCTCGTCGCCCAGCGTCCCCGAACCTTCCAGACCACCCAGGCCCGCCGGGCCGGCCACGAGCGAGCCTCCCGGCACGACCGACGTCTCCGCGACCTCGCCCGCACCGACGGCCGCCGCCCGGCGGCTGCGCAGGCGGGGGTCGGCCAGGTCGTTGAGGCTCTCGCCCACGAGCGTGATGCCCAGGACCGCGAGCACGATCGCGAGGCCCGGGAAGAGCGCGGTCCACCAGATGCCGCTCGTCACGTCGGACAGCGACTTGTTGAGGTCGTAGCCCCACTCGGCCGCGGCCGTCGGCTCGATCCCGAAGCCCAGGAACCCGAGCCCCGCGAGCGTGAGGATCGCCTCCGACGCGTTGAGCGTCACGATGAGCGGGAGCGTGCGCGTCGCGTTGCGCAGCACGTGCCGACCCATGATCCGGCGGTGCGGCGTGCCGATCACGCGCGCCGAGTCGATGTACGCCTCGGCCTTGATCCGCACGGTCTCGGCGCGGATCACGCGGAAGTACTGCGGGATGAAGACCACGGTGATCGAGAGCGCGGCCGCGAGGATGCCGCCCCACAGCTTGGACTGGCCTCCGCTGATGACGATCGCGAGCAGGATCGCGAGGAGCAGCGACGGGAACGCGTAGATCGCGTCGCACAGGACCACGAGCACGCGGTCGAGCCAGCCGCCGAAGTACCCCGAGACCAGGCCCAGCAGGATGCCGATCACGATCGACGCCGCGATCGCGACCACGATCACCAGGGCCGCGGTCTGCGCACCCCAGATCACGCGCGACAGGACGTCGTAGCCGCCCACGGTCGTGCCGAGAAGGTGCTCGGCCGACGGCGGCTGCTGCGCGCCGAACGCCCCGTCCGCGTTGCGGAGCTGGCTGTACCCGTAGGGCGCGAGCAGCGGCGCGGCCAGGGCCGTGAGGAGGAAGAGCCCCGTGATGATCAGGCCCGCGACGAGCATGCCGCGCTGGAGCCCGACGCTCTGGCGGAGCTGGTGGACCACGGGCAGGCGTCCCCAGGAGAGTCGTCGTGCCATGTCAGTACCTCACCCTCGGGTCGATGAGCGCCGCGAGGACGTCCACGAGGAAGTTCGTGATCGCGACGATCACGGCCAGCAGGACGACGATCCCCTGGACCGCGACGAAGTCACGGGCCTGGAGGTACTGCGAGAGCATGAAGCCGAGGCCCTTCCACTCGAAGGTCGTCTCGGTCAGGACCGCCCCGGCCAGGAGCATCGCGATCTGCATGCCCATGACCGTGATGATCGGGATGAGCGCGGGGCGCCACGCGTGCGTGCGGACGAGGCGACGCTCCGAGACGCCGCGCGAGCGGGCCGCGTCGACGTAGTCGGTCGCGAGCGTCCCGATCACGTTGGTCCGGACGAGACGCAGGAACACCCCGGCGGTCAGGAGCCCCAGGGCGACCCCGGGCAGGACCGCGTGCATCAGGACGTCGCCCAGGACGGCGGGGTCGCCCGTGCGGATCGCGTCCACGACGTAGAAGCCCGACGGGTCCGGGAGCGAGAGCATCTGCAGCTCGGCGCCGGTCGAGGCGCGGCCCGCGACGGGGAACCAGCCGAGACCGACCGAGAAGATCAGCTTGAGCAGGAGGCCCGCGAAGAACACGGGGGTCGCGTAGCAGAGGATCGCGAAGACGCGCAGGAACGCGTCGGGGACCCGGTCGCGGTGGTGGGCCGCGAGCAGCCCGAGCGGGATGCCGACCAGGAACGCGATGATCAGCGCGTAGACCGCGAGCTCGAGCGTCGCCGCACCGTAGGTCGTGAGGATCTCGGAGACCGGGCGGTTGTCGCTGATCGTGGTGCCGAAGTCGCCGCGCAGGATCCCGCCCAGGTACTCGAGGTACTGGACGATGATGGGGCGGTCGTAGCCGGCCGCGTGGATGCGCTCGGCGAGCTGGTCGGCCCGGAGCCTGCCGCCGAGCGCCGCGGTGATGGGGTCGCCCGTCGCGCGCATGACGAAGAAGACGGTCGTCACGAGGATGAAGACGGTCGGGATAATGAGGAGGAACCGGACCAGGACGTACCGCCCGAGCCCACCTCCTCCGGACGTCCTGGGCCGCGGGGTGGTGGGGCGTGGGGTCCTGGCGCCTGGCGGGTCGGCCGTGGTCACCTGGTCGGTCGTCGTGGTCATGTCGTCCGTTCGTCGTGGTCCGAGCCACGCTGCTCGGTTGCCTGCGGTGCTGCGGGCGCTCGGCGGAGGTCGCTCGCACGGCCCGCCGAGAGCCGTCGGGGCGGGGTGGCCCGGCCGTCGCCGGTCGGGCCACCCCGCGTCCTCGGGGATCAGCTCTTCGAGAGCGCCCCGTAGCGGAACTTGAACGACGCGTCGAGCGTGTCCTCGGTCCCGTCGACGCCCGTGCCGACGACCGCGACCTGTGCGCCCTGGAGGTACGGGACGGTCGAGAGGTCGGCGGCGACCTTCTCCTGGATCTCCTCGATGAGGGCCGTGCGGGCTGCCGCGTCGGGCGTGGCGGCCTGCTGGAGGATCAGGTCGTTGACCTCCTGGTTGTCGTAGTGGTTCGCGAGGAAGTTCTCCTGGAGGAAGAACGGCGTGAGGTAGTTGTCGGCGTCCGAGTAGTCCGGGAACCAGCCGAGCTGGTAGGCGGGGTAGACGTCGGCCGTGCGGTCCTTGGCGTACTGGACCCACTCGGTGGTCTGCAGGTTGACCGTGAACAGGCCGCTCTTCTCGAGCTGGTCCTTGATGAGCGCGTACTCCTCACCGGAGGACGGCCCGTAGTGGTCGTTGCTGTACTGCAGGTCGAGCACCACGGGGACGGTGACCCCGGCGGCCTCGAGCGTGGCCTTGGCCTTGTCGGCGTCGGCCCCGCCCTGCCCGTCGCCGTAGAGCTCCTTGAGCGGCTCGACCGCGCCGGTCAGACCCGCGGGGACGTACGAGTACAGCGGCGTGTAGGTGCCCTTGTAGACCTGGGTCGCGATCTCCTCGCGGTCGATCAGGTCCGCGACGGCCTGGCGCACGGCGAGGGCCTTGGCCGGGTCCGCGCCCTCGGCCTTGGCGCCGTAGGGCTGGGAGTCGAAGTTGAACGTGATGTAGCGGATCTCTCCGCCCGGGCCGTCGACGACCTTGACCTTGTCGTTGCCCCGGAGGTCGTCGATGTCGGTCGCGGACAGGCTGCGGAAGGCGACGTCGATGTTGCCCTCCTGGATGTCGAGCTTCAGGTTGGAGGCGTCGGTGTAGTACTTGGTGTTGACCTTCGCCGTCTTGGCCTCGCCGAGCACGCCCTGGTAGTCGGGGTTGGCCTCGTAGGAGATCAGGTTGTTGAAGTCGTACTTGGCGATCGAGTACTGCCCGGCGAACGCCTTGCCCGCGACGATGTCGGCGTCGGGCGTGAGCGCGTCGGCCGCGAACACCTCCTCGTCGACGATGGGGCCGGCAGGGCTCGACAGGATCTGGGGGAAGACCTGGTCGTCGGGCGACTTGAGCGTGAAGACGACGGTCGTGTCGTCGGGCGTCGCGACGCTCTCCAGGTTGTAGAGCAGCGAGGCGGGGCCGTTCTCGTCGTTGATGGCGACCTGCCGGTCGAACGTGAACTTCACGTCGGAGGACGTGAGGTCGTGGCCGTTGGCGAACTTCAGGCCCGGCTTGAGCTTGACGGTGTACTCGGTGGGCGCCGTGAACTCGGCGGACTCCGCGATGTCGGGCTCGACGTCCGGGCTCCCGTAGGGGGTGTTGAGCAGGAACGGGAACACCTGGTTCATGACCGCGAACGACCCGTTGTCGTAGGAGCCGGCCGGGTCGAGCGTCGTGACCTTGTCGGTCGTGCCGATCGTCAGCGCGCCTCCTGCGCTCGCGTTGCTGCTGCCGCCGTCCTCGTTCGTCCCGCTGCCGCTGCCGCACGCCGTGAGCGTGAACGTCACGACGGCGATGCCTGCCGTTGCGGCGAGGAGCCGCTTCCTCGAAACGGTCGTCATCCGTCACACCTCTTCTTCGGGGTCATGAGGTGGGTGCGCGGTGGCGCTCCCACGGCCTGGTTCTGCGACCAAGGTCCGTGATGTCTAACACACTGTTGTTTCGGTCAAGCACCCCGGAACGGCTCAGCACGGCGGTTCCGAGCATCTTGTTACCGGGTCGTAACCCCCGCCGCCACATGGTGAGACGGATCACAGTCGTGAAGTTACCGAGGAGTACGTTCCGGTGCGTCACGGCCATTTCGTGGCGCTGGACCGCCGCCGTGCGGGTTCGCCCGCTCGGGACCGCCAGCGCTGTCACCGGCAGCGCACGCTCAGCGCCCGGGCGTCTCCTGCCCGACGTCGGAGCCCGGCTCGCGCGGCCCGGTCACCTCGTCGGGAGCGGGGGTCGGCAGGCGCTCCTCCGCAGGGACGTCCGGCACGCTCCCGGCGCCGGCGCCGCCGAGCTCCTCGACCGGGCGAGCCAGCGACAGCTCGCCGCCCGACCCGGCCGGCCCGCCCGACCCGGCCGGCCCGCCCGACCCGGCCGGCCCGCCCGACCCAGCCGCCGTCCCGGTGACCTCACCGCCCGCGGTGAGCTCCGCCGTCGGGCCCGGCGCCGGTACGCCCTCCGGAGCGGGCGTCGCCGCGGCCTCCGCGACCACCGGGGCCGTGGCCCCCGCGCCCAGCACCGACCCGCCCGTGACGACCACGCCCGCCGCGACCGCCTGCGCACGCAGGTCAGCGAGCTCGCGCGCGACCGACCGGACCCCGAAGCCCGAGACCACGTGGATCGCCCCCGCGACGAACGCGTACAGGCCGAACACGACGACCGTCAGGCTCAGGACGTCGTCGGCGTCGACGGGGCGCGTGACGAGCAGCAGGCCGAACAGCGTCGAGACGATGCCGAACGTCAGCAGCCACGGCCACCCCAGGTCCCTGTTGCGCACGAGCCCGGCCGCACCCACGATCGCCGTGACCCCCAGGACCAGGACCCACACGACCAGGACGTAGTAGAGCGCGGTCACGCTGAGGTCCGGCCAGAACATGACCGCGGCGCCGAAGAGCAGGTTGACGACGGCCTGCGCGAGCCACCAGGTCCACCCGACTTGCTTGCGGTGCGCCAGGCCCTGGACCGCGACGAGGACCGCGTCGGCCACGAGGAAGATCCCGAAGACCCAGCGCAGCGTCTCGAACGCCTCGAGCGGCTGGATCATGAGCAGCAGCCCGAGCACTACCAGGAGCAGCCCGCGCACCACGGGGAGCCACCAGACGTTCTTGAACGCGTTGAGCGGTTCGGGGATCTCGACCGTGTCCCGCCCTCTGCGCCTGCTCCGGACCATGCGCCACCACCGTTCGTCGTGCGCCGTGCACCCTGCCCCGCGCCCAGGGCGATCGCCCTCGGCGCGCCTGCCGGGATGGGAGCGCTACCTGCGTTCATCCTGCTGGAGGTTGGTCACACTCGCCCGGCGAAGCATGTCGGACAACGGGAGCAAGCGGGCAAATCACCCGGCAGAAAGTGGCGTAATACCGCGCCTCTCGGGACCTCCCGCCCTAGACTCGCAAGCATGTCTGCGCGTGCTCACGACCCGGCCGGTCCTCCGGCGACGGCCGAGCCACGCCCCCAGGTCCACGAGGTCGGGTCGTTCGAGACGACCGAGCACGAGGCCCCGGACCCCCGCTCGTTCCGGGCGTTCCTCGCGACCCCGCGCGCCGTCGGCGACGGGACGGACCCCACGGTCCAGATCGTCGACACCCCCGAGGCGCGCGTGCGCCACCCGAGCGACCTCGTCGGGATCGTGCTGTGCGCCCTGGGCGTCGCGCTCGTCATGTTCATGTCCGTGTACGCGCACGGCACCACGGCAGGCGTCGCCGAGGACGTCCAGGGGTTCTCCGACCTCCTCGCGAGGATCCTCTTCATCCCGGTCGCGGTCCTCGAGGGCCTCGTGACGCTCGCGATCCCCACGGCCGTCCTCATCGAGCTCGGCATCCGCAAGCTCGGACGCCAGGTCGTCGAGTCGATCGCCGCGGCCGCGATCGGCATGCTCCTGGGCATCGCCATGACCTACTCGGTGCTGACGTTCGGGTCGGCCGACCTGATCCAGGGCCTGTCGGTCCGCATCCGCGGCGAGTGGCAGCTCAGCATCCCCGGCTACGTCGCCGCGATCAGCGGCCTGCTCACCGCGGCCGGCCCCCGCACCCGGCGCCGCACGGTCGCCTGGTCCTGGAACCTGCTGTTCATCGCGCTCGGCGTCGTCCTCATCACGGCCCAGGTCTCGCTGCCGGGCGCGATCATCACGCTCCTGCTCGGCCGGATCGCCGGCAACGCCGTCCGGTGGGTGTCAGGGGTGCGCAGCGAGCGAGCCTACGGACCGCACCTGGTCGACGGCGTGCGGCGGGCCGGGTACTCGCCCACCGCCCTCGTCCGCGTGCGCGACGTGTCCCAGCCCGCAGAGCTCGCCGAGGCGGCAGAGGACCCCATCACCGAGGTCAACGCCGACGGCGAGATCACGGGTGAGGTGCACGTCGGCGTCGTGCGCATCGCCGGCACGGACGAGGACTCGGCGCTCACGGCGGACGCGCGCATCACGGGCGATCACCTGTCCGGCGCCCTGGGCGACGGCGTCAGCGAGCCCGCCGAGGCCCCGTCGGACCCCGCGGCCATCGCGCTGACCCGCTCCGGGGACAACCGTGTCTACGCGATGTTCACCGAGGACGGGGTGCGGCGCGACGTCGTGGTGCTCGACGGCGACCGGCAGGTCGTCGGCTTCATCACGCGGTTCTGGCGCTCGCTGCGCCTGCGAGGCATCGAGGGGCGCGCCGCGATCTCCCTCAAGGCCGTCGCCGAGCGCACCGCGCTGCTCGCCTACGCGGCCCGCGCCGCAGGGGTCCGGACGCCGCGCCTGCTGGGCGTGGCCGAGGCCGACGACTCGATGATCCTGGTCCAGGAGCACGCGGTCGGCGCGGTCTCGCTGCGCGACCTGCCCGACGACGAGGTCACCGACGCCGTCCTCACCGAGGCCTGGCACCAGATCCAGCTCGCGCACGACGCCGGGCTCTCGCACCGCGCACTGACCTCCGACGTCATGCTCGTGAGCCGGGGAGAGCCGGGGGGCGCCTCGACGCACCCGGCGGGGACGGGCACGGACCCCGCGTCGGCGACCGTCGACCTCCGCCCCGAGGGCGCCGAGGCCGGCCCCGACGACTCCGAGGTCAAGGTCTGGCTGACCGGGTGGGAGCAGGGAGACATCGCGTCGTCCGAGCTGTCGCGCCGCATGGACCTCACGCAGATGGTCGCGCTCCTCGCGCTGCGCGTGGGCGCGCAGCGCGCCGTGGCCTCGGCCGTGAACGTGCTGCCCAACGAGGACATCGCGGCGATCGGGCCGCTCCTCCAGTCGATCGCGCTGCCCGTGAGCACGCGCGAGGAGATGCGCGCCAACAAGGAGCTCTTCAAGGACCTGCGGGCCGCTCTCGTCGAGCGCCTGCCGGAGACGGACGTCGAGCCCCAGCGCATCACGCGCTTCGGGGCCCGGACGATCATCACGCTGACCCTGACGATCGTCGCGGTGACCGTGGTCGTCACGACCATGAACTTCCAGCAGATCACCGAGGCCGTCTCCCAGGCCAACCCTTGGTGGGCCGTCATCTCGTTCGCGCTGGGCATCCTCACCTGGTTCGGCGCCGCCCTGACGTTCGTGGCGTTCTCGCCCGTGAAGCTGCCCATGATCCGCGCGACGCTGACCCAGATGGCCGGGTCGTTCGTGGCCCTCGCGGCACCGGCCGGGATCGGCCCTGCGGCGCTCAACCTGCGCATGCTCACCAAGCGGAACGTGTCGACCCCCATGGCCGTCGCGACCGTGGCCCTGGTCCAGGTGTCGCAGTTCGTCATCACGATCCTGCTGCTGGTCGTCCTGTCGATGACGGCCCGGTCGGGCGGTCTGATCAAGCTGCCCTCGACCACCGTGCTGCTCGCGATCACGGGCGTCGCTCTCGCCGTGATCGCGACGCTGCTGGTCCCGGCCGTCCGGCGCTGGGTGCTCGCCAAGATCCGGCCCACGGTCCAGCAGGTCTGGCCGCGACTGTCGGAGATGCTCAGCCAGCCGGGACGCCTGGCCCTCGGCTTCGGCGGGAACATCATCATGACGCTCGGCTACGTGCTCGCGTTCGACGCGGCCCTCGCGGCGTTCGGACAGGAGCTCGCGCTCGTCGACGTGGCCGTGATCTACCTGGTCGGCAACGCTGCGGGCGCGGCGGTCCCGACCCCCGGCGGCCTGGGCACGATCGAGATCGCCCTGACCGCCGGCCTGACCGCCGCGGGCATCCCGCCAGCGATCGCCACCTCGGCCACGATCCTGTTCCGTGTCGCGACCTACTGGGCCCGCATCCCCATCGGCTGGGCCGCGATGCGCTTCCTGCAGCGCAAGGGCGACCTCTAGCGCGCGAGCTCCTTCAGCCGCTCCGGATCACCTACCCCTGCAGCACCACCGCCGAGCCCTGTCCCCCGCCTCCGCACAGCGCGGCCGCCCCCACGGCGTCGCCGCCCAGCGCTGCGAGCCGCCGCGCCAGGTGGCCGACGATGCGCGCGCCCGACGCCCCGATGGGGTGCCCGAGCGCGATGGCTCCGCCGTTGGCGTCGACGATCGCGGGGTCGACGCCCAGCAGGTCCGTCGACGCGAGGGCCACCACCGCGAAGGCCTCGTTGATCTCGATCGCGGACAGCTCGCCGACCTCGAGACCCGCCCGGGCGCTGGCCGCGCGGATCGCGTTCGCGGGCTGCGCGTGCAGCGAGACGTCGGGCCCCGCCACGAGCGCATGACCCAGGATGCGGGCGCCGGTCAGTCCGCGCCGCTCCGCCTCCTCGTCGCTCACGAGCACGAGCGCCGCGGCGCCGTCGGAGATCTGCGAGGCGTTCCCGGCCGTGATGGTGCCGTCCTCGCGGAAGGCGGGACGCAGCCGCGCCAGGACCTCGGCCGTGGTGTCGACGCGCACGCCGTCGTCGGCCTCGACCAGGCGCCCGCCCCGCCCGGGCGTCTGGAACGGCGCGATCTCGCCCCGCAGGAAGTCGGCTGCCGCGGCTGCCCGCGCGTGCGACGACGCCGCGAACGCGTCCTGGGCCGCTCTGCTGATCCCGAGCCCCTCGCCGTGGCGCTCGGTGCTGAGCCCCATCGAGTCCCGCTCGAACGCGTCGCGCAGCCCGTCGTGCGCGAGCGTGTCCACGAGGGTCAAGTCGCCGAGCTTCTGGCCCGCCCGCGACCCGACCCATGCGTGCGGTGCGAGGCTCATGGACTCCTGCCCCACGGCCACGACGACCTGGGCCTCGCCCGCGGTGATGAGCCGGTGCGCCTGGACCACGGCCTCCATGCCGGACAAGCACACCGCGTTGAGCGTCATCGCGGGCACCGAGTACGGCACGCCCGCGCCCACGGCGGCCTGCCGTGCGGGGTTCTGACCGGCCCCGCCCTGGAGCACCTGTCCGGCGAGGACGAGCTCGACGTCGTCGGGCACCAGTCCTGCGTCCGCGAGCGCCGCGCCCAGCGCGTGCGCCCCGAGCGTCGCGGCGGGCACGGTCGCGAAGGCACCGTTGAAACGCACGAACGGGGTGCGCGCGTACCCCACGATGACGGTCATGCTTCCTCCTGGTGTCCTGGGCGGATCTGGGTGCGGGTGGTCGCCCCGGCCGCGGGCCGCGGTTCCTCGAGCCCGACGGCGTAGCTCGCCTCGGTCGCGTCGCGCACCTCGTCGAGGGTCACGCCGGGCGCGACGGCGCGGAGCACGAGGCCGCGGCGCGAGGCCCCGGGTCCTCCTGGTCCCGATGCGTTGTCAGAACGTGGCCGGGCTATACCCCGGCCACCTTCTGACGACGAGTCCGTGGCGGTCGGGCCCCCGGGGGATGCGGGCGGCGCGAGGTCGACGACGTCGAAGACCGCGCGGTCCGTGATGATCCGGTCCACCACGGCCTGCCCCGTGAGCGGCAGCCCGCACACGTGCCGGAGCTTGGGCGACCCGTCGCGCGCCACGTGGTCCATGAGGACGACGATGCGCGGCGTGCCCGCGACGAGGTCCATGGCCCCGCCCATGCCCTTGACGAGCTTCCCGGGCACGGTCCAGTTGGCGAGGTCACCCGTCTCGGAGACCTCGAGCGCACCGAGGATCGCGATGTCGACGTGCCCGCCCCGGATCATGGCGAACGACGTCGCGGAGTCGAAGTAGCTCGCGCCCGGCAGCGCCGTGACGGTCTGCTTGCCGGCGTTGATGAGGTCGGCGTCCTCCTCGCCGTCGAGCGGGAACGGCCCGATCCCCAGCATCCCGTTCTCGCTCTGCAGCGTGATCGAGACTCCGGGCGGCAGGTGGTTCGCGACGAGCGTGGGGATGCCGATCCCGAGGTTCACGTAGTCGCCGTTTTGCAGCTCGGCCGCGGCGATCGCGGCCATCTGGTCCCGGTCCCAGGGCATGTCAGGCCTCCTTTCCTGCGGCGGGCACCGGGGCGGCGGCCTCGGCACCCGTGCTCGGTCCCGCGCCGTCCCCGCCCGCCGCGGGCGCGGCAGTCCCCGGCGCCGCCCCGCGAGCCCGCACGGTGCGCTGCTCGATGTCCTTGACCCGCGGCCGCGCGGGCACGAGCCGGTCGACGAAGATCCCGGGCGTGACCACGACGTCGGGATCGAGGGGCTCGTCGGCCAGGATCTCGGCCTCGACCACCGTGACGCGGCCGGCCGTCGCGACGAGCGGGTTGAAGTTCCGCGCCGTGAACCGGTAGGTGAGGTTGCCGTAGGCGTCGGCCCGGTGCGCGTGCACCAGGGCGAGGTCGGCGACGATGCCGCGCTCGAGGACGTAGCGACGCCCGTCGAACTCCTCGACGGGCTTGCCCTCCGCGACCGGTGTCCCGACGCCCGTGGCCGTGTAGAACGCGGGGATCCCTGCTCCGCCGGCGCGCAGGCGCTCGGCGAGCGTGCCCTGCGGCACGAACTCGACCTCGAGGTCGCCGTCGAGGTACCGCTGCGCGAACAGCCTGTTCTCCCCCACGTAGGAGGACAGGACCTTGTCGACCTGGTCGCTCTCGAGCAGCAGCCCGAGCCCCTTGCCGTCGACGCCCATGTTGTTGGACACCACGGTCAGGCCCCGCACGCCCGAGTCGCGCACGGCCTCGATGAGGTCGGCCGGGATGCCGCACAGCCCGAACCCGCCCACGGCGATCGTCATCCCGTCGCGCAGCAGCCCGTCGAGGGCGGTGGCCGCGTCCGGGTAGCCCTTGGCGCCCTGCGGGTCGCTCCTCGCGGCGCGTCGGGCCGGGGCGTCGTCGCTCACCGGCCGGGTTCCGTCGGTCGTCATGTCGGCCTGCTTCCTGTGCGGAGGACGTCCGGGGCCGTGCGCCCGGTGCTGTCCGGGGTCTCGAACGATCCGGCGGTCCGTGCCGACCCGGCCGCGCCTGCCTCGTCAGCCTGCCCGGCCGCGTCGGCCCGCCGCAGCACGGCCTCGGCGTGCCGGAGCGAGGGGCCGTCGATCATCACGCCGTCGTGCACGAACACGCCGTCGTGCCCGCGTGCGGCGGCCAGCAGCGTGCGGGCGCCCTCGACCGCGGCGCGCGGGGGCGCGTACGCGGCCCGGATCACGGGGACGTGCGACGGGTGGATGCACGCGGTCGCGGCGAAGCCGACGGCCGCGGCGTCGAGCGCCTCGTCGCGCAGACCGTCGAGGTCCTCGATCGCGAGGTGCACCGCGTCGACCGCGGCGACGCCCGCGGCCCCCGCGGCGAGCAGCACCGCGGAGCGCGCGGCGCGCGCGACGTCCCGGTAGCCCCCGTCGGGGAACCGGCTCGACGTCCCGCCGAGCGAGGCGACCAGGTCGTCGGCCCCCCACATGAGGGCCACGACGCCGGGCCGGCGGGCCAGCTCGGGCGCAGCCAGCACGCCCGCGGCCGTCTCGCACAGCGCGACCACGCGCAGCCCGCCGAGGTCGAGCGGCAGCCGCTCGTCGGCCTTGGGCACCATGACGGTCCGGTAGGCGGTGCGGGCGAGCGCGGCCAGGTCGGCGAGGTGCTCCGGGGTCCCGACCGCGTTGACCCGCACGATCGTCCGCGCCGGGTCGAGGGGTACGGCGAGCAGCGCGTCGCGGGCAGCGGCCTTGCGGTCCGGCGCGACCGCGTCCTCGAGGTCGAGGATCACGGCGTCGGCGCGATCGAGCGCCTTGCGGTACCGGTCCGGCCGGTCGGCGGGGCAGAAGAGGAGCGCGGGCCCCAGGTCGAAGGTCGTCACGAGGGGTCGCCCTCCTGCCCGACGGCGTCACGAGCCCCCGCGCCCGGCCCACCCTCCGTGGTGGTCGCGACGGCCGTCTCATGCGCGGCGCGCGTCCACACGAGCGTCGACCGCACGGCCCGGGCCACGAGCACGCCGTCCTGGTTGTGCCCGCGGTGCTCGAACGTCACGACGCCCTGCCCGGGCCGCGAGTCGGACGGCCGCTTCTCGAGCACCACGGTCGAGGAGTACAGGGTGTCGCCGTGGAACACCGGGTGCGGGAACGCGACCTCGGCGAACCCGAGGTTGGCGACGATCGTGCCCTGCGTGAGCTGCGCGACCGAGGCCCCGACGAGCGTCGAGAGCGTGAGCATCGAGTTCACGAGGCGCTGCCCGAACGGCTGGGTCGCGGCCCACGCGGCGTCGAGGTGGAGCGACTGGGTGTTCATGGTCAGCGTCGTGAACAGGACGTTGTCGGCCTCGGTCAGCGTGCGCCCTGGGCGGTGGACGTAGCGGACCTCGGTCTCGAGCTCGTCGTAGTAGAGCCCGCGCTGCTCGATCTCCCGCATCCTGCGCTCCTTCCTGCTGGTCTGGTGTGTGTCCCGGGTGCCGAGAACGAGGTTGCGGTCGTTCTGGCCGGCATACCGACCACGACCTCGTTCTCGACCGCGCGGAACCCCGTTCTCGGCCCCGGGCCCGTCGACGGTTCGACGGTCGACAGGGGTTAACCCGGGGTTAAGTCGTCACCGTCACCCCGGCCACGTCCTCACGCCGTGAGCCCCAGCCCGCGCGCGATGATCATGAGCTGTACCTCGGTCGTCCCCTCCCCGATCTCGAGCACCTTGGAGTCCCGGTAGTGGCGGGCCACGGGGTTCTCGTTGAGGAACCCGTAGCCGCCGAAGATCTGCGCGGCGTCGCGCGCGTTGGCCATGGCCGCCTCGCTGCCCACGAGCTTCGCGATCGACGCCTCGACCTTGAACGGCGCGTCGTTCGCGAGCTTCGACGCCGCGTCGTAGTAGCAGAGCCGTGCCTGGTGGACGCGGGCCGCCATGCGCGAGAGCGTGAACGCGATGTGCTGGTTCGAGCCGATGTCGCGGCCGAACACGTTGCGCGTGCGCGCGTACCGCAGCGCCTCCTCCAAGCACCCTTGGGCAGCCCCCGTGGCGAGCGCCGCGAACGCGACGCGGCCCTCGTCGAGCACGCGCAGGAAGTTCGCGTACCCGCGCCCCTGCTCGCCCAGCAGGTTCGCCTCGGGGACCCGGACGTCCTCGAAGGTCAGCGGGTGGGTGTCGGACGTGTGCCACCCGACCTTGTCGTACGCCGGCCCGACCGTGAACCCCTTCGT
The DNA here is from genome assembly GCF_044748475.1 of Oerskovia enterophila. Lineage (NCBI taxonomy): Bacteria > Bacillati > Actinomycetota > Actinomycetes > Micrococcales > Cellulomonadaceae > Oerskovia > Oerskovia enterophila. Next base: position 17,685 of record NZ_JBIVFZ010000008.1, read on the forward strand.
CCCCGACGGCACGAGGATGCTCGACAGCTCCTTCTTCACGGTCCCGTCGGCCCGGGTCTCCTCGCCCGTGACCGCGGTGACGGTGACGACGCTCGTGATGGGCGTCCCGGAGTTGGTGATGAACTGCTTGCTGCCGTCGATGACCCACACCCCGGCGCCGCCGTCGGGCCCGGTCTCGATCTGTGCCGTCGTGCGCGTCGCGCCCGCGTCGGAGCCCGCCTCGGCCTCGGTCAGCCCGAACGCCGCGAGAGCCCGTCCCGTGACCAGGTCCGGCAGCCACCGCTCGCGCTGCGCGGCGGTCCCGTGCCGGACGATCGGCATGATGCCGAGCCCGACGCCGGCCTCGAGCGTGACCGCGATGCTCTGGTCGACGCGCGCGAGCGCCTCGACCGCGAGGCACAGCGACAGGTAGTCCTTGCCCTGGCCGCCGTGCTCGACGGCGAAGGGCAGGCCGAACAGCCCCAGGTCGCCCATCTCGCGGATGATGTCGAGCGGCAGGCGGCGCTCGGTGTCGTACGTGTACGCCGCGGGCGCGACGACGGTGTCCGCGAACTCGCGCACGGTGTCGCTGAGCTTGCGCTGCTCGTCGGTGAGCTCGGTGTTCATGGCGCTCCTGGGGTGTGGGAGGGGACGGGGACGGCCGGGGTACCGGCCTGGGTGGGGACGTGCGAGGGCGGCGTGACCACCGCGGGGGCGGGCCCGTCCGCCGGGGCGGGAGCGACGTCGTCGGGCACCTGGTCGACGCGCGCGACCACCTCGTCGCGGCGCACCAGGTCTCCCGGGCGGATCGTGAGCCGCACGACGCCCGCGTGCGGGGCCCTCAGCGCGTGCTCCATCTTCATGGCCTCGACCGTGACGAGGACCGCGCCCGCGGCGACGGTCTCGCCGTCCGCGACCGCGACCGTCACGACCGTGCCGGGCATGCCCGCGCGGACGTCGGGACTCGTGAGAACGTCGGCGCCGTCGGCGTAGGCACCGCGGGCGGCGGCGCGGAGGGCGAGGAGCTCGGCGCGCGTCGGGACCGCGACCTGGACCACCTGGCCCCCGCGCGCGAGCCACACGCTCGCGTCCCTGGGGTCGGCCGCCACGTCCACGGTCTCTCCCACCCCGTCCACGACGTAGCGCCACGCGTGCGCGCTCCCCGCGACGGGGGTCAGCGCGGTCCGCCGGGCTGACCCCGGCCGTGGGTCCCCGTCCACGTGCACGACGGCGTCGCTCGCATCTCCCGTCACGGTCACCTCGCGGGGTGCACGCGTCGGGGTCGTGGTGCCGGGCGCCGTGTCGACCAGGGTGACCCTGCGTGGGCGCGGCGCGGCGTTGAGACGCCAGCCGTCGTCGGCACCCCACGGGCCGGTCGCGTGCGGCGTCGCGCCCCGGGAGCCGAGTGCGCGCGCCGCGAGCGAGAACAGCGCGACGGCCACGAGGTCGTCCTCGGTCGCGGTCCCCGGGGGCACTCCCCCCGCCGCCACGAACCGCTCGATCAGCCCCGTGTCGAGGTCGCCGGACCGGACGTCCGGGTCCCCGAGGAGTGCCCGCAGGAAGCCGATGTTGGTGTCGACCCCCAGGACGAGCGTCTCCGCGAGCAGGCGGTCGAGGCGGTCGAGCGCCTGGTCGCGGTCGGCGCCGTGCGCGACGGCCTTCGCGAGCAGCGGGTCGTAGTCGCCCCCGACGCGCAGCCCCTCGGTGAGGCTGCTGTCGAGACGCCACCCCTCGCCGTCGGGCTCGGTGAGCGCGAGGACCTCGCCCGTCGCGGGCAGGAACCCGCGGGCCGGGGACTCGGCGTAGATCCGCGCCTCGATCGCATGGCCCCGCAGGACCACGTCCTCCTGCGCGATCCCCAGCGCCTCCCCCGCCGCGACGCGCAGCTGGGCCTCGACCAGGTCGAGGCCCGTGACCATCTCCGTCACAGGGTGCTCGACCTGCAGGCGCGTGTTCATCTCGATGAAGAAGAACGTGGTCGGGTCGTCGGCGGGCACGAGGAACTCGACCGTCCCGGCGCCCTCGTAGTCCACGCTGCGCGCGACCTCGCACGCGGCGGCCCCGATCCGGGCACGGGTCGCAGTGTCGAGCAGCGGCGACGGCGCCTCCTCGACCACCTTCTGGTGGCGGCGCTGGAGCGAGCACTCGCGCTCCCCCAGGTGCACGACGGCGCCGCGCGAGTCCGCGAGCACCTGCACCTCGATGTGGCGCGGCCGGGCGACCAGGCGCTCGACGAGCAGCGTGCCGTCGCCGAACGACCGGGTCGCGACGCGTCGGGCGCTCGCGAGCGCAGCCGGGAGGTCGTCGGCCGACGTCACGACCTGCATGCCCTTGCCGCCGCCCCCCGCGGAGGGCTTGACCAGCAGCGGGAAGCCGACGTCGCGCGCGGCCCGCGCGAGCGCCTCGTCGTCGAGCGCTCGGCCCGTCGCGGGGTCGCGGCCCGTGCTGCCCGGCACGACCGGGACCCCGCGCGCCGCGACGATCTCCTTGGCCGTGATCTTGTCGGCCATGGCCTCGAGCGCCGCGACGCTGGGCCCGACGAACACGATGCCCGCGTCTGCGCAGGCCCGCGCGAGCTCGGGGTTCTCCGACAGGAAGCCATAACCGGGGTGGACCGCGTCGGCGCCCGTCGCGCGGGCCGCGTCGATGATCGCGGGCACGCTCAGGTACGACTCGGCCGCGGGGGCCGGGCCGATCCGCACCGCGACGTCGGCGAGGGACACGTGGCGCGCGCCGGCGTCGGCGTCGCTGTGGACCGCGACCGACCGGATGCCGAGGCGCCGCAGCGTGGCGATGATGCGGCACGCGATCTCGCCGCGGTTGGCGACGAGGACCGTGCCGAAGGGGCGCCGCCCCGCGGACGAGTTGTCAGAGCTGGGCCGGGGCATAGCCCGGCTCGCTTCTGACAACTGGTCGGTGTGCTGCGGGAGCATGGCCCTCACATCCTGAAGAGCCCGAACCGCGGGCCCTCGGTCGGGGCCAGAGGCGTGCGGGCGCACACGTCGAGCGCGAGTCCCAGCACGCGGCGCGTGTCGGCGGGGTCGATGATGCCGTCGTCCCAGAGCCGGGCCGTCGCGTAGTACGGGTCGCCCTGCTCCTCGTAGCGCGAGCGGATGTCCTCGCGGAAGGCGGCCTCGTCGTCGGGCGCCCACTGCTCGCCCCGCGCCGCGAGCTGGTCGGCCTTGACCGTCGCGAGCACCGACGCGGCCTGCGGGCCGCCCATGACCGAGATCCGGCTCGCGGGCCACGACCACAGGAAGCGCGGCGAGTATGCGCGCCCGCACATCGAGTAGTTGCCCGCCCCGAACGACCCGCCGACCACGACCGTCAGCCTGGGCACGCGCGTCGTCGCGACGGCCGTGACCATCTTGGCGCCGTCCTTGGCGATCCCCCCGGCCTCGGCGTCCGTGCCGACCATGAACCCCGAGATGTTCTGCAGGAACACGAGCGGGATGCCGCGCTGGTCGCACAGCTCGACGAAGTGCGCGCCCTTGAGCGCCGACGGGCTGAACAGGACCCCGTTGTTCGCGACGATCCCCACGGGGTGCCCGTGCAGGTGCGCGAACCCCGTGACCAGGGTGTCGCCGTACTCGCGCTTGAACTCGTGGAACACGCTGCCGTCGACGAGCCGCGCGACGACCTCGCGCGCGTCGTAGGACGCCTGGACGTCGACCGGGACCGCACCGTACAGGCTCTCGCCCGGCCCGCCGGGCTCGTCCTGCCCGACGGCGGGCGGGACGCTCTCTCGCACGGCCCACGCGGGCGCGGGGTCCGGCGGGAGCGTCGAGACGATGCGGCGCACGATCGCGAGCGCGTGCTCGTCGTCCTCCGCGAGGTGGTCCGTGACGCCCGAGCGGCGCGCGTGCAGGTCGCCGCCGCCCAGCTCCTCGGCCGTGACGACCTCGCCGATCGCGGCCTTCACGAGCGGCGGCCCGCCCAGGAAGATCGTGCCCTGGTTCCGCACGATCACGGTCTCGTCGCTCATCGCGGGCACGTACGCGCCGCCCGCGGTGCACGAGCCCAGGACCGCCGCGATCTGCGGGATGCCCGCGGCCGAGAGCCGGGCCTGGTGGTAGAAGATCCGGCCGAAGTGATCACGGTCGGGGAAGACCTCGGCCTGGAGCGGCAGGAACGCGCCGCCCGAGTCGACCAGGTAGATGCACGGCAGCCGGTTCTCGAGCGCGATCTCCTGGGCCCGCAGGTGCTTCTTGACCGTGAGCGGGTGGTAGGTGCCGCCCTTGACCGTCGCGTCGTTGCACACGACCAGCACCTGGCGGCCCTCGACCAGGCCGATCCCCGCGATCACGCCCGCACCGGGCCACTCGCCGCCCAGCATCCCTTCGGCCGCGAGCGGCGCGATCTCCAGGAACGGGCTGCCCTCGTCGAGCAGGTGCTCGACGCGCTCGCGCGGCAGCAGCTTGCCGCGCGCGACGTGCCGCGCCCGGGACGCCTCGGGGCCGCCGAGCGCGGCACGGGCCGTGCGCTCGCGCAGCCCCGCGACGAGCGCTCGCTGGGCCGCGTCGTTGGCCAGGGCCGTGGCGGAGGCCGGGTCGACGGTCGTCCCCAGGACGTCGCCGACGCCCGGCGCGCGCGTGCTCGGCAGGGTCGCGGTCACGACGCGCCGCCCGTCCGGCGAGCGGCCTGGCCGTCAGGGTCAGCCGGGTCGGCCGGGTCGGCCGGGTCGGCCGGGTCCCCCGCGAGCAGCAGGGCGAGCGCCGGGTCGGCGAGCAGCGCACCGAGCTCGGCGAGGAAGCGGGCGCCCTGCTCGCCGTCGACCACACGGTGGTCGAACGACAGGCTCAGCGTCACGACGTCGCGCAGCGCGACCTGGCCCTCGTGCTCCCACGGGCGGCGGCGCACGGCCCCGACGCCCAGGATCGCGGCCTCCCCCGGGACCAGGATCGGCGTCCCGGCGTCGACGCCGAACACCCCGACGTTGGTGATCGTGATGGTCCCGCCCGTCAGCCGCTCGGGCGCGGTGCGTCCGCTGCGGGCCGTCGCGGTGAGGTCCGCGAGCGCCTCGGCGAGGCCCGTGAGCCCGAGCGTGTGCGCGTCGGGCACGTGCGGCACGACGAGCCCTCGCTCGGTCGCGACCGCTATCCCCAGGTGCACGCGCGGGCTGTGGACGATCTCGGCGCTCCCGTCCGGCAGGTCCTCCCACCGGCTGGCGAGCGACGGGTGCCGCGGCAGCACGACGCACAGCGCCCGCGCCACGAGCGCCAGGACCGTGATGCGCGTCCCGCGGGCGAGCGGGTGGCTCCGGAGCCGGTCGAGGAGCTCGGTGCTGGGCGTGACGTCGACCGTGAGGAAGACGGTCGCCTGGGGAGCGGTGAACGCGCTCGCGACCATCGCGGCGGCGGTGTGCTTGCGCACGCCGCGCACGGGGGTGCGCGTCTCGCGGGTACCAGGGTCGCCCGTCCCTCGGCCGGGGGTCCCGTCGGCGCGCAGGCCCGACGGCGTCGCTCCCGCCCCATGGTCGGGCGCGGCCGGCACACGGTCCTCGTCGGGCGGGGGGAAGCTGCCGGCACGACGGGCTGCCGCGCGGGCCAGCCCGGACTGGCCGAGGATGTCGCGCAACGAGGTCGGCGCGAAGCGCCCCGTCGTGCGGAGCGCGGTCTCGTCCCCGTCGGCGTCCGTCCCGGTGGTGTCGTGGCCCGCTGTGCCGCGGTCGGCGACGTCGCCGGTCACGAACCCTCGGGACAGCGGGCCCGCGGCGGCCGTGCTCGGCAGGCCGTGGACGCCGTTGCGCTCGCGCCCCGTCCCCGCTCCTCGACCGGCCAGGGCGCCGGTCCCTGTCCCGGTCCGGTGGCCCGTCGCCTGTTCGGCCCCGGCAGCCGTGCCGTCCCTGGCCCCGGCCTGCGCGCAGCTCACGGCCGACAGGACGTCCTCGCGGGTCACGAGCCCGCGGGCCCCCGTCCCGACGACCCGTTCGAGGTGGACCCCGAGCAGCTTGGCGAGCCGGCGCACGGGCGGCGTCGAGCGCGGTCGCTCGGCCGGGACGGCCTCACCCGCACCCGCGAGGGTCCCCGTACCGGTGCCGGGACGCTGGCCGGGCGCCGGCTCGTCCGTCGAGATCGGGCTGGTGGGGGTTCCGACCGGGCCTTCGACCCCCGTACGCCCGTTCTCGATCGCGGCGCGAGCAGGAGCGCGTCGGGCACGTCGCGCGGGTCGGCCCGACCGCTCCGGCCGCGCCCCGTACCCGACGAGGTTCGGCTGAGGCGCCTCCTCGGCGACCTCCGCGTCGCCGCCGGCCGAGTCCCCCGCGGAAGCCGCGCCGTCGGGCACCCGAACCGCCGTACCAGCGCCCGCCGAACTGCCCGCGGACGCACCGCCGTCGGGCGCTCGACCCGCCTGACCCTTGCCGGACGCCCTCCCCACGGACGCACCGCCGTCGGGCCGCGTGCCCGCGGAACCGCCTGACGAGGACGTGCCTCCCGGCGCCTCGCCCTCGTCGGGGACCTCGAACGTCACGAGGGGTTCCCCGACGTTGACCGTCTGCCCCGGCTCGGCGTGCAGCACCGTGACGACCCCGGCGTAGGGCGACGGGAGGTCGACGAGCGCCTTGGCGGTCTCGACCTCCGCGATGACCTGGTTCAGCTCGACCGTGTCGCCCGCGGCGACGTGCCAGCTCACGAGGTCGGACTCGGTGAGGCCCTCGCCGAGGTCGGGCAGGCGGAACTCGCGCGTGCTCATCACCGTGCCGCCCCCTCGAACGCCGGGCTGTCGGACTCGTCGTACGCCCCGCGCCCCAGGACGCGGTCCACGCCGTCGAGCAGGCGGTCGAGGTCGGGGACCTGGTGCTGCTCGAGCTTGGCGGGCGGGTACGGGACGTCGTGCCCCGTGACGCGGAAGGGCGCGGCCTCGAGATGCTCGAAGCAGCGCTCGGTCGCCGCCGCGGCGATCTCGGCGCCCAGGCCCGCCTGGTGCGGCGCCTCGTGCGCGACGACCAGGTGGCCCGTCTTGCGGACCGACGCCGCCACGGTCGCGTGGTCGATGGGCGAGAGCGAGCGCAGGTCCACGACCTCTACCGACACGCCCTCGTCGGCGGCGGCGACGGCCGCGTCGCGGGCCGTCGTCACGAGCGACCCGAACGTCACCAGCGTGACGTCGGTGCCGGGCACGACGACGCGCGCCGCGTCCATGGGCGGCGCCGAGCGGAGGTCGGCCGCCTCGTTGACCTCGCCCTTGAGGTGGTAGCGACGCTTGGGCTCGAAGAACACGACCGGGTCGTCGCACGCGATGGCCTGCTGGAGCACGGTGTAGGCGTCCTGCGGGTCGGAGACGGTCACGACGCGCAGTCCCGCGGTGTGCGCGAAGTACGCCTCGGGCGACTCCGAGTGGTGCTCGGCCGCGCCGAGCCCCCCGCCCACGGGGATGCGGATCGTGATCGGCAGGCGCACCGCGCCGCCCGTGCGGGCGTGCATCTTGGCGAGCTGGGACACGATCTGGTCGAACGCGACGTACACGAACCCGTCGAACTGGATCTCGCACACGGGCCGGTAGCCGCGGTACGCGAGCCCCACGGCCGTGCCCAGGATGCCCGACTCGGCGAGGGGCGTGTCGAGCACGCGGCGCGGCCCGAACTCCTTCTGCAGCCCGTCGGTCACGCGGTACACGCCGCCGAGCCGGCCCACGTCCTCGCCCATGACGACGACCTTGTCGTCGTTCGCGAGCGACCGGCGCAGCCCCGCGTTGAGGGCCTTGGCGAGCGTCAGGGTGGTCATCGGACGCCTCCGGTCGGTGCGTCGGTGCCGGTGGCCGGGTCGGTGGTGCCGGCGGCGGGGTCGGCGGGCCCGTCGCCGTCCGCACCGTCGGCGAACCCCTCGAGGTACTGCGCGTACGCGGCGCGCTCGGCCGCGAGCGCCGCGTGCGGCTCGGCGTAGACGTGGTCGAAGATCGTGAGCGCGGGCGGGTCCTCGAGCGCGATGCACCCGGCCCGCAGCTCGGCCGCGGCCCGGTCGGCGACGCCCTGGACGCGGGCCTCCTCGTCGGCGGTCAGCAGGCCGAGCCCCGTGAGGTAGGTCCGGTAGCGGGAGATCGGGTCGCGGCCCGCCCAGGTCTCGAGCTCCGCGGGGTCGCGGTAGCGCGTGGGGTCGTCGGCCGTGGTGTGCGGGCCCATGCGGTAGGTCACGGCCTCGACGAACGTGGCGCCGCCGCCCGTGCGGGCCCTGTCGAGGGCCTCGTGCATGACGGCGAGGACCGCGAGGACGTCGTTGCCGTCGACGCGCACGCCCGGGAGCCCGAACCCCGCGGCGCGGTCGACGAGCGGCACGGTCGTCTGGAGCGTCACGGGCTCCGAGATCGCCCACTGGTTGTTCTGGCAGAAGAACACCACGGGGGCGCCGTAGGTCGCGGCGAAGACGAACGCCTCGTTGACGTCGCCCTGGCTCATGGCGCCGTCGCCCAGGTAGGCGACCGCGACGGCGTCGGCACCGTCGTTCTGGACGCCCATGGCGTAGCCCGTCGCGTGCAGGGTCTGGGCGCCGATGATGACCTGAGGCGTCGCCATGTTGACCGCGTACGGGTCCCAGCCCGACGCCGTCACGCCGCGCCACACCCGCACGAGCTCGACGAGCGCGACGCCCCGCGTGTACGCCACGGCGTGCTCGCGATAGCTCGAGAACACGAAGTCGTCGGCGTGCAGCGCCCGGCCCGACCCGATCTGCGCGGCCTCCTGGCCCAGCAGCGGGGGCCACAGCGCGAGCTCGCCCTGGCGTTGGAGGGCCGTGGCCTCGGCATCGAGGCGCCGCACCACGATCATGTCCTCGTAGAGGCGCAGCGCGAGCGCGGGGTCCGCGTCGAGCCCTTCGAGCCATCGGTCGTACTGCGTCGATCCGTGCCGTGCACCGGTCTCGTCGAGCAGCTGGACGGCGTCCAGCCCCGTTCCCCGCACTACCCGGCTGTCCACCTGGCTGGGCGTCATCGCGTCACCTCGCGTCTGCTCCCGTGCTCACCGTCGAGCACCCCGGCGCTCCTCGTCGAGCACCGGATACCGCGAACGTAACCCCACCCCGCACATGGCTCCAGTCATCACGGAAAGGCTGGGCAGTGTGCTGCGCGTCACAGGGATAGGCTGAACGATGTGCGCAGCTACGATGCCGTCGACCTCGATCTCCTCGTCGCGCTCGCGAAGGACCCGCGCGGCACGATCGTCGCGCTCGCCGAGCGCCTGCGGCTCTCGCGGAACACGGTGCACGCACGCATGGCCCACCTCGAGGAGGCCGGTGCGTTCCTCGACTTCGACCGGCGCATCGACCCGGAGTTCCTGGGGCACCCGCTGACGGCGTTCATCGAGGTCGAGGTCAAGCAGAAGGAGCTGAGCCGCATCGTGGCGACGCTCGCGGAGATCCCCGAAGTCCTCCAGGCCCACGGCCGCTCGGGCACGTCGGACCTGCGGGTACTGGTCGCGTGCCGCACCACGGACCACCTGTTCCGCATCGACGCCGCGATCCTCGCGATCGACGGTGTCGAGCGCACCGAGACCTCGCTCTCGATGGGCGAGCTCATCCCCTACCGGGTGCGGCCGCTGATCGAGCGGGCGCGCAAGACCCTCTGACGAGGGCGGGGGCTCACCCAGCGGCAGAGAGGTCGACGGCGGAGTGGTCGGCGGCGGGGGCTGGCAGCGGGGGCCTCAGCGAGCGGCGGAGTCCTTGACGAGCAGGTTCGGCTGGGCAGGAACGGCGTTCGCTGAGCAGGAGCCGCTCCCGGTCAGCCGAACAGCCCCGACACAAGCCCCCGGACCCGCGATGGGCCGGGCCAGCGGGGGGCAACCCGTTCCCTCGTCCTCACCGCAGGTCGCGCAGGTACGCCGCAGCGCCGTCGAACGCGGCCATGCGCCGCTCGTAGTAGACCGCGAGGATCAGCAGCAGCCCGCCCGCGGCGGTCAGCGTGAGCATCCACGGCCCGGCCGAGATGGCCGTCCCGAGCTGGCTCACGAACACCACGAGGATCTCGACCGGGAGCACCACGACGCCCAGGACGAACGGTGCCGCGAGGTGCAGGCGCGTCCCGACCAGCACGGCCGCGAGCGCGAGCCCGACCACGAGCACGGCCCGCCAGGTCCGGGCGTCGGTGTAGGTCGCGAGGACCGAGGGGCCCAGCGTCGCTGCGATCCCGACCGCGAGCGTGCGCCACGAGCCCACGAACCCGACGGGCCAGTCCGCGAGCCGCGCCACCGGCGCTCGTCCCGGCGCAGGCGCAGGACCCGACGACGCCACGAACGCCAGGTACCCCGCGACCAGCAGGCCCGCCCCGAGGGGCAGCGAGAAGACCTCGACACGCAGCTCGCGCGGGGACCAGGCACCGATCGCGGTGACGAGCGCGAGCCCCCACACGAACCAGGCCGGGGGCCAGCGCAGGTCCTCGGGCGCCGTCGCGCGCAGCGCCTGGCGCACGGTGTGCACGACGAGCACCAGGAGCGCGACCTCGAGGGACCAGGTCAGGACGATCGCGGTCCAGCTCTCGCCGACCGCGGCCACGGGCCCGACGACGGCGAGCACCATCGCGGGCGCGGCCCACCACCGCCGGGCCGCGGGGGCGAGCGGGAGGTGGGCGACGTCGTCGGGCCCGGCGCCCGTCGCCCCTGGCCCCATGGATGCCGCGGACACCAACCGGTGCCCCGCGAGCGCCGCGAGCGCGGCCCCGGCCGCGGACCAGGCGAGCGCCCCGAGGTAGGTCGCCGTCGGGTCGTCCCCGACGGCCCCCGAGGCCGCGACGAACCGCAGCGCGGCGGCCAGGCCGCCGACCGACGCGAGCACCGCCGCGAGCGACAGGTACGTCGCGGCATCCCTCGCCCACGAGGTGCTGACGCGGGTGCCGCGGGCCGCGAGCCGGCGAGCGACCTCACCACCGACGACGAGCACGAGCCCCAGGGCGAGGAGCACGGGGTTGCGCCACGGACCGGCGTCGGGCAGGAGGATCGAGACGAGCAGCGACGGCACCACGAGCAGTGCGAGGCCCCCCGCGACCAGGCGTCGCCCACCCGGTCCGCGACGCGCGAGGATCCCGCCGACCACGACCGCCGCGAGCGCGGGCGGCGCGGTGTACGCCTCGACGAGACCGACCCCGAGCAGGCTCAGCAAGGACCACAGCGCCCCGACCCACAGCACGGCCGCGAGCCACCACGTCCAGCGGCGGGCGGGTCGACCCGCGACGACCGCGGCGCCGGTCCCCAGGACCAGGAGCACGATCATCGCGGTCTCGGGCCCCGCCGAGACGCGCACCAGGGAGAGCAGGACCGCGACCGCGGCCGTGACGAGCGTGCTGACCTCGACCGCCCCGCCGACCGGCTCGGTGTGCGTGTCCGGGAGCCCGCGAGCGCCGAGGAACGCGAGGGCCTGCGGGACGGCCACGGCCGCGCCGGCCGTGAGGATCGCGACGAGCGGGAGCACGACGGGCGACCCGCTGCCCGGGACGAGCTCCGCGCCCAGGCACACGAGCACGACCGAGGCCGTCGGGAGCAGGAGCCCGGCCGCCGCGACCCGCACGGCGCGCGTCATCCCGGGGCGTCGCGTCAGGACCAGGACGGCCTCGAGCGCGAGCATGGTCGCGGCGGCCGCGGCCGACCAGTAGCTGCGCTCCTCGAGGACCGAGGCCACGCCCAGGACGAACGGCACCGACGTCGTGACCAGGACGGCCCACCACGAGGGACGGTCGACGGCCCGCAGGCGCGTCACGACGATCGCCACGACCGAGGCCGTGACCGACACGACCGCGAGCGCCTCGACCCCCGCGAGGCCCGCCCACCCGAGCGTCATGCCCAGGACCAGGAGCGCGTACCCGTAGCCGAGGCCCACGAGGTACGGGCGGCCCCCCGCGGGCACGACCCGTCGGGCGAGCAGCAGGAGCCCCAGCACGACGGCGCCGCCCAGGACCGCGGTCGGGCGCGCCGCCCAGGAGACGACGGCCGCCATGCCCGTCAGGGCGAACATGCCCGTGAGGGCGGCCATGGCCCAGCGGGCACGTTCCGACCTCACGGACCTCGGGAGGGCCCCGGGGACGACGACCGTCGGAGATCCGGTGTCAGAACTGGGCCGGTCCCCGGACCGGCGTGCTTCTGACAACTGGTCGGTGAGCACGAAGAGCGCGAGTGCCAGGGCCGCGAGCAGCCCGAACGACGTGACCGCGGCCCACGCCGGGTGCAGCGCGATCCCGGTGAGCAGGAAGAGCACGACCCACGGCAGGCCGGCCCGGGCACCCGAGCCGAGCCACGTCCCGAGGCGGAGCACGCTCAGGCCGAGGAGCCCCAGGGCGAGCGCACCGACCCCGACGAGCGCGGCCGTCGTCGTCGCGTCGTCGAACACGCCGTCCTGGGCGAGCGGGACGTCCGTGAACGACCACTGCGGACCTGCCGCCCGGACCGATGTCAGCGCGACCAGCACGCGCGCGGCCAGGTACCCGACCGCCGGGAGGGTCGCCACCGCGAAGACCGCGAGCGCGCCCGTCACGAGCGCCTCCCGGGAGCGTGCCGTGGCCCGCGCGGCCGTCGCGGCCGCGACCAGGACGGCGCCGGCCGCGAGTCCAGCGACGGGGGCCAGGCCGATCGACCACGGCCAGTGCCCGACGCCGAGCAGCACCGCCGCGAGGACCGCCACCGCGCCCGTGACCCACCACCAGAGCCGCTGCCCCGTGCACCGCGCAAGGATCGCGGCCGTCGCCGCACCCCCGACCATGACCAGGGCCGCGCCGCTCCACCCGGGGAGCCACGAGACCGGCGGGACGGCCATGCCGACGAGGAGCGCGGTCGGGTACACGAGGTAGCGCGCGACCTGGAGCACGGTCGTCTCCGCGACCAGACGGGATCCGAGCCTGGAACCCGAGACGCGCGCGACCGGCAGCTCCAGGAGGGTCACGAGGCAGGCCGCGAGCATGCCGACCGCGTACACCCCGGACTCCGTCCCGAGGTCCACGGACGAGCCCCCGGCGACCGCGCCCGCGAGGACCACGGGAACCACCGGGGCGAGGATCAGCCCGGCGGCGCTCCAGGTCCGCATGCGCACCAGGTGCCCGGCCACCAGCAGACCCGCCGAGACGAGGAGCAGCAGCATGCCGCGCGCGAGCGCGGGGTCCGTGCCACCGAGCAGCCCGGCGCTCAGGAACAGCTCGACGTCGACGAGCAGCAGGACGACGCCGAGCGCACCGATCGACTCGGCCGAGGCGCCCATGCCCCGCAGGCGCAGGAACACGGCGGCCCCGAGCGCGAGGAGCGTGACGACGCCCGTGACGAGCGCCCGGACCGCGAGGTCGTCCGCGAGCGTGAAGAAGACGAACACGATCGTCGCGACCGCGAGCAGCCCGGCCCCCGCGCTCGCGAGGATGGGCTGGAGGCCGACGCTCGACCGGGTCGGTGCCGGTGCCGGTGCCGGTGCCGGTGCCGCGGGAGCGGTGTACGCCGGCCGGCGCGCTGCGCCCGCCACGGGCACGGAGGGCTGGGGGCGGGCCGGGGCCCCCTGGGCGCGGAGCCGCTCGTCCGCGGACCGCAGGGCGCGCAGACCGGCGGCTCGCCGGTCGAGCGCGGCTGCTGCGTCGCGCGACGCGCGCAGCACCTCGACCGCCCACGGCCCCGACAGGGCGAGGCCGCACGCCTCGCAGCGGGTCGACGTGAGGACGGTCCCGCACCCGGGGCACGCGTGCTGGTCGCGCAGCCGCTCCGTCGCGACCTCGACCCACTGTTCGCTCATGCGCACATCATGGCGAACTCCCAGGTCAGGCATCGGCCCGTCCCGTGGGGTGTCGGTGTCGATCAGGTGAAGGGGGTGCTCCGGGCCAGGTCGTCGTCGCGGTCCGGGTCCACCGTCCCGCCCGCGGCGCCTGCACGAACCACGTCCGCGGCATCGACGGTGCCCAGCGCGCCCGTCGGCACCGTCACGGCAGCGATCGCGGTCGTGAGCGGGATCGCGAGCACGAGCCCGATCGACCCGACGAGCGTCCGGACGACCTCCTCGGCGATCTCCCCCGAGGTCAGGCTCACGCCGAGCGCCTGGTCGGACAGCCAGACCGCCATGAGCAGCGGCAGGGCCGCCCCCACGTACGCGAACGCGATGGTGTAGACGGTCGAGGCGATGTGGTCGCGGCCGATCCGCATGGCCCGGGAGAAGAGCTCGCGCCGTGAGGCGCCCGGCGCGAGCGCGCGCAGCTCCCACACGGTCGACGCCTGGGTGATCGTGACGTCGTTGAGCACGCCCATCCCCGCGAGGACGATCCCGCAGATCGCGATGCCCTGGAGGTCGATCGCGGGGGCGTAGGACGGGAGCCAGAGCGCCTCCTCGGACGTGAGCCCGGTGATGTGCGAGGTCCGGGCGCCCCACGCGGCCAGGACGGCCGTCAGCGCCAGACCGACGAGCGTGCCGACCATGGCGGTCGACGTCCGGGCCGTGAACCCGTGGGCCACGTAGAGCACCACGAACATCACGGCCGACGACGTCACGAGGGCCACGTAGAGGGAGCTCTGGCCCGAGAGCAGCGCGGGCAGCGTGAACTGCCCGATCACGACGAGCGCGACGGCGAGCCCCGCGAGCGCCGCGAGCCCGCGCAACCGGGCGACCGCGAGCACGAGGACCGCGTAGGCGATCGCGAGCAGGGCGATCGGGATGCCGCGCTCGAAGTCCAGGAAGACGTAGGGGGTCCCCCCGTCCCCCGCGGCCTGCTCGATGTGGAGGAGGCGGAGCCTGTCGCCGACCTCGAAGCCGTGGTGGACGTACTCGGGTGGTGCGACCACCTCGACCTCGGTGCCGTCGTCGAGACGTACGGGGACCAGACCGGTCTCGACCTCAGCCTCACCGGTCACCTCGCCGAACACCACGAACGCGCCCTGGGCGGTCACCGGGATCTGGTCCGGCACGTCGGCCCCGCGGGGCCAGAGCGCGACGAGCCCGACGATCGTCAGCACCAGCGCGGGGACCAGGATCGCCGCGAGCACGAGCCGGACCCGTCTGCTCGCAGGGGGCGTCGGGCCGTCGCCGTGCGCGTGCGCGTGGGCGGGCCCGCCACGGTCAGGACTGCTCAGTGCTCGCCGTGCTCGCCTCGTCGGGTGCTGCGGGACGCTCATGGTGCCCTCCGGTCGGGGTCGGGCGCACGCCCTGGACCCGCCCACCTTAGAGAATGAGAACAGTTATCGCTAGCGCTCCACGCCCGATCGCCACGCACCCAGGGCACGACACAGGCCCGGGTGCCCGACGTCGTCGGGCACCCGGGCCTGTGTCAGTGGTGCGGGGCGCGGCCCCGCGGTGCGGCACGCCTCAGCGCGCCGCGAGGATCACTTGGTGACGGCCTTCTTCAGGAGGCTGCCGGCGCTGATCTTGACACCGAAGCCGGCGGGGATCTGGATCTCCTCGCCGGTGCGGGGGTTGCGGCCCGTGCGAGCGGCACGCTCGACGCGCTCGACCGAGAGCAGGCCGGTGACCTTGACGGCCTCGCCGTTGCCGAGCGACTCGACGAGGACTTCCTGGAACGCGTTGAGGGCGTTCTCGGCCTGAGCCTTGGTCAGGTCGGACTTTGCGGCGATGGCCGAGACGAGCTCAGACTTGTTGAGCGACATGCGGATCCCTTCATCGGTTCACGCCTCGCGGTGGGCACCGCGCGACGTTGAGGTCTCAGTTTGCCAGCCGTGAGGCGGGACTTCGTGGACAACACTAAGGAATCTACGGGGGTTTCCGCGCGTTTCCGCGCCGAACGTGTTTCTCTGAACGCGGAATCTTGCCCGTTTTGCCCTGAATGTGACCTACTTGGCGCCCCCGGGACCCCCGGAGGAGCTCCACGCGCACAAGATCCGCACACGCGAGAGGCGCCCGACGACGCGCCCACAGCCCCGTTCGCCGTCACTCGGCGCGCTGCAGCACGCCCCGGTACGCACGGAGCCGCCCACCCCGAGGGGTGGGCGGCTCTCCTGGCCACGAGCTGGCGACCGCGGCCCGACGACGAGCGACGGCTCAGCGGCCCTCGCTCTTCGCGGCACCTCCCGTGGCGCCCTTGCCGTAGCGCTGACGGAACTTCTCGACGCGGCCGGCGGTGTCCACGACGCGCGCGGTACCCGTGTAGAACGGGTGGCTCGCGCTCGAGATGTCGACGTCGACGACCGGGTAGGTGTTGCCGTCGGTCCACACGATCGTCTTGTCCGGACGGCCAGGACCCGACGCGCTGGTCCCCGCGAGGGTGGAACGCGTCAGGAACGCGAAGTCGGCCGAGATGTCGCGGAACACGACCGGTCCGTACTCGGGGTGGATGTCCTTCTTCATGGGTGCTCCTCTACGACTCTCGACTGCTGGGCTCTCGACGGGTGTCGACTACCAGCTGGACTTGGTGACGCCCGGCAGCTCCCCGCGGTGCGCCATGTCGCGCAGCCGGATGCGGGAGAGGCCGAAACGCCGGTTGTACGCGCGCGGACGACCGTCGACCACGTCGCGGTTGCGCAGGCGGGTCGCGCTCGCGTCGCGAGGCTGCTTGCGCAGCTCCATCGCGGCCGCCTCCTTCTCGGCGTCCGAGGCGCTGGGCGACGCGATGATCCTCTTGAGCTCGGCGCGCCGCTCGGCGTACCGAGCGACGATCACCTCGCGCTGCTCGTTGCGCGCGATCTTGGACTTCTTGGCCATGCGGCTCCCCTTACCGTTCCTCGCGGAACGCGACGTGTGCCCGGGCGACCGGGTCGTACTTGAGCAGGGTCAGCCGGTCCGGGTCGTTCCGACGGTTCTTGCGGGTCACGTACGTGTACCCGGTCCCTGCGGTCGAGCGCAGCGTGACCACGGGACGCAGCTCGGTGCGTGCTGCCATCAGACCTTCTCCCCTCGAGCGATGATGCGTGCGACGACCGCGTCGATCCCTCGACGGTCGATCGTCCTGATCCCCTGGGCGCTCACTCTCAGCCTGACATGCCGGCCCAGTGACGGCACCCAGTAGCGCTTGTGCTGGATGTTGGGGTCGAAGCGACGCCTGGTCCGCACGTGCGAGTGCGAGATCGAGCGGCCGAACCCCGGCGAGGTGCCGAGCACCTGGCAGACGGCGGACATGAGCTTCCCTTCGGTGGGTCGTGGAGACCCGACGGTACTTACTGAGAACGATTCTCGTCAAGAGGTATGCTCTCGACTGATGAGAACCGTTCTCTGTAGAGGTGGAGCGTCCAGATGCCCGCAGATATTCCCGGGGCCCCCGGCACGGCCGCGAGCCGCCGCGCGGCCTCGCCGGCCCCGACGAGCAGCGGCCCGGCCCCCGACACGGGCGGCCCGCCGGGCCGCGTCCCGCTCAGCGTGCTCGCCACGATCGACCCGGTGCTGCGCGACACCACGGTCTTCGGGCTCGTGACCGACACCCCGCGGTCGGTCGTCCTGCGCCACGACATCCGTGCCGAGGACGGGACCCTGCGCCGCCTCGTCGTGGACGCGACCGGGGTCGTCGAGGACACGCTCGTCGACCTCGAGCACGCGTGCCTGTCGTGCGCGGTCCGCGAGGACGCGATCCCCACGCTGCGCGGCCTCGCACGCGACGGACGCTGGGACCAGGTGCTCCTCGCCCTGCCCGTGTCGGCCGAGCCGCTGCCGGTCGCGCGGGCCCTGGGCGGCGCGACCCGGCCCGGCGGCGCGCTCGACGGGTTACGGCTCGCCACGGTCCTCACGGTCGTCGACCTCGCCGCGGTCGAGACCGATCTCCTCGACGACGACCTGCTCGAGGAGCGCGGCCTCGCGCTCACCGCCGCCGACCACCGCTCGGTCGGCGAGGTGCTCGCGGCCCAGGTCGAGCACGCCGACCTCGTGGTCACGACGGGCGCGCCCACCCCGGCCATCGTGAGCGGTCCCGACCTCTCCGGCTCACGCCCCCTGCCCGACGGCGCCTCCCACCCGGGCGCGTCCCCGGCGGTCCACGCCGCACAGGACAGGCGGCACGCGAGCGCACGCACGGGATCGGGCCTCGTCGACAGGCTCAGGGCCGACGGCTCGACCCGGCTCGACAGCCTCGACGGGCTGCATCTCGCGGACCTGTCCGCGGCGACGCACGACGCGACCCGCGCCGAGCGCCGCGCCCACCCGTTCGGGGCGCGCGCCGTCGTCGGGCAGGACGAGGAGACCGGGACCTGGACCCTCGAGCTGTCCTCCGACCTGCCGTTCGACCCGCAGCGCCTCCTGCACCAGGTCCGGCGCCTCGGGACCGGGCGCCTGCGCAGCCGCGGCGTGTTCTGGGTCCCCAACCGGCCCGACTCGATGTGCGCGTGGGACGGCGCGGGCGGGCAGCTGAGCATCGGAGAGGTCGGGACCTGGGAGGACCTCGCGCCCCGGACCCGGCTGGTCTTCACGGGGGCGGCCGACTCGGCCGGGGACCGCGATGAGCTGCGCGCGGCGTTCACCGAGATCCTCGCGACGCGCGAGGAGGTCGCCGACGGCGGGCTGCGCTGGCTCGGCCGTGAGGACGTGCTCGCTCCCTGGCTCGGGGCGCGCACCGACGCCGTCTGACGACGAGCAAGGCCCCGGGAACCGTCGTGGGTCCCGGGGCCTTGCTCGTGGTGCTCGACGGCCGGCTCGCACCGGCCGCCGACCGTCCGCCGGGAGCACCCCCGGCGGACGCCTCGCGGGCTAGCCGCAGCTCGTGGCCGCGTACTCGCTCTCGATCGTGGTCGTGACCTCCTTGCCGTCGACCGTGGCGGTCGCTGTCACGGTCGCCGTGCCCGCCTCGATCGCGTCCTTGCGGGTCGCGAACGTCTGGCTGGCGCTCTTGCCCGGCTGGACCTGCTGGAAGGTCTTGGTGCCGAACGGCGTGGAGATCTTCACGTCGACCGGGAAGTCCTCCTCGTTGACCGCGCGGACCGCGAGCTGGACGCGCGAGGCCGTGCACTGGGCCTTGGCCGTCGTGGTGACCTCGAGCTCGGGCTCGGGCTCGACCGGGTCGGCGCAGGACACCTTGGCGGAGCCCCAGTCGGCGTGGTCGTTGCCGTTGCCGTCGCCGCCGTCGGTCACGATCAGGTCGAGGTAGCGGACCCCTGTGACCGGCACGTCCAGGTCGACGGTCTTGCCGCCGCCCTTGAGCACCTCGGTCTGGGCGAGCTGGGTGCCGTCACCCACGACCTTGAACTGCACCGTGCCCTTGGTGCCCTGGACGTCGTCGACCCCCACGGTCGCCGTGAACGCGTCGCACTGCGCGGCGAGGAAGACCCGGACCGACGAGTTCGCGTGCGTGCCGAGGCCCTTCTCGTGCGCGACGCCGCGCAGCGAGAGCGGCTTGCCGTCCTTCTCGCCCTGCTCGCCGTTGGACAGGTCGCGCTCGACCGGTCCCCACCCGTTGGTCGTCGAGACGAACGGCAGGTCGCTGACCCAGTTCTCGCCACCGTTCGGCGGCACGACGACCCACACCGACTGGCCGGCCTCGACCGACCGCTCGCCGACGGGCGCAGCCGTGGTCGTGTACGAGCCGCCCGAGGTGAGCGTGTAGGCGTCGGCGGTGATCTTGCCGTGCGGGGTGACCTGCCACGTCGTGGTCAGGACGCCGCCTGCCGGGAGCGTGGCCGCGGTCGAGGCGTTGGTCGCCTCGACCTCCCAGCCCTCGGGCACGTCGAGCGTCACCGCGACGTCCGCGACGGCCACGGGCTCGTGGACCGTGAGGCGCGTCGTGACGGTGCTCGCGACGTCGGGCTCGAACGCGACGGGTCCGGGGGACACCGTCAGGGACGCGCAGGCCGGGGTGGCCTCGGCCGGACCCAGGTCCACGACGCGGAAGTCGTCGAGGATCAGGTCGGACTGGTTGCCGCCCGCGGTGAGCTTGCGCAGCCCCACCCAGGTGTCGCCGCAGCCGCTGGCCACGACGTCCTCGGAGAACGTCGCGGTCGTGCGCTGCTGCCCCAACGGGGTCGCGTGGGTCTCGACCGACGCCGGGGCGCCGCTCGCGACCGAGTCGTAGCCCGTGACCCACTGGTACTCGCCGCCGTTGCCCGACTGGTAGTCGAAGCTCACGCGGTACTGACGCCCCGCCTCGAGCTTCACGGTGCTGGGCACGGTGCGGTAGACGAGGCCCTTGTTCTCCTCGTGCGCCTTGAGCGACCAGTCGCCGGACAGCGCGTCGTCGACGAGCTTCCCGTTCCAGCCGGCCTGCGTGTAGGGCGCGTTGCGCTGGGCGATGTGCGTGCGCGGGTCGGTCACGCCGCCCGCGTCGCCCTTGACGAACGGTCCCCAGCCCTGGGGCACGTTCTCGAAGTCCTCGAACGCGACGACCGTGCCGGTCTCGCCCTCGACGGCCGGGGCCACCGAGCGCGTGGCGCTCACGACGCGCAGGTCGTCGACCCGCACGACGGCGTCGCCCGCCGAGGCGGAGACCGTCAGCGTCGGGCGGGCCGGGCCCGTGACGTCGACGAGCACCTGGACCCGCTGGTAGTAGCGGTTGTTCTTCTCGTCGGCCGCGACGAGGTTCTTGGCGGTCGAGCGCTCGACGACGGTGCTCGCGGTCTGCGCGACGCCCTCGCCCGAGACGGACAGGGTGGTCGAGCGGGACTTCCCGGGCTGGACCTCGACCCACGCGCTCACGGCGTAGGTACCGGTCGAGAGCTCACCGAGCTGCTGGCTCAGCGACGAGGCGCCCGCACCGAGCGCCGCGACGCGCTGCCCGTTGGCGAGCGTCTCGATGCCCGTGGTGCCGGTCGTCTCGTACGCGTCGAGCGTCGCGGCGTTGAAGCCGGGGTCGGCGATGCCGCTCGCGGCGCCCCACGCGACGTCCTCGGCCGAGGGGGTCGCGACGCCCTGCGGGTACAGCACGTAGGGCTGGCCCGCGGTCGCGTCGACCGTGACCTTGCCGCCCGTGACCGGGACGTCCGCGACCTTCTCGCGGCCCGTGGTCGTGAGCTTGTACATGGTCAGGCTCGTGGCCCCGGCGAGCTCGTCCGTGAGGGTCCACGTGGTCGAGCCGCCGGCCGGGTTGTAGTGGTAGAGCTTGCTGCCCTCGGCAGCCTCTCCCTCGAGCCCGGGGGCGTCGGTCGCGTTCCACGGCAGGAGGTAGGTGCCGCCCTGGGCGACGACGGCGTCCCCGACGAGGATCTGCCGGTCGGCCGCGGTCGTGCCGCGGGCCGAGACGTCACCCGTGAAGTCGATCCGGTCGGTGCCCCAGCGCACGATCTCCTGGTGCTGGAGGAACTTGGTCGGGACGTTGGTCGTCCAGATGTTCTTGTAGAACGCGTTCCAGTCGGTCTGCCCGGTCCAGCCCTCGAACTCGACGAGCCGCGCGTTGCCGAGCAGCGGGTGCGGGTTCCAGGTGTCCTTCTCGGCGTTGTCGATGAAGCGCACGATCTGGGAGTTCAGGCCCTTGTTCGCGGCGCCGCCGTAGTTCTCGTCGGCGGACCAGTGGCTCCACAGCGAGTTCGCCTCGAACTTGTCGGACCACTCGGTCGCGATCTGGAGGTCGTTGGCGCGGGCCGCATCCGCGAGGGCGCGGGCCTGCCAGCCGAAGTTGTAGTAGACGTCGACGTAGAGGAGGTCCAGGTTGCCCTGGGTCTCGTCGGCGAGCTGGCCGATGCGTGCGGCCAGGTCACCGCTGTTCACGTCGCGGCGCTGGTCGATGTAGTACGACTGGCCGAGCCAGTTCCAGCCCTTGGCCGAGGGGTCGACGAGCTCGTCGGAGAAGGCGTTCGCCTCGGCGTAGGCCTCGGTCGCGTTGATGTGGACGCCGAAGTCGGCGTTCCAGTCGCCGCCCTGCGCGAGCAGCGTGTTCATGTCCTCGAGGCCGCCCGCGCGCTCGTTGTAGTTGCCGCCGTAGTCGGGGTGCGCGGAGTCGTGCCCCTCGGAGCCGTAGCCCTTGAGCAGCGCCATCTGGCCCAGGCCGTCGGTCGCGAGCGAGATGCGCTTGACGTCGTCGAGCGTGCGCAGGAACGGGTGCGTGGCCTGCGAGGCGAAGTTGAACGGGATGTGGGTCACGACGCGGTCGGCGACCTGGTCGGCGCCGAGCGCCTTGGGGGCGGTCGCGCGGAACGCGATCGCGCCGTCCTGCCAGTCGACCTTGTCGTCGGCGTTGGCGTCGGCCGTCACGACGACGGTCGCGTACGGGAGCTCCTCGGTGACCGGCGAGCCCTGGGCCCGGTAGGTCCACGCGCCGCTCCAGACGCCCACGCGCACGCCGCCGTCGGCCGCGCGCGCCTGGCGCTGCAGGCGGTTGCCGTCCGCGGCGGCCTTGCCGTTGGCCTCGTCGTAGACGCTGTTGGTCACGATCGTGGCCGACAGCGCGCTCGTGCTCACGATCGCGTACGCGGACCCGACCGGGTTCGCGTTGACGGGGGTCTGCCCCGTGACGGACGTGAACGTGTCGCCGACCTTGCCGCGGTCCGGGCTGATGACCGCCGAGGCGACCACGGCCGACGGGTCGGCCGACGAGACCGAGAGCAGGTCGTGGCCCGGGACCTCGATGGTCCCGACGCGGAACGCCTCGGTGTCGGTCACGCCTGTGACGCGGAACGTCACGGCGCTGCCCTCGACCTCGAGGCGCGTGTCGATGCTGACGCCCGCGAGGTCGGGGAACGTCAGGCGGTAGTCCCGGCTCGTCTCGCCGGGCTCGCCCGCCTCGACAGCGACGGCCCGGTCGGTGCCGTTGAGGCGCACCTTCGTGACGGTCGCGGTGCTGCCCGCGAGCGAGGCACCCGACGCGCGGTCGGTGTAGCTCAGGACCCGCGGGAAGTCCGCGGCGACCTGGACGTCGAGCTGCGCCGAGCGCAGCGTGGCCGCGCCCTCGACGCTCGCGGCCGCGACCTGCTCGGCCGTCAGGCCGAGGGCCGAGAGCGACGTCGCGCTGCTCGCCGGGGTGTGGACCGCCGCGGCCGCGGCGGGCAGCGCCGCGAACGGCACCACCACCGCGGTCGCGAGCGCCACGAGGCTGCGGGCACGGCGCGAGGCGCCACCCGGGTGGGAACCGGCCCGAGGGCCAGGGGAATGTCGAACCATGTGCTGATCTCCTTCGATAGCAGTTCATCGGCCGTCCCCCGACCGACGGGCGTCACAGCTCTTCGACGTACTCCTCGGGCTCGCCGAGGACGGCCTCGTCCGTCAGCTCGAGGTCGGAACCGACCGCGTGCAGCTCGAGGACCGTGACGGTGTTGCTCCCCGCGCGCAGCAGCGGCGCGGGGACGTAGAGGGTGTGCTGGGGGCCGCGCTCCCAGTAGCGGCCGAGCAGCACGTCGTTGACCCACACGAAGCCCTTGGTCCAGCCGGGCAGGGTCAGGAAGGTGTCGGCGGGCTCGTCGAGGTCGAGGGTCGTCCGGGCCAGGACGCCCTGGGGCCCGACGGCGTCGCGGGGCACGCTGTGGGCGTCGGGCTCACCCGCCGCCCACAGCCCGTCCACGGGCAGCAGGTCGAGCGGCAGCGACCGCGAGGTCCAGCCGTGCACGATCCGGCGCTCGACCAGGACGTCGCCCAGGATCCCCTTGTGCTCACCGAGCCGGGGGCCGTAGTTGATGCGGCCGAGGTTCTCCACGAGGATCTCCAGCCGCACGGGCACGCCCTCCCCGTGGACCGTGAGCCCGCGGTGCGAGGTCTCGCGCTCCAGCACGCCGACCTCCCGGCCGTCGACGTAGACCGTCGCGCGGTCGTGCAGCCCGAGGACCGAGAGCGTGCTGTCCCCCGGAGGGAGCACGGGCGTGGCCGTGTGGAGCACGAGACCGGCGTTCTGTCCGAGCTCCTCGAACGTCAGGGGCGACGACCGGACGACCGCAGCGCCCGACGCCCGCAGCGCGGGCAGGAGCGGGCGCGTGCTCACGGGCGGCAGGGCGCGCGCGGCGAGCTTGGGCGACGGCGCGATCCACCGGTCGTCCTGGGCGTCCTCGGGGATCCGGGTCCCGTGCGCGGCGTGCTCGGACAAGACCTTGCGCAGCGCGAAGAACTTGGGGGTCACGCTCCCGTCCTCGGCGACCGCGGCGTCCGAGTCGTAGCTCGTGACCGTCGGCTGCAGGCGGGTCCCGTCGTGGTTCGCTCCGGCCGTGAGCCCGAAGTTGGTGCCACCGTGCGCCATGTAGAGGCTCACGGAGCCGCCGAGGTCGAGGAGGTCGCGCACGTCGGCCGCGGCGCTGTCCGCACCGCGCACGTGGTGCGGGTCGCCCCAGTGGTCGAACCAGCCGTTCCAGAACTCGGCGCACACGAACGGCTGCTCCCCGCGGCGGGCCGTGAGCTTGTCGAGCGCCTGTCCGGGACGGCTGCCGAACGTGGCCGCCGCCAGTACGCCGGGGAGCGAACCGCCGTCGAGCATGAGGTCCGTGGGGCCGTCCGCCGTGAAGAGGAGCTCGTCGATGCCGCGCTCCACGAGCGCGTCGTGCACCCACGCCATGTAGGCGTGGTCGTCGCCGAAGCTGCCGTACTCGTTCTCCACCTGGACGGCCACGACCGGGCCGCCGCGGTTCGCCTGGAGCGCCGCGATGCGCGGCAGCAGCTCGTCGAACCAGGCCGCGACCGCGGCGAGGTAGGCCTCGTCGCTGCACCGGAGCCGGATCCCGGGCGTCGCGGTGAGCCACGCGGGCAGGCCGCCGTTGTCCCACTCGGCGCAGATGTACGGCCCGGGGCGCACCACCACGTCGAGTCCCAGGTCGCCCGCGAGGCGCACGAACCGCTCGACGTCGCGCCACCCGGTGAAGTCGAACGTGCCGCGCGCGGCCTCGTGCCAGTTCCACGGGACGTAGGTGTCGACCGTGTTGAGACCCATGGCGCGCAGGCGCAGGAGGCGGTCCTCCCACAGGTCCGGGTGGACCCGGAAGTAGTGGACCGAGCCCGACAGCATCCGGTGCGGCACGCCGTCGCGCACGAGGGTCGCGCCGTCGGCGCGCAGGGTCGACGGGAACGCGCCGTCGGCGCGCAGGGTCTGGCCGCCGGCCGGGCTCGAGGCCCGGTCGGCTGGGTCGTGCTGGCTCACTTGATAGCCCCCGCTGCAAGTCCGGAGCGCCAGAAGCGCTGGAGGGAGAGGAACGCGACGATGAGCGGGACGACCGCCACGAACGCGCCGATGATGACCATGTGCCGCTCGATCTGGCCGGCCTGGACCAGGGCGTTCCAGCTCACCAGCCCGACCGTGACGGGCCGCAGGTTCTCGGAGATGAGGACCTGCGAGGGGAGCAGGAAGTTGTTCCAGATCTCGACGAACTGGAAGAGGAAGATCGTGACGAGCGCGGGGGCCATCATCTTGAGGCTGACCCCGAAGAAGATGCGGCCCTCGTTCGCGCCGTCGAGACGCGCGGCCTCGATGACCTCGTCGGGCACCGAGCTCGCGGCGAAGATGCGGCCCAGGTAGACGCCGAACGGGCTCACGATGCTCGGCAGGAGCACCGCGAAGTAGGTGTTGACGATGCCCGTCGCGGAGAACATGAGGAACAGCGGGAGCGTGAACAGCACCTTGGGGATGAGGACCGCACCGAGGACCACGCCGAACAGCAGGCCCTTGCCGCGGAACTCGTACTTGGCCAGGGCGTAGCCCGTCGCGACCGCGATGAGCGTCCCGAGCCCCGCGCCGACGATCGAGTAGAGCGCCGAGTTCGCCATCCAGACGGCGAAGATCCCGTCCTTGTACGCGAACAGGTCCTGGATGTTCCCGATGAGGTCGAAGTTCGAGAACCACAACGGGCTGCCCGAGAACGTGAACCCGGCGTCCTTGGTCGCCGCGACGAACAGCCACCACAGCGGGAACAGGAAGTACACGGCGGTCAGCGCGAGCACCGCGGTGACCGCGATGCGGCTCGTGGCCGTGGTCTCGATCGAGTCCTTGCGCAGGCCGTCCGGGGTCCCCTTCGGGGTGGAGCGCTTGCGGCGCAGGCGGTTGCCCGCGGTCTTCTCGGCCACGACGGGCACGCTGCTCGTGGTCACGAGGACCTCCTGGACGTCAGACGGAAGAAGAGGACGGACAGCACGGCCACGCCGACGGCGAGGAGCACCGACTGGGCTGCGGCGTACGGGTAGTTGGCCGACTGGAGCGAGGCCTGCGCGGCCATGATCGGCGTGTAGCTCGCGTCGATCGCCCCGGTGCTCTGCTTGAGCACGAACGGCTCGTTGTAGAGCTGCGCCGAGCCGATGATCGAGAAGATCGTGGTGAGGAGGATCGCGGGCCGCACGAGCGGGATCTTGATGCTCCACGCGGTGCGCCACGGCGAGGCCCCGTCGAGCTTGGCGGCCTCGAGCACCTCGCCCGGGACCCCCTGGA
This sequence comes from Oerskovia enterophila, assembly GCF_044748475.1. Classification (NCBI taxonomy): domain Bacteria; kingdom Bacillati; phylum Actinomycetota; class Actinomycetes; order Micrococcales; family Cellulomonadaceae; genus Oerskovia; species Oerskovia enterophila. Next base: position 43,785 of record NZ_JBIVFZ010000008.1, read on the forward strand.
GCGCGGCGTAGATGATGATCATGTTGTAGCCCGTCCAGCCCCACGTCACGACGTTGGCGACGGCCCACAGCGCGAGGTCCTGGCTGAGGAAGTTGACCTCGATCCCGAACCACCCGAGCACCTGACCCATGGGACCGTTCGTGGGCGAGTAGAGGAACGACCACATGAGCGCCGAGACCACGGTCGGCACCGCGTAGGGCGCGAAGCTCGAGAGCCGGAAGAATCCCTTGGCCCGGGCCGAGGCCGAGTCGATCAGGAGCGCGATCCCGAGCGCGAGGACCAGCATGACGGGCACCTGCACCACGCCGAACAGGAGAACGCGCCCGATCGAGCTGATGAACTTCTCGTCACCCAGCGCGTACGCGTAGTTGAACAGGGGGTCGAAGATCTCCTGCGTGCCGCCCAGGCCCAGCGCGTCGCGCTGGATCCGGAACAGGCTCTTGTAGAGCGCGAAGAGGATCGGTGCGACGTACATCCCGACGAACAGCACCACGAACGGTCCGACGAACCAGATCGCGTACCGGCTGGTCCGGCTGCGCGGCCGCCTGGGCGGCGTGGCCGCCGTGGGCTTGGTCTCCACCGGCGGCGGTGCCGCCGACGTCAGGCTCGTGGTCATGGTGGGTTCCTCAGGGGGATGCGTCGTGGTGCCCGACGACGTCACGCGCCTGGGTGCACCGGTGCTCGGAGGTGCGTGGCGTCGTCGGGCCTTCTGCTGCGGTGATGCTCGGGTGATGCTGTGCCGGTCGGTGCGACCCGGCCGTCGAGACCGGGTCGCACCGCTCGTGCGGGACCGTCAGGTCACTCGTTGACGGCGATGCCCTGCTGCTTGAGCTCGGACTCGGTCGCCTCGCGGGCGCCCGTGAGCGCGGTCGCGACGGTCGCGCCGCCCTCCTTGGCGTAGGCCTGCTTCATGCCCGTGGCGAGCGTGCCGACCAGGGTCGAGACGCCGGGGCCCCAGGCCCAGTCCTCGTTGACCTGACCCGAGGCGGTCTTGAAGACGTCGGCGACGACCTGTCCGCCGAAGTAGTCGTCACCCGAGGTGAGGAGCTCGGACTCGAGGCCCGCGACCGAGGCCGGGTAGACGCCGCCGCCCTCGATGAGCGAGTCGACCGAGCCCGGGTCGGTGCTGAGCCAGTTGGCCACGGTCCAGGCGGCCTCGGGGTCGTCGCAGCCCTTGAGGACCGCGGAGAGGCTGCCGCCCACGTTGCCGGTCTTGGCGTCGCCGGCCTCCCACTGCGGGAGCTCGGCCACGGCCCAGTCGCCGGCCGAGGCCGCCGCGGAGTCCTTGAGGATGCCGGAGAACCAGGCCGCGCCCACGATCGTGGCGATCGAGCCGTCACCGAGGCCCGCGGACCACTCGTCGCTCCAGATGCCCGCACCGATCAGGTCGGCGTCGATCAGGCCCTGCCAGTAGCTCGCGACCTCGAGGTTCTCGGGCGAGTCGGGCGTGATGGACCAGGCGCCGTCCTTGATCTCGTACCAGGGGGCGCCGGCCTGCCAGGCGAAGCCCGAGTAGTCGTAGTCCTCGTAGGTGCCCGTGAGCTTGACGCCCGCGGCCTTGAGCTGCTCGCCCGCGGCCTGGTACTCGTCCCACGTGGTCGGCACGGCCACGCCGTTCGCCTCGAAGACGGTCTTGTTGTAGAACATCACCATGGGGCCCTGGTCCTGCGGGGCGCCGTAGATCTTGTCGCCCACCGAGACGCCGGCCCAGCCTGCGGGGGCATAGAGGTCCTTGTCGGCCGAGGCGAACTCGGTGACGTCCACGACGTTGCCCTCGGCGACGAAGCTGGGGAGGGTCTCGAAGCCCACCTGGGCGAGGCACGGGGCGTTGCCCGCGGTGATCGAGTTGCGGATCTTGTCGTAGCCGCCCTTGTTGCCGGGCTCGATCTGCGTGTACTTGATCTGGATGTCGTCGTGCGCGGCGTTGAACGCCTTCGCGGCCTCGTCGTACCCGGCGGCCCAGGTCCAGACCTCGACCTCCTTGACCTTGCCGTCGCCCTCGGCCGATCCGCTGCCGGACGTCGAGTCGGACGAGCAGGCGGTCAGGCCGCCCACCGTGAGGGTGAGGATCGACGCGACCCCGGCTGCCTTGATGATCGATGACTTCATGACTCTCCTTCTGACCACACTGTGCTGAGGATGGAGCGGCGACGGCGCCGCGGTCTGCGTGGGGCACACTCTGACACACCGTTGATATGGATCACAACCCTTGCAACATCTGGATGCTCGGTCTGCGTGAATCCGTCACTTTTCGCTGCATGTTCTGACTGTTATGGTCAACACAGGTAACAGTTGGGTGACGGCGACGTGGGCCAGGCAGGCCTGCGGTGTTGACGTCCACTACGCTGCGGAGCACATCCGTGGCCACGCACACCGAGGTGCCCGACGCTCCGCGAGCGGCCCTCACGCCCGAAGGAGAGCACGTGGAACCACCGTCACGGTCCGAGCGGTCGGAGCCGGCGCAGAGCACCACCACGGTCGCTCCCCCGCGAGGCCGCGGACCCGCCATGGCCGACGTCGCCCGCGTCGCAGGAGTGTCCGCGCAGACCGTCTCGCGCGTCCTGTCGGGGCACCCCAACGTCAACGAGACCACCCGCAGCCGGGTGCGTGCCGCCGTCGAGCAGACCGGCTACCGCCGCAACAGCCTCGCTCGCGCGCTCGTGACCGGGCGCAGCAAGACCATCGGCGTCATCACGCACGAGACCGACTTCTACTCGGGCAGCGCCATGATGCTCGGCATGCAGCGCGCGGCCCGCGACGGCGGCTACTTCGTCAGCACCGCGAGCACCGCGTCGCTCTCGCCCGCGTCGATCGCGCAGGCCGTCGAGCGGCTCCTCGACCAGGGCGTCGACGGCCTGGTCATCGCCGTGCCCGTGCGCGACGACGAGTCGCTCGGCGACCTCATCCACGGGACCCCGACGGTCGTCGTGGACGGCATGCAGTCGTCGGCGACCGAGGTCGTCGCGGTCGACCAGGTCGCGGCCGGGCGCGCGGCGACCGAGCACCTCCTGGAGCTGGGCCACGAGACCGTGTGGCACCTCGCGGGCCCCGCGTCGTGGAACGACGCCAACGGACGCACGGCCGGGTGGCGGGCCGCGCTCGAGGACGCGGGGTGCACCGAGCCCCCCGTCCTCTACGGCGACTGGAGCCCCGAGTCGGGGTACCGCAACGGCCTGGTCCTGGGCCGCCTGCCCGAGGTCACGGCGGTGTTCGTCGCGAGCGACGAGATGGCGTTCGGGCTGATCCGCGGACTGACCGAGATGGGTCGGCGCGTGCCCGAGGACGTGTCGGTCGTGGGCATGGACGACATCGCGCTCGCCGCGTACTGCGCTCCCCCGCTCACCACGGTCCGCCAGCCGTTCCACCTGACCGGTCGCCTCGCGGTCGAGCACGTGATCGCGCTCATCGCGGACCCGACGACGGTGCACGAGCCCGAGGTCGTGCTGCCCGAGCTCGCGGTGCGCCTCAGCACGGCGCCGCCGCGCTGAGCCATGGGCGGGACGAGGCCTTGGTGATCGAACGAATGGTCAAGTACGCCCTCTGGATGTCGGCTGCGTCGGCGTGGCAAGGAAGTCATCGATATCACCGCGGATGAGCCCGTCCACGTCCTTGGTCGCGCGCGTGGGCGCGCTGGGAAGCCGATGCTGCAGCAGAGTACCGCCCTTGAGCAGGAAGAGCGGCTGGCCGGTTGTGTCCAGGGCTCGCTGTAGCGCCGCGATGACAACTGTGGATGCAACGAGCCAGGCCAGGCGGCCGCCGCGGCCCCCCAGGCGCTTCTCGGCCTGCAGGAGCCAAGAGTTGAGCACTGTGACCGACGCGGGTTCCTTGTTCTTGGCAGGCAGTTCGGCAAGACCTTCGGGCAGATCAGCGCTCTGCTGTGTCACGGTTCGCCAGTCTCCTTCGCAGGTCAGCGCTTTCGCTTGGGGTGACGCGCCCTGTCTCGCGGGCCGCCGTCAGGGCCTGGCGTAGAAGGTAGGTCGGGGTGCCCGTGTCGATGCACTGGGCGATCGCTGTCGCGGCTGTCACCGTCGGGATCTGTTCGAACCATCCGATCTGGCGGGTATCGAGGTCTTGGTGGTGGACCTCGATCCCGTCGGCGCCGGCACGCCGGATTCGGCAACGCCTGGGCACGGTGACGTGGATCCTGTCGGGGTTGACATCGCTGAGCCCGTAGAGATCGAGGGCGGTCTCGTGAGACAACGCGGCTTCGTCGACACCAGTCCACAGCACTGCCAGATGCAGGTCGTCGTACTCGCTCACCGGGACGACGGTCACACGGTAGACGCCATGAGCGACCTTCTCCAGGTAGCCGCGCGCGACGAGCTGCTTGAGCGCGTGCGGGCTGTGCCCTTCGCGCAGCGCGTCGACGCGGCGGACGAACCCGTGGCTGTCGAAAGCCCCTTCGAGCAGGCGGTCGCGAGCGTGCGGCATGTCAAAAGGGTACCGCCAGTGGCACCCTTTTGACATCGTGTGGCGACGAGGCATCGCCAACGGGGGCTTGGCCGAGGAATGCGACACAGGTCAGCTGTCTCACACGAGCCCGCTCTGCCGAAGGTCCACCCTCCGACCCCGGACGCGCCGGAGGCGGCCCGTCGCGTGAGCGCCCCCCTGCAGCGCTCACACCACGGGCCGCCTCCGACCCTCGCGCTCGTCACGACCCCCATCGACGACCGAGCACTCACATGACTCAGAGGAGGGGCCTCCTCCTTTGATACAGAACGCCGACGTGACCCGCATCACATTCTGACATCGGGTGTCACCATCTGCAGCGGAGCGGCCCGTCGGCCGCGCTCAGCCCAGCAGCGCCTGTCCCAGGAACTCGCCCTCGGCGCAGCCCGGAGGCACCGCGAAGACCGCGGAACCGATCGGCGTCGTCCACTCGTTGAGCAGGTCCACCTCGTCGAGCCGCCGCTGGACCGGCACGAACTGCCGGTCGACGTCCGCCTGGAACGTCACGAACACCAGGCCCGAGCTGCTGAGCGCGCCAGGGTCCGTCGCGACGTCGGGTGCGTCGTCGTAGCTGTACGCGCGCCGCAGGAACCGCTCGGCCGGGTCGCTGGTCCGAGCCCTCCGCACGTGCGCCGCAGGCCCGATCACGGTCAACCCGTGCGGACCGACCGCCTCGAGGTCCGGCTCGTCGTGCTCCTTCTCGCCCGTGAGCGGCGCACCGTCCGCGAGGCGACGCCCCATGACGGCCTCGCGCGTGGAACGGTCGACCTCGTCCCACGTGTCGAGCTCCATGCGGATGCGCCGCACGACCATCGACGTGCCGCCCGCGAGCCACCCGTCCGTGCCGTCCGACCACACGAGCGGGGCGTCCGCGACGGGGTCCACGTTCCGGGTCCCGTCGATCTGCCCCATGAGGTTGCGCATGGTCCGGCCCGCGCGCTCGCTCCCGACCGACCGCCGGAAGCCCTTCTGCAGCCACCGCACCGACGCGAAGTCCCGCGCCTCGCGGAGCAGCATCCGGACCGCGTGCGAGACCGTGACCTCGTCGTCGGCGCAGACCTGGAGCACCAGGTCACCGTCGTTCCAGCGATCCTCGAGCCGGTCCACGGCGAACGCCGGCAGCGGACCCAGCCAGGCGGGACGCCGGTCCTCGAGGCCCGCGGCCGTGAAGACCGCGGCCCCGTAGCCCACCGTGACCGTGAGGCGCGCGGGCACCTCGGCGAGCTCGGGCTCGGTGTCGGTCAGGCCCGGGCGCCCCTCGGTGAGACGCACGACGTCGTCGGTCCAGATCCGCATGAGCCGCACGAGCGCGTCCCGGTCGGTGCCGGGGGCGAGGTTCAGCGCGACGAGCGTCAGGTACGCCTGGGGAGGCGTCTCGACGCCCGCCTGGCGCGGGCCGTGGAAGGGCACGCGCAGGTCACCGTGCAGCGCGAGGGCTCCTGCGGTGCCCGACGACGCCGCTCCCGTCGCGGGGGCCGTGGCCCTCCCGGCCCACGCACCTCCCGCACCGGCGACCGCGACCGCACCCGCGGCGGCCCCGCCGACCAGGAACGCCCGGCGCGAGACCCTGGCCCGCCGGGTGGGGTCGGCGGGCGGCGTCGGTTCCTGATCGGGGGCGGAACCGAGGCCCGTACGGGACGCGCGGTCAGCCATCGTGGCTCATGTCGTGACCCTCGTGACCCTCGTCGTAGTCCTCCTTGGCCCCCGCGAACGTGCGGGCCGGAGCCGTGACGACGAGCGTCGAGCCGTCGCTCAGCTCGAGCGTGACGTCGTACTCGGCCCCGGGCTCGACCGGTGACGAGAGCTCCATGAGCATGAGGTGGTCGCCGCCCGGCTCGAACGCGCGCTCGCCGCCCGCGGGGATCGTCAGACCGCCCTCCTTCTCGCGCATGACCATGGCGCCCGAGTCGTCGGTCGCCATCTCGTGGATCTGGACCGGGGACAGGTCGGACGTCGCGCCGACGACCGTGACGTCCTGGTCGCCGTCGTTGTGCAGGACGGCGAAGGCCGCCGTCATCCCGGAGTCGGCCGCCTTGATCCAGGGGTCGGTCGCGGTCAGGTGGTCGGCTGCCGTGCCCGTCGACGTGCTGCCGGACGAGGCGCTCGGCGCGGGCGCACCGGACGAGGTGTCGGCCGAGGTCGTCGAGCATCCCGCGACCGCGAGCAGCGCGAGCGTCGTGACGGCCGCGCCGAGCAGGGCCGTACGCCGCGGGCGGGCGGAAGCGGATCGGGACGAGGGGTGGGTGGTGGTGCGTGCAGTCATGGTGGTTCCTTCGAGAGGTCCGGCGTCGTGGCGCGCGAGGGCGGCCCGCGGCGCGGGTCGTGCGCGGTCCGGGGCAGGACGGGACGCACGACCGACGGGTCGCGGGAACGCCCGGGCGACGAGTCGCCGGGAAGTGGGTGGAGGGTCTGTCAGTCCTGCTGGCGGCGGCGCACGATCAGCACCGCGACGACGACGGCCGCGGCCGCGAGCACCCCGATGCCGATCAGCAGCGGGGCGATCGAGCGGCCCTCGTCGTCGGTCTCCTCGGGCACTGCCGACGTGGTCGCCTCGGTCGTCGTGTCCTCGGTGGCCGACGGCGTCACGGCCGAGGGCTCCTCGCTCGCCGTGGTCGGGGCAGGCTCGGGAGCCGCCGCGACCGCGAACGAGAACGTGCCCTCGATGGGGTGGCCGTCCGACGAGACGACGCGCCACGCGACCGTGTACGTGTCACCGGTCAGCTCGGCGGGCCACGGGAACGTCGCGGAGGTCCCCTCGATCGTGGGGCTGCCCTGCGCGACGACGGTCCCCGCGGAGTCGGTCACGACGACCTGGGGCTCGACCGCGAGCGGCTCGGTGCTGAACGTCATGGTCAGTGCCGCGGGGGCCGTGGCGAGCTGCGCGCCGTCGGCCGGGTCGGAGCTGATGATGCGGTCGTGCGCCTGGGCCGGGACGGCACCGCCGACGCTGAGCAGCAGGGTCGCTGCGAGCGTCGCGAGGGCGGCGAGGACCGCCACCAGGAGACGGGCCGGGCCGGCGAGGGGTGCGGGGCGTGCGAGGGCGACCGCTCGCCCTCGGCGTGCGGTGGGCGTGGACGGGTGGGACTGGTCGGTCTGCAAAGGCATGGAAGAGGCTCTCGATGAGGCGCGGCACGAGCTCGCGCAAGGGGTACCCAGGGGGCGGCCGGCCTCGTCGATGGTCCGCGCGCGAGCGCGGACGGGGTCAGGAAGGAACGGCGACGGGCCGGGCGAGCAGCGGTGGCCCGCGCGTCGTCGGGATCCGCAGGTGGACCGTCGTCGCGCGGGACGGCGCCACGACCGGGGTCGGGAGCCGGTGCGCGACGGGCAGCGCCGGCAGCATGTCCGTGAGCGCCGTCCGCGGGGCGAGCCACGCCAGCAGCAGGCCGAGCGCCCGCTCGCCGTGGGCGACGACCAGGGCCACGACCAAGGTCGCGAGCACGTGCGCCAGGACCATCCACGCTCCCGCGGGCGTCTCGTGCGGGAGGTGCGCGACGCCGTCGGGCAGGAGGGTCGCGCCCGCGGCGCACGCCGACACCTGAGCCGCTGCCCCGTGCCCCGCGTGCCCCGCCGCGGCGCCCGCCGCCGGGGCGCACGTGACGCCCGCGCCGAACCCCAGGCCGTAGTGCAGCGCGACCTGGCCCGTGCCGAGGACCGCGACCAGTCGAGCGAACGTGAGGCGGAAGCGGGCCGCGAACGTCGCGCCGGCCATCGTGAACGCGGCCAGGGCCGCGAGGATCAGCGGGTCCGGGAGCGTGCCACCGCCGACGCGGTGCGCGAGCGCCGCGAGGGCGAGCACCAGGGTCGCGACGAGACCGGCGCGCGCGACGCGCAACGGACCGGCGACCTGGGTGAGCACGGGGACCACCCTAGCGGGACATGACGCGGCGTCTGATCCTGCTTCCGGTGGGCGCACGGCCCGTCCCCGAGTACTGGGCCCGCCGGGTCGGGGAGAGGATAGAGCGCATGACCACACGCAACAGCATCGCCATCACGAACGGCTACGTCGTCCCCGTCGCCTCCGCACCCCTGGAGAACGCGACCGTCCTCGTCGAGGACGGCGTCATCACGGCCGTCGGCCAGGACGTCGTCGTGCCCGACGGCGTCCGCACGCTCGACGCCGGGGGCCGCTGGGTCCTGCCCGGGTTCGTCGAGTCGCACGGCCACATGGGCGTCATGGAGGAGGCCGAGGGCTGGGCCGGCAACGACACCAACGAGATGACCGACCCCAACGGCGCCGCGCTGCGCGCCCTGGACGCCATCAACATCGAGGACGAGGGCTTCCGTGACGCGCTCGTGGGCGGCGTGACGTCGGCCGTCATCAAGCCCGGCTCGGGCAACCCGATCGGCGGCCAGACCGTCGCGATCAAGACCTGGGGCGGGCGGACCGTCGACGAGCAGGTCATCCGCGAGGCCGTGTCGGTGAAGTCGGCGCTGGGCGAGAACCCCAAGCGCGTCTACGGCGACCAGAAGAAGCTCCCCTCGACGCGCCTCGGCGTGGCGAACGTCATCCGCAAGGCGTTCGTCGACGCCCAGAACTACGTCGCCAAGCGCGATGCGGCGCAGGCCAAGGGCGAGCCGTTCGAGCGCGACCTCGCCAAGGAGACCCTGGGCCGCGTGCTCGCGGGCGAGCTCTACTGGGACCAGCACACGCACCGCGCCGACGACATCGCGACCGCGCTGCGCCTCGCGGACGAGTTCGGCTACCAGCTCGTCATCAACCACGGGACCGACGGCGCCGCGGTCGCCGACGTCCTCGCCGAGCACGACGTCCCCGTCATCTTCGGCCCGCTGTTCACGTCGCGCTCCAAGATCGAGCTGCGCAACCGCAACATCGCGAGCCTCGGGGCGCTCGCCCGCGCGGGCGTGCGCGTCGCGATCACGACCGACCACCCCGTGGTGCCCATCAACTTCCTGGTGCACCAGGCGTCGCTCGCCGTGAAGGAGGGGCTCGACCCCGAGGTCGCGATCCAGGCCCTCACGACCAACCCGGCCGCGTTCCTGGGGCTCGACGACCGCATCGGCTCCCTGCGCCCCGGGCTCGACGGCGACGTCGTGATCTGGTCCGGCGACCCGCTCGACGTGACGTCGCGCGCCGAGAACGTGTTCGTGACCGGCACCGAGGTCTACACGTGGGACCGTGCGGCGGCCGGTGGTCGCGGAGCGGGCCGGGTCGTGGAGCGCGGGGAGCGCTTCGCGGACTGACCCATGGGGTGGGCCGGCCGCTCCCAGCCCGTCCGTCGGTGACGAGGTAGAACGTGCTGCGCGAGGTAGAACCCGCCGAGCACTACGTCGCTCAGCGCGTTCTACCTCGCGTCCCGCGTCGACCTGACCTCTCCGGTCACGCGCACCTCAGTGGTGGAACCCCTTGCTCACGGCCTCGACCGGCATGGGTGACTCGAGCGCGTCGAGGAACGCGATCTCCGTCCGGATGTCGCCGAGCAGGCTGGCCGCCAGGTCGCGGCTCAGCCCGTTGCGCACCACGATGCGCTGGACCGTCAGCTCCTCGAGGTCCACGGGCATGGGGTACGACGGCAGGAGCCACCCCTTGGTCCGCAGCCGCTCGGACAGGTGGTAGAGCGTCCACTTGTCGGTGTAGCCCTTCTTGAGGCTCCAGGCGAAGACCGGGATGTCGCTCCCGTCGTTCCACAGGTCGAACTGCGGCATCTTCGCGATCTCGCCCGAGAGGTAGAGCGCGACGTCCTGCGAGGCCTTCTGCACCTTGTAGTAGCCGTCGTAGCCGAGGCGGAGGAACAGGTAGTACTGGAGCAGGACCTGCGAGCCGGGCCGGGAGAAGTTGAGCGCGAACGTCGGCATGTCACCGCCCAGGTAGCTCACCGAGAAGACGAGGTCCTCGGGCAGCGCAGCCTTGTCCCGCCAGACGACCCACCCGAGCCCGGGGTACACGAGCCCGTACTTGTGGGCCGAGGTGTTGATCGACACCACGCGCTCGACCCGGAAGTCCCACACCAGGTCCGGCTGGAGGAACGGCGCGATCATGGCTCCTGACGCGCCGTCGACGTGGATGGGGACGTCGAGCCCGGTCGCGGCCTGGATCTCGTCGAGCACGGCCGAGATCTTCTCGACCGGCTCGTAGGCCCCGGTGTACGTGACCCCGAGGATCGCGACGACCCCGATCGTGTTCTCGTCCACGTACTTCTCGAGCTCGAACCCGTCGAGCACCTTGTGCTCGAGCGAGATGGGGACGTAGCGGGCCTCGACGTCCCAGTAGTTGCAGAACTTCTCCCAGCAGACCTGGACCGCGCTCGACAGCACGAGGTTGGGCTTCTCGGTCGACTTCCCCGCGGCGCGGCGCGCGTGCTGCCAGCGCCGCTTGAGCGCGAGCCCGCCCAGCATGGCGGCCTCGGAGGACCCGATGGTCGAGGTCCCGATCGTGCTCGCCGGGTCCGGCGCGTTCCACAGGTCGCCGAGGATCTTCCAGCACCGGGTCTCGATCGCGGCCGTGGCCGGGTACTCGTCCTTGTCGATCATGTTCTTGTCGGCGGTCTCGGCGTTGAGCCTCTGCGCGTAGGGGTCCATCCAGGTGCCGACGAACGTCGCGAGGTTGAGGCGGGCGTTGCCGTCGAGCATCGCCTCGTCGTGGACGATCTGGTAGGCCGTCTCGGGGAAGGACTCCCCCGGCGGCAGGACGTTGCGAGGCAGCTCGGTCGCCTCTCCCGGTCGGGAGAACAGCGGGTTCATGGCGACGACGTCGCGCTCCTCGGACTCTGCACCACGGTTCGATCCGGACATGTTCGTCCCTTTGGCAGGAGGGAGGGCGGGTCGGTCGATCCGCCCGACCTTCCCACGGTAGGTCCGTGCCAGGAGGACCGCCCGGCGAGGCGTCCGGGTCGTTCGGGACAGGGCCGACAGGACCGACTTTCCGCCCTTTCCGCGTCTCGGCCGCGCTTAGACGACAGGCGTTGCCAAAATGGTTGCCCGGGCGTACTGTCGAAGTGTCAGCACGTTTCGCGGGCCCGTCCCGCACCCACCGAGGAGGCGACATGGACCCCCGCATCGAACGCACGACCGCAGCACTGCGGACCGCGGTCCTCGAGCTCGCCACCGAGCACGACATCGACGACGTCACCGTGTCCCAGGTCGCCGCGCGCGCCGGGATCAACCGCGCGACCTTCTACGACCACGCGAGCAGCCCGGCCGATCTCCTCACGGGCATCCTGCGCACCGAGCTCGATGCGATCCGCGACGAGCTCTTCGCGGCCGTCGGCGTGACGCCCGACGGCGGAGCCGCCCAGGAGGGCGGGCCCGGCCCGGGTGCACCCCGAGCCGGCACGGAGACGAGCACCGCCACCGCCACGCCCCCCGATCCCCGCCGGGTCGTCGACTCCATCACCCGCTCGGTCGCCGGGCACGTCGACGCGCACGCCGACATCTACGAGCGCGCTCGCGACGGCGGGCTCAGCGCGCCCCTGTTCCGGCTGCTCGCCGAGCACTTCACCGAGACGCTACGAGCCTTCCTCGTGAGCCACCCGCACCTCATGCCGGTCGCCCACGACGCCGGGCCCACGGACGTCGAGCAGGCCGCCCACGCCTACGCGTGCTACGTCGGGCTCGGCTCGGTCGGGGCCCTCGAGGCGTGGCTCGCCACCCCCGTGCCGCGTGACCCGGAGTTCTTCCCCCGGATCGCCCGCACCTCGCTCGCCTCCTGGTGGACCGCGCCGAACTGACCCGGCGCCCCACCGCTCAGGCGGGCTTCACCGCACACCGCACGCTCCGCCGTCGGGCACCCCACGAGGGCTCCCCCGACCCCGGGCACACCCGAAAGGAGGCCCCACCATGGGCCGCGTGTTCAACAAGGTCGCCATCGTCACCGGAGGAACCGGAGGCATGGGCGTCACCCACGCCAAGGCGCTCGTCGCCGAGGGCGGCAAGGTCGTCATCGCCGACCTCGACGACACCAAGGGCGAGGCGCTCGCCACCGAGCTCGGCGAGAACGCCGCGTACATCCACCTCGACGTGACCAAGGAGGAGGACTGGGACGCCGCCGTCGCCTTCACGCTCGAGAAGTTCGGCCGCATCGACGTGCTCGTCAACAACGCCGGGATCGCGAACGCCGCCCCCATCACCGAGTTCACGCCCGACATGTGGCGCAAGATCATCGACATCAACCTCACGGGCACGTTCCTCGGCATCCACGCCGTCGCCCCGGTCATGGCCAAGGCCGGGCGCGGGTCGATCATCAACATCTCGTCGGTCGAGGGCATGCGCGGCAGCGCGGGCCTGCACGGCTACGTCGCGTCGAAGTTCGGCGTCCGCGGGCTCACCAAGTCCGTGGCCCTGGACCTCGGCCCCTCGGGCGTGCGCGTCAACTCGGTCCACCCGGGATTCATCAAGACGCCCATGACCGAGAAGATCAGCCACGACCTCCTGCCCATCCCCCTGGGCCGTCCCGCCGAGCCCGAGGAGGTCTCGCAGCTCGTCCTGTTCCTCGCGAGCGACGAGTCGAGCTACTCGACGGGCTCCGAGTTCATCATCGACGGCGGGCTCATCGCGGGGGTCCCGCACAAGTAGGCCCTCGCACCGGCCGGTCCGGTGGACCCGGGCGGGCGAGGCGTCCGCCCGGGTCTACCTCCTCTCGCGTCCGGACCTGCCGGCGTCCGACGCGCACGCGATGCACAGCCGCGCGGTCGGGCGGGCCTCGAGCCGCGCCTCGCCCACGGGCCCGCCGCACGCCTCGCACGTGCCGTACGTGCCTGCGTCGAGCCGGGCGAGGGCGGCGTCGACCTCGGCGACCTGCTGCTCGGCGAGCCGCTGCAGCGCACCGACCTGGGCTCGCTCGAACGCGATGGTCGCGCCGTCCGGGTCGTGCTCGTCGTCGGCGTTGGAGTCCTTGGACGCCTCGACGATCCCGGCCACCTCGCCGCGCAGGGCCTCGGTACGGGCCGTGCCCTCGTCGCGCAGCGCCAGCAACCGCGCCCGCACGACGGCGTCACGCGCCTCGGGTGCGCCCGTCACCGTGGTCCCGGGGTGTCCGCGCCCAGGAGCGCTCCCCGTGCGGCGTCACGGAGAGGAGGACCGTCGAGCGCACGTGCGACGACGCGCTCGAGGGCGGCACCGGTGTCCATCCCTCGATTGCACCACGGGTCGGCCGGGCACGGGTCCTGCTCCGCGAGCCCGACGGCGAAGCACGCGCGGTCGACCGTCACCGCCGCCAGAACAGGTGGTGCACCACCCCGCTCGGGCTCGGGACGACGTCGAGGTGGAACCGGTCGAGAAGCTCGTCGGGCGACTCCCAGAGCCGGACCCCCGAGCCGAGCTCCACGGGCGAGACTGCGATGTGCAGGGTGTCGACGAGGTCCGCGTCGAGGAACTGGCGGATCGTCGTGGCCCCGCCGCCCACGCGGACGTCCTTGCCGTCGGCCGCCTCCTTGGCCTGCTCCAGGACCGAGGCGGGGTCGCCCTCGACGAAGTGGAACGTGGTGTCCGACAGCGTGATCGACGGGCGCGCGTGGTGGGTCAGGACGAAGACCGGGGTACGGAACGGCGGCTCGTCGCCCCACCAGCCCTGCCACTCGTGGTCCTGCCACGGGCCGCGCTGCGGACCGAACTTGTTGCGGCCCATGATCTCGGCCCCGATGTTGCGCGCGTAGTCGCGCGTCAGGTAGTCGTCCAGCCCGCGGCTGCCCCCGGGCTCGGTGCGCATGGGCCAGCTCGCCGTGGCCCCGGCCCAGGAGAAGAGCCGTTCGGGGTCGACGTGCCCGAACGGCCGCTCCAGCGTCTGGTCCTCGCCCGCGCCGATCCCGTCGCGCGAGACGTTGAAGTTCTGCACTCTCACCAGCTGGGCCACGTGGTCCTCCTGCGTCGTGGACGAAGTCGTCGGGTGGGGAGACCGCCACGGGAGGAGAAACTCATCGCTGCCGACCTCGGGCGCCCGCCCGGGCGACTCCCCCGGGACTCTGTGGGTCCCCCGTGCAAGGATCGGAGCGTGCCCGTCGTCGAGTCGTCCGTGATCGTCCCCGTGGACCCTGCCACCGCATTCGCGGTCTCGCAGACCACGGGCGACGTCCGTCTGCGCTGGGACCCGTTCATCCACTCCCAGCGGTTCCTCGACGACGCGACAGCCCCCGCCAAGGGGGTCCGCACCCTCACCCGGCACCGTGCGGGACTGCGGATGGTCAGCGAGTACGTCTCGTACAACCCGCCGACCAACGTCGGGATGAAGATGGTCGAGGGCCCGTGGTTCTTCGCGAGCATGGCGGGCGGCTGGCGTTTCTCACCCGCCCCTGGCCGTGACGTCGGACACCCCGAGCACGCCGCGACGAGAGCCGTGTGGCGGTACAGCTTCACGTGCCGCCCCGCGTGGCTCGCTCCCCTGGCCGAGCACATCGGGTCGCGGCTCCTGAGCCGCGACATCCAGCGGCGGATCAACGGTTTCGCGCGCGGCTGCGCAGATCCCGTGGTCCTCGCAGCGGTCCGCGAGCAGGCCCCACCGGCGGCCCCCCAGCCCGGGCTCGCGACGCCCGACCGCACCTGACCAGCAGCGCGACCCACCGTCGTCGGGCATGACAGGACTCCGTCCGGGATGGAAGAGTGGCAAACCGGTTTCGCGCGAACCGCACATCTTCCTCCCCGCGCCCCCACATCTCGAAGAGGTAGACCCATGAGCACCGCGATCTTCTACGACCGCCACGGCGGTGTCGACGTCCTGCGCGTCGGCGACGAGCCCGTGCCGGCGCCCGGTGACGGGGAGCTCGTCGTCGCCAACCGCGTGATCGGGGTCAACCCGGCGGACGTGAAGAAGCTCGCCGGAGAGTTCGGCGGTGCCGGTGAGTTCCCGCAGGTGCTCGGCTTCGAGGCCGCCGGGGTCGTCGAGGCCGTGGGCGAGGGCGTCGAGGGCTTCTCGGTGGGCGACGAGGTCGTCTGGAGCGGCACGGGGGCCCAGCGCGAGAGGTCGGTGGTCCAGGCTGCCAAGACGCGGGCCAAGCCCGCCAACGTGTCGTTCGAGCAGGCCGCGGTCCTGCCCGTCGCCGCAGCCGCAGCGTTCTCGGCGCTGGCCCAGGCCGGCGTCGGCGACAAGGACGTGGTGCTGATCCACGGGGCGTCGGGCGGGGTCGGTTCTGCGGCGGTGCAGATCGCGAAGGCCCTCGGGGCGCGCGTCGTCGGCTCGGCGTCCGCGGCGAACCACGACTACCTGCGCGGGCTCGACGCGACGCCCGTGGCGTACGGCCCGGGGCTCACCGACGCGGTCCGCGCCCTGCCGGACGGGCTCTCCGAGGTGACGGCCGTCGTCGACCTGGTCGGGTCGCCGGAGACCGTCGCCCAGACCGTCCAGCTCCTCGGAACCGACGGCCTGACCCGCGACGGCAGCCCGCGCGCCGTGACGCTCGTGGAGACCGAGGAGTCGCTCGCCGCGGGCATCGCGACCAAGACGTCCCGCAAGGGCGCGCTGCGCGAGGCGCTCGCGCTCGCCGAGGCCGGGCTGCTGACCCTGGAGATCTCGGCGCGCTTCCCGCTGACCGAGGCCGCGTGGGCCGTCCAGCAGGTCGCGGACGGGCACGTGCGCGGCAAGGTCGTGCTCGAGGTCTGACGCACCCTCAGCTCTGAGTGCGGAGTTCTTGTGCGACACGCCGGGCGTGTCGCACAAGAGCTCCGCACTCAGCAGCGCGCGTGGGTGCCGCATGGTTCGCTGGAACCATGCCTGCCGCCTCCACGCCCGACGACGCCGCTCACCTCGGCGAGCTGCGTCGCCTCGCCCTGGCCTTCCCCGGCGCGGAGGAGCGGGTCTCGCACGGACGCGTGACGTTCCGGGCCCGCCTGCTGTTCGCGGTCCACGGCGGCATGACCAAGGCCACCCCCACGTCGCCCGCCCGGCAGTACCCGGACGCGCTCCTCGTCAAGGTGGACCCCACCGAGGAGGCCGCGCTCGCGCAGGACCCTCGCTTCTTCGTGCCGGCCTACTACGGGCCGGCCGGCTGGCTCGGGCTCGACCTCGAGGCCGCACCGGTCGACTGGCAAGAGGTCGCCGAGCTGCTGGACATGTCCTACCGCGAGGTCGCGGGCCCACGGCTCGTGGCCCGGCTCGAGGCAGAGGGGTCGCCCGCGGGGCGTCGGTCGTAGCGGGGCGCCAGTCGTCGGGGCGTCGGTCGTAGCAGGGTCGGTCTGGACGGGACCGTCGGCGGTACGTCTTGCTCGGGCCACCCCCTCCCGATCCCCCGGACTCCCCGCGAGGTAGAACGTGCTGCGCGAGGTAGTACGCGCTGCGTTCTACCTCGCGCAGCACGTTCTACCTCGGCACCAGCACCCTGCTCGCGGCACCCCGGCACCGCCAGCCCCCGGCACCCGCGTACCGCCCCCGACGGCACCCCGGTCGGACGCGCCTTCCCTCCCCTCGGCGTAGCGTGGCCGCATGGTCGGCGACGGGAGGTCCGCGGGGTCCCCGGGCACTCCGTGGGGCCCGCCGTGGCATGGCGAGCGGCCCCGCCCGACGGGTCCCTGGTCCTGGTCGCACGACGGCAGCGGGGCCGGGCCGAGCGACAACCCGACCGACCCCGCCGAGCTCACCGGACCGTTCGACCGCCGCCGTCCGCGCCTCTTCCTCGCGATCGTCACGGCGCTCGTCGCGGTCGTCGGCACCCTGGGCGCCGCGCACGGCCAGCCCGACGCCGAGCCCCTCGACGCGCTCGCGCTCGCCCTGGCGCTGGTCTCGCCCCTGGTGCTCGCGACCATCCCGCGCCGCCACGTCCTGGCCACCACCCTGAGTCTCGCCGCGACGGGCGCCTACCTGCTGCTGGGCTACCCGTGGGGGCCCGTGCTCGTCCCGACGGTCGCGGTCCTCGCGGCCGTGATGCTCGCGGGACCGGCTGCGCACGGGCGCGTCGTCGCGTGGTCGGGCGTCGTGGTGCTCGCGGGGATCACGGCCACGGCGGCGACGCTGCGGGGCGGGCCTCCCACGGTCGCGCTGCTCGGAGGGCTCGCGTGGACGACGGTCGCCCTGCTCGCCGCCGGAGGCGCCAGGGGGCGCGTCGCCCGCATGGCGGCGGTCCGTGCGGCCCGGCGCGAGCACGAGGTCAACGCCGTGACGGCCGAGCGCCTGCGCATCGCGCGCGAGCTGCACGACGTCCTGGCCCACTCGCTGTCGGCGATCAACGTGCAGGCGGGCGTCGGGCTGCACCTCCTGGACCGCGACCCCGAGCAGGCTCGTGCGGCCCTCGCCGCGATCCGTGCGACGAGCCGCGAGTCGCTCGAAGAGGTCCGGACCGTGCTCGGCATCGTGCGCGCCGAGGGCGGCGAGGTCCCCCGCTCGCCCGCGTGGGACCTCGGGGCGCTACCGCGCCTGGTCGGGTCGGTCCCGGGCGTCGCGGTCGGTCTCACGGTCGAGGACGCAGCGCACGACGCCGCCCCTCGCCTGGCCGGGATCGTCTACCGCGTGGTCCAGGAGTCGCTCACCAACGTCCAGCGCCACGCGGTGGGCGCCACGCGCACGACGGTCGAGGTCCGGGTGGTCGGCACGGGCGACGCCTCGGCCCCCACACCGCGCACAGGCCTGCCCCGCACCCTCGTGGTCACGGTGTCCGACGACGGAGCCGCCCCCGCGGACCGGCCGGCGGACCCGTCGCGGTCGGGCGGGCACGACGACCGGCTCGACGCCGAGGGATACGGCCTGCGGGGCATGCGCGAGCGCGTGACCGACGCGGGCGGGACCCTCACGGCCGGCCCCGGACCGCGGGGCGGCTTCCTCGTCGAGGCGAGGCTCCCGTGGGAGGCGCGCGGCGCCGTCGGGCCGGACGAGGACCCCACCACCGACCGCACCCCCGCAGACCAGGAGGACCCATGATCCGCGTCGTGCTCGCCGACGACCAGAGCCTCGTGCGCGGAGGCTTCCGCGCGCTGATCGACTCCGAGCCGGACCTCCAGGTCGTGGGCGAGGCCGCGACGGGTGACGACGCGGTGCGGCTCGCGCTCGACCTGCTGCCCGACGTCGTGCTCATGGACATCCGCATGCCCGGCCTCGACGGGCTCGAGGCGACGCGGCGGATCGTGGCGGACCCGGCGGCGTCGGGCGTGCACGTGGTCGTGGTGACCACGTTCGAGCTCGACGAGTACGTGACCGAGGCGATCCGCAGCGGCGCGAGCGGGTTCCTCGTCAAGGACACCGAGCCCGAGGACCTGGTACGCGCGGTGCGGGTCGCCGCGGGCGGGGACGCGCTCCTCTCCCCGACCGTGACCCGCCGGCTGCTCGCGCGCGTGGCCGACGCGACGCGCACCGTCGCGCCCGTGCCCGGGCTCACCGACCTCACGCCGCGCGAGCACGAGGTCCTGGTCGAGGTCGCTCGCGGGCTGTCCAACGAGGAGATCGCGCGGGCGCTGTACCTGTCGGAGTCGACCGTCAAGACCCACGTCTCGCGCGTCATGACCAAGCTGCGAGCACGTGACCGGGCGCAGCTCGTGGTCGCGGCCTACGAGGCGGGCATCGTGCGCCCGGGCTGGGGCCAGGGGCGCTGAGCCTGCCGGCCTCCCCCGGCCCGCGCGGTACCAGCGGGGTACGCGACAGACATCCCCGGGCCGACGACGGACGTCGCCCCGGACGGAAGCCTGGAGACGTGGCCCGCACCCCGCGGCCGGACGCGGCGCCCGCCGCGCGTCACCAGCCCACCCAGGAGGCTCCCATGCTCACCACTCTCACGACCGCGACGACCGACGTCCTCGCCCACGGCGGCGCGGGCTGGGGACCGGGACCGTGGTGGTTCGTCTTCCCGCTGCTGTGGTTCGCCCTGTTCGCCACCGTGATCTTCCTGTTCGCACGCCGGGCGCGACGCGGCGGGGCGTGGGGGCACCCCGGCGGTCCGGGCGCCTGGCGCGGCGGCAACGACCCCGTCTCGATCCTGGGCGAGCGCTACGCACGCGGAGAGATCGACGAGACGGAGTACCGCCAGCGCCTCGAGGTCCTCACGCCCCGGGACCGCTGACCTCCCGGGAAACGCTGAGTGCGGAGTAGTTGTCGTCGATACGTCGCATCGACGACAACTACTCCGCACTCAGCGGGAGGCGGTGGGACGTGGCGTCAGCGCGCCCCGACCAGCTCCTCGTCGGCGGCCGAGGCCGCAGGCTTGTCGGACGCGTTCGCGGTCGACGAGTCGACGTCCGAGGCGACCGCGGACTCGTTCGACTCGTCCTCGTCGTCCGTGAACAGGTCCTCGACGTTCACGCCCTCGTACTGCTCGAGGTCGAGGATGCCCTCACGCTTGGCCACGACCGTCGGCACGAGCACCTGGCCCGCGACGTTGACCGCGGTGCGGCCCATGTCGAGGATCGGGTCGATCGCGAGCAGCAGACCGACGCCCGCGAGCGGCAGGCCCAGCGTCGACAGCGTCAGCGTGAGCATGACGATCGCGCCGGTCAGGCCCGCGGTCGCCGCAGAGCCCACGACGGACACGAACGCGATGAGCAGGTAGTCCGTGAAGGACAGGTCGATCCCGAAGAGCTGGGCGATGAAGATCGCGGAGATCGCCGGGTAGATCGAGGCGCAACCGTCCATCTTGGTGGTCGCGGCGAGCGGCACGGCGAACGACGCGTACTCGCGCGGGACGCCGAGGTTCCGCTCGGTCACGCGCTGCGTCACGGGCAGCGTGCCGATCGAGGAGCGCGACACGAACGCGAGCTGGATCGCGGGCCAGGCGCCCTTGAAGTAGCTCGTGATCTTCAGGCCGTTGGTCCGCAGGATCACGGGGTAGACGACGAACAGCACGAGCGCGAGACCGATGTAGATCGCAGCGGCGAACGTCGCGAGCGGGGCCAGCAGGTCCCACCCGTACGTCGCGACGGCGTTGCCGATGAGGCCCAGCGTGCCGAGCGGCGCGAGGCGGATGATCCACCACAGGACGGTCTGGATGATCGAGAGCGCCGAGCGGTTGAACGCCAGGAACGGGTCGGCCTTCTTGCCCGACTTGAGCGCCGCGATGCCGATGATCAGCGAGATGACGACGATCTGGAGCACGTTGAACGAGATCGACGTGCTCGCGCCGTTCACGACGCCCTCGACCTGCTCGATCTGCGTGCGCGCCCCGATGCCCAGGAAGTTGCTCGGGATGAAGCCGTTGAGGAAGTCGAGCCACGAGCCCGAGCCGCCCGGCTCGCTGCCGTCGGCCGCCGAGAGCGTGGTGTTCGCCCCGGGCTTGAGCACGAGGCCCAGCCCGATCCCGATCACCACGGACACGAGCGCCGTGATGGCGAACCACAGGATGGTCTGGCCCGCGAGGCGCGCGGCGTTGGTCACGTTCCGCAGGTTCGCGATCGACGCGACGATCGCCGTGAAGACGAGCGGCGGGACGATCGCCTTGAGCAGCGTCACGAACGACGAGCCGATCGTCGCGAGCGTCGTCGTGAGCCAGTTCGGGACCTCGTCGGGGGTGCCGGCGCCGGACGCGGGGCCCATCGACAGCGCGGCCCAGCCGAGCAGCACGCCCAGCACGAGGGCGACGAGGATCTGGACCGTGAAGGACGGCGCCTTCAGGCGGCGCTTGGGCGCGGGGGCACCGTTCGCGGACTTCTCCGGCGCGGCGGGAGCCACGGCCTGCGAGGAGGAAGAGGAGGAGGGCACGGTTCTGCTTTCTTCGTCACGGGCGCGTGGGGCGCCCAGGGATCGCGAGCATCGCGAGAGGGAGGGAGTGCAGTCGTCCCGGCCCGGAGGAAGGAGGATCCCGACGTCGGGGTCGCGTGGACGCGAGCCCGTACGGGTCGCGCGCCTCGTGCGCAGCGCAGCCGGAGCGGGTCCGTGCAGCACGGGCTCGCGGCGGGCACGCCGAGGTCAGGAGGGTGGGGAGGACTGCTGTGCGGGCCGCGGGGCCCAGCGGTTCAGTGGGTCAACAACAGAGCGCGCTGGCGACTCGTCGCAGATCGACGTCACGGCGCGCGGTGAAGTTCCACCGGTTCAGCAAGGATTCGACTCCCGTTCGGGCCGGCCCGAGGACCGGCGGTGCGGGCGATCGTCGCCCGCGGCTACCGATAGTAGCCGAGGAAGGAACGCCGTCGGACCGTCGGTGTATTCCCTGGGACGCGGCGGCGTCTCCGCAGGACCCGCTACGGAGCCTCGATACGAAGCCCGGCCAGGGCCTCGGGGACGGGCGACCGCCCGGGCCCGCCCGCCCGCACCCAGCGGTGCAGCGCCTCGCTCGACGCGTCGCCGGCCAGCCGTTCGAACCAGACCGGGACTGCCTCGACCCGGGCGGCGGGCGTGGGGCGCACGACGACCACGTCCCCGCGCTCGCACGCGTCGAGACAGTCGACCAGGGTCAGGCCCGCGTCGCCGCTCGCGGCGATCGCCTCGACCCGCGCGAGCTGGCCGCCCGGGAGTGGGTCGCCCGCGCCGAGCGTCTCGCCCACGCACAGGCGGCACACGGTCAGTCCGGGGACGGTCCTGCGAGGACGTCGCGTCGCGCTCCCGCCAGGATCCGTCCTGTCGGCCTCGGTCCTGCTCTCGTTCCCTCGCACCGGCCAAAGATACCCCCATGAGGTATTGGCCCCGAGCCTGCCGGATCGCAGTGCGTCAGGTCGCGCACAGCAGGGCGACGAAGAGCACGAGCGCGACGACGAGGGTCGCGACGAGCCACGCACGTGCGTGCCGAGGGCGTGCCATCGCGAGCCCCAGAAGCACGGGAGCCGCAAGGAGGCCCACCGTCGCGGCGAAATACTGGGGTGCTCCGTCGCACGGGCCTCCGAAGGCGTCCTCGCACGTGTCGCTGGTGGAATCGAGCCCGAGGAGCAGCGCGAGGAGCGCGGGTGCCGCGACGAGGAGAAGTCCGAGGACGGTCACGAGAGTTCCGGCGGTGGTGCGTGCGTTGCGCGCGCGGAGCTCGGCTCCTGGAGGCATTCGGTACGTCATCAGGTCCCTGTTCAGCGCAGGCGTGTGGCCGTCCGTCTGCCGCTCGGACGAGATGTCCGCTGCGCCCGACCGGTCGCTCTCGCACTCCATGCCCGTGAGTCTCGCAGCGACCCGCCCATCCTGGGAGCACTTGCGCCCCGACCAACGGATCCTCAACACCCTTTTCACCCACGCTTTGCGAAGACAAGATGCTCTCGACGAGGTTCTGCTGCGTCGCAGTACCGACGGAGGTCTCAACCGATCGACGCACCACCCGGCGGTACGTGTTGCACCTCGCAACCCACGCCGTGCGTCCGCCCACCTCGCCCGAAGGTGAGGCGGGCGGACGTGGAGTCACACGGTCAGGACCGGGAGCTGGAGGTAGGAGGGCCGGTGTCCACCGGTGTGGACGACGTGCTTGCCTGCGTTGACGGTGGAGGTGTACTCGCGGTTGCCGGGCATCATGGTGCCCAGGAGCGAGCGTCCGCTGACGACGAGACGCAGCTGTTCGCCGGGGTGGAACGCCAGGCCCACGGGGAGCAGGTCGATCTCGACGTCGACGACCTCGCCGGGCACGAGCTTGGCGACACGGTCGAAGGTGTGGGAGGGGACGTCGTCGGTGGAGAGCCCTTCGTCCAGGTGGCGCAGGGAGACGCGCAGGCGCCCGTCGGAGCCCTTGTAGCGCAGGATCGAGGCTCCGCGCTCGGTGACGTCGTGGACGATCGCGCCGTGGTTGAGCACGGTGAACTCCTGCAGCGGCGTGCCGTGCGCGTCGAGCTTCTGGACGAGGACGAACAGGTCCATGTCGTCGGAGCCCTGCGCCTCGACCCACAGGTGCGCCTTGGGGTATCCGACGAGGACGGTCTCGGTCGCGAAACGCGTCACGAACGACACCACGTCCGGGTTGCCCCCGACGGCGTAGCCAGCTGTGCTCTCCGTAGCGGGCGGCGTCGTCGACAGGGTGCGAGCGGCGCCGTCGAGGTAGTACGTCGTGGACGTGACCTCCGCGGGCGGGAACTGGTCGGCAGGGACGTCCACCCGGTCGCCGCCTTCCAGGTCGAGCACGGAGTAGCGCACGCGCGGCGTCTGCTCCCACCCGTTGTCCTGGCCCTTGAGGACGTGGTCGAAGAACCGACGAAGGTCTTCGACGTTGGCCTCGTCGTAGTAGTCGGGCCACTCCTGGCTGTTGTGGATGCGTAGCCACTTGTCCTGCGAGGCCATGCGGCGCCAGGCACGGAACGTGCCCTGGGTGTGCAGGGTGTTGGAGTAGGAGGCGACGACGTACGCAGGCACGGTGATCTTGTCGAAGTCGGGGATCTTGTCCTCCCACAGCTCGCCCATGAGCGGGTACCGGGCTGCCTCGGCGAGGATGTCCTCGCGACGGCCCTTCCCCCAGTAGCTGTTGTCCTGGAGCTGTTCGGCGAACCCGGTGTCGGGCATCCCGCCGCGCATCACGAGGTCGCGGTAGACGTCGCTCACGCCTTCCCACGGGTTGATCGCAGCGAGGTGCGGGGGCTGCTCGGCCGCGGTGAACCACTGCGAGACAGCGAGGTAGGACGTGCCGCTCATCGCGACCTTGCCCGAGCACCAGTCCTGCTCGGCGAGCCACTCGACCAGGTCGTAGGCGTCGCGGCCCTCCTGGCGATCCCAGATGACACTGTCCCCCTCGGACTCGGCCACGCCCCGGATGTCGGGGTTGCAGACCGCGTAGCCGCGCGCGCACCAGTACGCGGGGTCAGGCCCCTCGAACTTCTCGAGCCCGGACACGGTGCCGTTGTCGAGCCCGACCATGCCGAAGATGCCCATCACGCTCGCCGAGGTCCCCTGGCCCTTGCCGTAGGGGCTCCACGCCACGATGACCGGCACCTGCTCGGTCCCGGCGGGCCGGAAGACGTCGACGTGGATCGTCACCCCGTCGCGCAGCATGACGGGCACGTCCTTGTCGAGCACGACGTCGACCGGCAGAGGCTTGAACGGCGGCGCGATCTGGAACCCCGCCGCGAGTGTCCGGGTCCCCGGCTCGTAGCCGCTCAGGATCCCGTACCGGGGACCCGGCTCCAGGGGCTGGGACGGCACATACACCTTCTGGTCGACGCTCATCGTGAGCTCCTCGTCTCTGTCGAGCCCGGGACGGGCTCTGCCAACTCCTCGACCGTACGACCGCTGGACGGAAAACTCAACACCTGTTGAGATGAAGGCTGTGGACCGGTACCTTCGGAGCATGACCACACACACGAGCCCGGCTTCCCCGGCGCGGCGCGGGCGTCGACCAGGTGCGACCTCGACCAGGCAAGCCGTCCTCGACGCGGCTCGCGCCCGGTTCGCGGCCGACGGCTTCACGGCGACCACGATCCGCCGCGTCGCATCCGACGCCGGCGTCGACGCTTCGCTCGTGATGCAGTTCTTCCGGTCCAAGGACGAGCTCTTCGCGGCCGTCATGTCCGTGCCGACAGGCGCACTCTCGCGCTTCAGCGCGGCGTTCGAGGGGCCCGATCGCGGCCTCGGGGAACGGGTGGTTCGGGCCTTCCTCGGTATCTGGGAGGAGGACTCCCACAGCGCTGCCCCGCTGATGGCCATGCTGCGCGGCGCCATCGTCAACGATCAGGCAAGTGCCCAGCTGCGCGAGTTCCTCCAGGAGCGCCTCCTTGTCGACGCCGTCGCGTCCCGCGACGTCGAGGACGCGACGCTCCGCGCGGGGCTCGTATCGTCGATGCTGGTCGGGCTCGTGGTGGGACGGGGAATCGTCGGCGTCCCCACGCTGGCGCGGGCAGACCGTGAGACGCTGGTCGCCCTCGTCGGTCCCGCCGTGCAGGCGATGCTCGCCCCGGCACCTGCGGCCGTCGATGACGGGGAAGAGGACGAGGTCGACGACCCGTGCGACAAAGGGATGAACCGATGACGACGATCGACAGCCGCATCTACGTCGACGGACACCGCACCGCGTCCCCACCTGACCTCAAGGACGTCGCCGACGACCTGGAGCGCTCGGGGGGCGTCGCATGGATCGGGCTGCTGGACCCGAGCGAGGACGATCTCGAGACCGTCGCGGCGAGGTTCGGTCTGCACCCGTTGGCTGTCGAGGACGCCCACAAGGGGCACCAGCGCGCGAAGCTCGAACGGTACGGCGAGACCGTGTTCGTCGTGATCCGCCCCGCCTGGTACGACGACCGGGCCGAGCGCGTCGACATCGGTGAGGTGCACCTGTTCGTCGGGCCCCGGTTCGTCATCACCGTCCGACACGGCGACCGACTGGACCTGACAGCGGCTCGCGACGCGCTCGAAGCCGAACCCGAGTTCCTCGGCCGAGGACCCGAGGCGATGCTCACGGCGTTCCTCGACGCCATCGTCGACGGCTATGCGCCCGTCGTCGCCGGCCTGGTGAACGACATCGACGAGGTCGAGGACAGCCTCTTCGGCCGGGGCAACGTGGATCCCGCGTTGTCCAAGCGGATCTACAACCTGCTCTCCCAGGTCATCGCCCTCCAGCGGGCGATCGGCCCACTCCCGGACATGGTGCAAGGACTGCTGCGCGGGGCAGACCGCTACGGCACAGGCGACGAGGTGCAGAACCGGTTGCGCAACGTCCTGGACCACACGCTCCGCGTGACCGAACGCATCGACGGTTCCCGGTCTCTGCTCGAGAACGCCCTGACCGTGCACTCCACGCTCGTCTCGCTCGAGCAGAACGACGCCATGCGCCGCATGTCCAGCGCGAGCCTCGCCCAGGGCGAGGAGAGCCGCCGCCTCGCGGAGGAGACCATCGACCAGGGCGAACAGGTCAAGAAGATCTCCTCCTGGGCCGCGATCTTGTTCACTCCGACCCTCATCGCCGGCATCTACGGCATGAACTTCGACCACATGCCCGAGCTCCACTGGACCTGGGGCTACCCTTTCGCGCTCACACTCATGGTCGGGTTCGGGGTGGGCCTGTGGGGAGTCTTCAAGTGGAGACGGTGGCTCTAGGGCGCGGTCGGCGGGCCCATGAGCCGATCCCACGTACTCCTGGCCGGCCCACGCCTGAGCGGCTGCCCGGTATCGCAGTGACGCTGGTCGAAGAGAGATCGGCGATCTCGGCTACCCCTTTTCGGCCAAGCATCAGGAGAGTCTTTCACTCTGAGATCGGTGCCCTTGACCTGGACGGTGACATTCTCGAGACCCGATCCCGCCGGTCCGGTGCGTTCTGGCAAGAGCTCGGACTCGAACCGGCCGATCGTGAGAAGCTCGCGACGGTCCTCTCACGGACGCAACAGGTCCAGCTCCTCGATGACAACGGTCAGCTCGGACGTGAAGTCGCATGCTCACGCGCGCTTGACGAGATGTGAGGACGACGATCTTCCACCGGGCACCTGCATGACCCCACGACCGAGCGTGGTCGCGCATCTCGACGCCGCCGTGAAGACCGACGATTGGTGCAGGTCCGGATGCAACCTCGGACGGGCGTCGTGCGTCTTGAGGTGGAGAGACCATGCTGACGACGGAGGGCAGGACGATCGACACGACGCTCGAGGACGAGGACACGAGGCCCTTGGCTGTGGTGACTGATGCCACCAAGGCTGCGGCGTTCACCTCGTTCGTCGCATCGACGAACGACGCCCTCTACCGCAGTGCTCATCTGCTCTCCGGCAACCATCATCGTGCCGAGGAGCTGGTGCAGCAGACCTACGAGAGGGTCTGGCGCCGCTGGGAC
The DNA here is from genome assembly GCF_044748475.1 of Oerskovia enterophila. Classification (NCBI taxonomy): domain Bacteria; kingdom Bacillati; phylum Actinomycetota; class Actinomycetes; order Micrococcales; family Cellulomonadaceae; genus Oerskovia; species Oerskovia enterophila. The sequence goes on from NZ_JBIVFZ010000008.1 coordinate 70,736, forward strand.
TGGGCGACCGTCGGCGATCCCGTCGGCTACGCGTGGCGGACCCTGTTCAACCTACGCATCGACGGCTGGCGGCGCACCCGCCGCGAAGTGCTGCTCGCCCGGATCGAGGGTGAACCGGTCGCCGGGGCTGAGGTCGCCGTCGCGGAACGGGACCGGATCACCCGGGCCGTCGCAGCCCTGCCACCGAAGCAGCGCCGAGCGGTGGTCCTGCGGTACCTGCTGGACATGTCCGAGGCCGACACCGCCGAGATCTTGGGTGTTGCCCGCGGCACGGTGAAGTCCAACGCGTCGCGAGGCCTGAGCGCACTGCGTCGAGCCCTAGGAGGGGAACCTACCCATGAGTGATGAACAGTTCGCCGCGACGCTGCGACAGGCCGTGGACACCGCACCGGTCCGTTCCCCGCTCGCTCCAGAGGCCGTGACGGCCCGGGTGCGTTCGCGGCAGCGCACCCGGCGCCTGACGGGCGCGGGCGTGACGGCTCTCGCACTGGTGGGGATCGCCACGAGCCTCGGACCCGCGGCCCCCTCCTCACCTCGTGAGACGAACCCCGCAGCGTCCGCTCCCGCTCCATCTCCCACCCCAGCGCCCACCACGAACGAGCGGACAGAAGAACCTGTCGGCACCCCCGGTCGCGAGATCGACCCTGAGCTGCTCGGTTCCAGCATCGTCGGCGGATACGAGGGGTGGTGGAACGGCACCCCGGCCGGCGACACGGGAGGCGTCCTTCCCTTCGACCAGTGGCCTCAGGAGAACCGCGACCATCCCCGCACAGCCACCTACAACACGCGCACCGGAACCCTCGTCGAGACCTTCGACCTCATCGCCCAGGACCCCATCGAGAACTACGTTCCCGTACCGGATCCGACCTGGCCGGCGAACTCCATCGTCATCCTCGACGCTGACACCAACGAGCTCCTCGAGCACTTCCCTGTCCACGAGAACGGCAGCACGGACGGCTACGTGCCCGGATCACCCTGATCCCTCGGCCACGCTGGACCGGCCCGATCTGTTCGTGTGAGTCAGCCGACGGACGCTCGTGCAGGAGCGTGCGTGGACAGAGGCGCGGTGCCGTGAGCACCGCGGCCGCCCCGGGCTACTCCTCCGTGTCCGGCGCCTCGAGGAACGCCTGCATGAGCGGCCCCGCCGTGCCCGACCCGCTGTCCCCGGTCTCGACGAACACCGCGACCGCGAGGTCTCCCTGGATCGCGATCATCCATGCGTGCGCCTGGCTGCCGTCGCCGTACTGGGCCGTGCCCGTCTTGGCCGCGACGTCCCCGGGCAGCGTCTTGAGCGCGACCGCGCTCCCGTCCGTCACGACCGACCGCATGAGGCTGAGCAGGGTCGCGGCCTCGTCCGCGGTGAGCGACGACGGCGCCGGGGTCTCGTCGGCGACGGCGGTCACCTCGGGGCGCACCAGGACGGGCGAGACGCGCGCGCCGTGGGCGACGCTCGCGGCGAGCGTCGCCATGCCGAGCGGCGACGCCTCGACCTTGCCCTGGCCGATGATCGAGGCGGCGTGCTCGGTCCCCTCGGCCGATGCGGGCACCGAGCCGAAGAACGCGGGCGCGCCCAGCTCGGACTCGACGCCCAGGCCGAGGTCCGCGGCCGCGTCGTGCAGAGCCTGCTGCGAGACGGCGTCGCGCTGGGAGATCATCGCGGTGTTGCACGAGTTGGCGAACGCGGTACGGAAGGGCACCTCGCCCAGGGCCGACGTCGGGTACCCCGGCACGTTCTGGAACTCGCGCCCGTCCACCGAGAGGGTCGGCGTGCACGACACGACCGACTCGGGGGTGAGCCCCGTGCGCAGCATCGCGAGCGCCGAGGCGACCTTGAACGTCGAGCCGGGCGCGTACTTGCCGGTCGTGGCCGTGGACGTCCCGTCGCCGCCCGGGCCGCTCGCCGCGACCAGGACGTTGCCGGTCGAGGGCTCGATCGCGACGATCGCGCTCGCCGACGGGACCCCGGCCAGGACCGACTCGGCCGCGACCTGCATGTCGGGGCGGAGCGTCGTGGCGAGCGACGCGCCCGCGACGGGTTCGACCGTGAAGACGTCGGTGACGTTCTCCACGGGGTCCGGCTCGCCGTCCAGGTCGGCGTCCTCGCCCGTGTCCTCGCCCGCGCTCCCGTCCGCGACGATGCTCACGGTGATCCCCGGGTTCCCTCGCAGCTGGACGTCGTACTGCCGCTGGAGACCCGACAGCCCGACGGTGTCCCCCGCGACGACCCTGCCCTCCGACTCCTCGACGGCCTCCGCGGTCGCGTCCCCGACGCGGCCCAGGATGGCGCGCGCGAACGTGCGGGTCGGCGCGAGGTCGAGGGTCCCAGGAATCACCGAGGCCCCGTCGATCGCCTCGACCGCCCCGACGTCGATGCCCGCGGTGTCGTCCTGACGGACCACGATCGCCTCGACGAACGCCTTCTCGCCCGCCCCTGCGACCTTCTGCGCGTACGCCTCGACGTCGATCCCGACGGCCGTGGCCACCTCGCGCGCGACCCCGTCCTGCCGGGCCGGGTCGAGGTTCATCTTGTCGACGCCGATCCGGTGCACGGGCCGCGGCTCGACGATCGGCATGCCGTCGCCGCCGAGGATCTGCCCGCGGTCGGCGCGCACGCGCGTCACGGCCAGCCGGTCGCCGTCGGCGAGGTCCGGGACCAGGACGTCGGGCTTCCAGGCCACGGCCCACCGCGCGGGTCCGTCCTCGCCCTTCGCGGGTTCCTGGAGCGCCAGGTCGACGGTCGTCTCGTACGTCCAGGGCGTGGCGTCGGTGACGTCCCAGCTGTACGCGAGCGTCGCGGTGGCCGCCTTGCCCTTGTCGTCGCCCTCGGCGACGACGTCGACGTCGGCCACCGTGACCGTGTGCTCGACCTCCGCGAGGGGCTCGAGGACCGCATCCCGGTGGGCCGCGACGTCGATGGTGGCCCGCGTGAACGTGACGCCCTCGAAGTCTCCCTCGGAGATCGCGGTCGCGAGCGCCGCGGCCGCGTCCTCGGCGCTGGGAGGCTCCTCGGTGCACGCCGTGAGGACCAGTGCGAGGGTGGGGAGGAGGAGGAGGGCACCGACCCGGACGGACCCCCGCCCTCCGGTCGACCTCGTGCTCCGGCGGTGCTGGTCGAGACTCACGTGCTCCCCCTCACGGTGTGCCGGTCGCAGACCGACAGAAACGGCGATCCGGGCGTCGTCGCCCGGGAGCGAGGCTAGCCCACCCGGCCCGGACCGTCGTCGTCGGGCATGGCCCTGCACCACTGCAACCCCGAGCCTCCACACGATCCCCGCGGACGCCGCGCCGGCACCGTGCGCGCCTGTTCAGCGTCCGGCCGGGCCGCCCTTCGCGGCCTCGCCCATGCGACGCACGGCCTCGGTGAGCACCTCCTGGCTCGTCGCCAGGTTGAGGCGCACGTGCCCCGCTCCGCCAGGACCAAAGTGCCTCCCGTCGTTGAGCGCGACCTTGGCCCGGTCGAGGAAGAACCGGTAGGGGTCGTCCGCGACGGACGACGCGTCGAGCCAGGCGAGGTAGGTGCCCTGCGTGGGTTCGTAGCGGACCTGGGGCAGGTGCTCCTCGAGGAGATCGGTCAGGAGCAGCTTGTTGCGGCGGATGCCGCGCAGGACCGCGTCGAGCCACACCGTGCCCTGCGTGAGCGCCGCGGCGTGCGCGATCACGGACAGGTGCCCGACGCCGTGCACGACCTCCTCGGGAATCCGCCGCAGGTCGGCGGCCGCCTCGGGTCCGCCCACCGCGACGGCGGCCTTGAGGCCCGCGAGGTTCCAGGCCTTGGACGCCGACAGGACCGCGATCGAGCCCTCGGCCCCGGCCACGGTCACGATGGGGGTGTAGGCCACGCCGGGCGCGGTGATGGGCGCGTGGATCTCGTCGGACACGATCCGCACGCCGTGGCGGCGGGCCAGGGCGGCGAGGCCCTCGAGCTCGGCGCGCGTGTGGACCGTGCCCGTGGGGTTGTGGGGGTTGCACAGCAGGTAGACCGCGCGGCGCCCGCTGCCGGGGCCGGTCCCGTTGAGGGTCGCGCCGGTCGCGTCGGCGAACGCCGCGTCGAGCGCGTCGAGGTCGAGCCGGAAGTCCGCGGTGAGCGGCGCGGTGACGATGCGGCGTCCCTCGTTCTGGGTGAACCCGAAGAAGGGCGGGTAGACGGGCGGGCTGACCACGACCGCGTCCCCCGGCCCGGTGAGCACCTTGAGGATCTCCATGAGGCCGAGCATCACGTCGGGCACCATGCGCGTACCCTCGGGGTCGAACGACCAGTCCCAGCGGCGCTTCGCGAACTCGGCGAGCGCCTCGGCGTAGGTGTTGCCGTAGTCGTAGCCCGTGTCGCCCGAGCGCATCGCGGCCGTCACGGCCTCGACCACGGGCGGCGCGAGCTCGACGTCCATCTCCGCGACCCACAGGGGCAGGACGTCGGGCGCGTAGGCGCGCCACTTGAGGCTGGTCCGACGGCGGAGCTCGTCCTGGGTGAGGGCGTCGAGCGGGTTGTCGGTGGCGAAGGGTGAGGTGGTCACGGATCGAGCCTACGTCGAGGCCCCTGCGCCGACCTGGTACCAGCCTGCCGTGGCCCGCTACGCTGCCCGGATGGGCTCCCTCGGCTTCTACTCCGTCCTGATCCTGCTCTACGTCGTGGTGATCGCCGCCGTGGCCGTCCTCGTGATCTGGGCCCTCGTGCTCACGATCCAGCTCCTGCGGAGCGTGCTCGCCGAGCGCAGGGCCCGCGAGGCCGCAGCGATGCGTGCGGCGTACGAGGTCCAGGGACCGCGCGACGCGCAGGGCTACGGTCCGGCTCCCGAGCGCCTCGGCTGACCACCCGGTCCGCACCCCGCGCCGAACCGCCGCACGCCCTGGCGCGGCCCGCGTCGGCCGCTCAGCCGTCCGTGCCGCGCCCCGCGCCCGCCCGGGCCCGCTCGAACACGCCCTTGGGCAGCGCGAGCGTCGTCGTGGGGGTCTTGGTGCGCCGGACCGCACCCGGCTCGGGGACGGGCGCGTCGTCGTCGGGCGCGTCCGGGGCGAGGCCGCGCGCGTGCGCGGGCGGCGCTCCCCCGAAGACCGCCCTGGACACCCGCAGCACCACGAACACGAGCACCGCGACCGCGACGGCCGCGATGACGATCTTCTGCAGGACGCCCGCGTACTCCTCGACGAGGTGCCAGCTCTCGCCCAACGCGTAGCCCGCACCCACGAAGATGCTGTTCCAGATGAGGCTGCCCGCGGTCGTCAGGACCACGAACTTGGGGAGCGGCATGCGGTCGACACCCGCGGGGAGCGAGATCAGGCTCCGGAAGATCGGGATCATCCGGCCGAAGAACACGGCCATGCTGCCGTGCTTGTGGAACCAGGCCTCGGTGCGGTCGACGTCCTTGAGCTTGACCAGGGGCAGCCAGCCGATGATCTTGCGCGTGCGCTCACGGCCCACCAGGACGCCCACGTAGTAGAGCGCGATCGCGCCCACGAGCGAGCCGATCGTCGTCGCGACGATCGCCGCGAAGACGTTGAAGCTGCCCCGGCTCGCCGTGAACCCGGCCAGCGGCAGGATGACCTCGCTCGGCAGCGGCGGGAAGAGGTTCTCGAGCGCGATCGCGAGCCCTGCGCCGAACACGCCGAGCGTCTCCATGAGCGACACGGCCCACCCGGCGACACCCCCGAGGTCGGGTTCGCTCGCGGCGGCCGCGTGCACGAGGTCGGCGGGAAGGATCGAGAAGGGCATGCGCAGACTGTAGACGGCGAGGACCGGACAATTCGAACCCGGGCGTGTCACGTGTGGGGGGCGTGCAGGACTGCCGCTGAGTGCGGAGTTCTTGTGCGACACGCCGGGCGTTTCGCGCAAGAACTCCGCACTCAGCGGCGGGCGCCGTTCAGTACCGCCAGCGCGACATGTCCTGCTGGTACGTCCGGTAGATCAGGGGCGACAGCAGCGTCGAGGCCTTCATCTCGACCTCGGGTCCCGGGTGGTCGCCCGCGAGCGTCGCGGTGGCCCGCAGCGAGTCGAGCGTGTGGAAGCGCAGCCCCTCCGGGAGGGGCGTGGCGCCGAAGAGGCGCGCTCCGCCGTCGGGCCCGAGGGTCCCGTCCGCCGCGGACCCACCCTGCCCCGGCGCGGCCGGGAGCGACAGGACGAAGCCCCACTCCCCGAACGACGGCACGTTGACCGACAGCGGCACCACGGTCCGGCCCGGCGAGCCCGCACGGACGGTCGCCGCGACCTGCCAGTACGCGTTCGGCGTGAAGTACGACGACGTCGCCTGGGTCGCGTACACGCCCCCGGGCCGCAGGTGGTTCGCGACCATGGCGTAGAACTCGGTCGAGTAGAGCTTGGCGATGCGCTCGTTGGACGGGTCGACCAGGTCGATCAGGACCGCGTCGAACGTCTGGTCCGTGGTGTCCATGAACCGGAACGCGTCGCCGTTGACGACCGTGACGCGCGGGTCGTCGAACGAGTGCTCGTTGAGCTCGCTCACGAGTCGGTCGGTCCGGGCGAGCTCGGTCACGGCCGGATCGAGGTCCACGACCGTGACCTCCCGGACGCTCGGGTAGCGCAGGACCTCGCGCGCGAGCAGCCCGTCCCCTCCCCCGAGGATCGCCACGGACGCGGGCGCGGCGACCGACGTGAGCGTCGCGTGCGCGAGCGTCTCGTGGTACCTCGCCTCGTCGACCGACGAGAACTGGAGCTGGTCGCTCAGGTAGAGCCGGACGTCGTCGCCGAACGTCGTCAGGACGAGCTTCTGGTACGACGTCGACTCGTAGTGGACCACCGGGTCCTGGTAGAGCCTCGTGTTGATCGCACCCTCGATCGCGTTCGACGCCGCGAAGCACACCACGAGGAGGACCACCGTCGCCCAGCTGAACCACGTCCAGCGCGTGCGCCGCCCCATGCGCCGCAGCATGAACACCGCGACCAGCACGTTGAGCAGCGCGACCGCGTACGCCGTCCGCATGAGCCCCAGGTACGGGAGCATGACGAACGGGAAGAGCAGCGACGCGGCGAGCGCGCCGAAGTAGTCGACCGCGAGCACCTTCGACAGCAGCCCGACCGACTCGTCGCGCCCGTGCTCCTTGAGCAGCGCGACGAGCAGCGGGATCTCGACGCCGATCCCCACACCGATCGCGAGCGAGAGCAGCACGAAGACCAGCCAGTACACCTGGGTCAGGCTGAACGCGGCGTAGAGGATCAGGACCGAGCTGCCGCCCAGCAGGGCGAGCGCGACCTCGTTGCGCACGAAGTTCAGGCCGGGGTTCGTGGCCAGGCGCGTCGCGAGGAGCGAGCCGATCCCCATGCCGAACAGCGTCAGGCCCGTCGCGACCGAGAACGCGACGACCGAGTCGCCGAACAGGTAGGACGCGGCCGTGCCGAGGATCAGCTCGTAGATGATCCCGCCGACCGCGACGAGCAGCGCCGCCGCGAACACGGTCGGCTTGTCCATGCTGCGGCCCGACGGCGGCGCGTCGCCCGGGAGCGGAGCGTCGCCCGACGGCGGCGCGTCGCCCGGGAGCGGCTCGCCCCCGGCGAGCGGCGCGGTCTCCGTCTGCGTCTCGCCGGCCACGGTCAGGAGAGGATCGTCCCCGCGATGATGATCCCGATGGCGATGGCCAGCCCGGCGATCATGATCCCGAAGGCCGTGTTGTGCTCGTCGACGAGCTCACGGTGCAGGTTGAGCTTGAAGAGGTAGTTGACGATCACGATCGTCAGGACGAGCAGGACGATGCCCAGGACCGAGTAGACGATCGTGGACAGGAAGGCGTCGAGGCGCAGCTGGTCGAGGATGCTCATGGTTGCTCCAGGTGGGTCGCGGTGCGGTCGGGTGGTCGGTGAGGACGGGTCGTGCTGAAGGGCTTCGGGTGCCGGCGCGCTCTGGGCCGGACGGTCTGCGGGCCGGGCTACTTGCCGAGGCCGCCACCGCCGCCGCCGTAGACCGAGCGGCGGTAGCAGGTCTGGTCGTCGTCCTGGGAGACGACCTGGTCCGACGGCGCGGCCTGCTCGACGGAACGCGGCGTGCAGTAGGTGTCGTTGCGCGGGCCGCACGAGCTGAAGAGCATCGTCGCGAGGACCCCGATCACGAGGAACGCGCCGACGAGCTTGACCGACACGTTCCGCGGCGCGATGCGCTTGCCGAAGTGGGCCTTCTGCCCCGCGACGTCCAGGACGGTGCCGTGATAGAGGTCGATGATGCGGTCGTCGAACTTCTCGAGCGAGAGCACCATGTCGTTCGTCCGCAGCTCGGCGTAGGCGACGGGCTGCCCGATCGACAGGTCGTACGTGAACGACCCGTCGAGCGACCGGATGGTCCCGACGCCCGCCTCGGTGACCGTGGTCCGGTAGGTCCGGCCGCTCAGCGTGACGTTGACGACCTGCCCCTTGCGCAGGCGCGAGGGGTCGAGGCGCTCGGCGCTCTCGGCCGGGCGGTAGAGGGTCACGGCCTTGGTGTAGTGGTCGTACTCGACCCAGAAGTCGAGGTTCTCGTACCCGAGGACCTCCCACTCCTCCCAGTAGTACGTGACGCCGTCGCTGGGGTCCTGCTCGCCGTAGACGACGACGCCCTGCGGCAGCGAGCGCCACGGCGGCGCGCCGATCAGGTGCTTGCCGAGCGTCATGCGCGCCTTGGGCCGGGGCGCCATCAGAGGAGGGTCCGGACGGTCACGCCGGCGGCGGAGAAGGTCTCGCGCAGCAGGCTGCGCGTCTCCTCCTCGAAGCTGCCCGACGACGGAGCGCGGCACGTCGTGAGGGTCAGGTAGGCGGTGCCTTCCTCGGGCCACGTGTGGACCGCGAGGTGGGACTCGGCCAGGAGCGTCGCCATGCTGAACCCCTGCGGGGCGAACCGGTGCGAGGTCTCGCCGAGCGGGGTCAGCCCTGCACGGTCGACGACCTGGGCGATACAGGTGCGGACGGTCGTCTCGTCGTCCAGGAGGGCGGGGTCGCCTCCGGAGACGTCGAAGACGTAGACGAGGTTGCGGTTGACCTGATCGGTCGGCACGTGATCTCCCTGGGCTGCGGCTGGCCGGGTCACGCTAGCGGACGCCCGACCTTCCCGAAAAATGCGGACGGCCCCTGGGACGCGAGTTCACCCGGGCCGCTCGCCGAGCGCGCCCGGGCGTCCCGGCCTAGCGTGTGTGACCGGGGCCTCGGCACGGATGCCGGAGCCCTCTGCACGTCCGCTCCAGCAGTACCTCGACGTACCGCACGACCCGACCACCCGGTCCGGTGCACGGCGCCGCCTGCCGTCCCCCGGACCAGCGACGGCGACCCCGGAGGACATGACATGACACAGGACGCACGGCAGCGCGGCGCTCTTCCCATCCCGGACCTGGCCTACACGGGGACGGTGACGTACGACGCGACCGACCCGGACACGCACTACCCGCCCATCGAGCGGCTCCTGCCTCCGGAGGGCGCGCCCAACGTCCTGGTCGTGCTGATCGACGACACCGGGTTCGGCGCGTCGAGCGCGTTCGGTGGCCCGGTCCAGACCCCGAGCTTCGAGCGGGTCGCCGCACAGGGGTTGAAGTACACGCGCTTCCACACCACGGCGCTCTGCTCCCCCACCCGGGCCGCGCTGCTGTCCGGCCGCAACCACCACTCCGTCGGGATGGGCGGTATCACCGAGATCGCCACGAGCGCGCCCGGGTACAGCTCGCTGCGACCCAACAGCTGCGCACCGCTGGCCGAGACCCTGAAGCTCAACGGCTACAGCACCGCCCAGTTCGGCAAGTGCCACGAGGTTCCCGTGTGGGAGGCGAGCGCCGTCGGGCCGTTCGACCACTGGCCGCACCCGGGCGGCGGGTTCGAGTACTTCTACGGGTTCATCGGCGGCGAGACGAACCAGTGGTACCCGGCGATCTACGAGAACACCTCGCCGGTCGAGCCGTGGGGGACGCCCGAGGACGGCTACCACTTCATGGCCGACATGACCGACAAGGCGATCGACTGGACGCGCCAGCAGAAGTCGCTGGCCCCGGACAAGCCGTTCTTCACGTACTTCGCGCCGGGCGCGACGCACGCCCCGCACCACGTGCCCACCGAGTGGTCGGACAGGTACAAGGGCGCGTTCGACCAGGGGTGGGACGCGGTGCGCGAGGAGACCTTCGCGCGGCAGAAGGAGCTGGGCGTGATCCCGCAGGACGCGGTGCTGACCGCGCGCAGCCCCGGCATCCCGGCCTGGGACGAGATGAGCGAGACCATCAAGCCCGCGCTCGCCCGGCAGATGGAGGTCTACGCGGGCTTCCTCGCCTACGCGGACCACCACGTCGGCAGGCTGCTGGATGCCCTCGAAGACATGGGCGAGCTCGACGACACGCTGGTCTACGTCATCATCGGCGACAACGGCGCGTCGGCCGAGGGGTCGATGCACGGGACGACGAACGAGGGCTTCACGATCAACCACATGAACGACATCGAGACCGAGGAGTACGTCGCCGAGCACATCGACGACATCGGGACCCCTCGCTCGTACAACCACTACGCGGTGGGCTGGGCGCACGCCATGGACACGCCCTACCAGTGGACCAAGCAGGTCGCGAGCCACTGGGGCGGGACGCGCAACGGCACGATCGTGAGCTGGCCGAACGGAGGCGTCGAGAAGGGCGGGATCCGGAACCAGTTCGCGCACGTGATCGACGTCGCGCCCACGGTCCTGGCTGCGGCGGGCATCCCCGAGCCCTCGACGGTCCACGGCGTGACGCAGCGCCCCTACGAGGGCACGGCCATGAACTACACGTTCGACGACGCGGCCGCGCCCGAGCAGCACGTGACCCAGTACTTCGAGATGGTGGGCAACCGGGCCATCTTCCACAAGGGCTGGACCGCCGTCGCCAAGCACAAGGACCCGTGGTTGGGTTCCGACCACGGGCTCGACGAGGACCGGTGGGAGCTGTACGACGTCGAGACCGACTGGACCCAGTCGCAAGACCTCGCCGCTGAGCAGCCCGAGAAGCTCGCCGAGCTCCAGCGCCTGTTCCTCATCCAGGCCGCGCGCTTCAACGTGCTGCCGCTCGACATCCGCACGGCCGAGCGGTTCAACCCCGACCTGGCTGGGCGCCCGTCGCTCATCACGGCGCAGAGCCAGACGCTCTACCGGGGCATGCGGCGGCTGAGCGAGAACTCGGCCATCAACATCAAGAACAAGTCGTTCACGGTCACCGCGAAGGTCGAGGTCCCCGAGACCGGCGCCGAGGGGGTCCTCATCGCCCAGGGCGGGGCGTACGGCGGCTGGTCGTTCTACGTGACGGAGGGCAGGCTCGCGTTCGCGTACAACCTGCTCGGCATCCACACGGACGTCGTGCGCTCCGGGTCCCCGGTCCCGGCTGGCGAGCAGGAGCTCCGCGTGCACTTCGCGTACGACGGCGGAGGTCTCGGCAAGGGGGGTGACGTCACCCTGTTCGTGGGCGAGCAGCAGATCGGCGCGGGCCGCGTCGAGCGCACGATCCCCTTCCAGTTCACGTTCGACGAGACCGTCGACGTGGGCCAGGACCTGGCCTCGCCCGTCTCGAGCGACTACGGCCCCACGGGCAACGAGTTCACGGGGACGATCGACCGTGTGCGGATCGACCTCGGCGACGACGACCACAGCCACCTCATCAGCGACGAGCACAAGTTCGACGTCGCGATGATGAAGCAGTAGCCAGTGCCCGGCCCCCTGCCGTCCTGGGTCGGCGGCGGCGCGCGCGAGGCGATCCTTCGCTTCGTCGATCGCGTCGCCGTCGGTCCCGACGCACTGCCCCCGGCCGAGCGCGTCGCGGTCTTCGACAACGACGGCACCCTGTGGACCGAGAAGCCCATGCCGGTCCAGCTGCACTTCCTCGTCGAGCAGTGGGCCCGGGCCGCCGCCGCCGACCCGGCCCTGGCCGAGCACCAGCCCTACCGTGCGGCCGCGAGCGGGGACCTGTCCTGGCTGGGGAACGCGGTCGACAAGCACTACGCGGGCGACGACTCGGACCTCGGAGTGCTGATCAAGGCCGTCGTGGCTGCCCAGGCCGGGCGGTCGGTCGGGACCTACGCGGACGCGGTCCGGACCTTCCTCGACGAGGCCACGCACCCGGCGCTGGGCACCCCGTACCGGTTCGCGACGTACCAGCCCATGCGCGAGCTGCTGGACCACCTGCGCGACCACGGGTTCTCGACCTACATCACCTCGGGCGGCGACCGCGACTTCATGCGGCCGTTCACCGAGGACTACTACGGCGTGACCCCCGAGCAGGTCGTGGGGTCCAGCCTGGGTCTGACGTACGACGAGGAGACGGGCGACGTGGTCTACGGCTCGTCGTTCTCGTTCATGGACGACGGGCCGGAGAAGCCCGTGCGGATCTGGAGCCGGGTCGGGCGGCGGCCCGTGCTCGCGGTCGGCAACTCGAACGGCGACCTGCCCATGCTCGGGTATGCGGCCGCGCACCCGGACGGCATGGCGGTCCTGATCCACCACGACGACCCGCACCGCGGCGACCTGCCGTACGACACGGGTGCGGAGCAGGCGCTCGCCGTCGCCGCGGACAAGGGCTGGACCGTGGTGAGCGTGCGCGACGACTGGTCGCAGGTGTTCCCCGTCCCGTCGACCGACCCCCTGGGCCGGTCGACGGGCGGTGCCCCGCGAGCCGTCGCGCAGGACGGGGCGGAGGCTCCGTGACGTCGACGCCCGCAGCGCCACGGCCCACGCGCTCGAGGACGCTCGGCGTCGACCTCTTCCCCACGCTGCGGGGGTACCGCGCGGCCTGGCTGCGCCGCGACGTCGTGGGCGGGCTCTCGGCGGGCGCCGTCGTCGTGCCGCAGGCCATGGCCTACGCGACCATCGCGGACCTGCCCGTGAGCTTCGGCCTGTACACGTGCATGGTCCCGCTCGTCGTGTACGCGCTGCTCGGCGGGTCACGCGCCCTGAGCATGAGCACGACGTCGACGATCGCGACGCTGTCGGCCTCGACGCTGCTCGCGGCCGGGGTCGCGGCCGGTGCCGAGGACCCGGCCCGCGCGGTGTCCACGCTCACGCTCCTCGTCGGCGCCCTGCTGCTCCTCACCCGGGTCCTGCGCCTCGGGTCGCTCGTCGAGAACATCTCGCAGGCCACGCTCGTGGGGATCAAGGCCGGGGTGGGCGCGACGGTCGCTGCGGCCCAGCTCCCGCACCTGCTCGGGGTGCCCGCCGACCCCGACGCGACCGGCTTCTTCCGTGTCGTGGGGTCCGCGCTCGGCCGGCTCGACCAGGCCGTGCCCGCGACGGTCGTGCTCTCGGTCGGGAGCATCGCGGTCCTCGTGCTGCTCGGCCGCCTCGCTCCGAGGGTGCCGGCGCCGCTGGTCGTGGTGGCCGCGGGCATCCTGCTCGTGGCCTTCGCGGGGCTCACCGACCACGGCGTCGCGGTCATCGAGCCGGTCCCGCCGGGGCTGCCGCTGCCCGTCCTGCCGGACCTGTCGCTCGTCGGCTCGATGCTCGCGGGGGCGAGCGCGATCGCGATCATGGCGTTCCTCGAGACCGTCGCGGTGGGCCGCGGGGTGCGCCGGCCCGACGAGCCGCAGATCTCGCCCGACCAGGAGCTCCTGGCCAACGGCGTCGCGGCGGTCGTCGGGGCGTTCTTCCGGGCCATGCCGCCCGCGGGCGGGTTCTCGCAGACCGCGGTCAGCCTGCGCGCGGGGGCGCGCACCCAGGCCGCGGGGCTCGTGACCGCGGCCCTCGCCGTCCTGGTCGCGCTGTTCCTTGCCCCCGTGCTCGACGACCTGCCGCAGGCGACGCTCGGCGCGATGGTCGTCGTCGCGACCGTGAGCCTCATCAAGGTCGGGGACTTCGTGGTCCTGTGGCGGATCAACAGGGTCGAGTTCGCGGTCGCGGTGGTCACGACGGGGATCGGGCTCGTCGCGGGACTGCTGCCCGCGGTCGGCGTCGGCGTCGGTCTCACGCTGCTGCTCGTGCTGCGCGAGCTCGACCGGCCGCGCGTCGTGCCGCTGGTCCGCGCTCCCGAGGGCGGTTGGGCGCCTGTGGACCGTGGATCGGCTGCGGGGGACGACTCCGCGGAGGACGCGGCCGTGGCCCGCGAGGTCGCGCGCGAGGCGGCGCTCGAGTCGGGCGTCGCGCCCGGCGTCCTGGTCCTGCACCTCGACGCGGGGCTCTACACCGCGAACACCCGGCCCACGGTCGAGCGCGTCCTCGCCCTGGCCCGTGCCAGCAGCCCGACGCCGCGCGCCGTCGTGCTGGAGTCGGGGGCCCAGCGCGGCGTCACGTCGACCGTGCTCGACGGTCTCGCGGACCTCGACCGGCAGCTCGCCGGGATCGGCTGCACGCTCCTGCTCGCACGGGTCCCCCGCGCGACGACCGACCGCGCCATGGCTTCGCCCTGGTTCGCCGCGCTCGTGGCCGACGGGCGGCTCCTGCCGAGCGTCGACGCGGCGGTCGACGCGGTCCAGACCCTGCCGGCTACGCCCCGGTGATCAGCGCGTCGAGGCGCCTGATCGGGCCCCAGGCGCCGTCCTCGCTGTTGGACACGACCACGAGCGTCACGCCGGGCTCGCCGTCTCGCCCGGGATAGTGCCGCACGATCGCGCTCGACCCCGTGTTGATCCCGTCCTTGGAGAACGACCGGACCGTCCCGTCCGCCGTCACCTCGATCTCGAGGCCGAACGCGAAGTGCACGGCCGCCGTCTGCCCCGGCCCGGCACCCTCTATCTCGTGGTGCAGGACCTGCGGGGTCAGGAACGCCTGGGTCAGGTCGGGTGGCAGGAGCTCGCCCGCGCGGACGGCGTCGAGGAAGCGGACGAGATCGGCCGCGGTGACGTGCGCGCCGCCGTCGGGCGAGCCGATGGGCGGGTAGCTGTAGATGTTCTGCCGCCAGCCCACGATCGGGGGTGCGTCGCGCTCCCCGGCGTGGGCACCGTCGTCGGGCGCGCCGTCGTCGGGCACGGGAGCGCGGACGGGCTCCCAGCCCTCCGCGACGTCCGGCACCGCCTCCCGCATGTCGAAGAAGCCCGACGACGTCATGCCCGCCCGCGCGAAGACGTGCTCGCGGACGTAGTCGCGGTAGGTGAGGCCGGTGGCGTGCTCGAGAGCCAGGCCCGCCAGTACGTAGCCGACGTTGCAGTAGCGGCACTCCTCGCCCACAGGGAACGTCGGGGTCTTGTGGACGAACTGCGGCAGGAAGTCCGCGGTCCGGGTGACCGAGTAGCTCGGCTTGTCGACCCACAGGGCCTCGTAGGACTCGCCGGCCTCCTCGTCGGCGTCGTCCGCGATGCCCGAGGTGTGCGAGAGCAGGTGCCGTAGCGTCACCTCGCGCGGGATGAGGGTCCCGTCGAGGTCGACGACGTCATGGATCGAGGCGTCCAGGTCGAGCGTCCCCGCGGCGACCTGCTGGAGGACCGCGACCGACGTGAAGAGCTTGGTCACCGAGGCGACGTCGAAGCGCGTCGAGGCCTTGACGGGGACGCCCCAGCGCCGCGAGGCCAGGCCGTAGGCCCCCTCGAAGAGCGTCCTGCCGTCCTGGGACACGAGCACGCCCCCCGAGAACTCGTCCCGCGCCGCCGCGTGCCGGAGGTGGTCGTCGAGCGCGGAGAAGGCCGCGGGGGTAAGGGTCATGCCCTCGACGGTAGGCCCGCCGGGCAGGGGCGGGCCAGGGCAATTCCTGCTCCTTCGAGGCGTGGCAGGATCGAAGGATGGACCTCGAGGACTTTCTGGACCACGTGAACCGCGGCGAGCTCATCGAGGGCGGGTCCGAGCAGCACGCCTTCATGCACGGGACGGCCCAGGAGGCGTTGCAGGTCGTCGCCGACCTCAACTCCGGGTACCGCACTCCGGACGAGGTGCGCGCGCTGCTCTCCCGGCTGACGGGGGTCGTCGTCGACGAGTCGGTCACGGTCTTCCCGCCGTTCTACTGCGAGTTCGGCAAGAACCTGACCCTGGGCAAGGACGTGTTCCTCAACAGCGGCTGCCGCTTCCAGGACACCGGGGGCATCACGATCGGCGACGGGACCCTCGTCGGGCACGGGTGCACCCTGACGACCCTGAACCATGCCGTCGACCCCGCCCGCCGGGCGGACATGATGCCGTCGCCCATCAGGATCGGGCGCAAGGTCTGGCTCGGGGCCGCGGTCACGGTGATCCCCGGTGTGACGATCGGTGACGGTGCGATCGTCGGCGCCGGGGCGGTCGTGACGAAGGACGTCCCGGCCGACACGATCGTCGCGGGGGTTCCCGCGAGGATCCTGCGCACCACCGGTTTCGACGCTTCGCTCGACTGACGGAGTGCCCGCGCACGGCGGGGTGCGACGACTCCCCCGCTTGGCTCGTCGCCCCCTGACCCCACCAAGGAACCGAACCGTTCGAAGGAGAACCACGATGCCCCGTCCACGCCTCGGCGTGATCGTCCCGCGCGACCTGCCGATCGCCGACCTGCTCCCGTTCGCCCTGCGTGCCGAGGAGATCGGCCTCGACGAGATCTGGGTGGTCGAGGACTGCTTCTTCCGGGGCGGGATCGCGCAGGCCGCGACGATCCTGGCTCGGACGCAGGCGATCCACGTGGGCATCGGCATCCTGCCGGCCGCTGTCCGCAGCCCGGCCATGACGGCGCTCGAGGCGGGGACGCTCGCCGAGCTCCATCCCGGGCGGCTGCTGCTGGGGATCGGGCACGGGATGCCCGAGTGGATGCGCCAGATCGGCGTGTGGCCCAAGAGCCCGTTGACGCTGCTCGAGGAGACCACGGGCGCGGTCCGCGCCCTCCTGCACGGCGAGCGGCTCAGCGTCGACGGACGCTACGTACATCTCGATGACGTTGCGTTGTACAGCCCTCCGGCCGTCGCACCGCCCGTCCTCAACGGGGTGCGCGGACCTCGATCGTTGGAGGTCGCCGGCCGCGTCGCCGACGGCACGATCCTCGACATGCCCGTGACCCCCGAGTACCTGGGGACGGTCCGCGCGGCGGTCGAGCGCGGCCGGGCCTCGGCGGGGACGAGCGCCCCGCCCGAGCACACCCTCGTCGCGTTCAGCCTCGCCGTGGTGCACGACGACGTCGCGACGGCCCGCGAGATCGTCCGGCCCGCGCTGGCCACGTTCGGCGCCGCGGACTGGACCGCGCAGATCGACCCGCTCCCGTTCGCGGCAGCGTTCCGGGAACTGCGCGACTCGACGCCGACACCGCAGGAGTTCTCCCGGGCTCTGCCCGACGAGTGGGTCGACCAGCTCGCGATCGTCGGGCCCCCCGACGTGGTCCGGGCGCGGCTTTCCGCGCTCGGGGCCAACGGGGTCAGCAGCGTGGTCGTGGTGCCGACGAGCCCCGACCCGGCCCGGCCCGACGACCCCTTCGCGGCGCTCGACGCGCTGGCACGGGTGGTCCGGGACTGAGCGTCCCGGCGGGCCCCCAGCGCGCCGAGAAGTGGGGTGTGGGGCCCGGGGCCCGCGGGGGGGGGGGGGGCCCCGACCGGTTGGGGGGGGCCGGCGGGGCCGCCCCCGGCCCCCCGCCCCCGCCCGCCCCGGGCGGGGGGGGGGGCTCGCCGCGGCCCGGGCGGCCCCCCCCCCGCCCTTTGTGGGCTGTCGCCCCCCCGGCGGCGCCGCGCCCGGGCCCCACACCCCACTTCTCGGCGGAACCGGCGCGGCACGCCCGGTCCCCGCGACGCCGCCGGAACTCGTCGAGGAGCTCGGCCACGCCGTCGTCGGGCTGGAGATAGCCCACCGGTGTCCCGTGCTCGTCGGTCTGCTGGAGATCGATCCCGAACAGCTCTTCGAGGGCCCAGAGCGAGACGTCGTCCCAGTCGAGGCTGTCGTCGGTGTACCACCGCCCGGCCCATCGATCGGCCTCGTCGCGGGTCATGGACCCGTCGACCAGTCCCACGAGCCGAGCCTCGATCTCGTCGAGGCCGGGCTGTCGCTCACGGCTCAATGGATCAGTTCTCGCCAGTTCGCGGGCACGCGGCTCGCGGGCCCCGGGGTCGTCTGGTCCTCGGGGTGCGCGAGCGGGGGCGCGAGCTCGGGCCCGTCGAACGCCTGCGCCGTCACGTAGTCCCAGTACCAGTCCTCGCCCGGCTCGTAGCTGCGCATGAGCCGGTGCCCGGTCTGGGCGAAGTGCGCGGTCGCGTGCTGCGACGGAGACGTGTCGCAGCACCCCACGTGGCCGCACTCCGCGCACCGACGCAGGTGCACCCACCAGCCCGCGGCTTGCTCGCACTCGGCGCACCCAGGACCGCTCGGCGGCACCGTCAGGTCGAGGGACTCCTCGAGGCTGGGCGGGCCGCCGCTCTCGGCCGCCGTCACACCTGGGCCCCGACGCTCCGGACGACCGGCTCCCAGTCCTTGGGGTCGAGGGGCTCGGCGGGCTCTGCGGCCGCCCATCCGCGTGCGGCCTCGATCGTCGACGAGAGCAGCTCGTAGAGCGCGTCGTCGGCGTCCCGGGACCCGGCCTCGGCGATGCCCTGGACGGCTGCCGCGACGATGCTCGGCGCCGCGTCACGGGCGAACCGCGCGGGGCGCAGGCGCGACCCCTTGCAGAACGACTCGGCCCACGCCGCGGTGCGCGGCACCTTCTCCAGCGCCTCGACCGAGGCCTGCGTCCGGGTGCCGGGCTCGCGGTCCTCGAGCTGGTCGAGCATGCGCTCGCCCGCGATGATCGCGACAGCGAGGACGTCCTGGCGGTCGCTCGGGGCGACGGGCAGGGCGGTCTGCGCGGCACCCAGGGCGATCCACACGCTCCAGCGCGGGTCGTCGCTGCGCAGCCCGATCACGGACGGGATGAGCAGGGCCAGGCGGGGCCGGGCCGTGTCGCTCGTGAGGTCGTTGACCGCTCGCGCGAGCATCGCGACGAGCGGGTGCGTGCACTGGGGGTGGTCGCTCCAGCGTTCGCCGGCCAGGTACGACGCGAGCTCCATGAAGCACGCGCCCTTCTTCGGGTTGCGGTGCTTGCCGCGTCCTAGCATCGGTAGCACGTCGTACGTCGATGTCACGAGGGCACCTCCATCAAGGGGTCCGGTCCATTCCAGTCTGCGACCGCCTCCCGGAGTTGGCAACGGGTGGGCACCTCCTCCCGGACGGCCCGACAGCGGAGCGCCCGTCAAGCGGCTCGGCTCGCCCCCTGCGGGGCGCGGGCACATCGTCCCGAACCCCCCTAAGGCACCTCAGACCACCTCAGGTGAGATACGCCGTCGGGCCTGAGGTGGTGCGTGCCGAGAACCTGCCCGGTCGACCGATACGCCGTCTCGCGCCTCAGCACCAGAGTGAGGGTCAGGCGGACGCCAGGTCTGCCGGAACGGGGAGCATCATGAACGAGTTCAACGGCCCGTCTCTCGAGACGGACTTCCGCTACCACCAGCAGCTGGTCCGTGCGGACTTCGCGCCCGGGGAGAACGTCCTCCTGCGGTGGCTCCGCAGCCACGTCGGCAGTCAGCACGCGAGCACCACGGGTCAGGGCGGATGACGGAGCCCTCCTCCGGACGGGTGAGCCGGGGACGACGACCGCCCTCGGCACCACCCAGCACACCGTTCGCGGACGGTCCGGAGGAGGACTTGGTCACACCGGGTGCGGAGTATCAGGAAACTTCGTGGCAGCCGTCTGTGGCCACTGCAAGGATGGGCCGTATGCCGCGCCCCTCCCAGGCTCATTTCGTCGCAAGACAGCACCAGCTCGACGTGATCGCCGCAGCGGTGAGCCGCGCTGCCGCCGGGGACCCGGGCGCGATCCTGCTCGGAGCCGACGCCGGGGTCGGCAAGTCACGCCTCCTCGTCCGGGCCGCGGAGCTCGCGCGCGAGGCCGGGGCGACCGTGGTCGTGAGCCACTGCGTGGACCTGGGCGACGTCGGGCTCCCCTACCTGCCGTTCACCGAGGCGCTGTCCGAGCTCCGCGCGGCGCACGAGGTCGTCGACCGGACCATCGACGGGCGCCCCGCGCTGGGACGGCTCCTCGACGCGGGCCCCTCGGCCCTCGAGGGCAACGGCGAGGACCAGGCCGGGCGCCTCCAGCTCTTCGAGGCCATCACCGCCGCGATCACTGCCCCCGGGCGCCCCGGGGCGCCCCTCGTCCTCGTGATCGAGGACCTGCACTGGGCCGACCCGTCGACGCGCGACGTCCTGCGCTTCGTCCTCGCCCGGCTGCGCGCCGAGCACCTGCTCGTGGTCGCGAGCTACCGCGCCGACGACCTCCATCGCCGCCATCCCCTGCGCCCCGTGCTCGCCGAGCTGCGCCGGCACCCGCGCGTCGAGCACCTCGACCTGGCCCCGTTCACGCCCGCCGAGCTGAGGCAGTTCACGACCGCGGTCGCCGGCAAGGTCCTGCCCAAGCACGACTTCGAACGGGTCATGAAGAGGTCGGAGGGCAACGCCTATTTCGCCGAGGAGCTCGTCGAAGCCGGGCCCCAGGCCGACGCCCTGCCCTGGTCCCTCGCCGACGTGCTGCACGCCCGCCTCGAACAGCTCGAGCCCGACGTCCAGCAGCTCGCCCGCATCGCGTCGCTCTCCGGGCGCGTGGTCGCCGAGCCGCTGCTGCGGGCCGTCGTCGGGCAGGACCTGGGCGTGTTCTCGCTCGGCGGGCTGCGCACGCCAGGGACCCCCGCCACCCGCGCTGCGTGCGACCAGGCGTTCGACGCGACGCTCCGCGAGGCCGTGGCCCACCACGTGCTGACGATCGAGTCGGGCCGCATCGCCTTCCGCCACGCCCTGCTGGCCGAGGCCATCTCGGCCGACCTCCTGCCCGGAGAGCTCGCCGCGCTGCACCGCGCCTACCTCGCAGCCCTGACCGAGGACCCGTCGCTGGGCTCGCCCGCGCAGCGGGCCCACCACGCTCTCTCGGCCCACGAGACCACGACCGCCCTGGTCGCCTCGCGCGAGGCCGCCCGCCGAGCGGCGCGCGTCCTGGCCCCCGCCGAGGAGCTGCGGCACCTCGAGCAGGTGCTGCGCCTGTGGGACGCGGTCCCCGACGCCGCGGAGCTTCTGGGCGAGGACCGTGTCGACGTGGCCGTCGCGGCAGCGGCCGCGGCGAGCCGCGCAGGCGAGCCGGACCGAGCGGTCGCGATCGCCCGCAAGGTCGTCGAGTCGACCGCGGGCGACCCGCTGCGCCAGGCCTCGCTGCGCCACGTGCTCTCGCTGCACCTGCTGGGGATCGAGCGTGTCGAGGAGGTCATCGAGCACACGGCCGCTGCGCTCGAGGTCCTGCCGACCGAGCCCCCGTCGCGCGACCGGGCCTGGACCCTCGCCACGCGCGCCCGCGCCGCGATGAACCTGGACCGCGTCGACATGGACGTCGTCGCGCAGGAGACGGCCGAGGAGGCCATCGCGGTCGCCCGGGCGATCGACGCCCCCGACGTCGAGGCCGACGCGCTCACCACGCTCGCGGTCCTCGAGGTCGACGACGCGGACCGCGCGGCCTCGCTCCTCGCGACGGCCCGCGAGCGCGCACAGGCCGCGGGCGACCTCCTGACCGAGATGCGGTGCTGGTACAACATCGCGGCCAACCGGTACTACTCGGGCGACCTGGACCAGGCTCTCGTCGAGGCGCACACGGGCCTCGAGCACGCGGTCGCCGCGGGCCTCGGATGGAACGGGTACGGGGTCGAGCTGCGCCTGTTCGGCGAGCTCGTCCGGTACGCGACAGGCGACCTGCGCCCACCGCCGTCGGCGCCCGAACCACCGCCGCCCAGCGCGGTCGCCGCGCTCGCCGCGGTCCAGCTCTACGCGGCCGTCGCCCGAGGCGACGAGGACGTGATCGAGCGCGCCCGTGGGCTCCGCCCCGAGTGGCAGCGCGACGGGCAGATCGCTCTCATCGCGGGCGGCTGCATGATCGACGCGCTCGTCTGGTCGGCGCACCGCGACGAGGCCCTGACGCTCGCGCAGGAGCTCATCGGCTACCTGGGGCGCACCTGGAGCGACTACTTCCTGGGCCGGATCTGGATCTCGGCCCTCGCCCTGGCCGCGCTGGCCGACGCCGCGGAGGCGCGCAGGCTCGTCGGAGCCACCACGGCGGACCTGCAGTCGCACGGCGACGCGCTGCTCGCGGAGGCCGAGACCACGGCGCTGCGCGGTCGGCCGCGCGGGGGCCGCCTCGGACCCGAGGGGGTCGCGTGGCTCGTGCGGGCCCGGGCGGAGCACAGCCGTCTCACGGGGACCGACGACCCGACGCTCTGGGCAGAGGCGACCAGCGCGTTCGACTACGGCTACCGCTACGAGGCCACCCGGTCCCGCTGGCGGTGGGCGCAGGCGCTGCTCGGCGTGGGCGACCGCGAGGAGGCCGCGACCCAGGCCGGTCAGGCACTCGAGGACGCCGAGGACATGGGCGCCGGGCCGCTCACGAGCGCCCTGCGCGACCTGGCACGCCGCGGGCGCCTGGACCTTCCGGGGCTGCGTCGTGGAGCCGTGTCCGTCCTGACCGACCGCGAGGAGGAGGTCCTGCTGCTGGTCGCCCAGGGCCTCACCAACCGGCAGATCGGCGAGCGCCTCTTCATCAGCGGCAAGACCGTGAGCGTCCACGTCTCGAACGTGCTCGCCAAGCTCGGGGCGTCGGGGCGCACCGAGGCCGTCTCGATCGCCCACCAGCGAGGGCTGATCGAGGTCTGACCGCGGGTGTGGTTCGCTGGACGCCATGAGCGCCCCAGCACCCGGAACCCTCGTCCTGCTGCGCCACGGCGAGAGCGTCTACAACGCGGAGAACCGGTTCACGGGGCTGCTCGACGTCGACCTCTCCGACCGCGGCGTCCACGAGGCCGAGCTCGCGGGCGCCCAGCTCGCGGCAGCGTGCGCGCACGACCCGTCGCTCGCGCCGCACCGCGTCCTCACCTCACCGCTCGTGCGTGCCTCGGCGACCGCGGCGATCGTCGCCGCGGCCCTGCCGGGCCCGCCGCCGCTCGTCCCCGAGTGGCGCCTGGTCGAGCGGCACTACGGCGCGTTCACCGACGACCTGCGCGAGTCCGTCCGGGCCGAGTACGGCGAGACGGCCTACTGGGAGTACCGCCGGTCGTTCGACCACCGTCCCCCGCCCGTCGAGGAGGGCAGCGAGGCCGCGGCCCGCGTCGCCGACACGTTCGGCCGTCTGCCCGACGCCGCCCGCTCGGGCATGCGCCGCGACACCGAGTCGCTCGCTGACGTGGTCCACCGGCTCGAACCCCTGTGGGAGGCGACGCGCGAGGCTCTGGATCGCGGCGAGAACCTGCTGGTCGTGGGCCACGGCAACTCGTTGCGGGCGTTCGTCATGCTCGTCGACCGCCTCACGGCCCCCGAGGTCCAGGTGCTCAACGTCCCCACAGGGATCCCGCTCGTCCACCGCTTCACGCGCCAGACGCCCGACGGCGGAGCGCACCCGGGCGGGAAGTCCCGCCCGGGTGCGTCGCTGGTCCCGGTGCACCGCGGCGGCCGCTACCTCGACGCGGACCGCGCCGAGGCGGCTCTGGCCGACCTGGAGCAGCGCGGCGGGACGTGAGCCGTGGCCGTCGGGCTGTTCAGCCCCAGGCGTACGACCGGTCGACTACACAGCGCCTCCAGGTGTCGGGGTCGACACCGAGCTTCTCGGGGGCCTTGGCGCCCATCTCGGTGACGGCGACGGCGCCCTGACCTCGGAGCTCGAGGCACACCGACATCAGGTCTGCGCCCGGCGCGATCTCGTCCAGTGCGGTCGCGACGGAGTCCTCGGGGGTCTCGGTCCTCGGGTCGGTCGAGCCGGCTCCGACCTCACGGGTCTTCGGGTCGAACGTCAGCTCGCACGCGGAGGCCTGGGGTCCGCAGGTCGTGACGACCTCGTTGTGGTTCGTGACCGCGAGCGCGCCACGGAAGGACAGCCGGCCGCCCGGCGGGTCGGCCTGGACCACGTAGAGCTCGAACCCGTCACCGGCCACCGGGAGCGTCGGCACGGCGACCGAGGTGATCTCGCGGTTCTCCGGTCCGGCGATGGGCTCCCAGGTCGCCAGGTAGGTCGTCGTCTCGGCCCACCCTCCGGTCGGTTCGGTGAGGCCCACCAGAAGGTCCCTGCCGGAGGGCGAGGTGAGCACGGCCGAGCCCACCTCGTCGAGGACGACGTGGGCCGGCACGGCCCCTTCACGGAGGCGTCCGAGCTCGCCGTCGTCCCCCACCACCAGCTGGACGTGCTGCACCTCGGCGGGCGCGTAGCCGAGGTCGATCATCTTCTGGATGTGTGCCGGGTCGCTGCCCTCCTGCGTCTCGAGGACCTCACCGGTCTCCGGGTCGACCTGGATGTCGTAGCCGTCCGCGCCGACCTCGACGGTCGAGACGATCAGGAACCGGTCCCCGTGCGCGCCGGTCTCAATCCCTGTGTCGAGCACGACGGTCCCGTCCGGGAGCTCGTAGGTCGCCGCCTCGGCCACGGCCGTGATCCCCGGTGCCACCTCCTGGTGCACCACCTCGGTGCTCAGCGTCTCGTACCCCGCGGCGGGGGCCAGCTCGTGCGCGAGCTCGCCCGGCAGGCCCGTCGCGACCCCGACGCCCACCACGGCGACCGCTGTGAATGCTGCGGCGCCCGTCAGGACCCGGCGCGTCGTGGCCTTGCGGCGGCTGGTCGCCAGGACCACGGGCAGGTCGAGCGTGGACGGGGGGACCGCGTCCGCAGCGGAATGCAGCCGGTCGAAGAAGTCGTCGGTCGGGACGTTCATGAGGTGCCACCCTTTCCGGGCGAGTCGTCGAGGATCGTGCGGAGGCGGGCCAGGGCCCTGGACGCGGTCGACTTCACGGTGCCGACCGGTAGACCGAGCTCGGTCGAGACCTCGGACTCCGAGAGGTCGAGCAGGTGTCGCATGACCACGACACGGCGCTGCTTGAGCGGGAGCTGGAGCAGGGCTCGGACGACGAGGTCCCGGTCGTCCACACCGGCCGGAGCCGTTCTCACCGGGCCACCGCCCCTCGGGGCGACCGCGAGCTCCTCGACGTGCCCCTGGAGGTCCTCGGGCCCGGACAGCACCTCGCGCCGGGTCCGGCGCCAGGTGTCGACCCGCAGGTTCGCGAGGATGCGACGCGCGTAGACGAGCGGGTCTCCGTCGCGCGCCCTGGACCATGCCCGGTAGGTGCGTTCGAACGTCTGCTGCGTGAGCTCCTCGGCGCGGTGCTGGTCGCCGCACAGCAGGTACGCCATGCGGTGCAGCGGGCCCACGGCCTGCTCCATGAAGACCGTGAACTCGGCGTTCCGGGTCGCGTGCAGCACCACGTCCTGCGCGGCGTGGTCACCGTCGAAGTCCGGGTCGAGCGGCTCCGCTGCGTCGCCGTCGGGCACTCGTCGCGGGCCGTCGATCGTGCCGCCGCCCCCCACGAGCGGCAGGACCGCCGTCATGGCAGTACCCCCGCAGGTGCGGGGCGCACCGGGTACGAGCCCCGGGCGGGAAGCCCTGCCGACCGGGACTCGAGCAGCTCGACGTCCCGCACCAGGGCGTCCCGCACGTGCCGGGTCAGGAGCGAACGCTGCTCGGGGGTGAACCTGCTCCGGCCGCCCGCCTCGGATCCCCCCGAGGCGCCGTGCTCCAGCCGGTCGAGCGCCACGACGCGGTCGAGGAGCCTCAGGATCTCGTCCTGTTCGGCGCGGCCCGACACGTGCACGGCCACGACGCGGTCCGCGAGCGCCCGCTGGGCGTCGAGCACGCCGAAGCGCGACCCGTCCAGCACGACCCTGCCCAGCGGTCTGCGCACGACCAGCCACCCCCTGTCGTCGTCGGTGGTCACGACGCGAGCTCCGCGTACTGCGACGTGCCGCGGCACGATCGACCACCAGACGATGATGGCGCACACGGGCAGCGCGACCGCGAGCAGGACCATGCCGAGCATCGGTTGGGGTGAGGACCAGGCCAGGCCGACCGCGAGGAGCGATGCCCCGACGCTTCCGACCACGACCCCGACCGACCCCGCCGGCCCACTGTCCACGAGGTCCCGCAGCCGCCCCCTGACGGCTCGAGACCTCGCAGGCGCGGGTCCGGACGACGTGCTGCTGCCCCCTGCGACCCGTGCGCCGGAACTGCTCGGCGGGGGTCGGTACGTTGTCCTCACGAACGGAACACGCAGCTCCTCCCCCGAAGGTTCCCCCCGGGTGGGAATCAGTTCACATCCTGGGTTCTCCCAGGCCACGCCGAGGTTCCTCGCACGCAGCGCACACATAACCTACGCATCCGTAAGTTACGGTGTAGTAGTGAACACCTTGGCAAAGCAGCCCTGGCTGAGTCGGTACTCCCCAGGGGTTCCCGCAACCGTCGACGTCCCCGACGAGCCCGTGACCGCGGCGCTCGCCCGAGCCGCTGCACGCTGGCCGGACCGGGTGGCGGTCGACTTCTTCGGCGCCACGATCACGTACGCGCGCCTCGCCCAGAAGGTGGACCGCGCAGCGAGCGCCCTGTCCACCCTGGGCGTCGGCCCAGGAGACCGTGTCGCGCTCGTCATGCCGAACTGCACGTCGCACCTCGTCGCGTTCTACGCCGCGCTGCGCCTGGGCGCGACCGTCGTCGAGCACAACCCCACCTACTCGTCCGACGAGCTGGCCCACCAGCTCGCGGACTCGGGCGCCACGGTCGCGCTCGTGTGGCAGAAGGCCGTCCCCGCGGTCCTGTCGGCCCAGCCGCACACCGGGCTCCGCACGGTCGTGTCGGTCGACGTCGCCCGTGACCTGCCCTTCGTCAAGCGCCTCGCGCTGCACCTGCCCGTCGAGGCGGCGCGCACCCAGAAGGCCGCGCTCCGCGGCCCTGCCTCGGCAGGGGTGCCGGACTGGCACCGTCTCGTCGCCGCGGCCGGCCCGCTCGACCCGTCGACGCCGCAGCCCACGGCCGACGACGTCGCGCTCCTCCAGTACACCGGCGGCACCACGGGCACGCCCAAGGGCGCGGTCCTGACGCACCGGAACCTCGTCGCGAACACCGTGCAGGGTCAGGCGTGGGCGTCGTTCCGCGAGGGCGAGGAGACCGTCTACGGGGTCCTGCCGTTCTTCCACGCGTTCGGCCTCATGTTCTGCCTGACGCTCCCGGCGCGGATCGGCGCGACGCTCGTCGCGTTCCCCAAGTTCGACGCCGACTCGGTCCTGGCCGCGCAGAAGCGTCGCCCCGCGACGTTCCTCCCGGGCGTCGCCCCCATGTTCGACCGCGTCGCGGCCGCTGCCGCGAAGGCCCGCGCGGCGGGCAAGCCCGTGGACCTGCACTCGATCCGGCTCGCGTTCGCGGGGGCCATGCCCATCAGCCCGACGACGGCGCGCACCTGGGAAGAGGCGACCGGCGGTCTGCTCATCGAGGGCTACGGCATGACCGAGACGTCCCCCGTGGCGCTCGGCAACCCCGTCTCGGCCGGCCGTCGCCCCGGCACCCTGGGCCTGCCCTTCCCGAGCACCGACATCCGCGTCGTCGACCAGGACGACCCGACGCAGGACGTCGTCCCCGACGAGCACGGCACGGTCCGCGGCGAGCTGCTCATCCACGGGCCGCAGGTCTTCCAGGGCTACTGGAACCGCCCCGAGGAGACGGCCCACCAGCTGCTCGAGGGAGGCTGGCTCCGCACGGGTGACGTCGTGACCGTGGACGCGGACGGCGTGGTCACGCTCGTCGACCGCATCAAGGAGATGATCATCACGGGCGGGTTCAAGATCTACCCGTCGCAGGTCGAGGACCACCTGCGCCTCATGCCCGGCATCCGGGACGTCGCGGTCGTGGGCCTGCCGGGCGAGGGCTCGGACGAGCGCGTCGCGGCGGCGATCGTGCTCGACGAGTCGGAGACGACCGCGAGCGGCCTGCCCGTCGACCTCGCGGCCGTGCGCGCCTGGGGCGAGCAGAAGCTCGCCCGCTACGCGCTGCCCAAGCACCTGTTCGTCGTGCCGGACCTGCCGCGCTCGCAGATCGGCAAGGTGCTGCGCCGCGTGGTCCGCGAGAACGTGCTGGGCAAGCCGACCGACGGAGACGGCTCCCACCCCACGGGCGGCGCGGCCCCGACCGCCTGACCGCGTCCTCTCCAGACGGCACGAGGCACCTCCCGGACCGGGAGGTGCCTCGTGCTGTCTCCGGGGGCAGCTGCGCCCGCCGTGGTGCGGGCCCCAGCCGCCCTCAGCGTTCGAGCAGGTCGCGCACGTGCGCCGCGATGTCGTCGCGCACGAGCCGCATGCGCTCCATGCCCTCGATGCCGCGCAGCGACGGCTCGTCGGTGTCCCAGACGACGACGGGCGTCCCGTCGTCGGTCGTCACCTGGGCGTCGCGCCCGAGGACGACGACGACGTCCGCCGCGGCGACCAGCTCCGGGGTGAGGGGCTGAGGGCGCTCGCCCGACAGGTCGACGCCGACCTCGGCCAGCGCCTCGACCGAGAGCGCGTTGAGGCTCGACCCCGGTGACGTGCCCGCCGAGTCGACCTGGACGTCGGGCGCGATCTGCCGCGCGAGCCCTGCGGCCATCTGCGACTTGCCACCGTTCTTGACGCACACGAACAGGACGGATCGGGGCGCGCTCATCGGGGGTCCTCCTGCTCGTCGGCCGACCGGCCGTGGGCCGTACCGGTCGCGAATCCCAGGCTACCGGCGGGGGCGCCGAACGTGACGAGCACGGGCTCCGGGGACGCCGGGGACGTGCCGCAGCACGAGACCTCGGCGGTCTCGCCGGAGACCGGGTCGAGCGCGAGGTCGGTCGAGCAGACCCCGGTCGCGGGCAGGTCGAGCTGGACCA
The DNA here is from genome assembly GCF_044748475.1 of Oerskovia enterophila. NCBI lineage: Bacteria > Bacillati > Actinomycetota > Actinomycetes > Micrococcales > Cellulomonadaceae > Oerskovia > Oerskovia enterophila. The sequence goes on from NZ_JBIVFZ010000008.1 coordinate 99,274, forward strand.
GGTCCGCGGCCTCCCGGTCGCCCGCGAGCGCCGCGGCGATCGAGCGCACCTGCTCGTAGCCCGTCGCGAGAAGGAACGTCGGCGCCCGGCCGTAGCTCTTCATGCCCACGACGTAGAAGCTGGTGTCGGGGTGGGTCAGCAGGGCCTCGCCGTGCGGCGGGACGGTCCCGCACGAGTGGTGGTTCGGGTCGATCAGGTCGGCGAGAGCGCGGGGCGACTCGACCACCGGGTCCAGGTCGAGCCGGACCTCGCGGAGCATGTCGAGGTCGGGTCGGAAGCCGGTCGCGCCGACGACCGTGTCGACCTCGAGGTCGAGCTCCCCGTCGCGCGTGGCGCCCTGGACCCGGACGGGGCCGGTCGCCGTCGGCACATCGGACGGCGCAGCGGACCGCACGGGAGCGTCAGCCGTGCCGACGGTGCTGGACGTGCCGACGGGCCAGTTCCCACCCGCGGGCTCGACCGGCTCGATCCGTTCGATCGAGGTGCGCGTCGCCAGCGTGACGAGCCCCGACTCGACGGCGTCGCGCAGCCGGGTCCCCAGCAGCCCGCGCGCGGGCAGCTCGTCGTCGGTCCCGCCGCCGTAGAGACGACGCGGAGACCCGCCCCGGACGGCCCAGGTGATGCGCGTGCCGGGCTCGTCGCGGGCGAGCTCGACGAGGCTCAGGAGCGTGTTCGCGGCCGAGTGCCCCATCCCGACGACGAGCGTCCGGCGGCCCGCGAAGAGCGCACGGTCGGTGCCCAGCACGTCGGGCAGCGGCCCCGTCACGGCGGACGACCCGACCTCGCCGAGGGCGGGCAGCCCGCCCGTGCCGACGGGGTTCGGCTGCCCCCACGTGCCGGACGCGTCGAGGACCGCACGGGCGCGCACGTGGTGCGTGGCGCCGTCGGGCCCCAGGACGCGGACCCGGTACGCGAGCCGCTCCCGTCCGAGCGAACGCGTCTTGTCCGCGCCCTCGCGCGAGATCGCGACCACGCGCGACGACGTCCGCAGGCGGGCCGCGATCTGCGGCGTCGCGGCGAGCGGGGTCAGGTAGCGCTCGACGAGCTCGGATCCCGTAGGCAGGGCGTCGGGGTCCGGGGCGGTCCACCCCGTGGCCTCGAGGAGGCGGCGCGCGGCGGCGTCGACGTCGTAGCGCCACGGCGAGAACAGTCGCACGTGGCCCCACGCGGCGACCGCGGACCCCGCCGACCCGCCGGCCTCCAGGACCAGGGGCTCGATCCCCCGCTCGAGCAGGTGCGCGGCGGCAGCGAGCCCCACCGGTCCGGCTCCCACGACGACGACGGGCAGCTCCTCGTGAACGGCCATGGCCTCTCCTTCCTCGGGCGACCCACCGGGCACCAGGCACAGGGATCGACAAACTTCGATGCCTGAACGTATCGAAGAATGTCGATGCGTGGCAAGATGTGGGCATGACGACCTCGATCGCCCCCGCCGACACCCGGGCCGCGGCGTGCTGCGGACCGGACGAGACCGAGGGCACCGCGGCACACGGCACGTCGGCAGGTCCGGCCGACGTCGAGCACCTCGCCCGAACCTTCAAGGCGCTCGGCGACCCGACGCGCGTCCACCTGCTCGCGATCGTCGCAGCCTCGGCAGGCGGCGAGGCGTGCGTGTGCGACCTCGTGGAGCCCGTGGGGCTCAGCCAGCCCACCGTGAGCCACCACCTCAAGATCCTCGTCGACGCCGGACTGCTGCATCGCGAGAAGCGTGGGGTCTGGGCTTACTACGCGCTGGTACCGGGCGCGGCCGAGGGTGTCGCGCGCGAGCTCCTGGGGATCGCGGCACCGAGCGACCCATCTGCAACCTAGGGGTTGCACTCAGGGTCTCCATGTGCAACTCTGAAGTTGCACATGAACCCTTCGAGAGGAACGACCATGACGTCCATCGACCAGCAGGCTGTCATCGACCCCGAGAAGTTCCAGGTGACGCGCACCGTCCTCGTCCACGCGACCCCCGACCGCGTCTGGGCGGCACTGACCCGCGACGACCTCATCGCCCAGTGGTTCGGCCAGAGGGCCTCGCTGCCCGACCTGCGCGTGGGCGGCGAAGGGTCGTTCGGCTTCGACGGGTTCGGCGAGTTCGCCGTCCGCATCGACGAGTACGACGAGCCGGTCGCGTTCGCCTTCACGTGGACCAACCAGCCCAGCACGCCCCTGCGCGACGACAACTCGACCCAGGTCCGGTTCACCCTCGCGGCCGACGGGCCGGGGACGCTGCTCAGCGTCGTCGAGTCCGGGTTCGACCGCCTCGGCGAGGGATCCGCCCACGCCATGGAGAGCAACCGTTCCGGGTGGACCGGCGAGCTGGACGAGCTCGTCGCGTTCCTCGAGAGCGCCCACCAGGCCGTCCCCGACGGACGGACGGCATGAGCACCTCGTCACTGGCCCCCGTGTTCGCCGCGCTCGCCGACGACACCAGGTGGCAGCTGCTCCAGGAGCTCGGGCGGGCGGACCTCTCGGCCTCCGCACTGGCGTCGCGCCTGCCCATCTCCCGGCAGGCGATCGCCAAGCACCTCGCGGTCCTCGCCGAGGCCGGGCTCGTCGAGCCCGTGCGGGTCGGTCGCGAGGTGCGCTACCAGGCCGTCGGGTCCCGCCTCACCGAGACGGCCCGAGCCCTCGACGCGATCGGCGCCACGTGGGAGCGGCGCCTCGACACGATCCGCAGGATCGCGGAAGCGCCGTAGCCCTCCGGTGGCGTGGCGCGTTCCCCGAGCACACCCGGGGCGCGCGCCGCACCGCCGTCACCAGGAGGCGTCGTTGCCCCTGCGCCCGGCCCGCGCCCACGTCAATCCTCCAGGCCCCTCTCCGATAGCGCCGTGACCGTCACCTGACGGATGCGCCGGTCCTCGACCGCGCTCACGGTCAACCGGTGCCCGGGCAGGTCGACGGCGTCTCCGACCGCACCCAGACGCCCCAGACGCGCGATGACGTACCCGGCGACGGTCTCGTACGGGCCGTCGGCGAGCCGGATGCCGCTCTGGTCGGCGAACGCCTCGAGCGTGAGGCCCGCGTCGAAGCTCCCCCGGGCCAGGGGCTCGTGGGCGAGGTCGTACTCGTCGCGGATGTCCCCGACGAGCTCCTCGACCAGGTCCTCGAGCGTGACGATCCCGTCCGTTCCCCCGTACTCGTCGACGACGATCGCGAGGTGGACCCCGGTCCGCCGCATGAGCGACAGCGAGGGCAGCAGCTGGTTCGTGCCGGGCAGCTCGAGCACGGCACGTGTCACGTCGCGCACGGTCCGCGGCACGCCCGTCGGGGCGTCGTCGTGAGCGTCGAGGAGGTCGCGGACGTGCAGGAACCCGACGACGTCGTCGAAGTCCTCTCCCGTGACCGGGTAGCGCGAGTAGGGCTGGGTCCGCACGACCGTGGCCGCCTCGACGAGCGGGAGGTCGGCGGACAGGAAGACGACCTCGCCGCGTGGCCGCATGGTCTCGACGACCGACCGTCCGGCCGCCGAGAACACGTCGGTGAGGATCTTCCGCTCGTCCTCGGGCAAGGCCTCGTGCGCGATCACGAGGTCCCGCAGCTCCTCCTCGGTCATCTGCTCGCTCCGCGCGGTCGGGTTGCCGCCCAGCAGGCGCACCACCAGGTCCGTGGACCGCGACAGCAGCCAGATGACCGGCCGCATCGCGGTCGCGAACCGGTCGAGCGGCGGCCCGACGACGACCGCGACCTGGGCGGACCGCTGGAGCGCAATGCGCTTGGGGACCAGCTCGCCCAGCACCAGCGACAGGTAGGAGATGACGAGCGTCAACGCCACGAGCGAGACGGTCGATGCGAGCCCGGTCGGCAGCCCGAGCGACTCGAGCGCCGGGACGAAGTCCGGGGCGAGGGTCGACGCGCCGTAGGCCGCAGACAGGAAGCCGGCCACCGTCACGCCGATCTGGACAGCGGCGAGAAACCTGTTGGGGTCGCGGGCCACCCCGGCGACCCGCTTGCCCCGCGGCCCTTGCTGCTCAAGCTGCTTGATCTGCGAGTCGCGCAACGAGACCAGTGCGAACTCGGTCCCGGCGAAGACGCCTCCGACCAGCACGAACACGAGGACCAGCCCGATGTTGAGCCAGGTTCCGGAGTCCATGGGCCGTCTCTCTCAGCTCGTGGGCGGGTCATGAGCACGTGGTACTGCACAACGAAGCCCGGCTCCGTGGAGTTCCTTCCCACGGCCCGGCGGGTGGCGGTCGCGGGAGGCCCCCCTGCCAGCCCGCTGCCTCCTGTGGCCTAGGCTCGCGGGGTGAGGACCGTGCGCACCTGGCCGACCCTGGGCGCCGCGCTGACCTACCTCGGGACCTCGTTCGGCACGTACCTCAAGGCGATCCTGCTGCTGCAGGGCGTGAGCGTGCTGCTCGTCTTCCCGGCGCTCGCCTGGCTGTTCGAGCTCGCGCTCGACCAGGCAGGGGTAGAGGCCGTGACCCAGCGGACGCTCGGTCAGGTCCTGCGCTCGCCCGCGACCGACCTGCTGATCCTCCTCATCGCAGCCCTCGCGTGCCTCGTGGTGCTCGTCCAGGTGGGGGCGCTGCTCGTGATCGCCCACCGCCTCGCGCACCGCGAGCCGGTCACGGTCCGCACGGTCGCCCGCGACCTGCTCGTGGCGGCGCGCAAGCTCCTCAGCCCGCAGGTCCTGCTGTTCGTGCCCTACTTCTTCGTGGTGCTGCCGCTCGGCAACGTCGGGATCGTGGCGACGGTCGTGCGCGGGATCCGCATCCCGCGGTTCGTCGTGGGCTCGCTGCTCGAGACCGACGCCGGGACGTGGCTCTACTACGGCTTCCTCGCCGTGGTGCTCTACCTGAACCTGCGCCTGGTGCTCACGCTCGCGGTGTTCGTGACGAGCGACGCGTCGGTCGCGGCCTCGATGGCGACGAGCTGGCGCCTCACGCGCTGGCACACGTGGCGGTTCGTGGTGCTCTTCGGGATCGTGCTCGCGGTCGCGGCGACGTTCCTGGTGGGCGTCGTGAACGTCGGCCTGGCCCCGACGCGCTTCACCGACCGCGTCGCACCCGACGCGTCCCCGCTCGTCGCGGGGTTCTCGCTCGCGGTGGTGCAGATCGCGGTGTTCGTCGTGACGGGCTTCGTTGCCGCAATGCTCGCCCAGGTCGTGGTGGTCGCGCTGGGCGTCCGCCAGGGCGAGGGGCCCGACGGCGGAGCGATCCACTCCGCGCCCGCCGAGCCGGTCGCGGCCCGCCTGCACGGACCGCGATGGGTGCGTGTCGTCGTCGGGATCGCGGGCGTCGTCGCCCTCGCCGTCCTCTCGGTCCACAACACGTCGGTCATGACGGACATCGGCAACCGCAGCGAGACGCAGGTGATCGCGCACCGCGGGTACCCGTCACGCGGCGTCGAGAACACGATCCCTTCCCTGGAGGCGGCAGCCGAGGCACGCGCGGCGTACGTCGAGATCGACGTGCAGCAGGCCGCCGACGGCGGCATCGTCGTCGTCCACGACACGAACCTCGCGCGCCTCGCCGGCGTCGACCGCGACGTCTACGACCTGACGACTCCCGAGCTCACCGCGACGACCGTCCGGGCCCGGGGGCACGAGGCGTCGATCCCGACGCTCGAGGCGTTCGTCGACCGCGCCCAGGAGCTCGGCGTCCCGCTCCTCGTCGAGATCAAGCCCCACGGCCGCGAGTCCCCCGGGTACGTCGAGGACGTGGTCGCGCTGCTCCAGGCCAAGGGCGTCGCCGGCACGTACCTGGTGCAGTCGCTCGACAAGGACGTCGTCGAGCAGGTGGAGTCCCTCGCCCCGGAGATCGGGACGGGATACGTGCTCCCCGTGAACCTCGGGCGGCTGCCGGCGACGACCGCCGACTTCGTCGCGGTCGAGGAGTCGTCGTTCACGCCGTCGCTGCTCGCCGAGGCGCACGCGGCAGGCACGAAGGTGTTCGTCTGGACGGTCGACGAGCCCGCCGCGATGCGCGGCTACGTGCGCGAGGGGGTCGACGGGATCATCACGGATCTCCCGGAACGGGCCGCGCAGGAGCGGGACGCCGTCGTCGCCGACACCACGCTGTCCTCGCGACTGGAGGACGCGGTCCACGGGATCCTGTCGTGGTGAGCCGGGCGCGCGGTGTCCCCCGCTGGTGAGCAGCCCGTCGTGGCAGCCGGCTGGGACGTGCCGCAGCGCCTGGACGTCGTCTGGCGCTGACCGCGCCTACTGCGAGCCGCGACGCCGCGAACGGGCCAGGAGACCGGCTCCGGCACCGAGCGTGCCCAGCGCCGCCGCGGCGGTGGCCGCCGCCCCAGCGCCCGTCCCCGCCAGACCGTCGCCGAGAACGACGTCCGGCGCCGGCTCGTCGGGACCCAGGGGGTCGACGTCCGGCGCCGGCTCGTCGGCGACGGGTGTCGCCGCGACCCCGGCGAGGGGGGACGACGGGACAGCCACGTCCTCGGGGACGGCCTGCGCGACGGCGGGCACCGTGGTGAGCAGCAGCGTCAGGGCTGCTGCCGGGATGGTCGAGCTCTTCATGGTCGGCTCCTCCTCATGTGTGAGAGCGCCCGCAGGGCCGAGCACAGGTCCGGCGCGCGAGCGGCAGGACGACCATCAGTCCTGGGCGTGCACCACCATGACGGGCCCGGTCGCGCGGTGCAGCACCGACTGGCTGACCGAGCCCAGGACCGGCCCCAGCACCCTGCCGTGGCCCCGCGAGCCGAGCACGACGAGCGACGCCGTCGACCCGGCGACCTGAGCGATCGCGTCGGTGGGCACCCCTTCGACGACGTGGGTGCGAACCTCCAGGTGCGGCCCCATGGTGCGGGCCGTCCGAGCCGCCTCCCCGACGACTCGCTCGGCGCGCTCCACGTACGCCGGCCGAAGGTCGACCGGTGGTGCGAGGGGGCCGACCAGAAGATCCGCCGGGACGAGGTACGCCGAGACGAGCTCGAGGGGCACTCCCCGAAGCACTGCCTCGCGCGTACCCGCGCGCACCGCGGCCATCGAGTGCGGGGTGCCGTCGACCCCGACGACGACGGGCCCGGCGGTGGAGTGCTCCGTCCCCGGCGGGACCACGACCACGGGCACCGTCGAACGAGCGGCTACCCGGGTGCTGACCGACCCCAGGAACAGTGCACCGGACGCTCCCAGTCCTCGTGAGCCCACGACGACGAGCCCGGCCCCGTCCTGCGCCTGGTCCAGGAGCACGGAGGCCGCAGGTCCTTTGCAGGCCCAGGTCTCGACCGGGACCTCGGGTGCCGTCTCTCGCACGAGATCACCCGCACAGTCGAGTGCGACGTCGGCCTCCTCCTCGAGAGCGATCGGCGGCAGGCAGAAGCCGCCCGCGAAGACCGGGTCGTAGGTGGGGTGCGGGCAGGCGTGGATCACATGCAGCGGCGCCCCGCGCAGGCGGGCCTCGTGCACCGCCCAGATCAAGGCGTCCCTGCTCGTGCTCGAACCATCGATCCCGACGACGACGGGTTGGACGTCCACGACTTCTCCTTTCCTCGGCAGGCACTCACGGCCTGTCCTCTCTGCTTGTTCTTCACGGGTCGGCCGACGACGCCGGCCCCCTACGGCGTCGGGTACTTAGGTTCAGGTCCCTGCAGGAGCGGCGCTCGTGTGCTGGACGTGGTGCCATCCCGCGTCTCGAGCGGTCGCGGCCAGGAAGCAGGCACGGACGAACGCGAGCTGCAGGAACAGGTCGTAGCCGAGCTCGGGCAGCACGAGCGACGCGAGCACGCGCGCACGCGGCCCGGCGCCCCAGACCGTCACGAGTCGCTCAGCCACGAGCACCCCGCCCACCGCGAGCCAGAACGGGACGAACCGGAAGGCCCCGGCCGCCACCGTGAGGGCGGTGAGGACGACGAGGCTCATGAGCATGAGCGCCCCGAGCGCGATCATCGCCTGCTGCCCCACGTACCGCGCAGTGACCCGGGTGAACCCGTAGGCACGAAGGTTGTCAAGCATCCCCTTGTACCAGCGCACCCGTTGGCGGTGCAGGTCCCGAGCCGTCGGCATGAGCTCGGTCGTGCACGACATGCTCGTCGGGGAGGCGAGACCGTGTCCGAGGGTGCGCAGCGCGAGCGTCAGCTCCGAGTCCTCGGTGATGGCTCCCGGGTCGTAGACGGCCCCCGGGGGACCGGGAAGCCGCGCCCCACGGTGCCGTGCGACGTCGGCGAGCGCCTCGGTCCGGATGAGCGCGGCCGTCCCCGTGAGCACCGCGGTCCGCCCGGTCACGTCGATCTGCACCGCATAGCGCTCGTACTCGTTGGACTGGAGCTGCTCGAGCAGGGACCGCGGAGGCGTGCCACGGAAGACCCCTCCGACCGCGCCCAGGTCGGGACGTCCGTCGAGCAGTGCGAGCCCTTTCTCGACGAACGTCGGGGCGATCGAGGTGTCGGCGTCGAGGACCAGGACGTTCTCCGCGTCCACGGCGGACAAGGCCTGGTTGAGCGCCCCGGCCTTGCGGCCGGTGTTGCCCACGGTCTCCATGACGTCCGCCCCTAGCGCTCGTGCGACCTCGACGGTCCCGTCGGTGCTGTTGTCGGACACGACGAGCACGCGGTCGACGGGACGCGTCTGGGCCCGCAACGAGGCCAGGGTCGCGGGGAGCGCCTCGGCCTCGTCGTGCGCGGGGACGAGGGCGACGACTCGCGGAGCCGGCCGGCTCATCGCTGCGAGGCGTGCCGCCTGTGCAGCACGCGCGCGGTCGTCACGAGGGCGAGGCCTGCCACGATCAGTGTCCAGGCGCCCACCACGGTGTACCCGGTGGCCATCGCTCCTGTGGCCGCGAGCGCCGTTCCTGCCTGGGTCGTACCGAGCTGGTACATGGTTCCACCTCCGTTGTTTGGCTGGTGGAACCACCGTGCCCGAGCGAAGGCGGGGCTCAGGGCGGTCCGGGCACGGTCTGAGCGGACAGGGACGGCACGGTGAGCACGCCGCCTCGATCCGTGGGGTACGCGAGACGCGGGGCGTAGGGACCGGCCCCGGACGAGACGCCGAGACGCGTCGTGCCCGACGCCCGCGGGGCAGCTGCACTCCCGGACCGAGCGGCTAGAGCAGCCCGCCGATCTCCTCGCGTGAGCCGACACCGAGCTTGCGGAAGATCCGGTAGACGTGGTTGTCGACCGTCCTCTCGCTGACCACGAGCTGCTCGGCCACCTCGCGGTTGCTCAGTCCTGCCGCGACGAGCCGAGCAACCTCCAGCTCCCGCGCACTGAGCTCCTCGGTGGGGGTGAGCGCGGAGACCAGCAGGTCCAGCTCCTCTCCGGCGCTCGCCACCCGGGCTCGCAGCCGGGACGACTCCTCCGTCACCCGCGCCGTCGCTCCGTCCGCGCGGAGGATCCTGATCGCGACGACGTGGGCGCGGACGGCGAAGGTGACGAGCTGTCGTTCGAAGAGCTCGTCGACCGAGAGCAGGAGCTTCTCGACCGAGCGGTCGGCCGCGGCCCGCAGGTAGCGTCCGAGCGCGGGAAGAAGACTCCCCTGCGCCTCGACCGCGAGCCCGGCGACCCGCTCGGCACGACCGGCGTCCGGCCAGAGGTCCACGAGGATCGCCGCGTCGAACGTCGCCGCGAGGACATAGCCGCGATCGGCGAGCGACGAGACGTGATCCCATGCCGATCGCCCGGCCTCTCGCGCGTCGCGACCCGACTCCAAGGCCAGTGCGACGAGGAGTGGTGCCGGGCGCGCCAGGGGGGAGAACGCTGCCTCGAGCCGCATCGCATCGAGCTGGGAGACGAGCGACCGCGCACTGGGGACGTTCCGCTCGAGGAGCGACAGAGCGGATGCGAGGGCCAGCAGGCCGGCCCGGGTCGTCGGTCGCAGCGGCGCGGGAGCGCCGATCGCGAAGATGCTCGTCAGGTGCTCGCGCAGGGCTGTGAGCCGTCCTTGCAGGAAGAGCCCGAGCGCGACCACGTAGCCCTGCGGCTCGATCTGTCCCGGCTCGAGCGTCCCGCGCGCTTCGTCGAGGAGGCGCATTGACCGGTCTGTCGCCATCACGATCTCGCCCGAGACGAGCTGAGCCTGAGGCACGAGCGACGCGGTGTCCTGCCGCGGCGACGTCTCGGGCAGAGACACTGCGGAGAACTCCTGCCAGGCATCGACGGGGCGTCCCTGCGCGAGGAGCGACTCGCCCCGGACGAGCCGGACCACGTCGGCGACCTGGGTCAGGATCCCACCCGGTGCTGCCAAGGACTCGTCGTCCACCGGGTACGGCGCAGGAGCGGCCTCGTACCCCGTCGGAGAGCTGCCATGACCCGGCACCTCCGGTCCCGCGTCGCCCGGCCGCTCGAGGGCGACGACGAGCAGGACGTGCCGGGCGATCGCGTCGAAGAGCGAGGACTCGCGCTCCTCGACAGACTCGGAGAGCCGGGCGAGATCCGCCAGCGCCCCTTCCGGGTCGTGGAGCACGAGCGCCTGGTACCCCGCTTCCCAGGCCCGCACGAACGCGACGTACCGGCGGGGCTCGGTCCCGTCGTCCCGCCGCGACTCGTCGAGGACCTCCCGGAGGATGCCCGGCGGGGCGCCGTCGGTCAGGAGCGCGTCGAGGTACAGCACGGTGTTCCGGCTCGTCGGCTCGTGCCGCCACGCGTCGCGGCTGACGAGGAGACGGGTCGCAGACCGCTCGCGCAGGATCCGGCCGAGGATCGCCGAGGACTCGGGCGACGACGACCAGCGCATCGGCGACCCGAGGACGGGGCGCCGGAACGTCGCCTCGACGTCGCCCCCCGGGTCCAGCGTGGCTCCGATCGCGTCCAGAGCACGGGCCCCTCGCGCGTCGTGCCCGATGTGGCGAAGGTGCTCCGCCAGCAGCGGAGGGAACAGCACGACGAGGGACCTGTCCTCCTCCTCGACGAAGCGCACCAGCCCGTGGTCGTCGAGAGCGACCACGACCGACCACGGGAGCAGCCGCCGGACAGCCCTGACCTCTGACGGCCCGAGGACCGAGAGGATCCGCAGCCCGTCGCGCTCGTCGTCCCCCAGACCGTCGAGCAGGCGCTCGACGGTCACGGCAAGGGCCGGGGTCCACAGGTCACGCCGCGAGACCCATCCTCCCGACTGCTTCGTCAGGTGCCCGGCCCGTCGGGCCTCGAGCACGATCGACCGGGCGATGCCGGGCAGGCCCCCGGACAACGCGTAGACGCGGCCCGCCACGTCGGAGTCCACCTGCCCTCCGAGCAGCTCGGACATCAGGCGGTGCACCTCCTCGAACGGCAGCACGGGGATCCCCAGCACCGTGGCTTCGCGCCCGGCCAGCACGCGCTCGACCGGTCCTGTCCCAGGGAACGGCGGGCGCACGGTCGCCACGACGCTCGCACCTCGACGGGCGACGACGGCGCCGATCACCGCCGCCGACGCGTCGTCGAGCGCCTCGACGTCGTCGAGCAGGAAGAGCGTCCGCCCGCCCGAGGCCGCCCGGGTCACCCCGTCGACCGCGGCCGCCATCGCGCCCAGCGAGCCCGTGGGACCGGTGACGAAGCCTGCGAGGACGAGCGACTCGAGAGGTCGCTCGGCGCCTCCGCCGAGCCCGGGGACCGACACCACGCTCCACCCGTCGTCGTCCGCCGCGTCCCGCACCTGCGCGAGTAGCGTGGAGCGTCCCGACCCCGGGAGCCCGACCACGGTGACGGACGTCCCGGCCTCGACCGCGCGGCGGACGACGTCGAGGACGGGCGCGCGAGAGACGGGTGCGCTCATCGATCAACCATAGGGAGCGAGGTGCGACCCTGCCTGCGGTGCGCTCGGCCGTGCTCTTCGAGGCACGCGCGGCTCAAGGCCGCAGCGGACCGGCGGGGCCGTCACCGCCCGGGGCTCGTCAGGCCCCGATCCCGTCGAGGAACCTGATGACCCGCTCGGTGAGCAGGCGCGCCGCGTGCTCGTCGTAGGACGGCAGGCTCGCGTCGGCGAACAGGTGCTGGTCCCCCGGGTAGAGGAAGAGCTCGGCCTCGCCCGGTGCTGCCTCGACCAGGGCGCGGGCCGCATCGAGGTCTCCCTCGTCCACGAAGAACGGGTCGGCGTCCATGCCGTGGACCTGCACCGGCACGCCGAGCGGCCACCCGTCGTCGCTGAACTCGGACGTAGGCACGCACGAGGAGAAGAGCAGCGCGCCCCGGGCGCCCTCGCGGGTCTGGGCGAGCATCTGCGCGGGCACCACGCCGAGCGAGAACCCTGCGAACACCAGCTCCTCGGGCAGCCCGTCGGCCACGGCCACGCCGCGCTTGCGGATCGTGTCGAACCCGATCTCCCTCACGTACGCCATACCGCTGTCGATGTCGGGGAACGTCCTGCCCTCGTAGAGGTCCGGCAGGTAGACGGTGTTGCCCGCCTCGCGGAGGGTCTCGGCGAACGCCTCGACCCCGGGCGTCAGTCCGAGCGAGTGGTGGAAGAGCAGTACCTCGGCCATGTGCGGGTTCCCTCCGGTCGCTGGCGCCGGGGCGGCGCCGCCTCCCCGATCATCGCGCAGGACACCCACACGTGCCGGGTGTCGTGCACCGCCGGTCCCGCGGTCCCCCTCACCGCCCGGGAGCCACCGGCCCCAGCCGCCGCAGCAGCGCGAGGCGGCTCGCGGTCCGCTCGACGTCGAGCGCCACGCCCTCCTCGCCGTGGCGGCGGAGCGTCTCGTCGGGATCCTGGTGGGCCAGGACGTGCAGCGGCACGTCACGGTCGCACAGCACGTCGACGAGGTTCGCGAACCGTTGCCCCGTGTCGGGGGCCTGCGCGCCCAGGGCGGGGACGCCGTCGAGCACGACCGTCCCGAAGCGCTCTGCGAGGTACAGGACGTCCGAGACCGCGGTGCGCCCCGCGCACCAGTGCCCGAACCCGAGCCACGCGACGTCCCCCCGGACGGCGAGGACCGGGTGCTCGCGCGAGCCGATGCGGACCGTCGTCGCCTCTGCCGGCCCAGGGCGGTCGAGCCCCGCGGCCGCGAGCCGGGCATCCGTGGCGGGCCACACGAACGAGCCGCCCCGGAAGCCGGCCACGTCCTCGCTCGGCGCTCGCCGGTGGTCGCGGTGCCCGCCGACCTCGACGACGTCGAGCCTCGCGGTGAGCAGGTCGATCGTCGGGACGAACAGGTGGTGGTACGCGGGGCTCGGCATGAGGCCCGACGGCGGGTAGTTCGACGTCAGGACCACCCGCACGCCGCGCGCGTCGAGCGTCCGCACGGCGCGCGCGACGAGCATGGCGTCGCCCGCGTCGTGCACGTGGAACTCGTCGAAGCAGACCAGGTCGGCGTCCCCGAGGATCGCGTCGAGCGCGGCGTCGATCGACCCGCGGTGGAAGCGTTCGCCGTGCAGGCGGCGCAGGAAGTCGTGGAAGTGCACGCGCACCGCGCGGGTGCCGGGGCCGCGACCGCTACCGCTGCCGCTGCCGAGGGCGAGCCGACCCACGGTCGCGTGGAACACGTCCATGAGCCAGGTCTTGCCCCGGCCCACGGGCCCCCAGAGGTAGAGCCCGTTCAGCCCGCCAGGGGCAGGGTCGGCGAGCCGGGCCGCGAGGGCGTCGAGTGCCTCGACCGCGGGAGCCTGGCCGGGATCGAGGGAGAAACCACGTCGCGCGGCGTCCTGCCCGACGGCGTCACGCACCGAGCGCGACGGTCGGTCGCCCTCGTCGAGGGTCGGGGGACGCGTCGGGTGGCCGGCCGGGAGATCGCGCGAGTCGCCCGTCGCCAGTTCCTCGTCCACGCGTCGAGGGTACGCGAGCCTCCTGGGCGTACCTGGACGCAGCACGGACCGATCGTCAGAAGTGAGCCGGGTGGAACCCCGGGGTACTTCTGACGACCGGTCCGTGGTGCTGCTGCTCGCGCCGCAGCGGGCGAGCCCGTGGTGCGAAGGTCAGGCGAGCGCCTTGGCCTTGAGCGACGCGAACTCGTCGGGCGTGATGGTGCCCGCGTCGAGCAGCGACTTGGCCGTGGCGATCTGGTCGGTCGGTGACTGACCACCCGTCGCGACCTCGCGGATGTACGAGTCCGCCTGCGCCTTGGCGGCGCTGGCAGCGGCGAGCTGTCGCTCGGTCATGCCCTTGCCGCGGGCGATGACGTAGATCAACGCCGTGAGGAACGGGAAGATGACCAGCGCGACGATCCACAGCGCCTTCCACCACCCGTTGAGCGTGTGGTCACGGAAGAGGTCCCCGAGGATCTGGAACAGAACCATCAGGTAGGCGATGAAGACGAAGGACCAGATGAGCAGCCAGAAGAAGTCCCAGAAATCCATGTGAAGCCCCGTTCGGAGTGCCGTCAGCGCTCGCGGCGCGCGAGGACGCTGACGTCAGGCTACTGAGGGGACGTTGTGCGCGCGCGGTGAAGAGACGTCGAATCCGGGTGAACTCGCTCAGACCTGCCGACTCCCCCGCATGCGGGACTTTCCCGCCACCGACCGCTGGGTCAGCCCTGCGCCTCGCGAGCGACGAGCAGCACCGTGGACCACGAGACCGCGGGCAGCTCGACCGTCAGGACGCCGCCCTCGACCGACAGGTCCTCCCGGGCGACGGGCACCACGCGGTCCGGCTCGTCGGCCGTGTTGGCGTCGTACGGGTCCTCGCTCGTGAGCGTCGAGGCCTCGGACACCACGAGCGCTCCGAACGCGGCGAGGTCCACATCGACGGTGACGGGCTCCGTGGGGTTGCGGTTGACCAGGAACACGGCGAGCCGCCCGGCCTCCTCGTCCCACGTCGCGACCGCGTCGACCGAGGGGACGTCGCCGTGCTGCGCGGTCGGGAACGTCGGCGAGACCGGCTCGACGCGCAGGACCGTGCCCTGCGCGAGCGCCGACGCCTGCGCGAACGGGTAGAAGATCGTCTGGCGCCACGCCCGCCCGCCGGGCTCGGTCATGATCGGCGCGATGACGTTGACGAGCTGCGCCTGGCTGGCCGAGGTCACGCGGTCGCTGTGCCGCAGCAGCGAGACGAGCATGTTGCCGACCACGACCGCGTCGGCCGCCGAGTACCGGTCTTCGAGGAGCACCGGGCCCACGGGCCAGTCCGCGCCCTGCGGGGGGACCGACGCCGCACGGGACTGGTACCAGACGTTCCACTCGTCGAACGAGAGGTCGATCTGCTTGTCGGACTTCTTGACGGCCTTGACGTGGTCTGCGGTCGCCACGACCGAGTCGACGAACCGGTCCATGTCCACCACGGAACCCAGGAACGAGTGCAGGTCGTCGCCCTTGATCTCGTAGTACCGGTGCACCGAGATGTAGTCGACCTCGTCGTAGGTCTCGGTCAGGACGACGCGCTCCCACTCGCCGAACGTCGGCAGGTCGGGAGCCGACGACCCGCACGCGACGAGCTCGAGGCGGTCGTCCACGAGGCGCATCGCGCGGGCCGTCTCGGACGCGAGGCGCCCGTACTCGGAGGCCGTCTTGTGCCCGACCTGCCACGGACCGTCCATCTCGTTGCCCAGGCACCACATCGTGATCCCGAACGGCTCGTCGGCGCCGTTCGCACGACGTCGCTCGGAGAGCGCCGTACCGCCCGCGATGTTGGTGTACTCGAGCAGGTCGAGGGCCTCCTGGACGCCTCGGGTCCCCAGGTTCACGGCCATCATGGGCTCGATCTCGGCCTTGTCCGCCCAGCGGAGGAACTCGTGGAGCCCGAACGTGTTGGGCTCGAGCGTGTGCCACGCCAGGTCGAGCCGCGCGGGGCGGTCCTCGACCGGCCCCACACCGTCCTCCCACCGGTAGCCCGAGACGAAGTTCCCGCCCGGGTACCGGACGGTCGAGACCCCGAGCTCGCGGACCAGGTCCAGGACGTCCCCGCGGAAGCCGTCGGCGTCCGCGGTCGCGTGCCCCGGTTCGTAGATCCCGGTGTAGACGCAGCGCCCCAGGTGCTCGACGAACGAGCCGAACGTGCGGCGCGAGACGGGCGCGACCCGGAAGTCGGGGTTGAGGACCATTCGGCCGGCGAGCATGGGGGAACTCCGTTCGGGACGAGGGATAGGGCACAAGGGTGCAGGGGCGGACCGTCCGGCCCGACGGGTCAGGAACGCGGCCCGGGAGGCACCGAGGTGCTGGCGCGGACCACGAGCTCGACCGAGACCTCGTGGACCTTTCCGGGGGTCGGCCGGCGGCCGGCGATCTGCTCGAGCAGCAGGTCGACGCAGAGCTGGCCGACCTGGTCGAAGTGCTGACGGACGGTCGTCAGGGGCGGCCACACGTACTCGGCCACGTCGATGTCGTCGAAGCCCGCGACGGACACGTCTCCGGGGATCGAGATGCCCCGCTCCTGGAAGGCTCGCATGAGCCCCATCGCCATCTGGTCGTTGGCGCAGAGGATCGCCGTGATCTCGTCCGGGATCCTGTCGGCGAGGACCGCTCCCAGGCGGTAGCCCGAGGCCGGCGTCCAGTCGCCGTGGTAGACCGGCGGGACGGGGGCGCCGTTCGCGACGAGGGCGGCCTCCCACGCGTCGCGGCGGACACGGGTCGCGTTGCCGTTGGGCGGGCCGGCGACGTGCCACACGGTCTTGTGACCGAGCCGGAGCAGGTGCTCGACGGCCTTGGTCACGCCACTGGCCTGGTCCGTCATGACGAGCGGGTAGGACGTCTCGAGGACGTCGTCGGTCACGACCACGGGCACGCCCGGTGCGAACATCACGGACGAGCGCTCGAGGATCTCGCTCTCGACCACGATCAGCCCGTCGACGTTCTGCGCGGCGAGCTGGGCCATCGCTGCGCTCACGCCGCCCGCCGTCGGGCTGTCGAGCGAGATGAGGTTGGTCGAGTACCCGTGCGCCTTGGCCGCGAGCGCGAGCGCCTCGACCGTCTTGACGTCGCCGAAGCGCGAGAGCGAGAACGCGACGACGCCGATCGCGCCGAAGCGTCCCGTCGTCAGGGCCCGGGCGGCGGCGTTGGGCCGGTAGCCGACGGAGCGCATGGCCTCGAGGACCTTGGTGCGGGTCGACGCCTCGACGTTCGGCGAGCCGTTCGAGACGCGCGAGACCGTCTGGGGCGAGACGCCCGCGACCGCTGCGACGTCGACCATGGTCGGCACCCTGCCGTGCCTCGTCGCGGGTGAATCGGTCATGAGGGTCGCACTCCTTCGTTCCGGACCTGTGGGCAGAACTGTAGCCGACATCACGGTTGCGCAACCATTCGTCACGCCTTGTAGCGCCCACTCCCCTTCTGTGCACGACGCCGAAGCGGCTTGACCGCTCGGAAATCCCGTGTGATGCTGGGCACCAAGCGCATGGTTGCGCAAACATGATTGCCCGAATCGAGGAAGATGACGATGACGTCCGTGACGACCAGCGCGCCGCCCCGCAAGGCCCGGCGCGCCAAGGCTCCCCCCGAACGACGAGAGTGGACAGGACTCGCGTTCGTCCTCCCCTTCCTCGCAGTGTTCGTCTTCGCGATCGTCGCGCCGCTCTTCTACGCGGTCTACCTCTCGTTCTTCCAGGACCGGCTCGTGGGAGGTTCCTTCTTCGCCGGCTTCGCGAACTACGCCCAGGCGCTGACCGACCCCCTGCTGCACGTCGGCCTCGGGCGGGTCCTACTGTTCTTCGCGGTCCAGGTCCCGATCATGCTCGGCCTCGGACTCTTCGCGGCCCTCGCGATCGACTCGGGCCGGCTGCGGGCCAAGGGCGCGTTCCGCATCACGCTCTTCCTCCCCTACGCGGTCCCCTCGGTCGTCGCGGCCCTCATGTGGGGCTACATGTACGGCAACGAGTTCGGGCTCATCCGCCAGATCGGCGACGCGATCGGCCTCGCGACCCCGGACCTGCTGTCCGCGTCGTGGGTCCTGGTCGCGATCGGCAACATCGTCACGTGGTCGTTCGTGGGCTACAACATGCTGATCCTGTACTCGTCGCTGCGCTCGATCCCCACCGAGCTCTACGAGGCCGCGGAGATCGACGGAGCCGGCGCGATCCGGACCGCCTTCTCGATCAAGCTCCCCGCGCTGCGCCCCGCGCTGCTCCTGACGACGATCTTCTCGGTCATCGGGTCGTTCCAGCTCTTCAACGAGCCCAACGTCCTGCGGGCCCTGGCCCCCACCACGATCAGCAGCTACTTCACGCCCAACATGTACGCGTACAACCTGGCGTTCAACGGTCAGCAGTACAACTACTCGGCCGCCGTGGCGATCATCGTCGGCGCGGTCACCGTCGTCGTCGCAGCCCTCGCGCAACGACTGAGCCGAGCAGGAGAGAAGTGATGACGCAGACCAGCACCGTGCAGGCGTCGCAGGAGGCCCCGGTCAAGAAGACCAGGACCGGTCGCCGCCGCCCCGCCTCCTCGTCCCGGGCACGCACCTCGCCCACCCTGTCCATCCTCATGACGCTCATGCTGCTCTACGCCGTGGTGCCGCTGCTCTGGCTCGTCATCAACAGCACCAAGACCAACGGCGGGCTGTTCAACTCGTTCGGCCTGTGGTTCGCGGACGACTTCGCGCTCGGCGAGAACCTCACCAAGCTGTTCTCCTACCAGGGCGGCATCTACTCGAACTGGCTCCTCAACACCGTGCTCTACGCGGGCGTCGGCGGGGTCGGAGCCACGATCCTCGCCACGCTCGGCGGCTACGGGCTCGCGAAGTTCTCGTTCCCCGGTCGCAAGTGGGTGCTCGCCGGCGTGATCGGTGCCATGACGGTCCCGCTCACGGCCCTCGCGGTCCCGACGTTCCTGATGTTCTCCCGCCTCGGGCTGGTCAACACGGCCTGGGCCGTGATCATCCCCGCGCTCGCGAGCCCGTTCGGCCTGTACCTCATGTACGTCTACTCGCAGGACTCGGTGCCCGAGTCCCTGCTCGAGGCCGCGCGCCTCGACGGCGCGAGCGAGCTGCGGACCTTCCTGTCGGTCTCGCTGCGGCTCCTGACCCCGGGCTTCATCACCGTGCTGCTCTTCACGGTCGTGGCGACCTGGAACAACTACTTCCTGCCGCTCATCATGCTCACCGACCCCAAGCTCTACCCGCTCACGGTGGGACTGAACCAGTGGAGCGCGCAGGCAGGCTCCTCCGGAGCGAGCGAACCGGTCTACAACCTCGTGCTCACCGGGTCGCTCGTCGCGATCATCCCGCTGATCATCGTCTTCCTCTTCCTCCAGAGGTACTGGCAGTCCGGCCTCGCGGCCGGTGCGGTCAAGCAGTAGCACCACCCCCACGTCGGCTCCCCGACGGACCCCTCTCCACACCGAAGTGAAAGGTAGTCACCCCATGAGGATCACCCGCGCCCGCGGAGCCGCGGTCACCGCTGCAGCACTCACCCTCACGCTCACGCTCGCCGCCTGCTCGGGCGGCAGCGACGGAGGCAGCACGGACGGCGGCGGCGGTGGCGGCGACGTCACGGCCGCCGACATCGACGCAGCCCTCGACGCCGAGGGCACCACGACCCTGCAGTACTGGAGCTGGGTCCCGAACCTCCAGCCCACGGTCGACCTGTGGAACGAGGCCCACCCGAACATCCAGGTCGAGCTGACGAACGCCGGTCAGTCGGCCGACCAGTACACCAAGCTGCAGAACGCGATCAAGGCGGGCTCCGGCGCACCGGACCTCGCGCAGATCGAGTACTTCGCGCTCCCCCAGTTCGCGCTGGGCGAGTCCCTCGTCAGCCTCGACGACGTCGGCCTGTCCGACCTCGAGTCCGACTTCACGGCCTCCGCGTGGGAGCAGGTCGCCGCAGGCGACGGGCACTTCGCGTTCCCCCAGGACACGGGCCCCATGGTCATGTTCTACCGGGCGGACATCCTCGAGCGCCTGGGCGTCGAGGCCCCGACGACGTGGGACGAGTTCCTCACGGTCGCGCGCGCCATCAAGGCCGACAACCCCGAGAACTTCATCGCGTCGATCGACCCGGGTGACGCGGGCGGCGTGGACTCGCTGATCTGGCAGGCCGAGGGCCGTCCGTTCTCGGTCGAGGGCACGGACGTCAACATCTCGTTCGGCGACGAGGGCACGCAGAAGTTCACCGAGCTCTGGGACACCCTGATCTCGGAGAAGCTCGTCGACGTCGCGGGCGGCTGGAACGACGCGTTCTGGCGCTCGCTCGACTCGGGCCGCTACGCCATGTGGATGACGGGCGCCTGGGCTCCGGGCTCGCTCGAGACCAACGTCCCCTCCACGGCAGGCAGCTGGAAGGCCGCGACCATGCCCGTGTGGGAGGCCGGCACCCCGGCCAACGCCGAGAACGGCGGCTCGGGCACGGCAGTGCTCGCGAAGAGCGAGAACAAGGCGGCGGCCCTGGCCTTCGCCCGCTGGCTCAGCACGGACTCCGAGGCCGTCCAGGCCCAGGTCGACGCGGGCCTCTTCCCCTCGACGAGCTCGATCATGGCCGACACCGACTTCCTCGGCGCGACGTCCGACTTCTTCGGCGGCCAGGCCGTCAACGAGGTCTTCGTCCAGGCGTCCAAGGACGTCAGCTCTGGCTGGCAGTACCTGCCCTTCCAGGTCTACGCGAACTCGGTCTTCGGTGACACCGCGGGCCAGGCGTTCAGCAACGCGACGCCCATCGCCGACGGCCTGACGGCCTGGCAGGACCAGATCACCACGTACGGCAACGGGCAGGGATTCAAGGTCACGAACGACTGACCTGCCCGGTGGGCCGGGCAGGCAGCCCGGCCCACCGACCCGACGCCGGCGTGCGCAGCACGACGCACGCCGGCGTCCCCCTTCCGGGGCGCGAGAGACGCCGCCCCGGTCGACGAGAGATCGAGGAGCACCCATGTCATCGACCCCCACACCGCACCGTTGGTTGCGGTGGCCCGAGGACCGCGCGACGCCGCGCCTCGGCTTCGGAGCGGACTACAACCCGGAGCAGTGGCCCCGTGAGGTGTGGGCCGAGGACGTGCGGCTCATGCGGGCCGCCGGGGTCAACATCGTCTCGGTCGCGATCTTCTCGTGGGCCCGGCTCCAGCCGACGGCCGACACCTGGGACTTCGCCTGGCTCGACGAGATCATGGACCTGCTGCACGCGAACGGCATCGCGGTGGACCTCGCGACCGCGACCGCCTCCCCTCCCCCGTGGCTCACGACCGCCCACCCCGAGATCCTGCCCGTGACCGCGAACGGCGAGACCCTGTGGCCCGGAGCGCGCCAGCACTGGCGCCCCACCTCCCCCGTGTTCCGCGAGCACGCGCTGCGGCTCGTGCGCACCATGGCCGAGCGCTACGGCGACCACCCGGCGCTCACCGCATGGCACGTGTCGAACGAGCTGGGCTGCCACAACGTCTACGACTTCAGCGACGACGCGGCGGGCGCGTTCCGCGACTGGCTGCGCGAGCGCTACAGCACGCTCGACGAGCTCAACCACGCCTGGGGCACCGCGTTCTGGTCGCAGCGCTACAGCGCGTGGGACCAGGTCCTGCCCCCGCGCCTTGCTGCCTCGCACCCCAACCCCACGCAGCAGCTCGACTTCAAGCGCTTCTCGTCCGACGCGCTCAAGTCGTACCTGCGCGCCGAGCGCGACGTCCTGCGCGAGCTGACCCCCGACGTCCCGGTGACCACGAACTTCATGGTCATGGGCGAGACCAAGGGCATGGACTACGTCGACTGGGCCGACGAGATCGACTTCGTGTCCAACGACCACTACGTCCTGCCGGGCGTCCAGGCCCACGACGAGCTGTCGTTCTCCGCGAACCTCACGGGCCACATCGCGGGCGGTCTGCCGTGGTTCCTCATGGAGCACTCGACGAGCGCCGTGAACTGGCAGCCGATCAACGTCGCCAAGAAGCCCGGCGACCTGGTCCGCGACTCCCTGACCCACGTCGCCCACGGCGCCGACGCGGTCTGCTTCTTCCAGTGGCGCCAGTCCCGCGCGGGCGCGGAGAAGTACCACTCGGGCATGGTCCCGCACGCCGGCGAGGACAGCGAGGTGCACCGCACGGTGCGCGAGCTCGGAGCGACGCTGGGCGCGCTCGCGGAGATCGCGGGCTCGGCGCAGGTCCCCGCGCGTGCCGCGATCCTGTTCGACTGGGAGTCCTGGTGGACGAGCGAGCTCGACTCGCACCCCAACAACTCCCTCCGGTACCGCCAGGAAGCCCTCGACTGGTACTCGGCGTTCCTCGCCGCGGGAGTGCGCGCCGACGTCGTCCCGGCCCGCGCCGACCTCTCGGGGTACGACGTCGTCGTCGCCCCCGTCCTGCACGTCGTGCCAGGCGCTCTCGCCGAGCGCCTCCAGGCCTTCGTCGAGGGGGGCGGCCACCTGGTGACGACCTACTTCTCGGGCATCGTGGACCAGAACGACCACATCCACCTGGGCGGCTACCCGGGCGCGTTCTCCGACCTCCTGGGCATCCGGGTCGAGGAGTTCGCCCCGCTGCTCGAGGGCGAGACGGTCCTGCTCGACGACGGCAACGAGGGCTCGCTGTGGTCCGAGCCGATCACGGTCACGGACTCCTCGGTCGAGGTTCTCGCCTGGTACAAGACCGGCGAGCAGGGCGGGCGCCCGGCCATCACGCGCCGGCCCGTCGGCTCGGGCTCGGCGACCTACGTCTCGACGCGCCTGGGCACGGGCCTCGAGCCGCTCGTGCGCTCGCTCCTCGACGACGCGCACCTCCCGGGCGACCTGCCCGCCACGGTCCGCGGCAAGGTCGAGCTCGCGGTCCGCGGGACCGACGAGCACGAGTTCTGGTTCCTCATCAACCGCACGGCCGAGCAGGTGGACGTCGACGGCGTCACGGGGGACGTTCTCGTCGGCCGACGCTCGGGCGGAGCACCGGACGCGACGGTCGTCCTCGCACCGCGCGGCGTGGCCGTCCTGCGCCGCCCGAGGGGCTGAGGGCCGGGCGCCCCACCCGACCAGCACGACCAGCACCGACGCACGACCCGCACCACCAGCACGACCCCCGCGTCCACGACCGGCGCCTGCCGCACCCCGGCAGGCGCCGGCCCGTGGCGTGCACGACGCCAGGTTCGCAGAGAAGCGAGAGAGAGGCAGTTCAAGGATGAACGCAGGAGCATCGAGGAGGTGGCTCGCCGCACTGAGCGTCGCCGCCGTGACCCTGAGCTGTGGTGCGCTGAGCGCCACGGCCCAGGCGGCGCCGTCGGGCGGTGCGCTCGCCACGGGCGTGACCGCAGCCGCCGCGGACACTGCCGCTGTACCCGGCGTGACCGTACGCCCCGACCCGAGCTACGCCGGCAAGGCCTTCGAGGGGTGGGGGACGAGCCTCGTCTGGTTCGCCAACGCCACGGGCGACTACCCCGACGAGGTCCGCGACAAGCTCGCGGACATGGTGTTCGGTGACGAGGGGCTCAACCTCAACATCGCGCGCTACAACGTGGGCGGCGGGCACGCGCCCGACGTCACGGACTACCTGCGCGCGGGCGGCGCGGTCGAGGGGTGGTGGAACGCGCCCGAGGGCACGACCCGCAACGACGTCGACTGGTGGGACCCCGAGGACCCGGCCGACTGGAACGAGGACGCCGACGCGACCCAGCGCTGGTGGGTCGACCGCATCAAGGACGACGTCGACACCTGGGAGACGTTCAGCAACTCCCCGCCCTACTTCATGACGCCCAACGGCTACGTCTCGGGCAGCTTCAACGCGACCGACGACCAGCTCAAGACCGAGAGCATCGACGACTTCGCGGCGTACATGGTGGGTGTGACCGAGCGGCTCGAGAAGGCGCACGGGATCGAGGTCGGCACGATCGACCCGTTCAACGAGCCCAACACCAACTACTGGCGGACCACGCTGGACTCCTCGGGCAAGCCCACGGGTGGACGCCAGGAGGGTGCCCACATGGGCCCCGCGCTCCAGCAGAAGGTCATCAACGCGCTCGACGCGGCGCTCGAGGGAGCCGACACCTCGGCCGGCATCGCGGCCATGGACGAGACCAACCCCGGGACGTTCACGACCAACTGGAACGCGTACCCGGCCGACGTCAAGGCCAAGGTCGACCAGCTCAACGTCCACACGTACGGCACGGGGCAGCGCACCGCGGTGCGCGACATCGCCAAGGGCGAGGGCAAGCGCCTGTGGATGAGCGAGGTCGGCGGGTCCTGGAGCAGCACCGGGCAGGACTTCGTGAGCATGGAGTCCGGCCTGGGCAGCGCCCAGCACATCGCGGACGACCTGCGCGAGCTCGAGCCCTCGGCGTGGGTGTTCTGGCAGCCCGTCGAGGACTACACCAACATGGCTCCCGGCGGCGAGAGCGCCGAGGGCGCGAACTGGGGCGAGATCCAGATCCCCTTCGACTGCACCGCCGAGGACACGCTCGAGACGTGCCCGATCTACACCAACACCAAGTACCAGACGACGCAGAACTTCACGCACTTCATCGCTCCCGGTGACCACCTGATCGGGGTCGATGACACCAGCAGCACGGCAGCCGTGTCCGCCTCGGGCGACGCCGCGACCGTGGTCCACGTCAACAGCACGACGTCGGAGCGCGCCGTCACGCTCGACCTGTCCGGGTTCGGCAGCATCGAGGACGGCGCGACCGTCACGCCCTTCGTCACGAGCACCGCGGGGACCCTCGTCGAGGGCACCCCGGTCGTCGTGGGGTCGGGAACGGCCACGCTCACGGTCCCGGCCGAGTCCGTCACGACCTTCGTGGTCGACGGCGTCTCGGGGGTCGCGCAGGACGCCGCCCTGGTCCAGGACGGCCACGTCTACCGCCTCCAGGGCGTCCAGTCCGGCAAGTCCCTCGCCCCCGCGGCGAGCGGCTCGGGCGTCGTGATCCGCACGAACGACGCGGCGGCCTCGGCCCAGGTGTGGGAGCTCACGCCGCTCGGCGCCCCCGAGGGCTCCGGCTCGCACACGACCCGCTACGCCGTGGCGTCCGCGGCGAACGGCAAGCAGCTCGCAGTCGTCCCCGACGGCACGGCCGTCCTGGTCGACGCGGCGGCGCAGCCCGCCACGACCGCGCAGTGGATCCTCTCCACGACCGGCGACGAGACCTACACGCTCGTCAACGCCGCGAGCGGGCGCGTGCTCGAGGTCGGCGGCCAGTCCTCGACGGACGGCGCTCCCGTGTCCACGTACACCGCGAACTCGGGCCAGAACCAGCGCTGGCGCCTGACCGACGAGACCGTGGTCGGCACGACCCCGGTCGAGGCGTTCACCGTGCCGGGGACCGTCCCGACCCTGCCGACCACGGTCGTGCCCGTCTACCGCGACGGCGCCCGCGGCACCCTGCCCGTGACGTGGGACCTCCCGGCCGAGTCGGCCTGGGCCACGGCCGGGACCGTCGAGGTCCAGGGCACCGTCACGACCCCCGGGGGTCCCGTGACCGCCACCGCGGAGGTCGTCGTCGACACCCTGACCGCGACGCTGCCCGCTCGCGCCAAGGCGTACGCGGGCGGCACGCCCGTCCTTCCCGCCACGGTCCCCGCGGTCACCGCGAGCGGCCGCCAGGTCGAGCGGCCCGTGACCTGGGAGGCTGCGCCTGCGGGCGCGTTCGCCGAGGTCGGCGTCGTCGAGCTCGGCGGGACGGCGGACTCCGGGCTGGGCGAGGTCCTGCCCGCGACGGTCCGCGTCCAGGTCACGGCAGCCGTCGACGACGGGGCGACGTCGGCTCCGGGGACGACCGCCTCGGCGACCTTCACCGAGCCGGGCTACTCGGCCTCCGGGATCGTCAACGGCAGCACCACGGACAAGGCGTGGTCCAACTGGAAGTCCTCGGACAAGAACGCGACCGACACCCTCACGGTCACGCTTCCCGCGGACCGCGACGTCACGCACGTCGTCACGACCTTCTACCGTGACGGCTCGACCGCGAGCTGGGCCCAGAGCCTTCGGGTCCAGGCCCTGGTCGACGGCGCCTGGAAGGACGTCAGCGCGTCGGTCGCGGTCAGCGGCGACACGAGCCGCGCCCCCGTGGTCGACGTCCCCGTGGACGTGCGCACCTCGGCCGTGCGGGTCGTCATGACCGCGCGGCCCAACACCCACATGGTCGTGAGCGAGGTGCAGGTCCTCGCCAAGGCGCCGGGCACGTCCTCGGACGCCGCGCTGTCGGGCCTGACGGTCGACGGCGAGGCCATCGCCGGGTTCGACCCCGCGACGACGAGCTACCAGGTGCTGACCGAGGCCGGCGCGACGCCCGTCGTGGCCGCGGTCGCGGCCGACCCGTACGCCGTGGTCACGGTGCGACAGCCCGCCGAGGTGGCGGCCGGTTCCACCGCGACCGCCACGGTCGACGTGACGGCCGAGGACGGGACGACGTCGACCTCGACGATCGCGTTCGTGACCCAGGCCGACCTGGGGGTCGAGTCGACCGTGCGCGCCCAGTGCACCGGACGCACCGCAACCCTGTCCGTGCGAGCCGTCAACACCAGCGACACCCCGCTCGACATCACCCTCACCACCCCCCTCGGCACCAAGACCTTCCAGGCCGTAGCCCCCGGAAAGTCCGCCAGCCAGACCTTCTCCGCCCGCGCCCAGACCCTGACCGCAGGCACCACCACCGTCACCGCCACCCGCACCGACGGCACCACCCACACCCAGCAGATCGACCACACGACCACCACCTGCTGACCCACCCCACCCACCCACCACGGCGCGCCACCCACCCCGGGCGGCGCGCCGTGCGCACACCCGCACCCCCGACCATTCGAAAGGTCCCTCCAGTGAGATCCCACGAACCGAGAGCAACGTGGCGCTCGGCCGCCACGGTGACCGCCCTCCTGACGAGCTGTGCGCTCGTCCTCCCGGCCTCGACGGCCGGTGCCGCTGCGCCTCCGCCGCAGGCCGCCGCCCCCGACGGCTGGCCCGGGCTGTCCACGCAGCAGCTCGTCGAGAACGACTTCGTGCTGTACTTCGCCAACGCCGGCACGACCGTGACGGACTCGGTCGCAGCCGGCGACCACCTGGGGCTCTACCAGACCCGCACGGACCAGAAGCTGGGACCGGACGCCGCGACGGGACGCTCGTGGGGCTACGTCGTGAGCTCCACGTCGAACCCTGTCGCCAACGACAGCACGGGCAACACCCGAGGCGCGTCGCTGCGCTACGACGCCGAGCCCACGGGAGCCCATCTGCCCAGCCGGGAGGTCGCCTACGACTTCGACCTGCCCGACGGCACCTACGAGCTCACGTTCGGCTTCCAGATCCCGTCCGGGTGGGGAGGCCGCACGGTCGTCGCCCGCGCGGAGGGGACGGCCCTCGAGACGTTCGACACGGGCACCTCGGCGCTCGAGAAGACCTACACCGTGAGCGTCACCGACGGCACGCTCAACACCTCGGTCGCGAGCCCCGCCGACCGGAACGGCGCCTGGGCCGACCCTGCGGTCAACTACCTCCAGGTCCGCGCGCTGCCGTCGTGGACGGTCGAGACGCTCGGGGCGAAGGTCACCACATCGACCCTCTCCCCGGAGGAGGCCCGCGGGTTCGCCTCGGAGACCGTCCTCGCGCTCGATGCTGCCCTCGACGCCGCACAGGCGCTCGTCGTCGCGGGGAGCGAGGACCCCGCCGCGATCCGGGCGGCCTTCGAGGCGATCGAGGCTGCGTACGACGCCCTGCGTCCGGTCGAGACCTACGACTCGTTCCGCCCCGGTGAGCCGTGGAAGGACGACCAGGGTCGTGTCATCCAGGCCCACGGCGGCCAGGTCTTGCCGGCCACGGACGACGCGGGCGAGCGGATCTACTACTGGTACGGCGAGGACCGCAGCAACGGGTACGGATCGAGCCCGGGCGTGCACGTCTACTCGTCGTACGACCTCTACAACTGGACCGATCGAGGTCTCGCGCTGCGCGCCATGTCCTCGGCCGACCAGTTCGAGTCCGACCCCTACTTCGCCGAGCTCTACGCGGACTACTCGGCCGCGGAGCGGGCAGCGGTGTACCGCGACCTGGGCACGGTCCAGACCGACCCTGCGGTCAACGCCGCGATCCTGGAACGCCCGAAGGTCGTGTACAACGAGTCGACCGGCCAGTGGGTCCTGTGGGTCCACGCCGACGGACCGTCCGAGACCTCGAACGCGCAGTACGCCAAGGCCAACGCGGGGGTCGCGGTCTCCGACTCTCCCACGGGTCCGTTCCGGTACATCGACTCCTACCGGCTGCACGTCGCTCCCGAGGGAGAGCCGAACCACATGCCGTCGAGCCCCGGCATGGCGCGCGACATGAATCTCTTCGTCGACGACGACGGCACGGCATACATCATCTACTCGTCGGAGGAGAACTACTCGCTGTTCATCTCGCGCCTCGACGAGACGTACACGCAGCTGGCCACGCCGCCGTCCGAGGCGGTCAAGGGCGTCGACTTCACCCGCCCGTACATCGGTGCGCACCGCGAGGCGCCTGCGCTCTTCAAGCAGGGCGACACCTATTACCTGATCACCTCGGGGGCCACGGGGTGGGACCCGAACCCGGCACAGTACGCCACGGCGACCGACATCCTCGGAGAGTGGACCGACCACGGCAACCCGGTCTCCGGCAGCGGCGCGTCGACGACGTTCGGGTCGCAGAGCACCTCGGTCATCCCGGTCGACCCGGAGAAGGGGAAGTTCATCTACATGGGTGACCGCTGGACACCGAGCGACCTCAAGAACGCTCCGTACGTGTGGCTCCCGATCACGCTCGGTGAGAACGGCACGCTCTCGCTCACGAACCCGGGCCCGTGGACCCTCGACGACCTCGTCCCCTCGGGGAGCTGGAGCGTCCGCGCCGACCTGCCGGGCCACGTGTGGCTGGACGACACGAGCACGCTCCCCTCGACCGTCGAGGTGACCCAGGCCGGGACGACGACGCAGGTCGCCGTCGCATGGGACGCCGCCTCGATCTCCCGGCCGGGTCAGGTCTCCCTCCGGGGCACGCTGGCCGACGGGCGGACGTTCACGCGCGACGTCCTGGCCGTGCCGCACGACCTGCGGTACGTCGTCAACGCAGGCGGCGAGACCACCTCGGACTGGTCCGCGATCAGGTCCGCCGCCGAGGCGGAGCACGGCGTCCCGCTCCTCGGGTCGGTCCCCGAGCAGCAGCTCGCCGCAGACCCGTCGACGGGGGTCCGGTGGGGGCTCAGCAGCTCGCCCGCAGACAGTGCCCTGCGCTCAGGCGGCGACATCTACCAGAGCTTGCGCTACGGCAAGAACCACCAGGACCTGGTCTACGTGTTCGAGGGGCTCGAGCCCGGGACCGCCACGGTCCATGCGGGCTTCTACGACCCGTGGCCGCAGGCGAACCGCGCCGCCCGGGTCAGCCTGAACGGGACGGTCGTCGAGGAGAACCGGCTGTTCACGGCCGACCCCGCGGCCGGGCGGTACACGGTCGAGGTCGGCGCGGACGGACGGGCCGAGCTGCGCATCACCCCGACGCGCTCGCCCGACATCCAGCTGAGCTGGGTCATGGTCTCGCAGGAGCCGGTCGACACCGAGGCGGACCTGGGGGTCGAGTCGACCGTGCGCGCCCAGTGCACCGGACGCACCGCAACCCTGTCCGTGCGAGCCGTCAACACCAGCGACACCCCGCTCGACATCACCCTCACCACCCCCCTCGGCACCAAGACCTTCCAGGCCGTAGCCCCCGGAAAGTCCGCCAGCCAGACCTTCTCCGCCCGCGCCCAGACCCTGACCGCAGGCACCACCACCGTCACCGCCACCCGCACCGACGGCACCACCCACACCCAGCAGATCGACCACACGACCACCACCTGCTGACCCACCCCACCCACCCACCACGGCGCGCCACCCACCCCGGGCGGCGCGCCGTGCGCACACCCGCCTCGTGTCCCCTCCGACACACCCAGCGCCACCGTGGCACCCGTGGGATGCTCGACGACATGCCCGCCGTGCCCGATTCACCCCATCTAGACCGCGACGTGGAGCGGGCCCCGAGGAATACTGAAGCGGTGACCGAGGCCCAGGCGATCTTCGAGCTGGTCGAGGCGGGGCTCGGCTCCCCGACCGCCGACGAGTCCTTCGACCGCTTCGCGCGCCTGGCCATGCGCCAGCTCGGCGTCCCGACCGCCGCGGTGTCGTTGGTCCTCGCCGACGAACAGGTCTACCCCGGGGCCCACGGGCTGCCGGAGGACATCCAGGCGAGCCGGCGCATGCCGTTGACCCACTCGTTCTGCCAGCACGTGACGAACGACCGCGAACCGCTCGTCGTGCCGGACACCCGCAAGGACAGCAGGGTCTGGGACAACCCCGCGATCCCCGACTTCGGCGTCCTGGCCTACGCAGGCTTCCCGATCCTCGACCAGCGCGGCCGCGTCGTCGGGACCCTGTGCGCCATGGACGACGAACCGCACGACTGGACCGAGTCGGACCTCGCGACCCTCGCCGACCTCACGGCCGCCTGCACGTCCGAGCTGCGGCTGCGTATCGCGCACGAGCGGGCCACCCGGATGCAGAACCTCGCCATCCAGGCCACGCGACGCAACCGCCTGCTCCTCATGCTGAGCGAGGCCTTCGCGGACGCGACCTCGGTCCAGGACGTCGGCGAGACCCTCGCCTACGTCGCCTCCTCGGCGATCGGTGCCCGGTACGCGGGGCTCGCGGTGGTGGACCCGTCGCGCAAGAGCCTGACGTACACGAGCATGGACCACCTCGAGCCCGGGCTCGCCCCCTCCTACCGCTACGCGCGGATCGACGACCCGGACCGGGTCGTGTCGTACGTGGCGCGCACCCAGGAGGCCCTCTTCTTCCGCGACCAGGCGGACATCCTGGCGTCCTTCCCGACGGTCTCGGACGCGATCGACGACACGGTCGGCTCGCGCGCGCTCCTGCCCGTGGTCTCCGGCACCTCGCTGCTCGCGGTCATCTTCCTCGCGTGGGAGCACGGCAAGATCGCCGACGACGAGTCCTTGTCCCGAGCCGGCCTCGCGGGCTTCGTCGCGCACGCGCTCGAACGCGTCAGGCTGCTCGAGGAGCGCCGCGACGCCGCGACCACGCTCCAGGCCGCGATGCTCACCGAGCTCCCCGACATCCCGCACCTCGAGCTGGCCTCGACCTACTCGCCCGCGACGCTCACCGACCAGGTCGGCGGGGACTGGTACGACGCGGTGGTGCACGACGAGGACGCCTCGGTCCTCATGATCGGCGACGTGACGGGTCACGACATGCGGGCCGCCGCCGAGATGGGCCAGCTCCGCTCGATGCTGCGCACGTTCGCGTGGAGCCACGACGAGTCCCCGTCCGCGCTGCTGCGGCTGCTCGACCGCGCGAACTCCGGGCTCGCGCTCCACGCGAGCGGGACCGCGGTCGTGGCACGGCTCGACCGTCGCGGGGACTTCTTCGACCTGTCGTGGTCGAACGCCGGGCACCCTCCACCCCTGGTCCTCCGTTCGGACGGGAGCGTCGAGATGCTCGACGCCCGGCCGGACATGATGCTCGGGTTCGTCCCCAACGCCCCGCGCAGCGACCACATGACCCACCTGGGGCCGGGCGACACCCTGCTGCTCTACACCGACGGCCTGATCGAACGGCGCGGCGTCGCCCAGAGCACTCGGCTCGCGGGCCTGGCCCAGGCGCTCGTCGCGCTGCGCCACGGCTCGACGCTCGCGCTGCCCAACGCCCTGGTCCAACGCCTGGTCGGCAGCGACCAGCGCGACGACATCGCGGTCCTCGCGGTGCGGGTCCGCGCTGCGGTGAACTCGCACCCCACGCCCGCGTGCCCCACCCGCGTCTCCCGCAGCGTCGAGCACACGACCGGCGCCATCTCGCCCGCCCGCCGCTGGGTCGACGACATCCTCGAGAGCTGCGGCATCAGCCGCGACCAGCGCCGCACCATCATGCTGCTCGCGAGCGAGACGCTCACCAACGCCGTCCAGCACGCGGTGGGACCGCTCGAGGCGATCGTCGAGGTCAGCAACACGCTCGTCCGGGTCGGCGTCCGCGACGGGTCCCCCGACGAACCGACGCTCCACGACCCCGCGCCGCACGAGACGGGAGGCCGGGGCGTCCAGTTCCTCGACCGGTTCGCGGACCGCTGGTTCGTCGAGCACCGTGCCGCGGACGGTCCGGGAAAGACCGTGTGGTTCGAGCTCGCACGCGACGACGCCCTCTCCCCTGAACGTGTCGGCGGGTCGCGCTAACGTGGAACACGGCGCGCACAGCGGCGTGCCACGAGAGGACACCATGACCGAACGCACAGCGACCGTCGCGGACGAGGACCTCGGGGAGCTGCTGGACCAGTACCGGTCGCAGCTCACTGGCTACTGCTACCGCCTGCTCGGCTCGTCCTTCGAGGCCGACGACGCGGTCCAGGACACCATGGTCCGTGCCTGGCGGTCCTACGACCGTTTCGAGGGACGTTCCGCGCTGCGCTCCTGGCTCTACCGGATCGCGACGAACGTCTGCTTCGACCACCTCGCGCAGCGCAAGCGACGCGAGCGGCCCATGGGGCTGGGCGCTGCGCAGTCCGCCGAGGAGCGGAACCTGGGCGAGCAGCTCTCGGAGGAGACGTGGGTCGAGCCCATCCCTGACGACCGCGTGCTGCCTCGGGACGGGGACCCAGCGGACGTCGCGGTGGGGCGCGAGTCCATCCGGCTCGCGTTCGTCGCGGCGCTGCAGTACCTGCCGCCCAAGCAGCGAGCGGTCCTCATCCTGCGCGAGGTCCTGCGGTGGCAGGCGTCAGAGGTCGCCGAGCTCCTCGAGACGTCGGTACCGTCGGTCAACAGCGCACTCCAGCGGGCGCGCGCGACGCTCTCGGCCCAGGCGCACTACGGCTCGGGACCGGGCACCGACGGTGTCAACCTCCCCACGGTCCCGGCCGACGACGTGAAGAACGAGCTCCTCGAGAAGTACCTCGACGCGTTCGAGCGCTACGACATGCCCGCGCTCGTCGCGCTGCTCCACGACGAGGCCACGCTCTCGATGCCGCCCTACGCGCTGTGGATGCAGGGGCCCGTCGAGATCGAGAAGTGGATGGTCGGTCCCGGCGCGGAGTGCCGCGGCTCGCGCATGGTGCCGGTGCAGGCCAACGGGACGTTCGGGTTCGGCCAGTACCGGGTGTCCCCGGACGGCGGCTACGACGCGTGGGCCCTGCAGGTCATCGACACCGTGGACGGCAAGGTCACGGGCATCAACGCGTTCCTCGACGTCGAGGCCTGGTACCCGCTGTTCGGCCTGCCGCTCCACCTGGACGCCTGAGGTCTCACGCACAGCGGGGTGGGCCAGCGAACCGGCCCACCCCGCTGGTCACGTCCCGGGACGAGGTCAGTCGAACGTCTCGAGGAGCAGCCGACGCTCCTCGTCGGTGAGGTTCGTCGCGATGAGCTCGCCGTGCAGGCCGTGGAACCGCTCGCCGACACGGTCCAGGTTCCCGTCCTCGGTCACGGCGAACAGCGCGGAGGTGCCCTCGGTGACCTGCGCACGGATCCGGTCCAGCTGGTCCTTGTTGAGCCCCACGGCCTCCATGGACTTGTGGATCGCACCGAGAGCCGCACCTGCCGCGACCCCGATCACCGGCACGAAGAAGAGCGCTCCGAACAGGAGCCCCCAGAACGCGCCCCATCCCGTGCCGCGCCACTCGTCCTCGTGCGTGTGACGCGTGGTGGGCTTCTTGGCGCCCTCGGGCCAGCTCACGATCGCGCGGTCCACGATCTTGATGAGGCCTTCGGAGGCCGCGTCCCGCAGGACGCCGGACGCCACCTCGGCGCCCCCCGGGGTGTCGAACGACCAGACGGTGAAAGTTGTCATGATTCCTCCCTCAGGCGAGCAGCTTGGCCTTGGCGGCGGCGAACTCGGCGTCGTCGAGGACGCCTGCCGCCTTGAGCTGACCGAGCTTCTCGAGCTGGGCCAGGAGATCGTTCTCGCCGCCTGCGGGTGCCGCGGCGGCCGGAGCCTGCGCCTGGGCGGCCTGGGCCGCGTACATCTGCTGCTGCTCGGCCTGCTGCTGAGCCTGGTACTGCTGGGCCTCGGCCTGCTGCTCGGCCTTTCCCTGCTGGTGTCGCTGGACGGCGCCCGCCGTGGCAGATGCCGTCCCGGCGATGACCGCGGTGCGGGCCATCGTCCCCAGGAGGCCGGGGCGTCCTACGCGTCGTAGTGGCATGGTGTTCTCCGTTCGTCGTGCAGTCCGTGTGCGTGCTGTGCTGGGAAGTGCGGTGCGACGTGACTCGTGTCGGCTCAGACGAGCTCCGCGAGCTCGACGATCTCGTTGACGACCTCGGCCGGGATCCGCTCCTGGGCGATCACCGCGGCCCCCGCGTCGCGCACCGCCCCCACGAACTCGCGGGCCCAGGAGTGCTCGACGATCAGCACGAGCGCCGACGTCCCGGGCTCGAGGTTCGCGGCGACGTCGTCGATGTCCTCCTGACCGGCGAGGCCCGAGCTGCCGAGCTGGGTCTCGGTGATGTCGAGCTCGTCACCGAGGTCCTCGACCTCGACGACGTCGATCTCCCCGCCCAGGCCCTTGCGGACGACCGTGAGGTCGAGGAGCCTGACGACGTCGGACCCGAGGAGGTCCGCAATCGCGATCTTGACCGCGTCGGGGACGCGCTCCTCGGGGAAGGCGATCGCGACGAACTCGACCGGACCGAAGGTGGTTGAAGGCATGTGTGGCGCTCCTTGCTGGTGGGTGAGGTCAGGGCAGGTGGGACGCCGAGGCGGACGCGCGCTCGGCCTCGTCGCCGTGGACGACGAGCGCCCACAGCACGAACAGCCCCAGGATGATCGTGACGACCGACCACCACGGGCTGGCGGGCAGGGCGACGAACTGGGTCAGGACGTTGAGCACGACCAGGACGATCGCGACGAGGCGCGCCCAACCCCGGCCGGAGAGCACCGAGAAGCCCACGATCACGAGCAGGATCCCGACCACGAGGTGGACCCATCCCCAGGTCGACACGTCGAGGACGACGATCCCCTGCTCTCCCAGCCCGACGAGCTTCTCCGGGGAGAACGCCGCGACCAGGCCGCTGATCGCGTTGAACAGCCCGAGCACCAGCAGGACGACGCCCGCGAACCACACCCAGCCGACCCATGCCGTGACCTGCGATGACCGTGCCATGTTCTCTCCTCGCGCGCGGTGGACGGACGGCATCGCCCGACGTCGTCGTCGGCCCGGAGCCGTCCCGGAAGTCGTGCTCCCCTGATCGTGGCACCGCCCGCTCGTCACGGCATCCGCTGCGCGAAGGCGCGGGCCGCACCACTATGGGTCCATGGAACTGGGATTCACGGGTGGGATCGCCCTGGTCGTGCTGCTCGGGGTCGTCGGTCAGGTCGCGGCCAAGGCGCTCAAGGTGCCGTCGATCCTGCTGCTGCTCGCTCTCGGGCTGGTCGCCGGGCCCGTGACGGGCCTGGTCGACCCCGACGCGCTCCTGGGCAAGGACCTGTTCCCCCTGGTCTCGATGGCCGTGGGCATCCTGCTGTTCGAGGAGTCCCTCAAGCTCGACATGACCCGGCTCAAGGGCGGGGCGCGGCGACCGGTCGCGCTGCTGGTGACGGTCGGTGCGGTCCTGACCGGTATCGGTGCCACGGCCATCTGCTGGTGGGTCCTCGACCTGCCGCTGTCCCGGGCGGCCGTGATCGGGGCGATCCTCATCGTGTCGGGACCGACCGTCGTCGGGCCGCTGCTCGCGATCATCCGTCCCAAGCAGCCCCTCGAGTCGGTGCTCGCGTTCGAGGGGATCTTCATCGACCCGATCGGCGCGACGGTCGCGCTCGCCATGGCGAACGTCGCGCTGCACGCGGCCCCCGAGCACCTGGGCGCGACCGCGTTGTCCGGGATCCTCACGGGAGCGGTCGCCGCTGCCGTCTACGTCGTGGCCGTGCGCTGGGGCAGGGTGCCCGCCGCGGCCGAGGTCTCGCTCGCGTTCGCGACGGCACTGGCCACGTACGCGATCGCCGAGGCGTTCCACGAGGAGGCCGGGCTCTTCGCGACGACGACGCTCGGGATCGTCCTGGCCAACCAGCGGTGGGCCCGGATCGAGCCCCTGCACGAGTTCGGCAGCCACGTCGGGCTCCTGCTCATCGGCACTCTCTTCATCCTGCTCACGGCCCGGGTCGACCTCGACGCGCTCGCGACCTACGCCCTGGCGACGCTCGCGATCGTGGCGCTGCTCGTCCTGGTCCTGCGCCCGCTCGTCGCGTCGATCGCGACCACGGGCAGCGTGCTGTCGAGCCGAGAACGGGTCATGGTCGGCTGGATGGCGCCACGCGGGATCGTCGCGGCCTCGACCGCGTCGGTCTTCGCGCTGCGGTTCGAGCAGGACGGCCAGCCGTTCGAGCAGCTCGTGCCGGTCGTGTTCGGCGTCATCCTCCTGACGGCCGTGATCTACGGGCTGACGGGTCCGTGGGTCGCCGCGCGGCTGGGCGTGCGGTCCGAGGGCCCCGAGCACCTGGACGACGACGGGGTCCCGCTCGCCGAGCAGCGCACGTCCGGGTGACCGGTGGGCCCGGGCGCGGCGCCGGCGTGTGACGTGCACCTTCGGGCCCGACGGCGTGGGCTCACCTCGCACGTCCAGGCGTTCGCTACGTTCGGCGCATGACGAGCGACGCGACCACGCCGGGCGACCACGCCGGCCCGCACTCCCCGCCGCCCCCGAGCGCCGACACGGTCGCGCCCCGTGACTTCGTCGCGCTCGCCCCCGACGACCCGCGCAAGCCCCCGCGATGGCTCCCCCGTGCGCTGTTCATGATCGTGGTCACGATCTTCGTCGGCATCTTCGTCTGGTACGCGCTCGGCACCCTGAAGAGCCTGGGCGTCAACGTCCTCATCGCGTTCTTCATCGCGCTCGCGCTCGAGCCGATCGTCGTCTGGCTCGTCCGCCACGGTTGGAAGCGCGGCGGGGCAGCGGCCACGGCTCTGCTGGGTGGCCTGGTCGTCGTGATCGGGATCTTCGCGCTCTTCGGCAACCTGTTCGTGCAGCAGCTCGTCCAGCTCGTCCAGTCGATCCCGGCGCTCTACACGAACATCCAGGAGTTCGTCCAGGAGCGGTTCGACATCGACATGCCGAGCTCGGACGTCCTGCTCAAGCAGGGCTTCAACGAGTTCGGCGAGGACGTCGCGTCGGGCGCGCTCGTCGTGGGGACGACGATCGTCGGCGGGATCTTCGCGTTCCTCACGATCATGCTCGTGACCTACTACCTCCTGGCCGCAGGACCCAAGTTCCGTGCCGCGATCTGCCGGTGGCTGACCCCGAACCGCCAGCAGGAGGTCCTGCGGCTCTGGGAGATCACCCAGGTCAAGGTCTCCGACTTCATCAACTCGCGCATCGTCCTCGCGGCGCTCTCGAGCGTCTTCACGTTCGTGTTCCTGCTGATCCTCGGCACCGACTACGCGCTGCCGCTCTCGGTGTTCGTGGGCGTCGTGTCCCAGTTCGTCCCCACGATCGGTACGTACATCGGTGGCGCGCTGCCCGTGATCGTGGCCCTCACGTCGCAGGGGCTTCCCCAGGCGCTGGCCGTCCTGATCTTCATCGTGGCGTACCAGCAGCTCGAGAACCTCTACTTCTCGCCCAAGGTCTCGGCCCGTGCCCTCGAGATGAACCCCGCGGTGTCGTTCGTCGTGGTCCTCGCGTTCGGCGCGGTGTTCGGTGCC
This sequence comes from Oerskovia enterophila, assembly GCF_044748475.1. Taxonomy (NCBI): domain Bacteria; kingdom Bacillati; phylum Actinomycetota; class Actinomycetes; order Micrococcales; family Cellulomonadaceae; genus Oerskovia; species Oerskovia enterophila. The sequence continues at coordinate 136,552 of NZ_JBIVFZ010000008.1, forward strand.
CTGGGCGCGTTCCTCTCGCTCCCGATCGCCGCGACCATCCAGGCCGTCGCCAACACCTACCTCCAGCGGCACGAGCTCGTCGACTCGCACATGCTGCACGACCCGGGCCGCGAGAAGGACGAGCCGACCGACGACGAGGGCGACGGGGGCGGCGGGCTCGCGCGACGTCGTCGGGCCAACCGGAAGGCCGCGCGCGAGGCCGCGCGCACGGTCGACGAGCGCCACGCCGACGGCATCGAGTAGCCCTCGCACGGGACGGGCCGGTGAGGATCCCGACGACGTCGGCTCCGTGACCGGCAGGCTCGGCAGCGGTGCCGCGTGGACGGGCGGGGCCTTGTGCGTCGTGGTGCACGCTGTACCGTGCCGGGATGACCCACGCACCCACCGTGACCGTCCGCCGCGCGACCCGTGAGGACCTGCCCGCGATCGCCGAGATCGCGGCGCACTACGTCCTGCACACGGTCACGACCTTCCAGACCGAGCCGCTCACGCTCGCGGGCTGGGAGGAGCGGTGGGAGTCGCTGCGGGCGGCGGGCCGTCCCTTCCTGGTCGTCACGGTCGCGGACGGCTCCGGCCTGCCCGACGACGTCGCCGGGTTCGCGTACGTGGGCGCCTGGCGCGAGCGGCCCGCCTACGCGGCCACGGCCGAGGACACCATCTACCTCGCTCCGGGCAGCGAAGGTCGAGGCCTGGGCCGAGCGCTGCTGTCCAGGCTCCTCGACGAGGCGCGTGCGGCCGGGGTCCGAGAGGTCGTCGCGGTCGTGAGCGACGCCGAGTCCCCCGCGTCGGTGGTCCTTCACGAGAAGCTGGGCTTCCGACAGGTCGGTCGGCTCGAACGGGTCGGCTTCAAGCACGGCCGGTGGCTCGACACCGTGCTGCTCCAACGCTCGCTCGGCTGACGTCGCGCCCGGGCGGGCCCGGGAGCGCGAGGTGAGCGGCGCCGTCGGGCCTGTGCACACCGCACGACCGATCCGCGCGCCCGTGGCACGACGGTCACGCGCGCCCGTGGCACGATGGACAGATGATCCGACCCCTGCTCGTCGGAGTGCACCCGGGCCAGCACCCGGACATCGTCCAGCGTGCCGCCGGCTTCGCCCACGCGTTGGGGACGTCGCTCGTGTGCGTGTGGGTCGACGTCGGGCCCGTGGCGGACGACGGCTCCGGAGAGCGACGCCTGACGACCGAGCTCGACCGCGCGCTGCGCGGGACCGGCGTCGCGTGGAGCCTCGTGGTCGCGGGCGACGGCGACGTGGCCCGGCAGCTCGACGAGGCCGCAGTGACGCACGACGCCGCGATCGTCGTGGTCGGCGCCCATCGTTCGGGGGCCGACGGGTGGCGCAACGAGGCCCTCGGCGGCTCGGTCGCCGGCCGGCTCTCCCACCTGCAGCACCGGCCCGTGGTCGTGCTGCCCGTGCTCCCGCCGCCCAGCCAGGAGAGCACCGAGGACACCGCCGGGGACTGAACCGTCCCCGGCTGCAGGCAGCGGCGGACGCCCGGGCCACCCGGGACGGCACGTGCGCTGCCGCGCTGCGACCCGTCCCCCTGGCTAGGCTCCGGGCATGGTCTCCCCCTCCCCGACGTCCCCGGCGTCCCCAGCCGACAGCCCCGCGGTGCGGCGTCGCCGCTGGCCCCGGGTGCTCGCCTGGGTCGGCGCGTCGCTCGGGGTCGTGGCGATCGGGACGTTCGTCGCGTTCCAGGTCAGCCCGTGGCCGTCGGCCCTCCTCATCCGGTACGCGTTCGACAAGGGCGGCCACGAGACCGACCAGAAGCTCTCGGCGCTCGTGCCGTCCGGCGTCGTGAGCACGACCGACGTCGCCTACCGCGCCGACGACCCCGACGCGCTCCTCGACGTGCACCGTCCCGCGAGCGCCGAGGGTCCGCTGCCCACGGTCGTGTGGACGCACGGCGGCGGGTGGGTCTCGGGCACCAAGGAGCAGGTCGCGAGCTACGCGAAGATCGTCGCGAGCCACGGGTACACGGTCGTCGCGATCGACTACTCGATCGCGCCCGGCGCGACCTACCCCACGCCGCTGTTCGAGCTCAACGACGCGCTCGCCTACGTGACCGAGCACGCCGACGAGCTGGGCGTGGACCCCGGGCGGATCGTCCTCGCGGGAGACTCGGCCGGGTCCCAGATCAGCGCGCAGGTCGCGGGCGCGGTCACGAGCCCGGCGTACGCGCGGGAGCTGGGTCTCGAACCTGCGATCGGGCCCGACCAGCTCGCAGCCGTGGTGCTGCACTGCGGTGCGTACGACATCGGGCTCGTCGACACCTCGAAGGGCGGCGCGAGCGCCTGGTTCCTCGAGACCGTGCTGTGGTCGTACTCGGGGACCAAGGACTTCGCCGACGACCCGCGCTTCGCGGCCGCGTCGGTCACGGACCACGTGACCGCGGACTTCCCGCCCGCGTTCCTCACGGGCGGCAACGCCGACCCGCTCACGCCGCAGGGCAGGGCTCTGGTCGCGCGGCTCGCGGAGGAGGGCGTCGAGGTCGACGCGATCTTCCAGCCCGACGGCGAGGAGCCCGGCCTGGGCCACGAGTACCAGTTCGACCTCTCGACCGAGGCCGGGCAGGTCGCGCTCGACCGGAGCCTGGAGTTCCTGGCGAAGCACACGTCGGGCTGAGCCAGGCGGTCGCCCGCTGAGTGCATGATTCGGCCGCGACTCGCCGGGCGTGTCGCAGCACGAACATGCACTCGGCGCCCGCCGAACCGCCCAGCCTCCCAGGACATCCGCCCCTGCCGCCCGGGACGCCTCCCGCCCCACGCTCGTCGTGTCAACCACCCACGGCCGCCGCCCGCCGGGCCGGCCCTCCGACACGCAGGGGTCCACCATGACCGCACGACCGACAGCACCCGTCACGTCCGACGCCGCCCTCGCCCACGGGCACCCCGCCCGCACGTCCCGCGCCTGGGCGTGGACCGGCGTCGCGGCCGGCGTCCTGGGCATCGTCTCGATCCAGGCCTCCATGGCGCTCGGCGCCGACTGGGAGCAGACGGCAGGCGACGCCGACGCGATCGTCGCCGACCTCGCGGGCAAGACGTCCACGCTCCTCGTCTTCCACACCGCGACCGTCCTGGTCGCGATCCTCGTCCTGGTCTTCGCGGCAGGGCTCAAGCGACGCCTCGACGTCCAGGCCCCGGCGGGCAGCCTCCTGCCGACGGTCGCAGGCTCGGGACTCGTCCTGACCTCGGTCGCGGCGCTCATGGGCTCGGGGCTCGACACCCAGTTCATGTTCGGGTTCGCCGAGCTCGACAAGATCGTCCCCGAGTCGGGCGCGTTCTACGCCGACTGGACCGCGACCATCCCCTGGCTGTGGGTCGGCGCGGGCCTGACCGCGGTCGCCGTGGCCGTGGCGTCGCTGCGGCACGGCGCCGCACCGCGCTGGATCGGGGTCGTGAGCCTGCTCCTGGGCGGGCTCACGCTGCTCGTGGGCGTCTCGCCCCTGCAGTACATGGCAGGGTTCGTGGGTCCGCTGTGGCTCACGGTCGCAGCGCTCGGCTTCGCGCTGGGCGACCGTCGCTGACCTGCCCGACGGCGCACGGCACCGTCGGGTTCACGTCACCGAGCGCCCGGGTCGTCCCGGGCAGCGCGACCGGCCCCGTCCCCCTCTCCGGGGGCGGGGCCGGTCGCGGCCGTGCAGCCCGGCGTGCGGGTGGAATCGTTCCCGCCCTCTGTCGCGCGGCCGGTCCCGCCCCCTACCGTGGCGCTGTGGGCGCAGACGCAGGGGACGTTCCACCGGAGTCCTCCGGCGGTCCTGCCGTGCCCTCGCGCAGATCGGCGTTCGGTCGCGCGAGCCTAGGTAGCGCGGGACTGCCGCGGACGGCGCTCGCCATCGCGATCGTCTCGTGGCTCCTGGGCATCGCGGCGCTCGTGCTCCAGCTCACCTCGGGTGTGGGCGTGCTGCTCGGCGACCTGCTGTTCGTGGTCGTCGACGCCATGGTCGCGATCGTCTACGGCTCGGTCGGGGCGATCATCCTGTCGCGCCGGCGGCACGTCGTCGGCTGGCTCGTCTCGCTCGCGGGGATCGGCGGAGGGTTGGCCGCGCTCGGCGGGGCGTGGCGCAGCTTCGCGAGCACGCACCCGGACCTGCCGCCGCTCGAACCGCTCGCCGCGGCATACGGTCTCGCGTGGGTCCCGGGGACGATCGGGCTGTTCGTGCTCGTGCCGTGGTTCGTGCGCGACCACCCGTTGTCCGTGGGCGCGTGGCTCGGGGTCGCGGGCGGCGTCGGCTCGATCCTCTTCTTCCTGCTCGCACCGGTCGACGACCCACGGCCGGCGATCCTCGGCGTCGTCGTCATGGGGCTCGTGACCGCGGCCGCGACGTGGTGGCGGCACCGGCACGGGCCTCCCGAGGAACGCCGCGGCCTGGGGCTCCTGGCCCTGGGCGCCGCGATCATGGCGCTGTCGTTCCTCCCTCTTCTCGGGACGTGGGACTCGCCGGACGCGATCCTCGCGCTGCCCTTGACCCATCTCGCGTGCCAGGCCCTGTTCCCTGCCGCGCTGCTCGTCTCGGTCCTGCGCAACCGGCTCTGGGGCCTGGACCTCGCGCTGAGCCGCGCGACGATCGGCGCGCTCCTGACCCTCGCGCTGGTCGTCGTCTACGTCGCGCTCGTCGTCGCCGTGACGGCTCTCGTCGGCAACCGGCCGCTCGCCCAGGTGCTCGCCGCGGTCGGTGTCGTGCTCGCGGTCCAGCCCGCCCGCACCTGGCTCCGGCGGCGCGTCCGCACCCTCGTCTACGGCGAGACGACCGACCCGGGACGGGCCGTGCTGCGCATGGGACGCCAGCTCGGGGTCGCCGCGACCGCGGACGAGCTGCTCCACGGACTGGTCGCCTCGACGGGCGAGTCGCTCAGGCTCGAGTCGGTCACGCTCACGAGCGGTGGGGGCCTAGCGGGCGCGGCGGCGTCCTCCCGCACCGCCTCGCTCGCGGGCGGCGCCCCGGCCGCACGAACGGGCTCCGGGTCGGCGAGCACGGTCCCCGGGGCGCCACCCGGGACGGTCGAGGCGTCGTGGGGCTCCCCCACCTCGGTCCACGTGACCCACGTGCCCGTCGAGCACGGCGGCCAGGTCCTCGGGGACCTCGCCGTGACACCCCGCGCCGGCGAGCGCCTCGACGCACGCACCCGGGACGCGCTCGCCCAGCTCGTGCCGGTCGTCGCCGCAGGCCTCGCCCTGGCGAGCGGCGCGCGCGACCTCGAGCGTGCCAAGGACGCCGTGACCCGGGCGCGTCTCGCCGAACGGCGACTGATCCGTCGGGAGCTGCACGACGGCGTCGGGCCGTGGTTGAACGGGCTGCGGCTCGGGCTGCAGGGTGCGCGCAACACGCTCGCGACCGACCCCGCCGCCGCGGCCGCGGTGCTCGAGGCTCTCCAGCACGAGGTCGAGCAACGGGTCGGGGACGTGCGCACTCTCTCGCGCAGCCTGCTGCCCCCCGCGCTCGACGAGGCCGGTCTCGAGGCCGCGCTGCACGACCTCGCCGACCACCACGACGCCGACGGCTTCGCGGTCGAGCTCCTGTGCGGGCCGTGCGACGACCTCGACACGCGCATCGCCGCCGCTGCCTACGCGATCGCGAGCGAGGCGGTCATCAACGCGTCCCGTCACAGCGGGGCCGCGGGCTGTCGCGTCGAGGTCGCCGCGCACCCGCCCGGTGTCCCCGAGCCGGGGACGCACCTGGTCGTGACGTGCGACGACGCGGGCTCCGGCGTCGGGCAGGACGCGCAGGCCGGTGTCGGGACGCGGTCCATGCGGGAGCGCGCCGAGGAGCTCGGTGGGACGCTGGAGATCACCCCGCTCGCACCGCGCGGCACGCGCGTGCGGGCCGTCCTCCCCCGGAAGGTCGTGCTGTGAGCCCCATCCGCGTGGCCCTCGTCGACGACCACCCCGTCTTCCGCATCGGGATGGCGGCGCTGCTCGACTCGCTCGAGGGCGTGAACGTCGTGGCCCAGGCCGCGAGCGCCGCGGAGGCCCGAGCCGTGCTGGGCGCACCGGAGGGGCTCGACGTCGTGGTCATGGACCTCGACCTGGGTGACGGGTCGGGCGTCGAGCTCACGCGGGACCTGGCGCGAGACCGCCCGGACGTGCCCGTGCTCGTCATGTCGATGCACGAGGACGACGACTCGGTCGCGGCCTGCCTGCGCGCCGGGGCGCGCGGGTACCTCGTGAAGTCGGCGTCGCCGCACGAGGTCGAGCGGGCGGTGCGGGCCGTCGCGAACGGCGAGCTGATCCTCGCACCGGGGGTCGCGGCACGCGCCGTGGCCAACGTCCTGGGCGGCTCGCGGACGGCCGTGCCGTTCCCCCAGCTCACCGACCGGGAGCGCGAGGTGCTCGCGCTCGTCGCCGCGGGGCTCGACAACACCGCGATCTCGCGGCGGCTGTCCCTGAGCACCAAGACGGTCCGCAACTACGTCGCGGGCGTGCTCGCCAAGCTGTCGTTGCGCGACCGGGCGGCGGCGATCGTGCGGGCGCGCGAGGAGGGCCTGGTGGACGACGACGGGTCGTCGGCGCGCGCGGCGGCCTCCCGCTGAGTGCGGAGCAGTTGTCGCCGATGGGCCCGATCGACGACAACTGCTCCGCACTCACCGCACCTCGACGTGCCAGAACGTGTCGGTCGCGAGGTCGTAGCGCAGGACGGGAGCAGCAGGGTCCCCCTCCGCGTACAGCGGGACGTCGCGCGACAGCCGACTGCCGACGAGCCGCAGCAGCCCGCACAACCGGTCGATCCCCACCTGCCCCTCGAGCTCGCGCAGGTCGACGTCGAACGCGATCTCGTCGACCGCGTGCGGGTAGACGTTGACCTGGACGCCCGCGAACGGCCGCACACTCAGGGTCGGGGGTTCGTCCAGCGGGCGCCCGTCGGGGAACAGCGCTGCCGCGCGGGGCCAGGGAGCCCCCTTGGCGTGCGCCACCTCGTGGGGCCACCCCTGCTCCTCGACGAGGTCCAGGAGGGACTGCCAGTCCTCGAGGCCGATCTCGCCGACCACGACGTCCGGCAGGTACCCGTTCCACTCCGGGTCGAGGGCATCGATCACGTCGCTCCAGCGCAGGTCGGTCATGGGGTGAGTCTGGCAGCCCCGCTGAGTGCATGATTCGGCTGCGACTCGCCGGGCGTTTCGCAGCGCAATCATGCACTCAGCGCCCACGAACCCAGCCCGACGGCGGAGCGCACCTTCCGCGTCGAGGGTGCGCTCCGGCGTCGGGCAGGAATAGCGGACAGAGGCTGACCGCTACCGCGCGTAGCGTCGAGGACATGGACACGACGACGAGCTCCACGATCCGCCCCTTCCGCCTCGAGATCCCGCAGGCGGACCTCGACGACCTGGCCGACCGTCTCGCGCGGACCCGGTTCCCCGCCCCGCTGCCGGGCGACGGCTGGGACACGGGAGTCCCTGTCTCCTACCTGCGCGAGGTCGTCGAGCACTGGCGCGCGTCCTACGACTGGCGCGCGCAGGAGGCCGCCATCAACGCCCATCCGCAGTTCCTCACCGAGATCGACGGGCAGCGGGTCCACTTCCTGCACGTCCGCTCGCCCGAGCCCGACGCGCTCCCGCTGCTGCTCACGCACGGCTGGCCGGGGTCGTTCGCCGAGTTCCTCGACGTGATCGGGCCGCTCACGGACCCGCGCGCGCACGGCGGCGACCCCGCGCAGGCCTTCCACGTCGTGATCCCCTCGCTCCCGGGCTTCGGCTTCTCAGGACCCACCGAGGCCGGCTGGAACAGTGCTCGCATCGCGGTCGCGTGGGCCGAGCTCATGCGCCGGCTCGGCTACGAGCGCTACGGCGTGCAGGGCGGCGACGTGGGCGCGGGGGTCTCGCCCGAGGTCGCGCGCGCGACCGGGAGCGACGGCACCACAGGACCGGTCGTGGGCGTGCACCTCAACGGCAACATCGGCATGGCGTTCCACGAGATCGGCGAGGACGAGCTCGCGAGCCTCACGGAGCTCGAGCGCGACCGTCTGAGCCGGATCGGGCGCTTCATGACCGAGGAGCTCGGTTACGTCTCGATCCAGGGCACGCGCCCCGGGCTGATCGGCGCGGCGCTCACGGACTCGCCCGTCGGGCAGCTCGCGTGGATCCTCGACAAGCTCAAGGCCTGGACGTTCCCCGCGGACGAGCTGCCGCACGAGGTGCTCGGCTGGGACCGGATGCTCACCGACGTGATGATCTACTGGCTGACCGGCACGGCCGGGTCGTCGGCGTACATGGCGTACGCGAGCGAGAGCGCGTGGGACGCGCCCAAGCCCCCGACCGGCGTCCCGACGGCCGTCATCGTGTTCGCGCACGACGTCGGCATCCGCCGGTACGCCGAGGCCCAGCACCGGATCACACGGTGGACCGACGTCGAGGGTCGCGGGGGCCACTTCGCGGCGATGGAGGAACCAGAGGCGTTCGTCGCCGACGTGCGGGAGTTCTTCGCGACGGTCCGCTGAGCGGCGGCAGGCCGTCCGGTCTCCGCCGAGTGCATGATTGCGCTGCGACTCGCCGGGCGTTTCGCAGCGCAACCATGCACTCAGCGCCCAAGAACCCGGCCCGACGGCGGAGCGCACCTTCCGCGTCGAGGGTGCGCTCCGGCGTCGGGCCGGGAGCCCGTCACGGGTGGACGAGGATCTTCACCGCGGTCTCGTTGCGGTGGATCAGGGTGTCGAAGCCCTCGGTCACGAGGTCCTCGAGCGGGATCTTCGCCGTGATGAACGGGGCGAGGTCGATCTTGCCCTCCTGGACGAGCTTGATCGTCTCGGCGTGGTCGCGCACGTAGGCGATGGTCCCGCGCAGGTCGATCTCCTTGAGGACGAGCTTCTGCATGTCGACCGCGGCGGCCTTGCCCCAGATCGACACGACCACGATCACGCCCGCGGGGCGGACCGCGTCGAAGAGCTGGTCGAGGACCGCGTTGACGCTCGTGCACTCGAAGGCCACGTCGACGCCGCGACCGTCCGTGATCTCGCGGACGCGGGCGATGAGGTTGTCCTGCGTGGGGTCGACGACGTGGTCGGCGACGTGCGTCTCGCGAGCCTTGGTCTTCCGGGCCTCGGAGACCTCGGACATGATGACCGTGACGCCGCGCGCCTTGAGGACCGCGGCCGTGAGCAGCCCGATGGGTCCCGCCCCTCCGACGAGCGCGACGTCGCCGGCCTGGGCGCCCGAGCGGACGACCGCGTGGTGGCCGACCGAGAGCGGCTCGATGAGCGCGGCCTGGTCGAGGGGGATGTCGCCCACGGGGTGGACCCAACGACGGTCGACGACGACCTTCTCGGAGAGCCCGCCGCCGCCACCGGCCAGGCCGATGAAGCCCATCTTGACGCACAGGTGGTAGTTGCCGGCCTCGCACTGCGCGCACTCGCCGCACACGAAGTAGGGCTCGACGACCACGGACTCGCCGATCGTCAGGTCGTCGACGCCCTCGCCCAGCGCGGTCACGGTCCCGGAGAACTCGTGGCCCATGGTCACGGGGATCTCCTCGTGCGACAGGGGGTGCGGGCGGCCCTTGGCGGGCGTGAAGATGGGGCCGTCGAGGTATTCGTGCAGGTCCGAACCGCAGATCCCGCACCAGGCGATGTCGATCGCGACCGCGCCCGGCCGCAGCTCGGGGGCCGGGACGTCCTCGATGCGGATGTCTTCTCGTCCGTGGAAACGTGCAGCCTTCATGATCCTCGCCACGCCTTCTCTCGTTGGTCGCTGGGTTCCTGACAGGCGACCCCGGACGGGTCGCCTCGATGCCCGGGGCAACTTCCACCCTAGGCACGTGACCTGCGGAAGAGCCCGGCCAAAGGTCCCGAATCGGATGTGACACATCCCTCCTCGCAGCGTCAGATCAGGGACCTCCGCGGCCGGGTGTCGGGGCGTCGCACCGGTCGGGGCGCGCGGCACCCGGGCCGTGGACCGGCCCGCGTGGGCGGCCGCCGGTACGTTGGGTGGCATGACGGACCCGGCGACGCCCGCTCCCCTGCGCGACACCCAGCTCCCCGGCCACGGCGGCCTGCTGCTGCTCGACTCCGCGTCGCAGTACTTCCGTGCGTTCTTCGGGGTCCCGGACTCGGTCAGGGCCCCTGACGGCACGCCCGTCAACGCCGTGCGCGGCTTCCTCGACACCATCGCGGTGCTCGTCACCGAGCGCCGGCCCGCGCGCCTCGTGGCGTGCTGGGACGACGACTGGCGCCCCGCGTTCCGCGTCGACGCGATCCCGTCCTACAAGGCCCACCGGGTCGCGACCGAGGTGCCCGGGACCACGGGCATCGAGGAGGTCCCCGAGGCCCTGACGACCCAGGTCCCCGTCATCGTCGAGGTTCTCGCGGCCCTCGGGATCGCGCGCGTCGGCTGCCCGGGCTACGAGGCCGACGACGTGATCGGCACGCTCGTCGAGCGCGAGTCGGCCCGGCGGCGCGCCCTGCGCGAGGCGGGCGAAGGGATCGGTGCGAGCGACTCCCGTGGGCCTGATGTCGGGCCCGTCGAGGTCGTCACGGGAGACCGCGACCTGTTCCAGCTCGTCGACGACGACGTGCCAGTGCGCGTGCTGTACACCGCTCGGGGTCTCAAGAAGCTCGACGTCGTGGACGTCGAGCGTCTGGCCGAGCGCTACGGCGTGGCGTCGGGCCAGGCGTACGCCGACATGGCCGCGCTGCGCGGCGACCCGAGCGACGGCCTGCCGGGCGTCGCGGGCATCGGCGAGAAGACGGCCGCGGGACTGCTCGCCCGCTACGGCGACCTTGCGGGCATCCTGCGCGCACGCGACGAGGGCGACCCCGGCCTGAGCCCCACGCAGCGACGCCGCCTGTCCGAGGCCGCGGACTATCTGGACGTCGCCCCGCTCGTGGTCCAGGTCGCGCGCGACGCCCCCCTGCCCGCAGTGCCCGACGACGTCCCGTCCGCCCCCGCGGACGCTGCGGCCCTCGACGCGCTCGCCTCGCGCTGGGGACTGCGGTCGAGCGTCGACCGGGTCCTGGAGGCGTTCGCGTCCGTGCGCTGAGAGGCGTTCGCGTCCGTGCGCTGAGAGGCGTTCGCGTCCGTGCGCTGAGCGGCGTTCGCGTCCGTGCGCTGAGCGGCGTTCGCGTCCGTGCGCTGAGGCGTCAGCAGCGCCGTGCCGACCTCGGAGCTCAGGTGCGGGGGCGGCGACGACGCCGCAGGCCGCGCTCCTCGCCACGCACCCCGCTCAGGAACGCCCTGGCGACGACCACCACGTAGACCACGAGGGCCAGCACGCAGACGAGCGTGACGACGTGCCACGGCTTGATCATGTCCATCGTCCACCCCGCTCGGCGCCAGTGCGCCGGGTCGCTTCGTCGCGCGTCCGCGCGCCGGAGTCGAGCCTCCCACACCTCTGGTCAGTCCTGTGGATGTCCTGTATGTTCCCGCAAGGAAGGCTGCAACGTTACGCAACCTTGCAGAAGTCACACCGTCGTGACTCTCGGCGGTGCCCCCTTGATGAAGGAAGATCATGCGATCAACGACGTTCGCACGGTGGAGACGACCCGTCGCCCTCCTCCTCGGCCTCGGGCTCCTGGGCCCGCTCGCCGTCACCTCGGTGGCCACGTCGGCCGCCGGCGCGACCAGCGGCGAGGCCTCGACCACGGTCTACTACCCGGCCCGAGCCGGCTGGACCACGACCAACGTCCACTACGGCGTCACGGGCGGCGCGTGGACCACGGTCCCCGGCGTCGCCATGGCGCCCGCGTGCGACGGCTGGCTCAGCCGGACCATCCCGCTCGGGACGGCCGCCGGGGCCCAGCTCACGTTCAACAACGGGTCGGGCACCTGGGACAACAACGGCGGCCGCAACTACACGGTCGGCTCGGGCATCGTGGTCGTCAAGGACGGCGCCGTCACGACCGGGACGTCTCCCTGCGCCACCACGCCGGACCCTGAGCCCACGCCCGAACCCACGCCGACCGAGACCCCCACGAGCTCGGCGACCCTCTACTACTCGACGACGTGGACCGCCCCGAAGATCCACTTCAACACCACGACCGCGGCCTGGACCACGGCGCCGGGCAAGGCCATGGAGGCCGCGTGCACCGGGTGGTTCCGGTTCACCGTCGACCTGGGAGCCGCCAGCGGCGGCAAGGTCGTCTTCACCAACGGCTCGGGCACGTGGGACAACAACGGCGGCAAGGACTACGCCTACGGCCCCGGGATCTCGACCGTGAAGAACGGGGCGCTCACGGCGAACGCGACCGACCCGTGCCCGCCCGTCGTCCCCGAGGTCCCCGACACCACGGCCCCGTCGGTCCCCTCGGGCCTGGCCGTGACCGGTACGGGCATCGGCCTCACCGCGAGCTGGACCGCGTCGACCGACGACACGGCCGTCGCGGGCTACACCGTGACGCGCACGGGCGGCGCGGGCACCGTCACGCGTGACGTCACGGGCACGTCCGCGACCGACGCGAACCTCCTCGAGAACACGGCGTACTCGTACTCCGTGACCGCGTTCGACGCGGCCGGGAACCGCTCCGCGGCGAGCACGACGGCCTCGAGGACGACCGGTACCAAGCCGACGACGCCCCCCGCCACGACCGGTGAGCCGCTCGGCGGCGACCCGCGCGAGGACTCGATCTACTTCGTCATGACCGCACGCTTCAACGACGGCGACGCGACCAACAACCGCGGTGGCTCGATGGACGTGAAGTCGGGCAACGCCGCGAACGACGACCCCATGTTCCGGGGCGACTTCGAGGGCATCGTCGACAAGCTCGACTACATCAAGGGCCTCGGGTTCTCGGCGATCTGGATCACGCCCGTCGTGCTCAACCGGTCCGACTACGACTTCCACGGCTACCACGGGTGGGACTTCTACCGCGTGGACCCGCGGCTCGAGTCGGAGGGCGCGAGCTATCAGGACCTGATCGACGCGGCGCACGCCAAGGGCATCAAGATCTACCAGGACGTCGTGTACAACCACTCGTCCCGCTGGGGAGCAGAGGGGCTGTTCACCCCGACCGTGTATGGCGCGCGCGACGCGCAGTGGAGCTGGTACTACGACCAGCCCGTCGCGGGCAAGGAGTACGACCCGCTCGAGGAGGACGCCGACGGCTCGACGTACAACGGTGACCTGTGGTCCTCGACGCAGCCCGCGGGCCAGAACTGTGCCGGCTGGGGTGTCCCGGTCGGCTACTCGGCCGAGGGCTACAGGACGTACAGCTGCCAGTGGCCCAACGCGACGTCGGGCATGTTCCCCTCGAACCTCTACCACCCCTGCTGGATCGGGAACTGGGAGGGCAAGGACGCCCAGGACTGCTGGATCCACGAGGACCTCGCGGACTTCAACACCGAGAACGAGCAGGTGCAGGACTACCTGATCGGCGCGTACAACAAGTACATCGACATGGGCGTCGACGGGTTCCGGATCGACACTGCGGTCCACATCCCCCGCGTCACGTGGAACCGGGTCTTCCTGCCCGCGATCCAGGAGCACGCGGTCGCGACGCACGGCGAGAAGGGCAAGGACTTCTACGTGTTCGGGGAGGTCGCGCAGTTCGTGCACGACAAGTGGAACCGCGGGTCCGTGAACCACTCCGCACCGTTCTACACCTGGGACGAGCGCAAGGAGTACTCGCTCGACGACGTCGTCGCCGCGGCCGAGCAGTTCCAGTACGAGAACCTCATGGGGCCGGCGAACCAGCCGACGAGCACCAACGCGACCCTGCTCGGGAACACGTACCACGCGCCCGACCACTCCAAGGCGTCGGGCATGAACATCATCGACATGCGCATGCACATGAACTTCGACGACGCCTCGAACGCCTTCTGGTCCGGCAAGGACTCCGACGACGTCACGAACGACGCGACGTACAACACGGTCTACGTGGACAGCCACGACTACGGGCCCGGCAAGTCCCAGACGCGGTTCGCCGGGGGCACCGACGCGTGGGCCGAGAACATGAGCCTCATGTGGACGTTCCGCGGCATCCCGACGCTCTACTACGGCTCGGAGATCGAGTTCCAGGCGGGCAAGAAGATCGACTGCGGTCCGACCTGCCCGCTCGCCACCACGGGGCGCGCCTACTACGGCGACCACCTCGCGGGGACAGTGGTGGCGAACGACTTCGGCGTCGTCACGTCGGCCACCGGGGCCGTCGCGACGACGCTCCAGCAGCCGTTGGTCAAGCACGTCCAGCGCCTCAACCAGATCCGCCGGGCGATCCCGGCGCTCCAGAAGGGCCAGTACTCGACCGAGGGGGTCTCGGGTGGGATCGCATACAAGAAGCGGTTCACCGAGGGGCCCGTGGACTCGTTCGTCCTGGTCGCGGTGAGCGGCTCGGCGACGTTCTCGGGCATCCCGAACGGCACCTACGTCGACGCCGTGACGGGCGACCGCAAGGTCGTCACCGGCGGATCGCTCGCGGTGTCCGTGAGCGGCAAGGGCAACATGCGCGCCTACGTGCTCGAGCTGCCCGGCAACCCGGCGCCGGGCAAGGTCGGTGAAGCAGGTCCGTACCTGAGGTAGCGGTCGACGAGCGGGTGCCACCTCCCTGAGGCGGCACCCGCTCGTCGCGTGCCACCAGCCGCACGCCCGTGCGGTTGACAACGCTGTCATCGGTGCAGGATCGTTCTTCACGACGCTGCACCGTCGCAACCTCTCACCTGCTCTGGAGCTCTCATGCCGCACCGGTCCCCCCACGTCCTCGTCGTCGGCGAAGCCCTCATCGACGAGGTCCGACGCCCCGACGGCACGACCGACGAGCACCCCGGCGGCAGCCCGGCCAACGTCGCCCTGACGCTCGGCCGCCTGGGGCGCGAGACGCTGCTCGCGGCCCACCTCGGTCAGGACGCGCACGGCGAGACGCTGCGCGCCTGGCTCGCCGACTCGGGCGTCACCCTCACCCCGGGGTCCGACGGCGCAGCCGCCACGAGCGTGGCGCGAGCGGTCCTCGACGGGTCGGGGGCCGCGACGTACGACTTCGCGATCACCTGGGACGTGGCCCCCGGGACCGGGGCCGACGACTCGACGATCGCCGTCCACACCGGGTCGATCGCCGCCGTGCTCGAGCCCGGTGCGAGCGCGGTCCACGACCTGGTGCTCGCAGCGCGCGAGCGCTCGACCATCACGTACGACCCCAACGCCCGGCCCAGCCTCATGGGGACGGCCGAGGCCGCGCTCGCCCGGATCGAGCCGCTCGTCGCGGCCGCCGACGTCGTCAAGGTGAGCGACGAGGACGTCGAGTGGCTCCATCCCGGCACCGACCCGGTCGAGGTCGCCCGGACGTGGGCTGCACGAGGGCCCGCGATCGTGGTCGTGACGTTCGGCGGGGAGGGTGCGGTCGCGGTGTGCCCTGCGGGCGAGGTCCGCGTCGCTGCGCCGCGCGTCGAGGTCGTCGACACGGTCGGTGCAGGCGACACCTTCATGGGAGCGCTCATCGACGGGCTCTGGGAGCAGGACCTCCTGGGTGCCGACCGGCGCGAGGCGCTGCGTGCGATCGACCTCGCCTCGCTGAGCGAGGTGCTCGAGCAGTGCGTCGCAGCGGCCGCGATCACCGTGTCGCGCGCTGGTGCGAACCCGCCACGACGTGCGGAGCTCGCGAACCGCTGATCCTGGACAACGCCCCGACAGCACCCCAGGATCTCCCCATGGACCAGCAGCTCGTCGAGTACGTCCGCGCTCAGGGGGCAGGAGTCGTCGCAACGCTCGGCCCGGACGGCAGCCCTCAGGCGGCCTACCTCTCTCTCACCGCGACCGATCGAGGCGAGCTCGTGCTCGACGCCCGCGAGAGCTCACGCAAGATCGCCAACCTTCGCCGTGACCCGCGCATCGCGGTGGCCGTCGGAGGCGCCGACGGGACGACACTGCAGTGCGAAGGGGTCGCCGACCTGCCCGAGGGGCGCGAGCGTGAGCGCTGCGCGGCGGCGTACGCCGCGAGGTTCCCCGAGTTCGCCGGCTCGCTCGCGCAGGACGGGATCGTCCTCGTCCGGGTCACGGTGACGTGGGCACGCTACGGGGACTTCCGGCCCGAGGCCGGACGCACCCCCTCGGGTACGTCGAGCAGGTAGCGCAGCGCCTACCCGGCGACCTCGACCCGCGCTCTGACCGCGATCTCGGCGAGCTCTGCCCGAGACGACGCACCGGTCTTCTTGAGCGCGCGGAAGATGTGGTTCTCGACCGTCCGCCGGCTGATCCCGAGCGCCGACGCGACCTCGGCGCTCGTGTGCGCGCCCACCAGCAGGGCTACCTCCAGCTCACGAGCCGTGAGCGACGGGCTCGTGTCCTCGACCTGCCGCACGACGAGCGGCGTCCGCCCGAGACGGACCTCGAGCTGCCGAGCGGCCGCGGTGACGTGCTCGCTCAGCCCCGGGTCGCTGCGCTGGGCGAAGGACACCAGGGTCCGCAGCAGGAAGTAGTCGTCCCGGCCGTGCTCGTACGTGGCCAGGTGCTGCTCGATGCCGAGCGGGTCCGTCAGCACCCGCCTCACCGTGGCCCGATACCCGAAGAGTGCCTGCGGTTCGGGCGACAGCCCGCAAGCCCGGTCCAGCACGTCGAGACGGACGAGCGTCGGGTCGAGCGCCGTCGCGACCTGGAGCGCGGCCCGGACGACGGACCAGTAGCCCTTGGGCTCGGCCTCTCGTCCGATGGTCGTGAGGATGTCCGCAGCCTGCCCGACGTCGCCCGCCATGAGCGCACGGATCGCGTCGTCGACACGGCGCTGCATCCACGGCAGCGGCCCGTCCGGGACGCCCTCGGTCTCCATCAGGAACGACGAGGCGACGTCTCCCCGGCCCGTCCGGAACATCAGGTCCGCACCGAGCCGGAGCATCGCTCCGTGCACACCACGGGAGATCTCACCGGGCGCTCCGAGCGTGAAGATCTCGCTCAGCAGGTTGACCCCCTCCTCCCACCTCCCCTCGACGAAGGTCCGGAGCGCGGCTGCGTACGCGAACAACGTCACCCGAGGACGGTCGAGCTCGAGCTGCGACTCCCGGAGGTACCGGGTGGTCGTGCGTGTCGCGAGAGCCCCGTCCTCTCCGTCGACCAGCGCGACGGCTCGGAAGAAGTCGAGGTACCGCTCGATGATGGCCGGCGTGGTGGCGGGCCTGTCCTCCATCGCCGCGAGCGCCCCCCGGGGGTCGCCGTGGATCGTCAGGGTGGCGGCGAGGACGACGTGCGAGACCCAGCAGTCCTGACGACGCCGGACCTCCTGGTGAAGCCAGTCCAGGTCGTCTGGCCGGACACCTGTGCTGACCACCCGCAGGAAGACCTTGATCGCTTGCGCCTCCCCGTCGGCATCGCCCGTGGCCTGGACCATCCACGTGAGCGCGCGTGCGACGGCGCGGGCGTCGTGACGGGCGAGCCCGTACCAGAGGGCCTTGACCACCCCGTAGAGCACCAGGTCGCCGCGCGTCGCGCCGTCGCTGCGATGGTCCGTCTGCTCGAACAGCGCCTCGATGCGCTGGGGGTCGTCCTGCCACTCCAGGAGCGCGCCGAGGTAGGACAGGATGTTCGCGAGCGACGGGTCGGTCGCGACCCGTTCCTCGTGCGCCACCCGTTCCAGGGCCATCCGGTCGGTGAAGTAGCGCGCGAGCACCGGGAAGCCGCCGGGTTCGGGCGGTGCGGGGAGCGCCGAGACCGCCGCGCTCTGGATGCGTTGCCGCGCCGCCTGGAAGAGCTTCGACTCAGGCACCTGGAGCAGCTCGCTGAGCCGCCGGGAGTGCACCATGCCCGCCACGTCGAGGGGGCGCTTCCGGAAGTAGTCGACGATCGCGAGCGGGTTGAGCGAGACGAGCGCCTTGAGGGGCTGCTGCCCCACGACGCTCACGAGCCCGCGCTCCTCGAGCCTCTCGACCGAGGCGACACGGTCGATGACCGTGATCTGCTCCATCGTGGCCGAGCCGAGGAGCGCGAGCTCGTAGACGGTCCGGAAGTCCTCGTCGTCGAGCCCCGCGAGCAGCTGTTCGATCACGGTCTGCAGGTGCGGGTTCCACAAGGTGTCCCCGGCCATGCGCCACACGCCGTCGCTCTCCTCGATCCTTCGGCTCAACGTCGCGGTGTGCACGATCGAGCGGACGAGACTCGTGATCCCGGAGGACTTCGCGTAGACGTGCGCCACGACGTCGGACGCGACGCGGCCGCCCAGCAGACGGTGGACCAGCGCGCTCGTCTCCTCGTAGGACAGCGGGCCCAGCGTGATCCGCACCCCCTTCTCGGCAGGGAACCAGCGCTGCGCCGAGGTCAGACCGCGACGGAACGGCAGCGACGTCACCAGCACGGGAGCGTCCAAGCGCTCGCGCGCGACCGTCACCACCGCGAGGGAGTCCTCGTCGATCGTCAGGACGTCGTCGAGGACGACGTACGCGCTCGACCCGCGCGCGAGCTCGCGCGCCACACGGTCGACGAACCCGTAGAGCGTCGGACCGTCCTTGGGTGTCTCGACACCGGCGAGCCGGAGCGAGACGTACGGCTCGGGCACGGTGCCCGTCAGCCCGGTCAGCGACAGGACGCTCGCACCGGTCCGCTCGAGCTCGGCCACGACCCGGCGGGTGAGGGTCGTGCGGCCGATCCCGCGCTGACCCACGACCTCGACGGACATCCCGCTCCGCAGGTGGTCGACAGCGCTCTGCACCTCGTCGTCGAACACGGTGGCTCTCCTCGGGATCAGGTCCGTCACGACGTGACGGCCCCCAACCCGGCGGGCGCACGGGTCGATACCGCCACCCTTCGGACTATGCCCCCGGAACGCGCCTCGGGCGAGGCGAGCGGCACTACCGTGACTCCACGCGCTCGGGGTCGTCGGACGCGCACCGCGCGTCCTCACCCTGGTGAGCTGCGCGGCCGGACGCCGGTACCGAGGGGTGAGCAGCGCCGTCGGGCAGGGGGGTTCCCCGGCGCGCGCGCCGCACCGACTGCCGCGTCTCGCCCCGCGTCCCGACGAGCAGGACGACGACCACGAGGATCGCGGCGCCCGTGGCGACCACACCGTCCCGCGACTGGAAGAAGCTCACGACGTAGCCGCCGCCAGGGATCGTCAGGAGGTGCTTGCCGGCCACCGTGACGCCGTAGGTGTACGGGTCGTCGACGTCGTTGGCGTCGCCGCGGAGCGTGAGCTCGCGCCCCTCGGGCACGCCCTCGACGGGGGCGACCTCGACCACGCGGTGCGTGACGAGCTCGGCGCCCGTGCGCTTGGGGACCGTGACGACGTCGCCCACCACGATCTCGCTCGCCGGGGTCATCCGGCTGAGGATGAGGGAGCCGGTCGGGATGCCGGGCTCCATCGAGCCCGAGACGACCACGAGCGACTTCACGTCGAACGCGAAGGACGCGCCCAGCAGCAGGACGCACACGACGCCGATCACCGCGGTGACGCTCAGGACCGCGTCGCGCAACCACACGAGTGCTCTCATGGCGCGACCTCCTGGCCGGCCGCACCTGTGGCCGGGACCGACTCGGCGCCGAACGCAAGGCGCATCCGGGACGTCCCGCCGTTGTAGCCCTCGCTCTCCGGCGTGTCCGGGTACGCGACGAGCACGCGCAGTGTGCGCACGCTGCCGTCGACGCCCGGAGCCCACGGCGAGCCGTCCGCGAGAGCGGACGTGCCACGGGCGGCCAGGGCGAACGGGGCCGTCGCCGCCGCGAGGCCGTCCGCCGTGACCTCGCTGGCCATCGGGTCCGCACCGTCGCCTGCGAGGACCTCGCCTGTGTCGGCATCGAGCACGGTCCAGCGGTACAGGCCGATCGGGTCCTTGCCCCCGGTCGCGGCCTCGTCGTGCAGGTCCTCGACCCGGAACGAGACCAGAGCGTCGTACGGCCCGTTGTTGACCACGGGGACCACCGTCTCCAGGACGGTGCCCGGGAGGAACGTCCCGGCCCCGTCGACGGCCCACGCGAGCCCGTCACCGTCGGCCTGACGCAGCACGCCGTCGCGGACGAGCGCGATGTCGAACGCCTCGGGGTTGCCGACACCGCGCGACTCGACGTTCACGTTCGCCACGTCCTGGAACGAGGCGCCCGTCGCCCCCACCGAGCCACCCACGAGGAAGGCACCAGCACCGGCGACACCGACGACGGCGAGCGCGCCGAGCGTGCGGGCGGCCCGACGGCGTCGACCGCGCGTGGCACGGAGGTCGGCACGTGTCGCCGCACCGGCGACCGAGGTGCGCGCAGTGCGCCCGACGCCGGTCACGGTGTCACCTCGACCTGGTGCGCGGGCCAGACGTAGAGGCCGTTGGTCGCTCCGGTCGACGTGACCGAGCGAGCGCACGCGGCGTAGGTCAGCCCACCGCACGCGGCGCCGAACCCGTTCTCGCCCCAGGTCCACAGCGTGCCGTCCGCGAGCGTGTACGAGCCGACGTCCTTGGACCCGCCGACCTCGACCGCTGGGCCCTTGCCGCCGTCGTAGACCACCGCGAGGGCGTTGGTCGAGTTGATCGCACCGCTCGGGAGCCGGAACGCTCCGCCCCACAGCCGAGCCCCCCAGGCCTGGACGGTGCCGTCGGCCATGAGGGCGCGGCCCGTCTGGAAGCTCACCGCGACGTCCTCGACACCTGTCAGGAGGAGCTTGGGGGCACCCAGGTCGCGACCGTCGAGCGCGGTCCAGCTCCCTGGCGCGCCGCCGTGCGCGTTGTTCTCGGCGGAGCCCCAGGTGTAGACGTCGCCCTTCTCGGTGAGCAGGGTCCCGAACGCGTAGCCACCGCCCAGGTAGGCGAGCCCCTCCGAGGCGACCAGCGCGGTGAGCGCGGGCACCTCGACGGGCGTGGTCACGTAGCGGTCCCCGTGGAGCCCGTTGCCGGCCCCGCCGCGGTAGTCGCGACCCCAGAAGTAGACGCGCGACGCGTCGTCGACCGCGTAGAAGCCCTCGTAGGCGGCACCGACGTAGACGAGCGCGCCCGTTCCGGCCGGGAAGGTCACGCGCGTCGGGTTCACCTGAGGCAGGCTGTTGCCGTTCCCGCGCTGGCCGAACGCGGGCGTCCCGGTGGTCCACACCGAGCCGTCGGCCTTGAGCCAGGCGTTGGCGTACTCGCTCGACGCCACGGACCGGACGTCGGTGTCGAGCGGCGTCCACGACGCGGGCACGGCGCCCGGGAGCCCGCCGTTCTCGTTGTAGCCGTTCGTGCCCCACGTCCAGAGCCGGCCGCTCGCGTCGATCGCCTTGTAGCCGTACGCGTTGGCGCTCACGTCGACCACGTCGGTCAACGGCCTGAAGAGCGAGGGCGTCCGGACGGCCCCCTCACCTGCACCGAGCGCACCGCCCCCAGGGTTCGCACCTGCCCCGAAGAAGCCCCACAGGTAGAGCCGTCCCTCGACGATCGCGGCCGTCGTGTCGACCGCGTTGGCCTGACGGATCGCGGCGACCACGGGCGGCACGTCCGCGGTGAGCACGGCGGTCTCGGCCCGGGCCTCGTCGGTGTAGGCGGCCGTGGTGAGCTGGACGGTCCCGAGCAGTGCGGTCGCGACCAGGGTCAGCGCGCCGGTGGCGGCGGCGACGCGGCGGGTGGCGGCGTTCATGGGGTCCTCCTCTTCCGGGTGGAGACGTAGGCGGTGGTTCCTGCACCGATCAGGACGACGGCGAGCGTGGCGAGGAGCATGACGCCCGCTCCGGTCGCGGCCAGGCCGCCACCGGGGATGCCGGGTGCCCCGGGCTCTCCCTCGCTCTGGGCGGTCGCGACGAAGCGGAGCGTGACGCCCCCTTCCGCGCCGCGGTACTCGTCGCCCGCCTCGGCGGGCATGGCGGCCCGCCCGTGGACGACGTACTCGCCCCCGGCGGGCAGCTCGGGCAGGTCGACGGTCAGGTCGCCCTGCCCGACGACGTCGCCTCCTTCGAGGAGCACGTCGCCCTCGGGCCCGACCACGAGGACGTCGAGCGGGTGCTCGCCCTCGAAGAGCGCTCCCCCGAGGCCGGCCGCCGTGAGGGTCAGCGGTACGGCGCGGTCGGTCACGTTCCTGGCGGTCATGGTCCACTCGACCGAGCGGCCCGGAGCGGGGGCCTCGACGACCACGCTGTCCGGGTCGACCTCGATCAGGTCGCCAGCTGCGGCCGCGGGCTGCGACGTCACGGCGAGGCACAGTGTGGTGAGGACGAACGCGAGCACGGCGAGGAGGATCGTGCGGTGAGGCCTGCCGGTCATGAGGTGCTCCCGGTGAAGGCCATGCCCACGCTGGTCGACCTACCGTGGTAGACCGATCGGGTGTCGGGGGACAGGACTGCGGAGACGTGCACGGTGCGGTGCTCGTCGGTCCCGAGCGCTCCCAGGTCGACCGCGAGGTCGGCCGCAGGGACGTCGCGAGCCACGACGGCCCCCGCGACGGCGACGGTCACGAGCAGGCGGGAGTACACGTCCGGGTACTGCTGGGCGCCCAGCACGAACGGCTCGTCGAGGGGGTCGTACAGCGTGAGGTGCACCGCGCCGGGCGCCGCGTCGTTCACGACGTCGACGCGCCACTCGACAGGGACCGTCCGGCTCAACGTGCCGTGCGTGGTCTCGACCACGAGCGCGTCGGGGCTGCCCTGGCCGGTGGTCACGTCGCCCGTGGGGCTGAGGGTCTCGAGCGAGATGTCGTAGGAGCCGCCGGTCTCGATCACGGCCGAGGCCTCGTCCGTGAAGCCCGCGACGGTCCCGCCGATCGAGCCCACGAGGACCGCGCCGGCTCCGGCCCCCACGAACGCGATCAGGGCGGGACGCGGACGACGGGTCGGACGACCGGCGGCCCGGTGCGCGCCTGATGCGTTCCGGTCAGTCATTCTGGGCCTCGAATCGGAGCTGGATGGCGGACGTCGCGTCCTGCCACTGGTTGTCGAGGTCGGCGGGCAGCGCGACCGTCACCTCCAGGAGGTGCATCTCGTCGGGGGCCCAAGGCTCGGTCCACTCGTGGGTGGCGGCCGCCAGGGCGGGACCGTCGAGGTCGTCGACCAGCACCTCGCCGTCCTCGACGATCGTGAAGCGGAGCTGGCCGAAGAGCTCGACCGGGCGGCCCGTCGCCGGGTCCGTCGTGCCCGAGCGGTCGTCGGGGTCGGTGACCGTGAGAGCGACACGGGCCGGCAGGCCGGGAGACGTGTTGAGCGCTGCGACGCGGAACGTCAGCTGCCCGCCCGGCCCGATGACCTGCGGGCCACCGGGACGTGCGTCGGAGCCGGGGTCGGCCCCCAGGACCACGTCGTACGCGTCGGGGTTGCCGTGCCCCCAGCTTGCCGGGTGGGGCGTCCAGCCGGGCTCGAGCGAACCCGCGACCATGATGTCGAAGTCGTCGCCCTGGGCGAACCGGACGTCGACCGTGTCGGAGTCGACGACCATGGCGGACGTCGCGAGGGTCACCACGCCGAGCAGCGCGCCCCAGGACCAGATCTTGCGGTGCATCGTGACCCTCCTTCCGAGAGCGGACCGGCCGGTGGCCTGCGCCACCGGCCGGTCGTGCGGGCTCGCTACGGGAGGACGACGGATGCGGCGTCGAAGTGCGCCTGCACGTAGGCCACGCCGCCGTTGAGCGCGGCGTTGCCCTCCGTGCCCTGGTCGGCCAGCGTGATCGAGAGCGTCAGCTGGTCGGACGCGCCCGGTGCCAGGGTCACGGGGGTGAGGGCCGCGGACTCGGCCAGCTCGTCGAACTGGTCGAACGTCAGGCCGCTGACGATCGCGACGCCGTCGCTTCCCGCGACCGAGAAGCGGAGCGCGGCGAGGTAGGCGGGGTCGGACGTCTTGCCCGGGACCTCGTTGATCCAGAGCCGGAGGTCGGCGCCGAGCTTCTCCGAGTCGTTCCTGTAGGGCAGCGCGACGGAGATCGTGTCGCCCGGGGTGATGGTGTCGGCGCCGGGCACGGCGATGTCGACGCCCTCGGCCGTGTCGGCCTCCTGCCAGGTGCCCGGGACGGGGATGCCGTCCACGTCGGTCCCGACGACCTGGATGTTGAACGCACCGGCGCCGATCCCGGAGCCGTCCGTGCCACCGCCGAGGTTCAGGTTCGCGAAGTCGGTGAAGGCCGCCGTGGTGGCGAGCGCGCCGATACCGACGAGGGCGCCGATCGAGTAGAGGGTCTTCTTCCGGGTGCTGCTCTTGGCCGTGGTGCTCACGAGGGGTGCTCCTCCAGGAACGGGGTGGTCGCCAGTCGACCCGTGGGTCGTCCCGGGAGGTGTCCCGGGGGCTGATGACGACGACGCTAGGAGTGCACTGAATACTCACCACGCGGTAAGGATGAGGTGCTGAGCAATTTCTCACCCGACCCCCAGCCCGGTGGACGCACCGCCTGAGTAGCGCCCTGGGTACTGCGGACGCACGCCCCTGAGCACCCCCTCGAGCGCCCTGCGGCGGACCTCGAGGACGGCCGGGCGACACGGGCCTGGGCCGGGGGACCGGGGGCCCGGCACCTGGGCGCCAGGCCCGGGCGCCAGGCCCGGGGCACCGGGCTCACGCCGCCCCGATCGCCTCCTCGACGCCCAGCTCGAGCAGCAGCCGGCGCCGGAAGTCCCCGAACCCCGGCACCCCACGCCGTCGCGGCCGGTCGAACGGCACCTCGAGCTCGACCCCGACCTTCCCGTCCTGGAGCACGGCCACGCGGTCGGCGAGCAGGATCGCCTCGTCGACGTCGTGCGTCACGAGCAGCACGGCGGGCTGGTGCTCGTGGCACAGCTCGGCCACGAGCGCCTGCATCCTGATGCGGGTCAGGGCGTCGAGCGCCGCGAACGGCTCGTCGAGCAGGAGCAGGCGCGGGTTGCGCACGAGGGCCCGGGCGAGCGCGACGCGCTGCGCCTCTCCTCCGGAGAGCGTCGTGGGCCAGGCGGCCTCACGGCCCCCGAGGCCCACCTCGGCGAGCGCGGCCGAGGCCGCGGCGCGCCGGTCGCGCGTGGAGCGCTGCCCGAGGATCACGTTGGACCCGACCCGCTTCGACGCGACGAGCCGCGGCTCCTGGAAGACCACGGTCCGCTCGGCGGGGGCCTCGACGGTCCCGGTGTCGTGCTCCTCGAGCCCGGCGAGGATGCGCAGCAGCGTCGTCTTGCCGGAGCCGCTGGCCCCGAGCAGCGCGACGAACTCGCCCGGACGCAGCGTCAGGGAGAAGTCCTCGAGGATGGTCCGGTCGCCGTACGACTTGGTGACGTCCTGCACCCGGACGGCCGGCGCGGCAGGGTCGTGCACGGTCCGGACGCTCATGGCTTTCTCCCGAGTCGCTTGTAGGGCAGCAGGACGCGTTCGAGGAGCCGCACGACCAGGTCGACCGACAGCCCCCACACCGCGTAGATCAGCACGCACACGACGAGCACGTCCATCTGGAAGTACTGCTGCGCGGAGACCATGAGGAACCCGATGCCGCGCGGCGCGTTGGACATCTCCGCGACGATCAGCGCGAGCAGCGACACCGACAGGGACACCCGCAGCCCGACGAGGACCGACGGGATGGCCTCGGGCAGGATCAGGTGCCGCACGAGCCCCAGCCCGCGCAGCCCGAACACCTTGCCCGCCTCCAGGATCTTGCGGTCGACGTTGCGCACGCCGCTGTGGGTGTTGAGGTAGAGCGGGAACAGCGCAGCGGCCGCGATGATGATGATCTTGGGCCGTTCGTCGATCCCGAACCAGAGGATGAGCAGCGGCGCGATCGCGAGGAACGGGATCGTCCGCAGCATCTGGAGCGTGGGGTCGAGGAGCTGGTCGCCCAGGCGGAACAACCCGGCGACGACGCCGAGCGTGAGCCCCAGCAGCCCGCCGATCGCGAAGCCCACGGCCACGCGCCCGAGCGAGACCGACAGGTTCTCCCACAGCACGCCGGTGCTCACGAGCTCGACGAACGCGTCGGCGACCTGCCAGGGCGCGGGGAACTGTTTCTCGTCGATCCACCCCTGGGCCGAGCCGAGGAACCAGAGCGCGAGGATCGCGGTGGGCACCGAGGCGCGCAGCAGGACGTCGCGCGGCGAGCGCCGCTTCCTGCCCGACGACGTCGCACCGGTCCGCGCCCCGGCCGCCCCCGGCGCCGTGGTCGGCACCGTACCGACGGCTGTCGCTGCACCGACCGGGGACGCCTCCGCGCGGGCGCGCGACGTCGTCGTGCCGGTGGTCACTCGACACCCCACGTGCTGACGTCGAACGCCTTCGGGGCGGCGCCGGAGCCGACGAGGAAGTCGAGCGTCGACTGCACGGTCTTGAGCCCGTCCGGGTCGATCGCCTGCGTGCCGTACTGCCAGAGCTCGGCCTCCTTGACGACCTCGACGGGCGAGCCCGTGGCCTCGAAGACCCACTGGGCGTAGGCGTCGTGGTCGGCCTCGATCTTGGCCACGCCGGCCTCGGTGACCTCCCAGACCGCCGCGGCGAGCTCGGGGTTCGCCTCGTAGGTCTCGCGCGAGGTGAGCGAGACGCTCGTCGCGAGCAGGTCGGGGTCGTCGACGCTCGCCTTGGACAGGACCGGGAAGTCGTTCTGCAGGCGCCAGATCCCGGCCGTGGTCGCGGGCACCGGCACGGCGTCGATGTCGCCGCGCTGGAGAGCGGGCAGGGCGTCGGCGAACAGGAGGTTGACGAGCTCGACGTCGCCCAGGACCCCGGCGCGCTCGAGGACCGCGCGGCCGTACTTGTCGAAGTTGGAGCCGAACTGGAGCCCGACCTTCTTGCCCGCGAGCTGGTCGATCGTCGTGACGCCGCCGGTCCGGGTGAGGAACCAGATGTCGGAGGACGGCTTGGCGATGACGAGCGCCGGGACGTCGAGGCCGCTCGCCTTGGCCTGCGTCGCCGGGGTGTCGCCGATGAAGCCGACCTGGATGTCGCCCGTCTGGAGGGCCTGGACCACGGGCGGCCCGTTGTTGAAACCGACGAACCCCTCGTACTCGTACCCGTGCTCGGCGAGGATCGCGTCGGCGATCCCGGTCTCGACCGCGTACCCGAACGGCCCGGTCGCGACGGGCGTCTTGCCTGCCACGCCGTTCCAGGGGCCGCCCGTCGTGAGGGGTGCGAGCTCGGCGCCCGCGCTCGCCCCGTCGCCCGACGGCGTCGCGGCCTCGGACGTGGAGCAGGCCGCGAGCGCGGCGACGAGGGCGACGGACGCCAGGGCGGCGAAGGTGCGGTTCCGGCTCATGAGGGGGCTCCTTGGAGGTGGGTCGTGGTGCTGTCGGTGTGGACGGAGGTGTGGGGGCGTGCACCGTCGGCGGGGGTGCCGGCCGGTGTCGTGCCGTCGGCGTGGTCGCGCGATCCCGAGGTCGGGGCGAGCGCGGCCGCGCGGTGGTAGTCGACGTCGGAGGACAGGACGGTCTGCGCGGTGGCGCCGGCCACGGTGTCGGTCGGCGCGTCGGTGCTCTCTCCGGCACCGGAGCTGCTCCCACGCGGCGCCCGCCGCCACCCGACCCGGTCCCGGTAGAGACCCAGGAGGTCGCGGTCGAGCAGGTCGGCCTCGTCGAGGAACGGCGACCCGGCCGGCTCGGGTGTGCGCGACGGGGACACGAAGATCGCGTCCTCGGGGCAGTACGCCTCGCACTGGAAGCAGGTCTGGCAGTCCGAGTGCCGCGCGATCGTCGGCACCCCGCCGTCGACGGACTCGAAGACGTTGGTCGGGCAGATCCGCACGCAGATGTCGCACGACGTGCAGCGCGCGGCGTTGAGGATCTCGATCATGACGCCTCCTCGGTCCTGGTCGGTGGGGTGGTCCGGCCGGGCGCACCGGCGCCGACCGCGCTCCCGGGCGCCCCGGCGCTCGTGCTGCCCGGGTAGGGCGCCCCGGCGGCGCCCGTCACGGGCGGCTCCGGGTCCGGCAGCACCCACAGGTCGCGCAGCCCTCCCGTGAGCAGGCGTCGGGCCTGCTGCGGGTCGGTGTCGGGGAAGTCGGTGCGCGTGTGCATGCCGCGGGTCTCCGTGCGGTGCAATGCGGTGCGGTTGGCCCAGCGCGCCATCGCGAGCATCCCCGCGGTCTCGCGCGTGCGGATCGCCGTGGCGCCCCGCACGTCCGGAGGGACGAGCTCGGTGCCCGCGCGGTCCCACAGGTCGTCGAGCGTGTCGAGCGACCGCACGAGCCCCTGGTGGTGACGGAAGACCGACTTGTCGATCGGGAGCATCTCGTCGCGGACCGCGGCCGTGATCTCGCGCCATGCCCCCTCCCCGGCCGGGGCGGACCGTGGGAGGTGCGCTCCGCCGTCGGGCCGCAGCCCCACCGTGCCCGTGGGCTCGAGGCGCTGCCCGCGGGACGACGGGCCGCGGTCCGCCGCCAGGGCGGCCGCCGCCCGACCGGACCACGTGCCCGACGCCACGGCCCACGCCAGGTTGGGTCCGCCCGCGCCGGTCGCCGCACCGACCACACGGTCTCGCGCCGCGACGTCGCCCGCCGCGAACAGGCCCGGGACGCCCGTCCACGCGTCGCGGTCGAGCACGTGGACCCCGCCCGTGCCACGCACCGTGCCTTCCTGGACCCAGTCCATGGGGAAGCGCTCGGTGAACGGGTCGACCCCCAGCTTGTCCGTGACCATGAAGAAGTTGGGCATGGCCGCGCGCAGGGTCGGGCGGACCTCGGGCGGGAACTGGGTGAACTGGGCCGTGATCGTGCCGCGCAGCGAGGCGCCGAGCAGCTCGGCGCGGCTCTTGTGCAGGTTCTCGTAGGCGATGGGCACCCCCTCGTGGTCCCAGTAGGAGGCCGTGACGAAGAAGCCGTTCTTGTCCATCGAGGTCCCGAACGGGACCATGCCGTAGAAGTTGGAGAACTCCATGCTCGACAGGTGAGCGCCCACCTCGGCGGCCATCAGGTGGCCCTCGCCCGTGTCGACGTCGCCGCCCAAGGAGTGGGACTTCCAGGTGGTGCCGCCCGTCGCGAGCACGACGGCGCCGCTCGCCACCCGCCAGGCGCGTCCGGTCTGGCGCTGGTAGCCCTGGGCGCCCGAGACGACGCCCGCGCCGTCGACCAGGAGCTCGAGCGCGGGGCTGTGGTCGAGGACCGTGACGCCGTTCTTCTTGACCTTGCCGCGCAGGAAGCGCAGGTAGTCGGGCGACGATCCCGAGAAGGACCGCTCGCCGGGGCGGCGCGCGAAGGGGTTCGGGGCGGGTGCGGGACCGCCGGCTCCGCCGCGGGTGCCGGTGCTTGCCGGGCGCGAGCGGCGCGTGCGCTCGTACCCCCAGCCGTCGATGAGTGCGGTGCGGTACCAGGCCTCGTCGAGGACGTCGTTGGTCCAGTCGCGGTCGGTGAGGTAGCCGCCCTGCTCCTCGCGCGGCGTGATCTCCTCGTCGCGGCGGTCGGCGTCGGGCGGGACGAGCCAGTGCCCGACGCCGGCCGTCGCCGCGACGCCGCTCGTGCCGCAGTAGCCCTTGTCGACCAGGACGACGCTCGCCCCCTGCTCGGTCGCGGCGATCGCGGACCAGGTCGCTGCCGGGCCGCCGCCGATCACGAGGACGTCGGCGTGCAGGAGCAGGTGCTCGGCCGAGTCCTCGACGAGCGTGGGACGGGGGGCGCGCCGGGTCGCTCGGGGCCGGGGAGACGGTGAGCCGGTGGGTGCTGTGGGCGCTGTGGACGCGGTGGGCGCGGTGGCGTGCACGGTGGCGGGTGCGGAAGAGGGCACAACCATGAGGGTCGCTTTCGGGGGCCGCGACGTGGTCGCGGGTGCACGGGGCGCCGGTGGGGTCGGCGCGGGGGCTGTGTCGTCGGGTCAGACGGGACGACAGCAACAGCCCGGCGCGGCGGCGCGGAGCGCGCGGTGCGTCAGCTCGGTGTGCATGAGAGCGACGGTAGCTGAACTAGACCGAAACGGTCCAGATTGGGCTGGTGGCTGAGACAAGGTTGCGCAGTGTTAACGCGCGAACCGCCGGCGGCCTGGCCCGTCACCCCCGGCAGGCGCGTGCATCACCCACGATGCTCGGCGTCTCCCCCACCACGCAGCTCGACCTCGTCACCGAACGGGCGCGTGACCCAGGCCTCCGAGTCCCCCACGAGGCGCGCGACGTCGTCGGGCAGCTCGCCCGACGCGATGTCCGCGATGGTGACGTGCTCCAGGACCGAACGCATCGCGACGCGCAGCGCGACCCACGTCTGCTGGAGCGTCGCCGCGGACGGCGCGTACGACGTGTCCTCGGGCTGGACCCCCGCGATGTTCGCGAGCGGACCGTCGATCGCGCGGATCACGTCCGCGACCGCGATCCGCGCCGGGTCCGCCGCGAGATGGAAGCCGCCGTCCGCACCGCGGCGACTCTCGACCAGCCCCGACCTGCGCAGCTGGTTGAGGATGCCCAGGAGGAACGACCCCGGGATGCCCTGCGCCTTCCCGACCCGCTCGGCGGTCACGAAACCCTCGTCGTAGGCGACGGCGAGCTCCACGCACGCACGGACGGCGTAGTCGATCTTGGCGGTGATGCGCATGGGCACAGTATGCCGAGGCCGTGTTTCCGATCCCGCAGGATTATCGGGTGAAGTGACGTGCGCGACGCCACCGGCCGCGGGTTCGGCCCCCGGGCCCCGCCTGTGCGAAGGTGCAGCGGTGACTTCGTACCGGGTGAGCCTCGTCGTCGGGATGCTGCGTCCAGGCGCGTCCCCGGAAGCCGTGCTGCCGGCGGCCGCCGCCGCTGCGCGCGAGCGGACCGAGGTCGAGTCCTACGACCTGGGGATCGTGAGCGGCGAGGCCCGCGTCACGGTGCGCTACCTCGCCGAGGACGACGACGAGGCCGCCGAGACCGCCCGCGCCGTGCGGGCAGCGGCGGGGGCTCTCGTCGAGGTGAGCGGCGCGGTCTTCACCCGGCGCTACGGGCCCCGGTGGCATCCTGTGCCGGGCGGCATCCACCGCTGACCTGCACCGCCGCCTCGCGCCACGCCGCGCGGGGCCCCGCCTTCTCACGGGGCGGACGGGGAGCGGACCCGCCCCGGGCTCGGACGCGCTCCACGCGGGGAGACCGTAGGTTGGACACATGCTTGCCGCCTACGTGACGCACTTCGACCAGCAGGACCCGCTCGCAGGACTGACCGTGGGAGACCTGCCCGCCCCCGAGGCGCGGGAGAACTGGTCCGTGGTGGACGTCCGGGCCGCGAGCCTCAACCACCACGACCTGTGGTCCCTGCGGGGCGTCGGGCTCCGGGCCGAGCAGCTGCCCATGATCCTCGGCACCGACGCCGCAGGCATCGCACCCGACGGGACCGAGGTCGTCGTCCACGGCGTGATCGGCGCCGACGGTCACGGTGTGGGGCCGTCCGAGTCCCGGACGCTCCTGTCGGAGAAGTACGCGGGGACGCTCGCCGAGCAGGTCGCGGTCCCCACCAAGAACCTGGTCCCCAAGCCGCCCGAGCTCACGTTCGTCGAGGCGGCGTGCCTCCCGACGGCGTGGCTCACCGCGTACCGCATGCTCTTCACGGTCGCGGGGCTCGCGCCGGGCGACCGGGTGCTCGTGCAAGGAGCGGGCGGCGGCGTCGCGAGCGCGGCGACGCGTCTCGCGAGCGCGGCCGGGGTCGAGGTGTTCGTGACCTCGCGCTCGTCGGCCAAGCGGGCGCGAGCCCTGCAGAACGGTGCTTCTGCGGTCTTCGAACCCGGGGCACGGCTCCCCGCGCGGGTCGACGCCGTGATCGAGACCGTCGGCCAGGCCACGTGGTCGCACTCGATGCGTTCGGTCCGACCGGGCGGGACGGTCGTCGTCGCGGGGGCCACCTCCGGCGACGCGAGCCCTGCCGAGCTCTCGCGCATCTTCTTCCAGGAGATCACCGTCCGAGGCGTCACGATGGGCTCGCGCGAGGACCTCGCCGCCCTGCTGCGGTTCCTCGCGCGGACCGACGTGCGTCCGACGATCGACGAGGTCCTTCCCCTGGCGCAGGCCGCTGCCGGCCTCGCGCGGCTCGACGCCGGGGAGCAGTACGGGAAGATCGTGCTGACGACATGAGCGACGAGGCCGGAGGCGCGGGCTCGGGCGGCGGTCCGAGCGGCGACGCGAGCGCGACGTCGGGGGGCGGGACGCCCGCCGAGGGGCGCGCGGGGTCCGCACGGCCGGTGTCCGGGTCGGCCGGCGACCAGGCCTGGACAGGGTCTCCACGCATCGCCGCGGTCCGACGCCGCACCCGGGCGGTGAGCTCTCGGACCGTCTCCCTGGGTGCGCTCCGCCAGGCGGCGGAGGTCGTCGCCTCACCTCCTGCCCCCCTGGCCGGCCGCGGCGGCGCGGCAGCACGGAAGCCGCGCTTCCGGCCGCAGCGCGGACGCTGGCAGGAGGACGTCCTCGGGCCGGACTACAGGCAGCTCACCCTCCAGCTCACGCCCGACGACGAGGGCGAGGTCGTCGCGACCCTGGTCCGTTACGACCCACCGACCGAGGAGGCCGTGCGCCCTGCGCGCGCCGTGCTGTACGTGCACGGATGGAGCGACTACTTCTTCCAGACCGAGCTCGCCGAGTACTGGCACGGCCAGGGAGCCGCCTTCTATGCCGTCGACCTGCGCAAGTACGGGCGCAGCCTGCGCCCCCACCAGACCCCTGGGTACATGGAGCACCTCGCCGAGTACGACGAGGACCTCGAGACGGCGCTCGCGACGATCCATGCCGAGCTCGGGGCCCATGCGGCGGTCATGCTGCTGGGGCACTCGACCGGCGGACTGACGGGCGTCCTCTGGGCGAACCGGAACCCCGGACGGCTCCGTGGGCTCGTCCTCAACAGCCCGTGGCTCGAGCTGCAGGGCTCGTCGACCGTACGGACCGTGTCGGCGCCGGCGATCCGGCAGCTCGCACGCTTCCAGCCCAAGGCGCCGCTGCCGAACATCGACGCGGGCTACTACGCCAGGACGCTCCGGGATCTCGAGAGCGGCGGGTGGGAGTTCAACCCCGAGTGGCGCCCCGTCCCGTCCTTCCCGGTGCGGGCGGGATGGCTCCGAGGGATCATCGAGGGGCACGCGACGGTGGCGGCGGGACTCGCCGTGAGCTGTCCGATCATCGTCCTCATGTCCGACCGGACCATCATCAGCCCTCGCTGGAGCGAGGACATGCGCCAAGCGGACATCGTGCTCGACGTCGAGCTCCTCGCCCGACGCGCTCCACACCTCGGTCCCGTGGTGACGATCGCGCGGATCGCCGGCGGGATCCATGACCTCACGCTGTCAGGTCCCGCGCCACGGGCACATTTCTACCGCGAGATCACGAGGTGGCTCGCGGGGTACGGGTGGAGCTGAGCGCCTTCGGTGATGCCGGCCGCACCCGGGCGCTCGACGAGCCTCGAAACGCTGGTCACACCCGGGCGGCGAAGGCGAGCCTGTTGGTCGTGAGAACGCCTGAGCATGGAGATGCCCCGGGCACAGGTGTGCTCGGGGCTGGATTTTGGGGGTATGCCAAAGGCCCACCCCGTGTGGGGTGGGCCTTTGGTGAATGGTTGTCCGGCGGCGACCTACTCTCCCACCCCGTCTCCAGGGCA
>NZ_JBIVFZ010000009.1:0-52106 GCF_044748475.1 Oerskovia enterophila
TCGCGGGGGGGGGCGGGGCGCCGGGCCCCGGTGCGCTGTGGGGGGTGGGCCCGCGGGGGGGGCGCAGGAGATCACCCGCGACCCCCGTGGGGGGGGGCGCGGGGGGGGGGGCCCCCCCCCCCCCACTTCTGACAACAAGGCTGGTCTGGAGATGGTGCTGCGCGTACCTGGGGCAGAGGGGGCCGGCAGGGCCGTCGGTGGCTCGGGCCGACCTTCGGCTCAGCGGCTCAGGCCGGCGACCACCGGCTCACCGGCTCAGCCCAGCACCGGCCAGGCCATGCCCACCGCGAACGCCGCGACCACGACGACGAGCGACGTCGCGAGCAGCGCGACGTCCCCGGCCCCGAACGTCAGGTGCGCGAGGCGGATGCGGCGACCGGCGTCGTCGCGCCGCTCGGTCGTGAACCCCTTGGTCTCGAGGGCTTCGACCGTGGTCCGCGTCCGCTTGGCCGTGTTGAGCATGAGCGGGTAGAACGACTCGACGACGATGAGCGAGACCCGCCGCGCGGTGCGCCAGCCGAGCAGGCCGTGCCGGGTCGCGCGCGGCCCGCGCAGGCGGTGCCCGTCGACGATCGTGTGGAACTCGTCGATCAGCAGCGGCAGCATCCGGTAGCCGTAGCTGACCCCGAACCCCAGCATCGCGGGGGCGCGCAGCGCCAGGAGCGCGTCCGAGAGCTTCTCGGGGTCGAGCGAGACGAACGCGGCCATGCTCACGAGCGAGACCGTGCCGAGCTTGAGCGTGATGACCGCGAGCCCCTGGATCGCGGTCGCGTCGCCCTGGAGAAACCAGACGAGCGCCAGCAGGTAGAGGCACTGTCCCGCGATCCCGAGCGCGAAGACCCCGAGCAGGAGCGGCCCGATCCTCGCCGCGAGCGCGGTGCCCGCCGCGATCACGAACAGGATCGCGAGCACCGTCAGGTCGTACGTGAACCACGGCGCGAGCCCGCACAGCGCGTACCAGAAGAGCACCGCGCGGGGGTCGCGCCGGGCGAGGAACCCGCCGCGCGTCGCGTAGGCGACGCGCATGAGCTCGAGCTTGATCCACTCGAGCGACAGGCGCTCGCTGTCGGCCCGGCGCAGTCGCGAGGGCCGCGAGTGCCCGTCACCCACCGGTGCGGGGGAGCCGCCGCGCGGGGCCGAGCGCGGGGGAACGTCCGCGGACAGCGCGGTCGAGACGCTGGTGGTGCTGCTCACGAGAGCCTCCCGTTGGTGCGTGCGGTCGAGTCGGCGGCCGTGGACCGCAGGGTCAACCGGGCCACGAGCTCGGGTACCGAGAGCGGCACGGGGGCCAGGCCGAGGGCAGCGCCGAGCTGGACGACCTGCGGGGGCACGAGCCGGGCCCGTCGCAGGAGGTCCTGCCGGGAGAACAGGGTCTGGGGGTCGGTGTCGGCGATGACCTGCCCCTGGTCGAGGACGATCACCCGGTCGGCCCACTCGGCGACCAGGTGCATGTCGTGGGTCGCGATCACGGTGCAGCGGATGTGCTCGGCGAGCGCCGCGAGCATGTCGATCACGTCGTCACGGCTGCGCAGGTCGAGGCTCGACGTGGGTTCGTCGAGCAGCAGCAGGCGGGGCCGCATCGCGAGCCCGACGGCGAGCGTCGCCCGCCGTTGCTGGCCGCCGGACAGCAGCCGCCCGTCACGGTCGGCGAGCGAGGTCAGGTCGACGCGGTCGAGGACCTCGGTCACGAGCGCTGCGGTCCCGGGCACGCGGCGTCCGGCCGGGTGCATCGCGACGTCGGCCCGGACGGAGTCCTTGAGGAACATCTCCTCGGGGCGCTGGCACAGGTAGCAGACCGTGTCGGCGAGCTCGGCGGCCGAGACGGTCCGGGTGTCGGTCCCGTCGACGCTCACGCTGCCGGCGTCCGGGACGTCGAGCCCCGACAGGAGCTTGAGGAGGGTCGACTTCCCGGCACCGTTCGATCCGACCAGGGCTACGCGCTCGCCCTCGTGCAGATCGAGGTCGAGCCCGTCGATCACGACCGACCGGGGTCCGGCGAGCGTGCGGTACGCCCGGGTGACCCGCTCGACGCGGGCGATGACCGAGCCGCGACGGGAGCCGGGCAGGGCTGGAGCCCTCATGTCGGCGGCCGGGCCCGGAACAGCGGTGGCGGGCCCGTCGGAGACGTGGCCGTCGGCCGTCCCGCCCCGGGCCGCGGCCGATCCGGCGGTCGACCCCGGAGCCGGCTCGGCGAGCCGTCGCTCCCGCAGCCATGCGATCGCCGCGGGGACCGTGGACGGCACGGGGCCGTGCGGCTCGAAGGCCCGCGCGACCGCGGTGACCTGGGGCACGGGGATGTTCGCGGCCTCGAGGTCCTCGGTCCGGGCCAGGGCCTCGGCCACGGGCAGGTGCCAGCGGGGGAGCCCGTCGGCCATGAGGACCACGGACCGGGCATAGCGGGCCACGAACTCGGCGTGGTGCTCGACCACGACGATCGTGATGCCGAGCTCCCGGTTGAGGCGCGACAGGTGCTCGTAGATCTCCTGGGCGCGGTGGGGGTCGACCTCGGCCACGGGCTCGTCGACCACGAGCACCGAGGGGGTCAGGGCGATCGCCCCCGCGATGGCCGTGAGGTGCTGCTGGCCGCCCGAGAGCTGCCACGTGAACCGGTCGGCCAGCGACGTGATGTCGAGGGTCTCGAGCGCGGTCGTGGTGCGTTCCTCCCAGTCGGTCAGACCGAAGTTCACGGGCGCGAACGAGACGTCGTCGCGCACCGTGGGGCGCACGAGCTGGTTCCCGAAGTCCTGGAAGACGTACCCGACGCTGTGCGAGAGCTCGGCGACCCCGACCTCGGCCGTGTCCTGGCCCAGGACGTGGACCGAGCCCGTGAGGTCCCCGGACCAGAAGTGCGGCACCAGGCCGTTGAACGTCTTGCACAGCGTGGTCTTGCCGGACCCGTTGCCGCCGACCACGGCGACGAAGTCGCCCGCCTCGATCCGCAGGTCGACCCCGCGCAGCGTGTCCACCTCGGCGCCCGGGTAGCGGAACGTG
Organism: Oerskovia enterophila; assembly: GCF_044748475.1. Classification (NCBI taxonomy): domain Bacteria; kingdom Bacillati; phylum Actinomycetota; class Actinomycetes; order Micrococcales; family Cellulomonadaceae; genus Oerskovia; species Oerskovia enterophila. The sequence continues at coordinate 2,992 of NZ_JBIVFZ010000009.1, forward strand.
AGCCCGCGGACCTCGATCGCCATGGCCGGCGCGGGCATCAGGCCTCGCCCCGGTCCGCCGTCTGCTGCTGCGAGGGCGAGGTGAGCGGCGCACCGGCGTCGCGGCGCCGTCGGGCACGCAGGACCGCGACCAGCACGCACGCCCCGGCGACCGCCAGGGCGGCCACCGTGAGGGCCACCCAGAGGTAGGCGGTGCCGTACTCGTCGACGAAGTCGGGCTGGAAGGCGCCGAGCGTCATGATGCCGCCCTCGCGGCCCACGAACTCCTCCCACTGGGAGACCACGCCGATCGCCACGGCCCCGAGCAGGGCCAGGACTCCGATGAGCCAGAACGGGGTGCCGCGCGGACCGACGAGCCGCGGCGGGTTCTGGGGGTCGCGCGGACGCAGGCCCATGAGCGGCTCGATCTTCCCGTACAGGCGCGGCGCGAGCCACATGGCCGGCAGGGCGCCGAACAGGACACCCGTGATGAGCAGCGCCATGACGAGCTCGATCGACTCGGACACCAGCACGGCCTGGAAGAGCCCGTCCGACTCCTCGAGCGTCTCCGGGTCGATCCCGATCCCGACCTTGGCGAGGTCGATGAGGCCCGAGGAGATCTTGTCGATCGAGACCAGGGCGAGCGCCGCGGCGAAGAGCTGGCGGCGGTTGCGCGGGTCGCGCACGATGCAGCCCGCGACGTAGATGCCCAGCAGGAGCTGGAGGAAGCCCTCGAGCTCGCCGAGCCCGCCGAAGTCGCCCAGGAGCATGTCGGAGAAGACCATCTCGCCGAGCGGTGCACCGATCGCGACCCACAAGGGGCAGAACAGCGCGGCGAGGACCACGGGGATGAACGCGAAGTACGCGACCTCGAGCTCGAACGGGCCGACCTCGATGCTCGGCACGATCCCGGTGACGATGTCGGAGACCCCGAACAGCGTCATCGAGAGCACGAGGATCATGAGCTTCTGGGAGCTGCTGATGCCGTCCGGGTCGTGCAGGCGGCGGCGCAGCGCGCTCACGGGCGTGGTCGGCTTCCGGGGGGACGAGGTGGGCGGGGACTGACGGGCCGGGGCGGTCGAGCTCGCGGAGCCGTTCATGGTGTGCCTTCCTGGGGCGGTCGGTGGTGAGGAGCGGGTGGCGGTGGGAGAAGAAGAGCGCGGGGGTGCGGCGGTCAGCGGTCGTGCGGCAGGGGCGCTGCAGGCGCCACGGGAGAAGCGGGTGCCCAGAGCGCCAGGAGGTCCCCGACCTCGTCGATCACGTGGTCGGGCGTGAAGGCGCCGTCGGCCGAGTCGAGGGTCGCGTCGTTGCTCGACCCGCCCCGCACGAGCACGACGGTCCCGACGCCCGCGCCGCGCGCTGCCAGGACGTCGCGGTGAGGCTTGTCCCCGACGAACCAGGCGGCCCGGGGGTCGGCGTCGAGCGCGGTCAGGGCCGTGCGGGCCGTGACCGGGTCGGGCTTGCGGTAGCCGAGCTCGTCCGAGTAGACGTGCACGCCCACGAGGTGGTCGATCCCGAACGCCTCGAGCTCCTCGCGGACCGCGCGCCCGCAGACCGTGTTGGACACGATCGCGACGGGGACGCCGCCCGCTCGGGCGGCCTCGAGCACGTCGCGCACCCCTGGGCGCAGGGTCGCCACGCTCTTGGAGCGCGCGTACTCGAGCACGAGCGCGTGGGCCTCGGCGCGCAGCCAGTCCTCGATCCCGTCCCCGAGGTGGGCGAGGGCCGGGCCGACCAGGTCGACCCAGAACGTCGTCGCGTCGATCTCCTCGACGTCCTCGACGAGCCCGGCCGCACGACCGGCGGGTGCCCCCTCGTGCCGGTCCTTCCAGGCGCGGTGCCGCACGCGGGCACCGGCCACGGCGCCCGCGGCCTCCTCGGGCGAGAGGTCGTGTCCCGCGACCGCGAGCCGCTGCGAGAGGTGACGGGCGAACGCGAGGCGCGCTGCGTCGTCGGGCACCGAGGTCACGACGACGCCCCCGTGGTCCAGCAGGAGGGCCGACGGGCGTCCCGCGCTCACGGGCGCCTCGGGGCCCCCGAGCACCGCTGACGCGGAGACCGCGAGAGGCGTCGCAGGACGGTCCGCGGCACGCAGCAGGTCCCCGATGCCCTCGGGGGTGTCGAGCACGGCGTCCGCCGTGTCGGTCACGGGGTAGGGCGGGACGTCGCTGTGGTGGCGCGTGAGGATCACGGCCCCGACGCCGGCGCGGCGACCGGCGACCACGTCGCGGTCGAGCGTGTCGCCCACGTACCAGGTCCGCTCGGGCGTCGTGCGGAGCGCGCGGGCCGCCATCGCGATGATGCCGGGGTGGGGCTTGCGGAGGCCGACCTCGTCCGAGTAGACCTGCACGCCGAACGCCTCGTCGAGGCCGTGCGCGGCCAGGAGCGAGCGGTGCGCGCGGCCCGAGTGCGCGTTGGACACGATCCCCACCGGGACGCCGAGCTCGTCCGCGGTCGCGAGCAGCTCGGGGATCCCGGGGCGCACGGTGTGCTCGCTCAGGGTCGCGGTCAGGCGGGCCAGGAGCGTGCCCGCGCTGCCCGCGAGGACCTCGCGCGCGGCCAGGGGCAAGGGCGAGGCGAGGAAGTCGTGCCAGATGGTCCGGTGGTCCAGCTCGAGCGGCGCGAGGCGTCGGCTCGACGAGTTCTTCCAGTCCTTGAGCGCCTTGACGCCGCCGCGCAGCACGGGTTCGAGCGTCTCGGGGGAGAAGCGGTGGCCCGCGCGCCCGAGCACCTCGCTGAGGTGGGTCGCGAGCTCGCCATAGCCCTCGGGGCGCTTGGCCGTCTGGAAGATCACGCCGCCGAAGTCGAGGAGCAGCGCGTCGGGGCGCACGCCCAGGCCGGGCGGCGTGAGGCGGGGGGTGGCGCCGGGGAGCGGCGCGGGGCGGGTGAGGTCGGTCGTGGTCACAGTGGGACGGTAGGTACGGGAAGCGACGGCCCGGCGTCCGTCCGGTGTCCGGGAGGCGAACCACGCCCGAACTTCTGGAACGTTCCAGTTTCGGGCCGGCGAGAGGGGAGAATGGACCCGTGAACCCCCGCCCGACCCTCCTCGACGTCGCCGCCCACGCAGGCGTCTCCAAGTCGCTCGTCTCGCTCGCCCTGCGCGGCGACCCGGGCGTCAGCGAACGCACGCGCGAACGCATCCGGCGCGCGGCCGACGACCTCGGCTACCGCTCCAACGCCCTCGCGCGCAGCCTCAAGCAGGGTCGGACCATGCTCATCGGGGCCGTCCTGTCGAGTCTCGACAACCCGTACCACACCGAGATCGTGGCAGGGGTCGAGGAGGCTGCCGGCAGTGCGGGCTTCTCGGTGCTGCTCGTCCACGGGTCGCGCGACCGCGGGCACCTCGCGCGCCACCTCGACACCCTGCTGGGCCTCAACGTCGACGGGCTCGTCGTCATCAGCTCCTGGCTCGAGGAGGAGCACCTGCGTGCCGCGGCCCGCCGCGCGCCCGTCGTCATGGTCGGACGCCCGCTCGGCGCGGTCGACGGCGTCGACACCGTGACCAACGACGACGGCCGGGGCGCGGCGCTCGCGGTCGACCACCTCGTGGGCCTCGGACGCTCGCGGATCGCGCACGTGAGCGGGAGCGCCCGCCCGGCGGGCCTCGCGCGCCGGGTCGGGTACGAGGCGGCCATGCGCCGTCACGGCCTGGCCGAGGAGATCCGCGTCGTCGGCCCCGACGTGGCGGTCGCCGAACTCGTCGCGGACGGCTACGGGGGCGTGTTCGCGCGCAACGACGTCGAGGCGTTCGACCTCCTGGACCGCGCGCACGACCAGGGCCTGCGCGTGCCCGAGGAGCTCGCGGTCGTCGGGTACGACGACTCGGCGCTCGCCCGGCGGGCCCGCCCGCGCCTCACGAGCGTCCACCAGCCGCGCGGGCGCATGGGGGCGCTCGCGGTCGAGCTGCTGCTCGAACGGCTGGGCGGTCGCGGCGAGGACCGGCACGAGGTGCTCGCGCCGCGCCTCGTGGTGCGCGGGTCGACGGTCGGGCCGCCGCCGGCGTGAGGTGCCCGACGGCGGCGCGCACCGCCGGGGGCACCTCACCCGAGCCGCGCGCGTCCGGGCGGCAGACGTCGCCCGCGCGACTCAGCGGGCCGCGGCGTCCCAGGCGTCGACGAAGTCCTGTGCCGCGCGCCGTTCACCGCGGTCGTCGAGGTGCTCGTCGGCGAGCGGCTGACCTGCGACAAAGCTGAACCACAGCGAGCCCGACCTCACGGAGACGTCGGTACCGGGCGCGACGAGGGGGGCGACGGCGGTCGCGAGAGCTGCGCGGTCCCTCGTGGTCGCCTCGTCGATGTCGAGGACCAGTCGGTCGGCACCCGACTCGACCTCGTCCAGCAGGGGGTGCTCGGAGAACAGCGTGGCGACCTGGTCGACCGAGAGGAGCGTGGGTTCGCCCTGGTGGGCCATGACGTCGAACGACGGACCGGTGTACCCGGACTCGCCGCCCTCGTCGGCCCAGGTGCCGGGCGAGACGATGCGCACCGTGGTGCCCCCCGCGAGCGCGGTGAGCCCTCCGGCGACGCTCTGCGCGGTCTCGAGCGAGTCGACGGTCACGACGACCTCGTCCCCGTAGGCCTTGATCCACTCGATGCCGGGTCGGCCGTCGAGCGCGAGGACGATCAGGTCGGCCGTCGCGTCCGTCTCCTCGGACGCACCGAACCGCTCGACGTTCCCGCCGTCGACCCGGAGCCCCTCTGCGACCGACGGCGCGGCGGCCAGGGCGAGGTCGCGTGCCGCGAGGCGGTCGGCGTCGTGGGCGACGCGCACGCGCAGCCGGTCGGCCGAGATCTCGGCTCTCACCGGAGGGAACGCGGCCGAGATCGCGTAGAACGCGGCGAGGGACTCGACGGGGACCGTTCCGTCCTCCGAGACGACCTCGAGCGTGCCGGAGCTGTCCAGGACCGACAGCTCGACGTCCGGCAGCGCCGGGTACGGGCCGTCGGCGCGCAGGAGGTCCTCGAAGAGCATCGTGAACGAGACGCCGGGTGCCGCGGTGACCACGGTCTCGCGGGCCAGGAGCTGGACGGTCCCGACCTCGGGGGTGTCGACGAGCGTGTGGACGAGGGCGAGGTCCGCGTCGTTGGTCGCGGCCTTGTCCGCCACGGCGATCGACGAGCCGTCGAACTCGACGGTCGACACGACGCCCGAGTGGTCGTGCTGGTACTCGCCGACCAGGTGCACGATCTCGGCGACGCGCTCGCGCGAGGTCCCGGGCGCGATCTCGACCGTGGCCGTCGCGCTGCCCACGAACGGGAGGTCGTTGGTGCCGCCCGCGGAGGCCGCCGCGACGTCGGGGACGTCCTCGAAGTGGCGCTCGAAGGCGTCGGCCTTGGCGCTGCCCGCGTTGACCGCGCAGCCGCCGGCGACGAGAGCGAGGCACAGGGTCGTGACGAGGGCGCCCGCCCGTCGAGGTGTTCGTCGCACGAGGGCCCCTTGGTGAGCGTGGTTCGGACGTGGTCCGCCAGGTTAGCGGACGGCCGGACGAGGCCCCGACCTCGACATCTACGTGAAACGTGAAGTACCTAGTATCCTGCCGAGCGGTCCAACGGCGGGCCAGGTACAGGCCGGTCCCACCCGGCCCTGCGGAGGCGAACATGGTGCGAGGCGTTCCAGGACGCGTGGACAGGGCCGTCAACGGCACGGCGCTCAAGGTCGGCGGGATCGCGGGCGGGATCGTCGGCTACCTGTTCTTCGTCGAGTTCACGAGCGGCATCCTCCAGGGCTTCTACACCCCGCTCCTGACGGACATCGCCCGCCACCTGAACATCCACGACGCCGACGTCAACTGGTTCGAGGCGGCCCAGCTGCTGCTCTCGGCCATGGTCGTGCCGGTCTTCGCCAAGCTCGGCGACATCCACGGCTACCGCCGGATGCTGCTCGTCACGACGGCCCTGACGGCCGCGGCCTCGTGGGCCGTGGCGTTCTCCCCGACCTTCTGGGTGTTCCTCGTGGCGTGGTCCCTCCAGGGGTTCTACGTCGTGTGGCTGCCGCTCCAGGTCGCGCTCGTCTACGCGCGCTCGCGCGGCCGTGCGGACGGCCCGTCGCTGACCCGCCGGGCGACCGGCGTGATCGTGGCCGCGCTCCAGGCGGGCGCGATCGTCGGGGCGCTGGCCGGCGGGCAGGCCGGCGCGCTCGCCCAGGACCGGCTCTGGCTGGCCCTGAGCATCCCCGCCGCGGCCGTGACGGCCGTGTTCTTCGTGGTGTGGTTCCGTATCCCCGAGTCGCCCGAGAAGGGCGAGGGCACGCTCGACCGCGGCGGCGTGGTCCTGCTGAGCCTGACCCTGCTGCTCGTCAGCGCGGGGCTCACGTTCATGCGCACCAACGGCCTGGGCACCTGGTGGGCGTGGGCGCTCGTCGTGGTGGGGGTCGCGTCGCTGTGGCCACTGGGCCGCTACGAGCTGCGCCAGGCCGACCCGCTCGTCGACCTGCGGGTCCTTCGCCGCCCGACCATGTGGCCCATCATGGTCACCGCGGCCCTGTTCGGCGTCAGCATCCTGGGTGCCCAGGGCCCGCTGTCGACGTTCGCGCGCACCGACCCGGAGGTCTACGGCTACGGTCTGGGCGCGTCGTCCATGACGGTCTCGCTGCTCGTGGGCGGGTACGTGGTCTCGTGCCTGCTGGGGGCGCTCGCGTTCGCGCGCATCACCCGTCTGCTCACGCCCCGGCGCACGCTGATCCTCGCGGCGTCGCTCGTCGCGGTCGGCTATCTGCTCTTCCTGCCGTTCCACGAGACCACCGCGAACCTCCTGACGAACATGGTCGTCGCGGGGCTGGGCTCGGGGGCGCTCGTGGCGGCCCTGCCGGCGGCTGCCGCGGCCGCGGCACCGGTGGGGCGCACGGCCGTCGCGACGGGCCTGACGAACACGACCAAGACCATCGGCGGCACGTTCGCGTCGTGCGTGTTCGCGCTCGCCCTGATCTCGGGCACGCACGTGACGCTCGACGGGTCCGAGGCCACGGCCGGGTCGCTCAGCGGCTACATGATCGTCTGGACGATCTGCGGGGTCACGGCGGTCGTGGCGGCCGTGGTGCTCGCGTTCGTCCCGCGGCTCGCGTTCGCGGACGCCGAGGCCCAGCCCGTCGACCCCACCCAGCCCCTCACCCCCCAGCAAGCACCCGTCGTCGTCCAGGAGGCGCAGCAGTGAGCAGCAGGAGCACAGGACAGGGCCCGACGGCGGCACGCGCCGTCGCGGGCGCCCTCACCGCCGGGGTGGTCGCCCTGGTCGGCGCCGGGTTCGCCCGGGCCGCGCGGTTCACCCCGCAGGGCCAGGACGAGCGCACGGGCCGGTTCGCGGGCAGCGGTGCCCGCGCGACCCGACCCCAGGACGAGGGGGCGCGCGACGACCCGGCCAGCTACGCCGTCGGGACGGCCGAGCGCCTGAGCGCGCTCGTGCGCATCCCGTCCGTGTCCTCGCGCGTGCCCGGTGAGGAGGACCCCGCGGTCTTCGAGGCGTTCGTCGAACGGCTCGCCGAGCTCTACCCGCGCGTGCACGAGCGGCTCACGCTCGAGCGCGTCGCGGGCCACGGCCTGCTCTTCCGGTGGCGCGGCCGGCAGGGCGCGGCGCCGGCGGCCCCCGCGGTGCTCATGGCGCACTACGACGTCGTGCCCGTCGAGGCCGAGGACTGGTCGGGCGACCCGTTCTCCGGCGCGATCCGCGACGGCGCGGTGTGGGGGCGCGGCACGCTCGACGACAAGGGATCGCTCGTGGTGCTCCTGGAGGCGGTCGAGTCGCTGCTGGGCCAGCGCTTCACGCCCGACCGCGACGTCTACCTGTCGTTCGGGCACAACGAGGAGACCGCCGGGGACGCGGCGCGCGCGGCCGTGGCCGTGCTGCGCGAGCGCAAGATCAGCCCGTGGCTCGTGGTCGACGAGGGCGGGGCCGTGGTCGAGGGCGCGTTCCCGGGCGTGACCGCGCCCACGGCCGTCGTCGGCGTCGCGGAGAAGGGCATCCTCGACCTCGAGATCAGCACGCAGTCGCTCGGCGGGCACGCCTCGACGCCCGTGCGCGGCGGCGCCACGGCCCGGCTCGCACGCGCGATCACGCGCATCGACGCCCACCCGTTCCCTCCGCACCTGCCCGAGCCGACGCTCGAGATGATCGACACGCTCGGGCGCCACTCGCCGTTCGGGCTCCGGCTGCTGTTCGCGAGCGCCCGCCAGCTCCGCCCCGCGCTCGCGCGGGTCCTGGGGACCGTGAGCCCCGAGACCAACGCCATGGTCCGTACGACCGTCGCGATCACCCAGCTCCAGGGCAGCCCCGGGGCCAACGTGCTCGCGGCGTCCGCGAGGGCCAACGCGAACGTGCGGATCGCGACGGGCGAGACGGTCGCGTCGGTCGTCGAGCGCCTCCGCCGCGTGATCGACGACCCCACGGTCGAGCTGCGCGTGGTCTCGGGCGAGGACCCCTCGCCCGTGTCCCCGACCGACGGCGAGCAGTTCGCGCTGGTCCGCGGGTCGATCGGCGCCGCGTACCCGGACGCGGTCGTGACGCCCTACGTCATGCTCGGCGCCTCCGACTCGCGGCACTTCTGCGAGATCTCCGAGCACGTCTACCGGTTCAGCCCGTTCGCGATGACGCGCGAGCAGCGCGAGTCGATCCACGGCGTCGACGAGCACGTGACGATCGACGCGCTCGGGCGCGGGGTCGTGTTCTACCGGGCGCTGCTGCGCGGGCTGTGACGAGCTGAGGCTCGGGTCGGGCCGCCGGGCCGCCGGGGAGCGGCCCCGGCCCCCGCCCCGACCTCAGCGCCAGTGCTCGAGCAGCCTCGCCGTGGTCGCGGTGGCCCGGTCCAGGACCTGCTCGGTCCCGTCGGAGGCCGCGGACATGAGCGACGCGTCGACGAAGTGGCCCAGGAGGTCCACGTCGGTCACGTGCTCGTACCCGCTCGCGTCGAGGACGGTCCGCAGCGCGGCCAGGAGGCGCGGGCGCGAGGCGCGCATGATGGGTCGGAGCGCGGGGTCGCGCATCGCGGTCAGCATGGGGTCGAGCCGGACGTCGACGACCGAGTCGTCGACCGAGGGCGCGTAGAACGTCTCGATGAGCAGGCGGGCCGTCCTGGTCGTCGAGCGTTCGCGTCGGGGGAGCGAGTCGGCCCGCTCGGTGGCCGCAGCGCCCCGCAGGTCCTCGGCGGCCTCGACCGCAGCCGTCACGAGCGACGAGCTCGACGGGAAGTAGTACGAGGCCGACCCCTGCGGCACCCCGGCGGCCTTCGCGACGCGGCGGTGGGTCACCGCGGGGAACCCCTCGGCGATGAGCAGGCGGGCCGCGGCCTCGACCATGGCCCGCTGGCGGAGGTTGCTCCGGTCCTGAACGGGCGTGCGAGCCTCGGTGCGCCGTCGCAGCGGTGGCACGGGGGCGGGCGGGGGCGTGGGGGCACCCGAAGGGCGGTCCTCGCTGCTTCGGCCGTCGTCGGGCCGGTCGACCGGTCCCCGCTGCGTCGCACTCACCGGCCCATCCTAGGGAGAAAAGGCACATTCCGGCGCGGGAGCGGTGACGGAGCGTGGGCTCGGGGGCCGGGTCATCGCGGAGCCGGTGCGCGCCGGGCCGCTGTCGTGGGCGTCACCCCTGTGACCAGGGAGTTTCGGAGGACGGCCCCGAGCAAGGATGATGGACGCATGAGCAACTCGTTCCTGCGCCCGACGACGGCGCTCGCCGTGGTCGCGCTCCTCGCCCTGGGGGCGTGCTCGGGGGGCGGCGACGCCGACCCGGCCGAGCAGTCGCCGAAGCCCGTCGCGACCGAGTCCTCGACCGCCGAGGACAGCGCCGCCGTCGACGCGGCGACCGATGCCGCCTCGGCGGCAGACGCCGAGGCAGAGGCCGCCGCAGCCGCCGGCGGAGAGGCGGACCCGGCCGTCGACACGTCGTTCTGCGCCGAGACCGAGGCGGCCTGGGCCGCCGCCAACACGGCCCAGGTGTCGATGAGCGTCGAGCACCCTCGCACCCTGGTGACCGGCTTCGAGAACGCGCGCGTCGCGCTCACGAGCGTCGAACCGCCGGCGGAGATCGCGGGCGACTGGAAGACCGTCACGTCGTACGTCAGGACGGCGGCCGAGGCGCTGTCCAAGGCCGACATCGACTCCGCGAAGTCCATCGTCGGCGCGCTCGACGACGCGGGCAAGGACCTCGACACGGACGCCATGACGGCGGCCTCGGGACGCGTGACGACGTACCTGGACACGACCTGCACCGGGTGAATCCGATGGGGAGAAGTCCCCGCGAGGCGCAATCCTGTCGGCGATGCTCACAGGAATGCTCCAGGATGGTGTGCATGACCAACCGAAAGAACCTGACCAAGACCGTCGGCGGCCTCGCGACCGCCGTCCTGCTGACCTTCTCCCTCGCAGCCTGCAGCGGCGATGCCGACGTCAAGGCCTTCTGCGAGACCGGCGAGGGCTTCGAGGACTCGATGAACGATGTCGACGCGAGCGACCCCGCGGCCGCGGGCGAGGCGTTCGACAAGCTCGTCACGGAGCTCAAGGCCGCCAAGGCTCCCGAGGCCATCGCAGCCGACTGGACCACGCTGACCGAGGGCTTCGAGAACATGGGGGAGACGCTCACGGCGCTCTCCGAGCTCGACCCCACGGCCGACGACTACATGGAGAAGGCCACCGAGCTCTCCGACTCGCTCCAGTCGACCGACTTCCAGGCGGCCGCGGACAACGTCCAGAAGTGGACGACCGAGAACTGCAAGGCCTGACGTCCGGCCGTCCCGGAGGGGCGGGCCCGCAGCACGCGCTGCGGGCCCGCCCCTCCGTCGTCCTCCCGTGCGGCCGCGCGCTGCGCCTGGCCACCGGGGGAGGATAGGCGCATGTCCCTCGGTGAACCCACGATCGACCCACGCCTCCTGCCGCTCCTGCGCTCCGACCTCGAGGCGGCCGGCTACACGGTCGACGGCGTCGAGGACTTCCTCGGTCCGCTCGCCGCGGCAGCCCTGCACCGGGAGCAGGCCGTGCCCGCGCTGCGTGTCGCCCGGGCCGCGCTCGACGACCGGACGGGAGCGACGTCGTCGGGCCGGAAGGACCCGCGGGCCGTGCTCGCCGCGCTCTTCCTGCTGGGCCTCGAGGTCCGTCGTGCGGACCTCGACGCGGCCCTGCCCGGGGTGGGGGCCGACGGCGCGGCGCGCCTCGGCCTCGTGGCCGCGGCCGGCAACGGGCCCGACGACGGCGTGCGCGCCCTGGCGGACCTGCGCCCCTACGCCGCGGCCGACGCGGCGGGCCCGGTCACCTGGTGGCTGGCCTCGGACCTGGGCGAGCTCGCGACCGGGCGACGCCTCGCGGGCGATCACGTGCTCGGCGCGGGCGGGGCCTCGATCACGCTCGCGCAGGTGACCATGCGCACGCCCGTGGGACGGGTGCTCGACCTCGGGACGGGCTGCGGCATCCAGGCGCTGCACGCCTCGCGGCACGCGCAGTCGGTCGTCGCGACCGACATCTCCCGGCGTGCGTTGCGGTTCGCCGAGTTCAACGCGGCCCTCGACGGCGTGCGCCTGGACCTGCGCGAGGGCTCGATGCTCGACCCCGTCGCAGGCGAGGCGTTCGACCTCGTGGTCTCCAACCCGCCGTTCGTCATCACGCCCCGCGGTGTGCCGGGCGGGACGAGCAGCACCATTCCCGAGTACGAGTACCGCGACGGCGGCCGTGCGGGCGACGACCTGGTGCGCGACCTGATCGTGGGCGTCGGGGACGTGCTCGCGCCGGGCGGTGTCGCGCAGATGCTCGGCAACTGGGAGCACCGGCGGGGCGAGCCGTGGACCGAGCGCGTCGGGGCCTGGCTCGAGGAGGCCGGGCTCGACGGCTGGATCATCCAGCGCGAGGTCCTCGACCCGGCCGAGTACGCCGAGACGTGGATCCGCGACGGCGGCACGACCCCCGAGCGCGAGCCAGGGGCCTGGGCCGCGTCGTACGAGGCGTGGCTCGACGACTTCGCGACGCGCGACGTCGAGGCCGTGGGGTTCGGGATCGTGACGCTCCGCAAGCCCGCCGCGGGCCACGGCGTGAGCCTGCGCCGCCTCGAGGAGCACACAGGGTCGGTGCGCCAGCCGCTCGGCGGTCACCTCGCAGCCTCGCTCGCGGCCCACGACTGGCTCGAGGCCCGCGACGACGCCGCGCTCGCGTCGTCGCGGCTGTCCGTGGCGCCCGACGTGACCGAGGAGCGTTACCTGACGCCCGGCGCCGAGGACCCGAACGTCGTGATCGTCCGGCAAGGCGACGGCCTGGGCCGCGGGATCCAGGCGTCGACCGGGCTGGCGGCGCTCGTGGGGGCGAGCGACGGCGAGCTGACCGTGGGGCAGCTGATCGGGGCGATCGCGTCGCTGTTCGAGGTGCCGGCCGGGGAGCTCGCGGGCGAGCTGCTGCCTGCGGTGCGGGGACTCGTGCGGGACGGCTTCCTGGTGCCGTGAGGTCCGGGGCGTGGTCGGTGCCGTCCCGGTGCCGTGGGGGCGTGGGGTGCCGAGCACGAGGTTGCGGTCGTTGTCCGGACCTTGGTGATCGCAACCCCGTGGTCGACCGCGCGCAACCTCGTGCTCGTCGGTCGTGTGCCCCGAAAATCCTGCTGCGACCGGGACGCGACGTCCCTAGGTTGAGGCCATGACCTCTCGCATCCAGCACACGACGTTCGACGCCCGCGACGCCTACGCCCAGTCCGTCTGGTGGTGCGGGGTCCTCGGCTACGTCGAGGACCCCGACGACCCGAACCTGCCCGGCCACGAGGAGTGCATGATCTTCCCGCCGGCGGGCTCCGACGCCCCCGCGGAGAGCCGTGGACGGCTGCTCTTCATCGAGGTCCCCGAGGGCAAGGAGCTCAAGAACCGGCTCCACCTCGACCTCCGCCCCGTCGACGGGACCCGCGAGGAGGAGACCGCGAGGCTCCTCGGCCTGGGGGCCACGCAGCTCGCCGACCACCGACGCCCCGACGGCTCGGGATGGTTCACGCTCGCCGACCCCGAGGGGAACGAGTTCTGCATCCTGCGCAGCGACGCCGAGGTCGCGGCCCAGGGCGGCTGAGACCTCGCGGTCCGTCGCGGGTGTGCCACCTGGCAGCGCCGAGCACGAGGTTGTGGTCGCTATCCGGGCGAAAGCGACCACAACCTCGTGCTCGACCGCGCGGAACCTCGTGCTCGACCGTGGCTCGGTGCCGAGCGTGCAGTCGTCGTCATCCAGGCTCGCGATGCGCGGGAGCCGCACCGCCAGCAGTGAACATGGTCACCTGGACGGCAACCACATGTTCGACTCCGTTCCGACGTTCGACCCCGTCCCGAAACATGACGGGCCTATCCTCACGATCGTGCTGATCGCCATGGCTGGACTGCCCGGAACCGGTAAGAGCCGACTTGCGCGCCTGCTCGCGCGCGACCTGGGCGCGGTGATGCTCAGCGTCGACCCCGTCGAGGACGCGTTCCTGCGCGCAGGGGCGGTGCACGACGACGTCACGGGCCTGGGCGCGTACCTCGCTGTCGAGTCGGTCGCCCAGGAGAACCTGCTCCTGGGCAACGCGGTCATCGTCGACGCGGTCAACGACCACCCCGCAGCCCGGCAGCAGTGGATCGACCTCGCCGCGCGGACCGCGACCTGTCTCTGGTTCGTCGAGGTCTACCTCGCGGACGAGCGGCTGCACCGCGAGCGCCTCGTGGCCCGAGGCTCGCGCTACCCGGCGCTGCCCGAGCCCGGCTGGGACTCTCTCGCCGAGCGCGCCCGGGCGCTCGCGGACTGGTCCGGCCCGCGCCTGCGGCTCGACGCCTCGCTCGACGACGCGGAGCTGCTGGCGGCTGCGAAGGACTGGCTGGACGGTTGACGTCGGGCTCGAGGCTCTCGGCCGAGCATGCGTCGTCGTCAGGATCCCGCTCGGAACGGACGCCCGCCGCATGCTCGACGGACACCGACCACCTGCTCGGCACCGAGACGGGTGGACTTCGTCTCGTGCGCGCAGCACTCTCGTCCCATGAGACGAACGCGACCCGGTCCGACAGGCGAGCGGCACTGGAGGGGTGGCTTCTACGAGCTGGTCCTGCTGATGGATGGTGGCGACGAGGAGCGGCTCGGCGAAGGCGTCAAGGCGCTCGCAGCCGCCGCGGGACTCTCGGGGGCGACGATCGTCACGGCAGCGGGACCGGTCGCCCCGGACCTGACGACTCATGAGGGGCAGCGTCTGGCCGCCGTGGCACTGGCCCAGGGACGACAGCTGCGAGGCCGCGTGCTCCTTCCGGATGCCAGGGAGTCGGCCTGCGGAGTGCTGCTCCTGCGTGACGCCGAGGACGCGGTCGAGGCGCCCGGGGCCGAGCAGGTCGGAGCCGTCGCACGGGCCGGCCACTCGTTGGTCCTCTTCCTGCCGCTTGCCGGCCTGGCCTCGGCGGGCGTCGACGTCGGTGGTTTCCCGTTCGGCGACGAGTCCGGGGGCGAGTCTCTTGCGTGGCGGCGCCCCCTCGACGAGTGGCTGGCCCGGATCGGCCGGGTGGTGCACGCTTCCGTCCCGTTCCGTCGTGCTGTCATCGGGTTCGACGTCGCAGGCGACGACGAGCTGCCGGTCGTGACGGGACGGTCGGCACCCGCCCCACGCGACCGTGCGTTCCTGGTCCCCGAGCCCGACGGGCTGGTGTACGTCGCGGCTGATGTGTGACGAAGGACCCGAGCGGCTCTCGGCGCTCAGCCATGCGGTCGTCGTCAGGATCCCGCTCGGAACGGACGCCCGCCGCATGGTCGACGGACGCCCACCGCATGCTCGACCAGCGTCGCCTCGACCACATCGCGCAGCCGTCCCGTCCTCGACGACCAGGACGGAAATCCGGTCCTGGATCGGAGTCCTCGGGCGTTACGCTCCCGCCATGTCCCGCACCCTCTCGCTCGACGAGGCCCGCACGACCGGCGCCGTCGTCACGATCCACCGCCGCACCCTGGGCCCCGGCACCGACCTTCTGGACGGTGTGGTGCTCGCATCGGGGGTGTGGACGCTCGTCGGGTCGCTGGCGGACTGGGCTCACGCCGACGGCTACGAGGTGATCCGGACCGAGGACGTCACGAAGGTCCGCCGGTTGCGACGCGCGAACCAGCGCTTCGTCGAGCGCGCTGCTGCGGGGCTCGGTTCCTGGCCGCTCCTGCACCCGGACCTCGCCGTCGACCTCACGTCCGTCGAGGAGGTCGTGCGGTCGGTGGCCCGCACGAGCCGCCTGCTCGCCGTGCACTCCGAGGCAGAGTCTCCCGGCGAGTACTTCCCTGGAGCCGTGGGGATCCTGACGGACGAGGGCCTGGGGCTGCGGTTCATCGACACGGCTGGGCGCTGGGAAGCGGCTCCGAGGTGGTTCGGGCTCGGCGAGATTACCCGTGTCTCGTGGGGGTCGCGCTACCTCGGCGCGTTCGACCGGTTCGGCGAGCGCCCGCCGTTCGCGCCGTTCGTACCCTCCGACGGCTAGCGGCCCCAGGGAGCCGTCGGAGCAGCCGACCCGACGGGAGGGTCCGCCGGAGCCACCCGGTCGGCGTGCGCGGGCCGCGAGTCCTGCGTCTGCCGGGACCCGCCTCCGAACCCCAGCAGCACCCAGACGGGCCCGAGCACGACCCATGCGCCGAGCACGACGGCGACGCGCAGCGCCCACACCCACAGCGGGTCGCTCGGCCACTGAGCGGGAGCCATGAGCCCGGTCCCGGCGACGGTCGACATGGTCGCGATCACGCCGAGCGCGATCGCCGCGGCGACCGCTGCCTTGCCGAGCTCCTTCGTCTCGTGGACGAGCCCCGCGAGACCGTCCTTCGGCGGCTTGACGGGCTTCGGTCCACCACCGAGGTGGTACGCGGCGCGAGCGTCGGCCCACCGGACGATCGAGTGCCCGAACCCCACCGTGAACCCCAGGTAGACGGCCGCGAGCCCGTGCACGGCCTCGGGCGGCGACCCGCCCGCGACGTCCGCGATCGACACGCTCACGAGCAGCAGGTCGATCAGGGGCACGCTGACCAGCAGGATCGTGCTGAGCCGACGGCGGCGCAGCACGTAGCGGGCGATCAGCCCTGCGGCGAGCACGACCCAGAAGCCGATCTCGCACGCGAGGATCAGCAGGACGAGCGGGGTCTCCAGGAGGGTGCGCATGGTGTCCATGCTGGTCGGGACGCTGCCCGACGGCGTCGCCCACGTCGCCGATCTTCGCTCGCCGCGCGTACATCGTTCGAGGGAGGGACGGGGCCGGTGAGCACCGGGGGCGCTGGGTGGCCGTGCCGATCCCGGGATCGTGGGACCCGGCGCCTAGGATGCTCGGTGCGGCAGGTGGGGTGCACGGCACGTGCCGAGCGTGCGGCGGGACCGCGGGGGGACCCGCTCGGACGGGTTCGACCGGACCGGCGGGCGTCTGGGCACGGGCCCTCGGACCGGACCCGTGACCGGCGCCGGTCCATCGCACAGCACGACCGCAGCACGACCCAGCACGCAGCACGAACCACAGACACGCGAGAGGGCCTGAGTGCAGCACGACGACATCGACGCCCTGCGGCGCACCCCGGCCTGGCGCCTCCTGCGCTCGGACAACGCACCGCTCGCCCTGAGCTTCCTCGGCACGGTCTTCGTCGAGCAGAACGTCCGCTCGATCGGCGAGGCCGAGCTGGTCTCGCTCCTCGACGACGCGCTCTACGCGATCGACGGACCGGACCGGCCCGCCCGCGCGCAGTCCCGACCCGTCGCGGAGGGCGACGAGCCCGCCGCGGCGAGCGACGCCGTCGGGCCGGACGATGCCGGCGCACGCGATGCCCACGACCCTGGGGTGCCCGCGGACCACCCCAGCGAGGCCCGCCGCTACCCGCGCTCGCCCAAGGCCTACCTCGACCACTGGTCGGCGCCGGAGCAGGGCTGGCTGCGCAAGTTCTACCCGACGGGCTCGGAGGAGGCGCACTACGACGCGACCCCGGCCGTCGAGAAGGCCGTCGGGTGGGTCTCGGCGCTGCGCGAGCGCAGCTTCGTGGGCACCGAGTCGCGCCTCAACACGGTCTTCGAGCTGCTGCGCCAGCTCACGGTCGGCACCGAGTCCGACGCCGACGCGCGCCTGCGCGAGCTCGAGGCGCGGCGGGCGCGGATCGACGAGGAGATCGAGCGCGTGCGAGCGGGCCAGCTCTCGCTGCTCGACGCGGCCGCCCAGCGCGACCGCTACCAGCAGCTCACGGGCACGGCCGCAGACCTGCTCGCGGACTTCCGCGAGGTCGAGGCGAACTTCCGCACGCTCGACCGCGAGATGCGCGAGCGCATCACGGGCTGGGACGGCGCCAAGGGCGACCTGCTGGACGCGGTCGTCGGGAGCCGCTCGGCGATCGCCGACTCGGACCAGGGCCGTAGCTTCCACGCGTTCTACGACTTCCTCCTGGACCGCCAGCGTCAGGAGGAGTTCGCCGAGCTCGTCGAGAAGGTCCAGGCCCTGCCTGCTCTCGAGGAGCAGGTCGGGGACGACGACGAGGCGGCCCCCGGCATCACTGGCCGCGCGGCCGGGCGACGTCTGCGCCGCATCCACTACGACTGGCTCGACGCGGGCGAGCGCACGCAGTCGACCGTGCGCGTCCTGTCCGAGCAGCTGCGCCGGTTCCTCGACGACCAGGTGTGGCTCGAGAACCGTCGCGTGATCGACATCCTGCGCAGCATCGAGTCGCGCGCCCTCGCGCTGCGCGACGCCCCCGACCGGCTGCGCCTGGGGGCTGCGGACACCGGGCCGCTCGCGACGACCATGGACTCGACCTCGGTCGACGTGCACCTGCCGACCGAGCGCCCGCTCTACCGGCCCCAGCACCAGGAGCCCCTCGCGAGCGAGGGCGTGACCGCGGGCGTCGCGGACTTCGACGCGTCGGCCCTGTTCACGCAGGTCCACGTGGATCCCGAGCGCCTGAGCCGCACGGTCCGTGACGCGCTGCGCCGCCGGGGCCAGGTCTCGCTCGCGCAGCTCGTCGAGGAGAACCCGCTCGAGCAGGGCCTCGCGGAGCTCGTGACGTACCTGTCTCTCGACGACCCGCGCTTCGACGTGGTGCACGACCCGGCGCACACCGACGAGGTGCGGTGGGTCGTCGACGACCACGTGCCGGACCTGCCGGTGGCGAGCGGGGTCGAGGTCGCCGCGGTCGACGAGCGGCCCGCCGGCTCGCGCGTCCGGGTCGCGCGCGTGCCACGTGTGACCTTCGCCCGCACAGGGGCCAAGGACCTCGCGGGGGCCGTGGCACGGTCGCTCGCGCAGGACCCGCCCGCACCGACCATCCAGCCGTCTCCCCAGCCGTCTCCTCAGGAGGGAACCCCGTGAGCCAGCAGCCCGTCCGGACCGAACGCCCCGGGCAGACCGGCGGCCAGAGCCCCGAGCTGTCGCTCGTCGTGACCTCGCTCGTCAAGGGCGTGGTCTACCGCGAGGCCGGCACGCGCACGTGGCGCGACCTGCTCGCGCTCGAGGCGCAGGCGCGGGACTTCGTCGCGACGCTCGGCCTCGAGGTCGTGATCGACGAGTCCGAGGGGTACGCGTACCTGCGTGCGCAGCCCGAGGACGAGGGCGACGGCACGTTCATCCCGCGCCTCGTCGCGCGGCGCGAGCTGTCGTTCGACGTGAGCCTGCTGCTCGCGCTGCTGCGCAAGCGGCTCGCGCAGTTCGACTCCGAGGGCGGTGACACCCGCCTGGTCCTGACGCGCGACGAGATCGTGGACCTGGTCCGCGTGTTCCTGCCCGAGTCGAGCAACGAGGCCCGCGCGCGCGACCGCGTCGAGGCCAACGTGCGTCGCGTGGTCGAGCTGGGCTTCCTGCGCCCCGTGCCGGACACCCCGGACACGTACGAGGTGCGCCGCATCCTCAAGGCGTTCGTCGACGGCCAGTGGCTCGCGGACTTCGACGCGCGCCTCGCGGAGTACGCGGCCGAGCTCGCGTCGCGCGACGGGGGAGCGCTCCTGCCCGACGGCGGAGCTCCCGCGGGCGGACCGGCTGCGGCAGGCGCAAGCACCGGCAGCATCGCCGAGCAGACCGAGACCAGCCCGACCCACGAGGAGGCCTGATGGCCGAGGCACTGTTCAGCGCGGTCGAGCTGCACGACGCGGCAGCGGACCTGGACCAGCGGTCGGGCTACCGCCTCGACCGGCTCGAGGTCCTCAACTGGGGGACGTTCGACAAGTACGCGTGGAGCTTCGAGCTCGAGGGGCGCAACGCGCTCCTGACGGGGGACATCGGCTCGGGCAAGTCGACCATCGTCGACGCCATCACGACGCTCCTGCTCCCCGCGAACCGCATCAGCTACAACAAGGCGGCGGGCGCCGACACGCGCGAGCGCACGCTGCGCTCCTACGTGGCCGGGCACTACAAGTCCGAGCGCAACGAGGTCACGGGTGCCTCGCGGCACGTGGGCCTGCGCCGCGGCCACACCTACTCGGTCATCCTGGGCGAGTTCGCCAACCGCGGGTTCGACTCGCGCGCCGTGCTGGCGCAGGTGTTCTGGCTCAAGGACGGCGCGCAGGGGCAGCCCGAGCGCTTCTACGTCACGAGCACCTCGCCCATGACGATCGCCGACGACTTCGCGGGCTTCGACGGGGACATCAACGTCCTGCGCCGCCGCCTGCGCGAGTCCGGCGCGCAGATCCGCGACCACTTCCCGGAGTACGGGCGCGACTTCCGGCGCCTGCTGGGCATCGAGTCCGAGCAGGCCATGGAGCTGTTCCACCAGACGGTGTCCATGAAGTCGGTGGGCGACCTCAACGAGTTCGTGCGCGAGCACATGCTCGAACCGTTCGACGCGGCCCGCTGGACCGAGAAGCTCGTCGCGCACTTCGACGACCTCACGAGCGCGCACGACGCCGTGGTCAAGGCCCGTGCGCAGATCGACCAGCTCGCGCCCCTGCTGGCCGACGCCGACGCGTACGACGCGGTGGGGGAGCGGGCCCGCGGGCTCGTCGCCCAGCGCGAGGCGTTGCGCGGGTTCACCGCGGGCCGGCGCGTCGAGGCGCTCGACGCACGCATCGGAGAGCTCGAGGCGTCGATCACGGCACGCGCCGACGGCCTGGACCGCCTCAAGGAGGAGCTCGCGCTGCTCGACGCGGAGCGCCAGCGCCTCGAGGTCGAGCGGGCCGGGCACGGCGGCGACCGCCTCGCGCAGATCGAGGGCGAGGTCGCGCGCCGCGAGGTCGAGCGCGCCGAGCGTCGGGCCAAGGCCGACGAGTACGCGCGCTACCTGGCCGCGGCGGGCCTCGAGCCGGTCGCGTCGCGCGACGAGTTCGCGGCGCTGCGCGAGCGCACGGCCGCGCTGCAGTCGGACGCGCAGGACACCCTGGGGGAGATCGAGGGCCGCGCGGGGGAGGTCGCGGCCGAGCTGCGCGCGGTCGAGGCGGAGGCCCGCGAGATCAACGCCGAGCTCCGCTCGCTCGCCGACCGCGAGTCCAACCTGCCCCGCACGAGCCTGGACCTGCGCACCCGCCTGTGCTCCGACGTCGGGCTCACGGACGCCGACCTGCCCTTCGCGGGCGAGCTGCTCGGCGTGCGCGCCGAGCACGCCGAGTGGGAGGGCGCGGCCGAGCGTGTGCTGCGCGGCTTCGCGCTCTCGCTGCTCGTGCCCGCCCAGCACTACGACGCGGTCTCGGCCTGGATCAACGCGCAGGACCTGGGCACCCGGCTCGTCTACCACCGCGTGCCCGCGCCCGCCGCGGGCCGCACGCGGAAGGTGCGCGGCGGCGTCGGGACCCCGCCCGCGAGCCGCGAGGACGGGCCGCTGCTCGCTGACCTCCTCGAGGTCAAGGACGGCGACCTCGCCGCCTGGCTGGCCGACGAGCTCGAGCGTCGCGCGGACTACGTGTGCGCCGCGACGCTCGCCGACTTCCAGCGCGTGCCCCGCGCCGTGACGCGCGAGGGGCAGGTCAAGCACTCGGCCAGCCACCACGAGAAGGACGACCGGCGCTCCGTCCGCGACCGCAGCGGCTACGTGCTCGGCTGGAGCAACCAGGCCAAGATCGACGCGCTGCTCGAGCAGGCGACCGACGTCGCGGGGCGTCGCACGGCGCTCGAGGAGCGGCGTGACGAGGTCGGGCGCGAGAAGAGCGCCGCGATCTCGCGCTCGGGCGCGCTCAACCGGCTCGACGTGTTCCGCGAGTGGCGCGAGCTCGACTGGGAGGAGCCCGTCCGGGCCATCGCCGAGCTGCACGACGAGAAGCGGCGCATCGAGGGCGCGTCGACCGAGCTGAGCCGCATCGCCGACCAGCTCCGCGACCTGTCGCGCCGGGCCGCGGGACTCGCGAGCGACCGCGACGCGCTGCTCTCGGCCGCCGGGGCGGACCAGCACGCGCTGGCGACGGCACGCGACCAGCGGGAGCGCTCGGCCCGGGTGCTGGCCGAGCAGGGGCCCGCCGATGCGGGGCTGGCCGAGGAGCTCGCCGGGCTCTTCGACGCCGAGACCGCAGCACAGGCCAGCGAGCAGGCCGGCACGCAGGCCGGCTCGCGCAGCGACGTGGACCCCGACGCGGTCGAGGCCGCCCTGCGGACCCGGCTCACGGGCCAGGTCGAGGAGGCCCAGACCCGGCAGGGGCAGCTCGGCACGCGCATCGCCGCCCAGATGACGGCGTTCCGGGCCGCGTACCCGGTCGAGACCACGGAGCTCGACAACGACGTGCGCTCGGCGCCCGAGTACCGGGCGCTGCACGAGCGCCTCACGCGCGACGACCTGCCGCGCTTCGAGGGCGACTTCAAGACCTACCTGAACACCAACACGATCCGCGACATCGCGGGCTTCCACGCCGAGCTGTCCAAGCAGGCCGACCTCATCCGCGAGCGCGTCGAGATCATCAACGACTCGCTGCGCGCGATCGACTACAACCCCGGCCGGTACATCCGCCTCGAGATGGCGCCCACGCCCAACACCGAGGTGCGCGAGTTCCGGGCGGACCTGCGGGCGTGCACCGACGGGGTCCTGGGGCTCGACCTCGAGGGGAGGCGCGACGAGGACACGGGCGAGGAGACCGTCGCGTACTACTCGGAGGAGCGGTTCCTGCGGGTCAAGGCGATCGTCGAGCGGTTCCGTGGGCGCGAGGGCCAGGCCGAGGCCGACGAGGCGTGGAAGCGTCGCGTGACCGACGTGCGGAGCTGGTTCGTGCTCTCGGCGTCCGAGCGGTCGCGCGAGGACGACGTCGAGCACGAGCACTACTCCGACTCGGGCGGAAAGTCCGGTGGCCAGAAGGAGAAGCTCGCCTACACGATCCTCGCGGCCTCGCTCGCGTACCAGTTCAAGCTCGACTGGGGCGCGGTGCGGTCCAAGGCGTTCCGCTTCGTCGTGATCGACGAGGCGTTCGGTCGCGGGTCGGACGAGTCGACGCGGTTCGCGCTCGAGCTCTTCAAGAGCCTGGGCCTCCAGCTGCTCATCGTGACGCCGCTGCAGAAGATCCACGTGATCGAGCCGTACATCTCGGCCGTGGGGTACGTCGACAACCCGACGGGCCGCAACTCGCGGCTGCGGACGCTGACGATCGAGGAGTACCAGGCCGAGAAGGAGGCGCACGCGGCGCTCTGAGCCGTTCGCTCGGGTGCCGAGCACGAGGTTGCGGTCGCTGTCGGATGGATGACGACCGCAACCTCGTGCTCGACCGCGCAGAACCCCGTGCTCGGCGGGCGACCGCATGAGCCCGCGCGCAGCAGGTCAGCGCCGCGGCAGCCGGACCTCGAACGTCGTGCCCGACGCCGGAGCCCGCCCCGAGTCGTCGGCCTGCGGTCCCGTGGCGCTCGTCCGGGCGAGGTCGGTGGCCGTCGCGTCGCGCACCGAGATGTCTCCGCCGTGCGCCTGGACCACGGCCTGGGCGATCGCGAGACCCAGCCCGGTCGAGCCGCCGACCCGGTTGCGTGCCGAGTCGCCACGGCTGAACCGTTGGAACAGCGACGGCAGCAGGGCGGGCGGGATGCCGGGGCCGTCGTCGGTCACGGTCAGGACCACGTGGTCCTCGCCGTCGGGCCGGATGCCCACGACGACGCGCGTGCCGGGCGGCGTGTGGACGCGGGCGTTGCCGAGCAGGTTGGTGAAGACCTGCCGCAGGCGCGCCTCGTCGCCCACGACCGTGACGTCGGGGACGTCGAACGAGTCGTCGCCGTCGGCCCAGAGGGCGTCGCCCTCGGCGAGGATCCCGTCGCCGTCGAGCGTCAGCGTGTCGCCCTCGGCGCGGGGCCGGTCGCCCTCGGCGGAGTCCTGGTCGCCCTCGATCACCGGCCCCTCGCCCCCCGCGAGCGGCAGGTCGAGCTCCCACACGTGGTCGCGGCTCGCGGCGTGCGCGTCGGCCACGGCATCGATCGCGAGGGCCGCGAGGTCGACGGGCTCTCGGTCGAGCGGGCGGCCCGCGTCGAGCCGTGCGAGGAGCAGCAGGTCCTCGACCAGGTCGCCCATGCGCACGGCCTCGGACTCGATGCGGTCGAGCGCGCGCAGCGTGTCGGGCGGGACCTGGTCGGGGGAGCGGCGGACGAGCTCGGAGTACCCGCGGATGGAGGCGAGCGGCGTGCGCAGCTCGTGGCTCGCGTCGGCGACGAACTGCCGGACCTGGGTCTCGGACTCGTGCCGTGCGGTCAGGGAGGCCTCGACGTGGTCGAGCATCCGGTTGAGCGCCGCGCCGACCTGCCCGACCTCGGTCCGCTCGTCGGTGAACTGCTCGTCGACGCGCGGGATCTCCTCGACCTCACCGCGGTCGAGGGGCAGCTCGGACACGTGCACGGCCGCGTCGGCGAGCGAGTCGAGGGGCCGCAGCGAGCGGCGGACGAGCCACGTCCCGAGCACCGACGCGAGCACGATCCCTGCGGCCACGAGCCCGGCCTCGACGAGCAGGTAGCCCTCGAGGGTCTCGGTCACCCCGGCGGTGCTCATCGCGGTGATGCTGGGCTCACCCCGCTGGGTCGTGGTCGCGACGGCGCGGAACGAGCCGAGGTCGCTCACCTCGACCGTGTGGGGACGGTCGTCGGCGGGCACGGTCGCGAGGTCGGCGACCTGCTCGTCCGTGAGCTGCTGGAGGGTGCCCGACGCGTCGATGTACCCCGCGAACCGCACCGCCCCGTCCTCGTAGACGACGTTGATGGTCCCGGCTCCCTGCCCGGGGGGCAGGGGGCTCTGGTTCCCCGTGCCCGACGACGGAGCCTCGCCCGGGAGCGTCCCGGCGCCCGGGTCCTCGGTCGAGCCGTCGTCGCCCGTGCCGGTCGTGCCCGCCGCGCCATCGGGGGGAGGGGCGTCGGCGCCGAACCGGTCGAACGGGCCGCGCTCGGCGCGCTGGCTCGCCTGGACCAGCTCCTGGTCGAGCCGGTCGACCAGGCTCTGGCGCAGCGCGAGCGTCGAGCTCGCGGCGAGCGCGACGCCCAGGACGAGCAGGATCGCCACGAGGACCACGACGAGCTGTCGGCGCAGGGTGCGTGGTCGGGCGGTGCGCGACGCCCGGGGTGAGGTCACGCGTCAGGCCTTCGCGGCGCCGTCGGGCGCTGTGCTCGCAGGGGTGCCCGCGCCGCCCGCTGTGCCCCCAGAGCCGCCGCCGCCCGCTGTGCCCGCAGAACCCCCGCCGCCCGCTGTGCCCGTGCTGCCCTCAGCCGGCTTGATGACGTACCCGACCCCGCGCAGCGTGTGGATCATGGGCTCGCGGCCCTTGTCGATCTTGCGGCGCAGGTAGGAGATGTAGAGCTCGACGATGTTGGCCTGCCCGCGGAAGTCGTAGTTCCACACGCGGTCGAGGATCTGCGGCTTGGACATGACGCGGCGCGCGTTGCGCATGAGGTAGCGCAGGAGCTCGAACTCGGTCGCCGACAGGTGGATGGGGTCGCCGCCGCGGAACACCTCGTGCGAGTCCTCGTCGAGGACCAGGTCGCCCACGACGACGGTCGAGTCCTCGCGGGCGGCCGTCGCACCGCCGCGGCGCATGAGGCCGCGCAGGCGGGCCACGACCTCCTCGAGGCTGAAGGGCTTGGTCACGTAGTCGTCGCCGCCCGCGGTGAGCCCCGCGACGCGGTCCTCGACCGTGTCGCGGGCCGTGAGGAACAGGACCGGGACGTCGGGCGAGGTCGCGCGGATGCGGCGCAGCACCGAGAGCCCGTCGAGGTCGGGGAGCATGACGTCGAGCACGATCACGTCGGGGCCGACCTCGCGGGCCGTGCGGATCGCGGACTGCCCGTCGAGCGCGGTCGAGACGTCCCACCCCTCGTAGCGCAGGGCGGAGGTGAGGAGCTCGGCGAGGTTGGGCTCGTCGTCGACCACGAGGACGCGCACGGGCGAGCCGTCGGCCCGGGTCAGGCGCTCGGGGGCGCGAGGCGAGACGAGGGGTTCCGTGGGCGCGGGCGTCGTGGTCATGCGTCCATGGTGCGCGTGGTGTCTCGGCGACGCCTGTGGTGTTCCTATGAATCGACTGTGAGCGGGAGCCCTCAGTCGAGCGGCCGCTCCCTGCGTGAGGCGGCGAGCGTCGAGGACAGGATCGCCTCGATCGCGAAGGCCGTGGCGCCCGCGAGGTCGACCGCCTCGGGGTCCAGCAGCCACTGGGTCTGGAGGCCGTCCATGACGGCGATGATCGTGCTCGCGGCGCGGTCGAGGGCGACGGGGTCGAGCTCGACGTCGTCCTCGGGCGTCAGGAGGCCGGCCTCTCGGCGTTCGGCTATCACGGTGTCGAGCGCGCTCGTGATGTCCCCGCGCAGGCCCGCGAAACGGCGCGCGGCCCAGTCGCGGGCGGGGTGCTGGTCGGTCACGGACTCGCCCGTCAGGACGGTGTAGGCCTGCACGATGCCGGGGCGTTCGGCGTTCATGCGGGCGGTCGTGACGAGGTGGCGGAACAGGTCGAGCCCGCCGGGGATGTGCTTGCCCTCGAGGTGCTCGACGTCGACGACGTCTCGGAACTCGAGGACCTCGATGAGGAGCTGGTTCTTGGAGCCGAAGTGGTGGAGCACCCCGGCGTGGGTGATCCCGACCTGCTCGGCGACCTCGGCGAGCGAGCCCTGGTGGTACCCCTTGGACCCGAAGACGCGCATGGCTGCGCGCAGGATCTCTTCGCGCCGGGCGGCGGTGCCCTTGCGCGGTCGGCGCGTGCGCGCCGGTGTGGTGGCCTCTGTCATGACCGCAACCATACTGTGATCTTCGTTGACTTACTGACTAGTCAGTAAGTGTGGTTGTATATCGGCCAGCAGACAACGCCGTCCGAACGGAGCACCTGGTGTCACTGAAGACCCACGACGTCACGACCGACGTCACCCCCGACGTCGTCGCCGTCGGTGCCGACACTGACGTCGACGGGACCGAGGAACGCCTCGCGCGCCTCACCGCAGACCTCACGGTCGAGGAGAAGGTCTCCCTCCTCGTCGGCGCCGGCATGTGGACCACGAACCCGATCGAGCGCATCGGCCTGCGGGCCGTCGCGATGTCCGACGGCCCCGTGGGCGTCCGTGGCACGGGAGGCGAGTCCACCCTGGCCGACGGCTCCCCGGTGACCGCGCAGACCTCCGCGATGTTCCCCGCCCCCAGCGCGCTCTCCGCGACCTGGGACCGCGACCTGGCGGCCCGCGCCGGCGCCCTGTTCGCGTCCGAGGCGCGCCGCCACGGCGTCGACGTCGTCCTCGCCCCGCAGATCAACCTCCAGCGCACGCCCGTGGGCGGCCGCCACTTCGAGTGCTACTCCGAGGACCCGCACCTGACGGCCGAGATCGCGGTCGAGCTCGTGCGCTCCTCGCAGGCCCACGGCGTCGGCATGTCCGTCAAGCACTACGTCGCGAACGACTCCGAGACCGAGCGCACGCGCTACCTCGCGCGCCTCGACGAGCGCACGCTGCGCGAGGTCTACCTCCCGCCGTTCGAGCGCGTCGTGCACGAGGCCCAGGCCTGGAGCGTCATGGGTGCCTACTCGGGCGTCGACGACGGCGAGACCGCGGCCCCCGTGCTCGAGCACCGCCCGCTCCTCACCGGGGTCCTCAAGGACGAGTGGGGCTTCGACGGCGTCGTCGTGAGCGACTGGGTCGCCACCAAGACGATCCGCGGCGCGGTCGAGGGAGGCCTCGACCTGCAGATGCCCGGCCCCGACGGCCCCTGGGGCGACGGCCTGCTCGCCGCTGTCCGCTCGGGAGAGGTCGCCGAGAGCGAGCTCGACGACAAGGTCGTGCGCCTCATGCGCCTGGCCCACCGGGTCGGCGCGCTCGACCTCGGGGCACCTCACGCTCCCGGCACCGCGCAGGTGACCGGGCTCCAGCCCGACGACGCACCCTCCTCCGCGTCGTCGGCCCGCGACGGGCTCACGGGCCAGGAGGCGTCGGCCGCGTTCCTCCGTGAGCTCGTCGCACGTTCGATCGTCGTGCTCAAGAACGAGGCGGACGGGACGGACGGCACCGGCCGCGCGTCCGACCGGAGCCGCGGACTCGTGCCCCTCGACCCCGCGGCCCTCGCTCCCGCCGGCCGTCCCTTGACCGTCGCGCTCCTCGGCCCCGCCGCGACGACCCCGTTCCTCCAGGGCGGCGGCTCGTCGTTCGTGGTCCCCGACCGCGTGACCACGCCCGAGGAGGAGCTCCGCGCAGGGCTGCCCGAGGGCACCCGCATCCTGGTCCACGACGGCGCCCGCTCACGCTCCAACCCGCCCGCCCTGGACGTGTCGGGCCGGTGCAGCGACCCGGTCACGGGCGCGCCCGGTGCCCGTGTCGAGCTCCTCGACGCGCGCGGCGAGGTCCTCGACTCCCGCACGGCCGCGACGTGGGACGGATGGCTCCAGGACGTCCGGGCCGACGCCGTGGCCGTGCGGGTCCGCGCGGACGTGGACCTCGAGGAGCCTGGCACGCACGAGCTCGGCATCGGTACGGTCGGCGTCCACACGGTGACGGTCGACGGTCGGCTCGTCTCGACGGGCGACGTCGTCGTCAACGAGGACGTCGTCCTGAGCTCGGGGCACAACCACCCGGTCGCCCGCACCGTGGACGTCGAGGTCACCGAGCCGCGCACCGCGCGGCTGGACGCGACCCTCCAGGTGGTCCACGCCGTCGGGTACGCGTCGTTCGTCCGGGGCGAGCTGGTCCACCGGCTCCCCGGCGCGACCGCCCAGGAGATGCTCGACGTGGCCGTCGCCGCGGCGACCGAGGCCGACGTCGTGGTCCTCGTCGTCGGCACGACCGAGGAGGTCGAGTCCGAGGGTTACGACCGCCCCGACCTCGATCTCCCGGGCAACCAGAACCGGCTGGCCGAGCTCGTCCTGGCGGCCAACCCCCGCACGGTCGTGGTCGTCAACGCGGGCGCCCCGGTCCTGCTGCCCTGGTTCGACGACGCCCCGGCCGTCCTGTGGGCGTGGCTCGGCGGCCAGGAGGCCGGTTCGGGACTCGCGGACGCGCTGCTCGGCGTGACCGAGCCCTCGGGCCGGCTGCCGTGGACCCTGCCCGCACGCTTCGAGGACGTCCCGGTACCGCACGCGATCCCGCAGGACGGGGTCGTCGAGTACACCGAGGGGCTCGACGTCGGCTACCGCGCCTGGGAGCGCACGGGCGCCACGCCCGCGGCCCCGTTCGGGCACGGCCTCGGCTGGTCCACGTGGGAGTACGTGGGCGCGACGGTCGTCGAGGCCCCCGCCAGGACTGACGGTGCCCCGACCGCCGACGTGCTGCTCGACGTGGTCGTCCGCAACACGGGCGAGCGCGTGAGCCGCGAGGTCGTCCAGGTCTACGTCGAGCCCGACGTCTCGTCCGGCACGCCCGATGCTCCTCGTCGCCCCGTGCGCTGGCTCGGCGGCTTCGCCGTCGTCGACGCCGCCCCGGGCGAGCTCACCACGGCGCGCGTGCGCATCCCCGCGCGCGCCCTCCAGATCTGGGACGTCCCCTCGCAGCAGTGGGTCACCGCTGCCGGCGGGCACGTCCTGCGAGCCGGGCGGTCGATCCGCGACCTCCGGCTCCGGGCTCCTCTGCCCGCCTGACCCGGGGAGCGGCGGCGTTCCCCCGCCGCAGCTCCCCGACAGCACCACCGCACCACCTGCACCACCCGCTCGGCCCCGCAGCACCGCGCACGACCCAGCCCCACCCAGCAGATGTCAGGTTCACCGCGGACCGCACGTACGGTTCGTTCAGATTTTCAGTGCAAGGAGGCACTCATGAACAAGCGCAGGATCAGCACGGCGATCGTCGGACTCACGTCGCTCGCCCTCATCGCCACCGCATGCAGCGGCGGCGGCAGCGGCGAGGGAAGCACCTCGTCGGCAGGAGGCTCGAGCGTCCTGACCATCGGGATGCCCAACGGTCCCCAGACCGACAACTCCAACCCCTTCGCCAACACGTCCTCGGCGATGTCGCTGGGCTACGCGTTCGCGATCTACGAGCCGCTGGCCCAGGTCAACACGGTGCGTCCGTCCGAGGACCCCGTTCCCTGGCTCGCGAGCGAGTGGGAGTGGAACGCGGACTACACGCAGCTGACCCTCACGGCCCGTGACGGCGTCAAGTGGTCGGACGGCGAGGACTTCACGGCCGAGGACATCGCCTACTCGTTCCAGATCCGCAAGGACAACGAGGGCCTCAACACGTTCGCGCTGCCGTTCGGCGACATCACGGTCGACGGCAACAAGGTGACGGTCTCGTTCACCTCGGGCCAGTTCGTCAAGCAGGGCCAGATCCTCCAGCTCTTCGTGGTGCCCGAGCACGTCTGGAAGGACGTCGAGGACCCCACGACCTGGACCAACGAGGAGCCTGTCGGCACGGGGCCGTACACCCTCAAGTCCTGGACCGCGCAGGCCGCGACCCTCACGGCCCGTGACGACTACTGGGGCGGCGAGCTCGGCGTCAAGGAGCTGCGCTACAGCTCCTACAACGACAACAACGCGCTCACCAACGCCCTGGTCTCGGGCGAGGCGCAGTGGGGATGGACCTTCATCCCCGACTACGAGAAGGTCTACATCGACGCCAACCCCGACGTGAACAACCAGTGGGCCCCCACGGGCCTGGGCGTCGACGCGCTGTTCCTCAACACCGAGACCGCGCCGTTCGACGACGTCGCCGTCCGCAAGGCCGTGCAGCTCGTGCTCGACCGCAAGCAGATCTCCGAGCTCGCGTCCTCAGGCGTCTTCCCGCCCCTGACCAACGTGACCGGGCTCCCCGAGCCCGCGGGCACCGACTTCATCACCGCGCCCTTCCAGGGCAAGGAGTACACGGTCGACGAGGCGGGCGCCAAGAAGGTCCTCGCCGACGCGGGCTACACCCTCGACGGCACGACGCTCAAGGACCCCGAGGGCAACGCCGTGACGTTCACCCTGACCAACCCCACGGGCTGGTCCGACTACCTGACCGAGCTCCAGATGGTCGCCGACGCCGTCAAGCCCCTGGGCATCACGGCCACGGTCGAGGGCCAGAACGCCGACGCCTGGTTCACCGCGATCGCCGAGGGCGACTTCCAGGCCTCGATGCACTGGACCGACGGCGGCGCGACCCCCTGGGACACGTACTCCAACCAGATGGACGGCGCCCAGTACATGCCGCTCGGTGAGCGTGCCAACTGGAACTTCGGCCGCTTCAAGAACGACGAGGCGACCGCAGCCCTGGCCACGTACGCCAACGCCACGGACGAGGCAGCCCGCACGGCCGCGCTCGAGACCGTCCAGCAGGTCTTCGTCGACGAGGTCCCGACCATCGCGCTCCTCGGACGCCCGGCCGCGGCCCAGTACTCGACCAAGAACTTCGTGGGCTGGCCCTCGGACGAGGACCCGTACGCGAACCCGCAGCCGACGACGGCCAACGCGTCGCTCATCCTCACGAAGCTGAAGCCGGCTTCCTGATCGCGTGGCTGCTCGTGAGTGAGGGGGCGGGGCCGCCGCCGGGCCTACCGTCCGGCCTCGTTCCTCGGCCTCCCGCCAGGCCCGACCACGGCCCGGCGGCGGCCCCGCCCCCTCACGAGCAGCTGGTCAGCGCTGACTCCACCCCGTTCCCCCCAGCAGTCAGGTTCACCATGAGTTCCGACACGCACACCGCCCCGGCCGCGCCCCCGCCCGACGCGCCCGTCCTCGAGGCCCGCGGGCTCACCAAGCACTTCCCCGTCCGGGGCCTGCGCTCGAACGCCGTGGTGCACGCGGTCGACGGCGTGGACGTCTCGCTGCGCAGCGGCCAGGTCGTCGCGCTCGTCGGGGAGTCCGGGTCCGGCAAGTCGACCATCGCCCGCCTCCTGGCCCGCCTGTACACGCAGACGTCGGGCGAGATCCTGCTGCACGGCGAGCCCGTGACCGCGCACCGCGGTCGGGCCTTCCGCCGGTACTGCCGGCGCGTGCAGATGATCTTCCAGGACCCGTTCGGGTCGCTCAACCCGGTCCACACGATCCGCTACACGCTCACGCGTTCGCTGCGGATCCACCAGCCCCGGCTGCGCGGGCAGGCCCTCGAGGACGCCCTGGCGGCACTGCTCAACAGGGTGCAGCTCCAGCCCGAGCGGTACGTCGACAAGTACCCGCACGAGCTCTCGGGCGGCCAGCGCCAGCGTGTCGCGATCGCCCGCGCCCTGGCCGCGGACCCCGAGGTCCTGCTCGCCGACGAGCCCATCTCGATGCTCGACGTGTCGATCCGCATCGGCATCCTCAACCTGCTCAAGGACCTGCGCGACCGCCTCGGCATCGCGATCCTCTACATCACGCACGACATCGCCTCGGCCCGGTACTTCGCCGACGAGACCCGGGTCATGTACGCGGGCCGCATCGTCGAGCACGGCGAGAGCGAGCTCGTGACGCAGGAGCCCGCCCACCCCTACACCCAGCTCCTGGTGCGCTCGGCCCCGGACCCGGAGAACCTCGCCGCGCAGGACCGCACGGGCGCGAACGGCGAGCCCCCGTCGATGGTCCGCCCGCCCGAGGGCTGCCGCTTCAGCCCGCGCTGCCCGTTCGCGACGGACCTGTGCCGGAGCAAGGTCCCGGACCTCGTGGACGTGGGCGACGGCCGCAAGGTCGCCTGCTGGGGCTACGTGGGAGCGTCCGACGTCGAACCTGCCGAGCGGGACCTGATCCCCGCGCTCGGCTCCGCACGAGTGGGGGTGTCGGCATGAAGTACTTCCTGCGACGCATCGTCTTCTACGTGATCACCGCGTGGGCGGCCATCACGATCAACTTCTTCATCCCGCGCATGATGGACGGCGACCCGGTGTCGTCCTTCATCAACAAGAACCAGGGCCGCATCAGCTCCGAGGCCCGCGAGTCGCTCTACGTCCTCTTCGGTCTCGACAGCGGGGCCTCGCTCTGGGAGCAGTACGTCGACTACTGGAAGATGCTGTTCTCGGGCGACCTGGGGCTCTCGATCATGCTCTTCCCGAGCACCGTGAGCGAGGTCATCGCCCAAGCGCTGCCGTGGACCATCGGTCTGGTCGGGATCGCGACGGTCATCAGCTTCCTGCTCGGCTCGTTCCTGGGCGTCGTCATCGGCTGGCGTCGCGGCTCGTGGGCCGACGGCCTCCTCCCGATCACGACCTTCTTCTCGTCGGTGCCGTACTTCTGGCTGGGCCTGGTCGCGATCATGCTCTTCTCGGTGACGTGGTCGGTCTTCCCGTCGTCGGGCGCCTACCAGCCGGGACTGGTGCCCGGGTGGAACTGGGAGTTCATCAGCTCCGTGATCGAGCACGGCACGCTGCCGGCGATCACGATCGTGCTGTCCTCGGTCGCGGGCTGGATCCTTGGCATGCGGAACATGACCGTCACGGTCACCTCGGAGGACTACGTCACGGTCGCGCAGGCCAAGGGCCTGTCGGAGCGTCGCGTGATGTTCGGCTACGCGGCCCGCAACGCGATCCTGCCGCAGGTCTCGGGCTTCGCGCTGTCGCTCGGCTTCATCGTGTCCGGCACGCTCGTCATGGAGAAGGTCTTCTCCTACCAGGGTGTGGGCTTCACGCTCCTGCAGGCGATCGGCGCGCACGACTACCCCCTCATGCAGGGCATCTTCCTCATGATCACGCTGTCCGTCCTCGTGGCGAACATCCTCGCCGACCTCGCGTACGTGGTCCTCGACCCGCGCACCCGACAGGAGGGCTGACCGATGACCGGCATCCCCGTCCAGATGGACCACGCCCAGCTCGACAACGGGGCAGAGCCTCTCGCCCCCGAGGTGCCCCAGCGCCGCAAGGGCTCTCCCAAGAAGCAGAAGCTCCTGTTCCTGCGTAACGGCAAGTCCTTCACGGGGCTCGCGATCCTGGGCTTCTTCGCGATCCTCGCGGTGATCGGCCCGTGGATCGCGCCCTACGACCCGAGCGCGATGTCCTCGGACATCCTCCAGCCGCCGAGCGGCGCGCACTGGCTCGGCACCACGCACGTGGGCCAGGACGTGTTCTCCCAGATCCTCGTGGGCACGCGCGGCGTCATGATCGTCGGCTTCATCGCGGGCATCGGCGCGACGCTCCTGTCGATCCTCGTCGGCGTGAGCGCAGGCTTCCTGGGTGGCGTGAGCGACGAGCTGCTCTCGTCGCTGTCCAACATCTTCCTGGTCATCCCGGCGCTGCCCCTCATCATCATCGTCGCGGGGCAGCTCCCCGACGCGGGCGGCCTGACGGTCGCGCTCATCCTGGCGGCGACGAGCTGGGCGTGGGGCGCGCGCATCCTGCGTGCGCAGACCCTGTCGTTGCGTCGACGCGACTTCGTCGAGGCCGCGCGCGCCAACGGCGAGTCGACGTGGCGCATCGTGTGGTTCGAGACGCTGCCGAACCTCACGGCCATCATGGCGTCGAGCTTCGTGGGCACCGTGACGTTCGCGATCCTGATGCAGACGACGCTCGCCTTCATCGGCGTGACGTCGATCTCCGACTGGAACTGGGGCACGATCCTCTTCTGGGCCGAGCAGCAGCAGGCCCTCTCGCGCGGCGCGTGGTGGTGGTTCGTCCCGGCGGGCCTGTGCATCGCGATGCTCGGCATGGCGCTGACCCTCATCAACTTCGGCATCGACGAGTTCGTCAACCCGCGCCTGCGCTCGACGGGTGCGAGCCCGCGCGCCCTGCGCAGGCGCCGCATCTCGCCGCGCATCGGCTTCACGGCCGTGGTCCGCGAGGGGGCGCCGGCAGCGAACGCCACGACCACCAGCAGGCCCGACGGCGCCACGCGCCCGGGTGCGTCGCCCGCCTCGACCGGTGCGACGCCGTCGGGCACGGAGAAGGGCACGGGGAAGGGCGCGCCCGGCACCCCGGACGGTCCGGCTGGACCGGGCGACCCGGGCGGCTCGAGCGAGAACCGGGCCGAGGGCCCGACCGGGTCGCGTCGCGAGGCCGCACGCGACGCGCGCGACGACCGCGACAACGACGGCACGACCACACGCAAGGAGAGCGTCCGATGACGGTCACCGCCCTTCCCCCCGCCGGCGCCCCCACCGGGACCGGCAAGCCCGTGCTCGAGATCCGCGACCTGCACGTCGCCTACGGCTACGGCCCCGAGCCCGTGCGCGCCCTGCGCGGCGTCGACCTCACGCTGCACGAGGGCGAGGTGCTCGGGATCGCGGGCGAGTCGGGCTGCGGCAAGTCGACGCTCGTCTACGCCGCGACCCGCCTCCTTCCCCCTCCCGGCCTCATCACGGGCGGCGAGGTGCTGTTCCACGGAGGCACGGGGGTCACGGGCGACGAGCCCGTCGACATCCTGCGCATGAGCGACAAGGAGCTGCGGCGCTCACGCTGGCAGGACACGGCCATCGTGTTCCAGGGCGCCATGAACTCGCTCAACCCGGTCTACCGGGTCGGCAAGCAGCTCACCGACGCGATCGCGGCGCACCGCCCCGGGATGTCGCGCTACGACCGCAACGAGCGGGCCGGCGAGCTGCTGTCCATGGTCGGGATCGCGAAGGACCGCATCTCGGCGTACCCGCACCAGCTCTCGGGCGGCATGCGCCAGCGCGTCATGATCGCGATGGCGCTCGCGCTCGAGCCCAAGGTGCTCATCATGGACGAGCCCACGACGGCGCTCGACGTCGTCATGCAGCGCCAGATCGTCGAGCAGATCATCGAGCTGCGCGACCGCCTGGGCTTCTCGGTCGTGTTCATCACGCACGACGTCTCGCTGCTCATCGAGGTCGCCGACCGGATCGCGATCATGTACGCGGGCGAGATCGTCGAGCAGGCCTCCGCGAGCGACGTCTACCGGCGCCCGCGCCATCCCTACACGCACGGGCTGCTCAACTCCTTCCCGCCCCTGCACGGCCCCAAGCGCCCGCTCGTCGGGATCCCTGGGTCGCCGCCCGACCTCCAGGCGCTCCCGAGCGGGTGCCCCTTCCGGCCCCGCTGCGCGCACGTCATGGACGCGTGCGCCGACGTCCACCCCTCCCTGGGCCCCACGTCGCTGGGGCTGCCCGGTGTCGGAGAGCCGGGCCGCTCGGTCGCCTGCCTGCTGCACGAGGGGCAGGGCGAGCTGCCCGCCGAGCTGCGGGTCTGAAGCCGCCAGGGTCGATGATCCCCTGGCCGCGGGGCGCCCAGTCGTCCCCGTGAGCAGAGCCGGTCGGTACCCCGCGTCGGGTGCCGGCCGGCTCTCGGTCGTCCTGGGTGGACCGTGCTGCGGCTCCGCTCGTCGACGGGCCCGACCTGCCGTGACCTGCCCCTTCTCTTCGCCAGATCCCCACACCCGGTGACCTACCGTTGACGGGTGACTTCCCCCTACCCGACGCCGTCCCGGCCCCACCCCGCCCCGAGGTACCCCCCGCGGCCCGCTCCGTCGCGGGCCGTCGCGCCGAACCCCGCCCGTGCGCCGCGGTCGGGAGCGACCAACGTCGGGGCGCGGGCTGCGGCAGGTCTGGTCGCGGTCGCGGCGGTCGTCGCCTATGCCGTGGTCTGGCGCTACTTCGTCCTGTCGGCCGCGGGTCAGCACCTCGACCAGGCGGCCCTGCGGGGCTCGGACTACGGTCGCGGGCGTCTCTGGGCGCTCGGCGAGCCCGTGCTCGACGTGGTCTCGGTGAGCTTCGTGGTGCTGGGTCTCGGTACGGCCATGGGGATCGCGCTGCTGCGCCGGCGGTGGGGACTGGCCGTCCAGGTGGCGTTCGTCGTGATCGGCGCCAACATCTCCACCCAGCTCCTCAAGAAGGTGCTGCTCGAGCGACCCAACCTGATCGGCGGCTGGGGCGTGGGCAACACGCTGCCGAGCGGGCACACCACGGTCGCGGCCTCGGTCGCGGTCGCGCTGCTCCTGGTCGTCCCCCGGGCGGCGCGGCCCCTGGTCGCGATCCTCGGCGCGACGTACACGGCGGCGACGGGGGTCTCGACCCTCATCGGCCACTGGCACCGACCGAGCGACGTCGTCGCGGCGGTGCTCGTCGTGACGGCCTGGACGGCGCTCGCGCTCGCGTTCACCCCGTCGAGCGCGCTCGACCGCGTGCCGCCGGGACGCAGCAGCTCCTACCCCGGGTCGGTCGTGGTGGCGGTGCTCATGCTGGTGGGGGCTGCGTTCTCGGCCGTCGCCGCGGCCTGGTGCCTGCGCGAGGTCGCCCCGGCGAGCTGGGACATGACGGACCTCGCGGAGACCACGGCCTATGTCGGGGGAGCGTTCGGGGTGGTGTCCGCCACCGCGGGTGCCTTCGCGGTGCTCCTCCTGCTCCGGCAGGCGACGTCGCGCCCGGCCTGGCCCTGAGCGCCCGTCCACAGGACGTGGCCCCGACGGTGGTCCACAGTCGATAAGGTGCCGCCTGGCGCCGGTGGCGTAACGTCATAGGCTGCCGGGTGGGAGCCGCGCAGCGGATCGGGCACACGAGACGTGCCGGACTGCGTCGCTCACCCCGCACGTCGGCCCACCTGGAGATCGCTCCAGGTGTGGGCCTCGATCAGCAGCTACGGAAAGCAGGAACGGATGTCCTCAGGTCGCAAGCTCGTCATCGTGGAGTCCCCCACGAAGGCACGCAAGATCCAGGGCTACCTCGGTGACGACTTCGAGGTGGAGTCGAGCGTCGGGCACATCCGCGACCTCCCGCAGCCCTCCGAGCTGCCCGCCGACATGAAGAAGGGGCCGTTCGGCAAGTTCGCGGTCAACGTCGACGACGGGTTCGAGCCGTACTACGAGGTCTACGCGGACAAGAAGAAGAAGGTCGCGGAGCTCAAGCGGGCGCTCAAGAACGCCGACGAGCTCTACCTCGCGACCGACGAGGACCGCGAGGGCGAGGCCATCGCGTGGCACCTGCTCGAGGAGCTCAAGCCCAAGGTGCCCGTGCACCGCATGGTGTTCCACGAGATCACCCGCGAGGCGATCGAGCGCGCGCTGGAGA
Source organism: Oerskovia enterophila (assembly GCF_044748475.1). Taxonomy (NCBI): domain Bacteria; kingdom Bacillati; phylum Actinomycetota; class Actinomycetes; order Micrococcales; family Cellulomonadaceae; genus Oerskovia; species Oerskovia enterophila. The sequence continues at coordinate 40,065 of NZ_JBIVFZ010000009.1, forward strand.
ACACGCGCGACCTCGACGTGCACCTGGTCGACGCGCAGGAGACGCGCCGCATCCTCGACCGCCTGTACGGCTACGAGGTCTCGCCGGTCCTGTGGCGCAAGGTCCGCCAGGGGCTGTCCGCGGGTCGCGTGCAGTCCGTGGCCACGCGCCTGGTCGTCGAGCGCGAGCGCGAGCGCATGGCGTTCGTCGCGGCCGAGTACTGGGACGTCTCGGGGACCTTCGCGCTCGCGGACAAGGACGCCGCAGACGCGGACAAGAGCTTCGACGCGCGCCTGGTGCAGCTCGGCGGCGCGCGCGTCGCGTCGGGCCGCGACTTCGACGACCGCGGGCAGCTCAAGCCCGCCTCGGCACGCGACGGCGTGGTCCAGCTCGGCGAGCAGGCCGCCTCGCTCGTGGTCGGCGGGCTCGCGGACGCAGACTTCGCGGTCCGCAGCCTCGAGACCAAGCCCTACACGCGCCGTCCGGCCGCGCCGTTCACGACCTCGACGCTCCAGCAGGAGGCGAGCCGCAAGCTCCGCTTCAACTCGCGGCAGACCATGCGCACCGCGCAGGCGCTGTACGAGAACGGCTACATCACCTACATGCGTACGGACTCCCCGTCGCTGTCGGCCGAGGCCACCGACGCTGCGCGCCGTCAGGCCGCCGAGCTGTACGGCCCCGAGTTCGTGCCCGGCTCGCCGCGCGCCTACGCGTCGAAGGCCAAGGGGGCCCAGGAGGCCCACGAGGCCATCCGCCCCGCCGGGGACTCGTTCCGCACCCCGGCCCAGGTGGCGCGGGAGATCAGCGGCGACCAGTTCAAGCTGTACGAGCTCATCTGGAAGCGCACGGTCGCCTCGCAGATGGCGGACGCCAAGGGCTCGACGGCGTCGGTGCGACTGGCCGCACCCGTCGCGGGCACGGATGCCCAGGTCGCCGGCAAGGAGGCCGTGTTCGCGGCCTCCGGCACGGTCATCAGCTTCCGCGGCTTCCTCGCGGCATACGAGGAGGGCACGGACGACGCTGCGGAGACGGCCGACGGCGCCGCGGCGAAGTCCGGCCGCCGGGGCGACGAGGACGCACGCCTGCCGCAGATGGCTGAGGGCGACCGGCTCGACGGGCGCGACCTCACGGCCGACGGGCACTCGACGTCCGCACCTCCGCGGTACACCGAGGCGAGCCTCATCAAGGCCCTCGAGGAGCGCGGCATCGGCCGACCGTCCACGTACGCGTCGACCATCTCCACGGTCCAGGACCGCGGCTACGTGCTGCCGCGCGGCCAGGCCCTGGTGCCCAGCTGGCTCGCGTTCGCCGTGATCCGCCTGCTCGAGGAGCACTTCGAGTGGCTCATCGACTACGACTTCACCGCGGAGATGGAGGCCGACCTCGACGCGATCGCGGCCGGTGACAAGGACCGCGTGGCGTGGCTGACCCGCTTCTACTTCGGGGACGGCACGGGGCGCGAGGAGGGCGAGGGGCTGCGTCAGCTCGTCGACGACCTGGGTGAGATCGACGCCCGCGACATCAACTCGGTCCCGATCGGCGAGGGCATCCAGCTGCGCGTCGGTCGGTACGGGCCCTACGTGGAAGATCTCAGCGGACCTGTCGCAGATGGTCAGACCCCGCCGCGCGCCTCGGTGCCCGACGACCTGGCTCCCGACGAGCTCACGGTCGAGAAGGCGCGCGAGCTCCTCGCCGCGGGCGCCGACGACGGCCGGATCCTCGGCGCCGACCCCCAGTCCGGGAACCCGATCGTGGCGCGCGCAGGGCGCTACGGGCCGTACGTGACCGAGCAGCTCCCCGAGCCCACGTTCGACGAGGGGCTGTCCGCGGCCGCGCTCAAGAAGGCCAAGGCAGCGCTGCCCAAGCCGCGCACGGCGTCGCTCCTCAAGGACATGAGCCTCGACACCGTGACGCTCGAAGACGCGCTCCGGCTGCTGTCGCTGCCGCGCGTCGTGGGCACGGACCCGGAGACGGGCGTCGAGATCACCGCGCAGAACGGCCGCTACGGCCCGTACCTCAAGAAGGGCACGGACTCGCGCACCCTCCCCTCGGAGGAGGCCATGTTCACGGTCACGCTCGAGGAGGCGCTCGAGCTCTACAAGCAGCCCAAGCGCGGTCGGGGAGCCACGGCCACCCCGCCGTTGCGCGAGCTCGGCGACGACCCGACGTCGGGCAAGCCCATCGTGGTCAAGGACGGCCGCTTCGGTGCGTACGTGACCGACGGCGAGACCAACCGGACGCTGCCGCGCGACGTGACGCCCGAGTCCATCACGCCCGAGCGGGCCATCGAGCTCCTCGCCGAGAAGCGCGCGGCGGGCCCGGCCAAGAAAAAGGCGCCGGCCAAGAAGGCTCCCGCCAAGAAGCCGGCCGCGAAGAAGGCCCCGGCCAAGAAGGCGCCCGTCGAGAAGAAGTAGCGGTCCCTGGCTCGGCGCGCCCGGGAGGGGCCGCCGAGCCTGCGCCAGGCATGACGAAGGCCCCGGACCTGCCCCCATGAGGGAGCGGGCCGGGGCCTTCGTTCGTGCGGGCCGGGCCCTCGAGGTAGAACGTGCTGCGCGAGGTAGAACGCGGCGCGCACTACCTCGCGCAGCACGTTCTACCTCGGCGGCTACCTCGTTGGACACTTCGCCAGCTGGAGGCCGGCCGGAAGGCCGCGGTCGGCCGACAGCGCCTCAGTGCCCCGTGTACCTCACGGGCTCGGGCAGGCCCGCGTCCGCACGGATCGCGCGCGACAGGCCCTCGATCGAGCGCAGCGCGTCGACCAGCTCGGGCACGCGGACCTCGAACGGCATCGCGTGGATGGTCTCGCCCGGTGCCGTCGCGGCCTCGGCCACGCGGCGCAGGTCGCCCACGTCGGCCGTCGTGAGCCCGATCTCCGTCAGCGTGTTGGGCAGCCCGACGCGCGTCGTGAACTCGACGAAGTCGCGGATCTCCTGCGACGGGGCTCCTTCCAGCACGAGCTGGGTGAGCGAGCCGATGTTGACCTTCTGCCCGTGCGTGAGCCCGTGGGTCTGCGGGGCGGCCGTGAGCCCGTTGTGGATCGCGTGGGCCGCCGCGAGGCCGCCCGACTCGAACCCGAGCCCCGAGAGCAGGGTGTTGGCCTCGACCACGGCGTCGACCGCGGGCGTGACGAGGTGCTCCTTGACGGCCTCGATCGCGGCGAGCGAGTTCTCCCACAGGATCTTCCACGAGAGCTCGGCGAGCGCGGTCCCGGTGATGAGCGGCAGCCCGCCCGCCATGGTCGTCGCGTTGGCCTGGGCCACGGCCCGGGCCTCGATCCACGTCGCGAGCGCGTCGCCGATGCCCGCGACGAGGAACTTCACCGGGGCGTTGGCCACGAGCTGGGTGTCGACCAGGACCAGGTCCGGGTTGTGCGGGAAGAACCGGTACTCCTCGAACGCCCCCTCCTCGGTGTAGATCACGGACAGCGCGGAGCACGGGGCGTCGGTCGAGGCCACGGTCGGCACCGAGACCCAGCGGATCCCTTCGAGGTGCCCGGCGGCCTTGACGGCGTCGATCGTGCTGCCGCCGCCGATCCCCACGATCACGTCCGAGCCGGTCTCCCGGATGCGCCGGGCCAGCCGGTCGACCTCCGCAGCGGTCGCGTACGTGCCGAAGCCCTCGCGCTCGCGCGGCAGGTTCGCGGCCTGGAACGACTCGGCGACGGTGTCCTGGACGATCTCCCAGACGACGTCGTCGGCGACCAGCAGCGGCTTGGTGCCGATCGGTGCGACGAACTCGCCGAGCCGCGACAGCGCGCCGCGCGACTGCACGTACCGCAGCGGGCTGATGAGCGTGCGGATCGGGACCTCGGACATGTGGACCTCCTCGGGTGGGGACAGGGAGCCGAGCGGACGCGCATGGAGGATTGCTCCCGCGGACCGCCGACACCTCGACGCTATGTCGGGGAGCGGTCCACCGCCTGTCGGAGCACTGGCTCGACGTGCTTGTATAAGTGCTGTTATAACAGTGCTGTGACATCCATCGACCCGACCGCCGTCCCCGGACGCTGGGACTCCCTCCATACCCTGCTGCGCCGGCTCGACGACGAGATCGGCACCGTCTACACCGACCGCGGGGTCGACGGCGTGCGACCGCGCTTCGTCTACCCGCTCATCCGTCTCGCCCACACCGGGCCGCTGACCATCCGCGAGCTCGCCGCGTCGCTCGGCCGCACGCACTCGGCCATGAGCCAGACCGTGACCGCGATGCGCAGCGAAGGACTCGTGCAGACCGAGTCCGGCGAGGACGCCCGCACACGCCGCGTCGCGCTCACCGACAAGGCCCGCGCGCTCGTCCCCCTCCTCGAGGCCGAGTGGCGCGCGACCGAGGAGTCGATCGCCGAGATCGACGACGAGCTGCCGTACGCGCTGAGCGCCGTCGTCACCGACCTCGAACGCGTCCTCGCGAGCAGGTCCCTGCGCTCCCGGCTCGTCGAGCGGCTCGACGCCGCGGGACACCCGGCGCAGACGCCCGGCACGCCGGCAGCCGAGACGCCCTGACGTGCGGGACAACGTCGTCGACCTGCGCCCGCTGCGCACCAGTGCCGCCTATCGCGACCTGTGGGCAGGCTCGGCCGTCGGTGGCCTCGGCTTCCAGGTGGCCACGGTCGCGGTGCTGCTCCAGGTGTGGGAGCTCACGCACAGCCCGGTGTGGACCGGTGCGATCGGTCTCGCGACCGCTGTACCCCTCCTCGCCCTCGGCCTCGTCGGCGGGCACCTCGCCGACGTGCACGACCGCCGCACGATCATGCGCCTCGCGTCGGCCGGCCAGGTGCTCTCCGCGGTGGGCCTCGCCGCGCAGGCGCTCGCGGGCAACCGGTCCGTGTGGGTGCTGCTGGGCCTCGTGAGCCTCGGCGCGGCGTGCAACGCGCTGGGCTCGCCCGCGCGCCGGACGGTGCCGCCGCGCCTCCTGCCCGCCGACCAGGTCGCGGCCGGGCTCGCGCTGCAGAACCTCGCGTTCCAGGTCGCGATGCTCGTCGGGCCGGCGCTGGCAGGCCTCGTCGTCGCGCGCTGGGACCTCGCGGCCGCCTACGGCGTCCAGGTGGCGGCGGCCGTGGTCGCCCTGCTCGGGCTGGTGCGGCTGCCGCCGCTCCCGCCGGTCCGCACGCCTGCCCTGGCGCCCGCGTCGGACGGCGGCCCCGCACCGGCGCCCGCTCCCGCACTCGCTCCCGTGCCCGTGCAGGTGCCGGACGGTGGACCGGTGCCGGACCACGGACGACCCGTGCGCCGTCGGGCCGCGGCGGGCGGCTGGTCGATCGTCTGGAAGCGGCCGACCCTGCGGGGCTCGTTCGCGACGGACGTCGCGGCGACCGTGCTCGCGATGCCCGTCTCCTTGTTCCCGCTCGTCAACGAGATCCGGTTCGACGGCGACCCGCGCACCCTCGGGCTGTTCCTCTCGGCGGTCGCGGTGGGCGGGATCGGCGCGGGACTGCTGTCCGGCGCGGTCACGCGCGCGCCGCGGTCGGGCGCGCTGCAGCTCGCCGCGGCGGCGACGTGGGGGCTCGCGCTCGCGGGCTTCGGGCTGGCAGGACCGCTGTGGCTCGCGCTCGCGTGCCTCGCGGTCGCGGGGGCGGCGGACACCGTGTCGGTCGTGACGCGCGGAGCGCTCGTCCAGCTCGAGACGCCCGACGAGTTCCGGGGCCGCGTGTCGTCGGTCGAGCACGTCGTGGGGGTCGCCGGCCCGGAGGTGGGCAACTTCCGCGGCGGGGTCCTCGCGTCGTTGACCTCGGCCCCCGTCGCCCTGGTGGCGGGCGGGCTCGCGGCGAGCGCCGTCGTCGGGCTGGTCGCCTGGCGCAACGCGCCTCTGCGCCGCTACCGGACCCCGGCCGCGACGACGGCGACGGCGAGGGTGGTGCCCGCCGAGACGACGTAGGTGCGTCGTCCTCCCTCGGCGGCCGACGGCTCGACGCGTGCGGTGGGTCCGGCACGGAGGGCGTCGACACGACGAGTCAGTCGACCGTGACGGCCTCCAGCACCGGCAGGCGCGAGGCCCGGATGCCCGGCCACACGCTCGCGACCAGCCCGATCACGACCGCGAGCCCCAGGACCGCGAGCACCTGCCCCCAGGGGACCGCGAGGCTCGTGAGCCCCTGCTCGGCGAGCACCCCGGGCAGTGCCGCGGCGATCGCGATGCCCGTGATCACGCCCAGCACGGTCCCGTAGACCGCGGTCAGGACGGACTCGATCGTGATGATGCCCGCGAGCTGGAGGCGCCCGAGGCCCACCGCGCGCAGCAGCCCGATCTCCCGCGTGCGCTCGATGATCGACAGCGCGAGCGTGTTGACGATGCCCAGCAGCGCGATGACGATCGACAGCCCGAGCAGCGCGTAGAGGATCACGAGGACCTGGTCCACCTGCGCCGCGGCCGCGTTGGCGAGCTCCTCGCGGTCCAGGACCGAGACCACGAGGAAGGGCTTGACGGCCGCGGTGAGCGCGTCGCGCAGCTCCGCGGTCGTGGTCCCGGGTGCCGCGGTCACGTACACCGCGTAGGTCGGGATCTCGGGGGCGCCCACGCTCGCGTAGGTCGCGTCGGCGAGGACCACGTCGGACGAGATGACCTGGGTGTCGATGATCGCCCCCACGCGCACGTCCTGGGTACGGGCGCCGTCGTCGCTCGTCAGGGTCAGGGTGTCGCCGACCTCCCACGCCTCGTCCCGCGCTGCGGTCGTGCTGACCACGGCCTTGCCGTCGGCGAGCGCCCGGTCGGGGTCTCCCTCGACCACGGGTGCGTCGAGCGCCTCGGTGAAGAACCCGGGCGGCACGACCGTGGCGCCGCTGGGCTCGCCGTCCACGTCGAGCGTCCCGAGCCGCAGCGCGAGCGCCTGCCCGACGGCGGGGAGCCCGGTCACGGCGTCGGTGACACCCGGGGGGAGCGCGCCCGTGGCGGCGGCCGCCTGGACCACGTAGTCGGCCCGCACCTGCTCGTCGACGATCGACCGGACCGAGGCCTGCGTCGAGGCCGCGATGACTCCGGTCGCGCTCACGAGGGCCATCCCGATCAGGAGCGCGCCGGCCGTGTTCGAGGTGCGGCGGGGGTTGCGCGTGACGTTGCCGCGCGCCAGCCGACCGAGCGGACGTATCGCGGCCACGGCCGGGACGGCGAGCACCGTGATGACGGCGCCGGCGATCGCGGGGGACAGGACCAGGACGCCCACGAGGGCCGCGCTCGCGCCCACCGCGAGCAGGACCCGCGGGTTGAGGTCGTCGACCAGCGCCCACCCGGTCGGGTCGGCCGACGCCGAGCTCCCGAGGCGCGAGGCGAGCACCAGGAGCCCGGCACCGACCAGCGTGAGCACCAGCCCGACCACCGCGCGGGTGCCGGTCCCGCGGTCCGGTGCGACGTCGTCGTGCATGGCCTGGACCGGAGGGGTGAGGGCCGCGTGGCGGCCCGGGACCGCGGCCGCGACCACGCTCACCAGGACCCCCAGCGAGATCGCGACCACGACCGACGTGACGCTCAGCGGCACGCGACCCGAGAGCTCCATTCCGGTCGAGCCGAACGCGGCGCGCAAGCCGCTGACCAGGACCCGGCCCAGGACCACGCCCGCGGCCGCTCCCAGGAGCCCGACCGCGACCGCCTGCGCGAGGATCGACGCGAAGACCTGAGCGGGCGAGGCCCCGAGCGCGCGCAGCAGCGCGAACTCGCGCTGGCGCTCGCGCACCGACATCGCGAACGTGTTGGCGATGATGAACGCCCCCACGAACAGCGCGATGGCCGCGAAGACCAGCAGGAACGTCTCGATGAAGCCGAGGATCTGCTCGACGCCCTCGCGGGCCTCGTCGCGCATCGCCTCGCCCGTGAGCGACTCGGCCCCCTCGGGCAGGACCTCGGCCACACGGTCGGCGAGCACCTGCTCGGACGCGTCGCCCGCGGCGTAGACGGAGATCGTGGGGACGGTCCCGTCGGGCGCGTAGGTCGCGAGCGCGGTCGCGGGGTCGAGCCCCACCAGGATGGTGCCCGCCGCGGCGGCCTCGATCGCGAAGACCCCCGTGACCGTGACGGGCTGCGGGGCGCCTGCGAGGACCACGGTCGTCGCGTCGCCCGTGGCGAGCCCCGCGGCCGAGGCCGCGCTCTCCTCGAGCGCGATCTGCGTGCCGCCCACGGGCCAGGCGCCGCTCGCGAGGGTCACGGTCGGCTCGTCCGGTCCCACCGCGATCCCGATGCTCGGGGGCCCTGACGTCGTGACGGCCGTGCCGTCGGCCGCGACCAGGACGATCGGACCCGACGCGTCGGGCACGGCGCGCGCGACGCCGTCGACCCCTGCGACCGTGTCGGCGAGCGCGACCGGGACGGGCGCGTGGGGCGTGCCGAACGAGCTGCCGGCGCTCGTCGTGGCGTCGATCTCCTCGGCGCCGCGCACGTACACGTCGGCGACGAGGGTCGTCGCGATGATCTCGTCGAACGTCGACGACAGCATCGCGCGGAACGTGAACGTCCCCACGACGAACGCGACCCCGAGCATCACGGCGAGCGTCGACAGCAGGAAGCGGACCAGGTGGGCCCGGACCCCGCGCAGCGCGACCCGCAGCATCAGTCCTCCTCCGCCTGCCCGAGCGCGTCGAGGATGTCGCGGCGGGTCGGGGCCGCGAGGTCGGCCGTGATCCGCCCGTCGGTCAGGAACAGGACCCGGTGCGCGTACGAGGCCGCGCGCGGGTCGTGCGTGACCATGACGACCGTCTGCCCCAGCTCGTCGACCGACCGCCGCAGGAAGCCCAGCACCTCCGCGGACGAGCGCGAGTCCAGGTTGCCCGTGGGCTCGTCCGCGAACACCACCGACGGCCGCGACACCAGGGCCCGCGCGCACGCGACCCGCTGCTGCTGCCCGCCCGAGAGCTCGGACGGCCGGTGGTGCAGCCGGTCGCCCAGGCCCACCGCGGCCACGACCTCGTCGAACCACGCGCGGTTCACGGGGGCGCGCGCGATGTCGAGCGGGAGCGTGATGTTCTCTGCGGCGGTGAGCGTCGGGACCAGGTTGTACGACTGGAACACGAACCCGATCCGGGTCCGCCGCAGCGCCGTCAGGCGCCGCTGCGAGAGGCGGCTGACCTCGGTCCCGTCGATCACGACGTTGCCCGACGTCGGGGTGTCCAGGCCGGCCATGCAGTGCATGAGCGTCGACTTGCCCGAGCCCGAGGGGCCCATGATGGCTGTGAGCTCGGCCGCGCGGAAGTCGACGTCGACGCCGTCGAGGGCGCGGACCGTCGTCTCGCCCTGGCCGTACGTCTTGACCAGGCCGCGGGCACTGGCGGCGCTCCCCGGCACGGCGGTGCTGCCGGCCGCGGTGCTTCCCGTGGCGCCGGGCACGGCGCCCTGCGGGGAAGGGCCGGCCGGGGACTGCGGGGGAGTCGGGTGCGCCATCGGGGTCTCCGTTCGCTCGGGTGGATCCATCGTGTCCCGACCCGGGGTGACGTGCGACACAGCGGCGGTTCTCGCGTCTGGTCCTCCGATCGTCCGGAACCCGTCCTGGGGGCAGCGGCCCCGGGGGCGACTGGTCCGTCGACCGGCCGCCCCCGGGGCCGCAGTAGCGTGGAGGCATGGTCTCCCACGCAGTGGTCAACGTGCTCGACGCCGTCCCCGACCCGGGCGCTGCCCCACCCGTGCGCTGGGGGATCCTCGGCGCGGGGAACATCGCGGGATCGTTCGCCGACGAGGTGCGGACCTTCACGCAGGGCCACGTGGCGGCCGTGGGCTCGCGCGACGAGCACCGGGCACGGGACTTCACGCAGCGGCACGCGCCCTCGGCGACCGTCCACGGCTCGTACGAGGCGCTCGTCGCGGACCCCGACGTGGACGTCGTGTACGTCGCGACCCCGCACTCGCACCACCGCGACCACGGGCTGCTCGCGATCGCGGCGGGCAAGCCCGTGCTCATGGAGAAGGCGTTCACGCGCAACGAGGCGGAGGGTCGCGAGGTGCTCGACGCCGCGCGGGCCGCGGGCGTGTTCGTCATGGAGGCCATGCTCACGCGGCACCTGCCGCACGTCGCCGCGATCCGCGCGCTGATCGCGCAGGGTGAGATCGGCGAGGTCCGGTCGGTCACGGCGAGCTACGGGTCGAACGCCGCGTACGACCCGGCGGGCCGGCTCTTCGCGCCCGAGCTCGCGGGCGGTGCGCTGCTCGACATCGGGATCTACCCGCTCGCGTTCGCGACGGACCTCCTGGGTATGCCCGACGACGTCACGGCCGTCGGTCTCGCGGCTCCCACCGGGGTGGACGCCCAGTCGACCGTGGTGCTGCGGTACGGGGACCGCGCGACGGCGACGCTCGCCTCGTCGGTCCTGGCGCAGTCGGCGACGTCGCTCGTGATCGCGGGGTCGGGCGGACGGATCGAGGTCGTCGACCGCTTCATGGTGCCCACGGCCTTCAGCGTGGTCTGGGCCGACGGCGCGCGCCGCGACTACGACGGGTACGCGCCCGGGGCCAAGCAGTACGAGGCAGCCGAGGTCGCGCGCTGCCTCGCGGCGGGGCTCACCGAGAGCCCGCGCATGACGTGGCAGGACACGCTCGACCTCCTGCAGGTCATGGACCGGGCGCGCGCCCAGCTGGGGGTCGTGTACCCGGGGGAGTGAGGGATGCCGGGCCTGGGGAGTCGGGTGCCGGGCGTCGGTGCCGGGGGCCGGGTGCCGGGCGTCGGGCGCCGGTGCCGAGCACGAGGTTGCGGTCGTCCTGACGGCCGGGACGGACGAGATCGCGGGGTTCGACCGCACGCAACCTCGTGCTCGTCCGCGACGGCCTGGGCGCTGTACGACCACACCTCGGGCAATCACCCGTGGCAGCGTTCTCACGGGGTTAGCGTGAACCCATGAGCAACGACGCCCGCCCTGCGGCACCGACCGACCCGACGCCCACCTCCCTGCCTCACCTCGCTGCGACCGCTGCCGACCTCCCCGAGGTGATCTCCGGCGTCGTGCCCGATCCCCGGACCGCGCCCACGGTCCGCTGGGGGATCCTCGGGGCCGGGAACATCGCCGGGTCGTTCGCCGAGGCCGTGCGCGACCACACCCGGGCGCGCGTCGTGGCCGTGGGCTCGCGCGACCGCGTCCGGGCCGAGCGCTTCGCGACCGAGCACGGCATCCACACGACCCACGCCGACTACACCGAGCTCGTCGAGGACCCGCAGGTCGACGTCGTGTACGTCGCCACGCCCCACTCGCACCACCGGGACCACGCGCTGCTGGCCATCGCCGCGGGCAAGCACGTCCTGGTCGAGAAGGCGTTCACGCGCAACGAGGCCGAGGCGCGCGAGATCCTCGACGCCGCCCGGGCCGCGGGGGTGTTCGTCATGGAGGCCATGTGGACGCGCTTCCTGCCGCACGTCGCGGCGCTGCGCGGGGTGATCGCGCGCGGTGAGATCGGCCAGATCGTCAACGTGACCGCCGACCACGGCCAGTTCTTCCCGTTCGACCCCGAGCACCGGCTCTACGCGCCCGAGCTCGCGGGCGGTGCGCTGCTCGACCTGGGCGTGTACCCCGTGTCGTTCGCGCACGACGTGCTGGGGGCGCCGTCGTCGGTCAGCGCGGTCGGTGCGCTGACCGAGACAGGGGTCGACGGCCAGCTCGGCATCACGCTCGGGTACGGCCGGGCCATGGCCACGCTGTCGACGACCCTGTGGTCGCAGACGCCCAACGTGGCGTCGATCTCCGGGACCGCGGGGCGCATCGAGGTCGAGGGCACGTTCTACGCCCCGACGTCGTTCCGCGTGGTCCGTCACGACGGCGCCGAGTGGCGCTACGAGGGCTTCCGGGGCGAGGGCAAGCAGTACCAGGCGGCCGAGGTCGCGCGGTGCGTCGAGGCAGGCCTGACCGAGAGCCCGCGCATGACGTGGCAGGACACGCTCGACGTCATGCGGACCATGGACGAGGTCCGCCGCCAGGCGGGCGTGGTCTACCCGGGCGAGTGAGCCGGGTCGCGTGAAGGGGTGCCGCGCCCGCCCGGGGTGCCGAGAACGGGGTCGTGGGGGGGGGGGGGGGCCCCGCCCCCCCCCCCCCCACCCCCCCCCGCCCGGCCCGCGGACCCCCCCCGCGGGGGCGTCGCGGGCATGACGCCAGTGCCAGCCACCGCCGC
>NZ_JBIVFZ010000010.1:0-5530 GCF_044748475.1 Oerskovia enterophila
GCCAAAGGCCCACCCCGTGTGGGGTGGGCCTTTGGTGAATGGTTGTCCGGCGGCGACCTACTCTCCCACCCCGTCTCCAGGGCAGTACCATCGGCGCAGAGAGGCTTAGCTTCCGGGTTCGGAATGGGACCGGGCGTTTCCCTCTCGCTATGACCGCCGTAACTCTATGGAGATGTTCGGGACCCCCGGTTACGTGGGGGTGTGCCCGTATCTCGGGAACCGCACAGTGGACGCGTAGCAAAAAGTTTGAGTGTTATCAAGTTGTCGGCTTATTAGTACCGGTCAGCTTCGGCAGTCTTTAGTCCTGCCTTCCACATCCGGCCTATCTACCCAGTGGTCTAGCTGGGAGCCTCTCCCCCTTGCGGGGATGGAAACCTCATCTTGAAGCAGGCTTCCCGCTTAGATGCTTTCAGCGGTTATCCCTTCCGAACGTAGCTAACCAGCCGTGCTCCTGGCGGAACAACTGGCACACCAGAGGTTCGTCCGTCCCGGTCCTCTCGTACTAGGGACAGCCCTTCTCAAGTTTCCTGCGCGCGCAGCGGATAGGGACCGAACTGTCTCACGACGTTCTAAACCCAGCTCGCGTACCGCTTTAATGGGCGAACAGCCCAACCCTTGGGACCTACTCCAGCCCCAGGATGCGACGAGCCGACATCGAGGTGCCAAACCATGCCGTCGATATGGACTCTTGGGCAAGATCAGCCTGTTATCCCCGGGGTACCTTTTATCCGTTGAGCGACGGCGCTTCCACAAGCCACCGCCGGATCACTAGTTCCGACTTTCGTCCCTGCTCGACCTGTCAGTCTCACAGTCAAGCTCCCTTGTGCACTTGCACTCGACACCTGATTGCCAACCAGGCTGAGGGAACCTTTGAGCGCCTCCGTTACATTTTAGGAGGCAACCGCCCCAGTTAAACTACCCACCAGGCACTGTCCCTGATCCGGATTACGGACCGAGGTTAGATATCCAGAGCGACCAGAGTGGTATTTCAACGTTGACTCCACACACACTGGCGTGCATGCTTCACAGTCTCCCACCTATCCTACACAAGCCGCACCGAACACCAATACCAAGCTATAGTAAAGGTCCCGGGGTCTTTCCGTCCTGCTGCGCGTAACGAGCATCTTTACTCGTAGTGCAATTTCGCCGAGTTCGCGGTTGAGACAGCGGAGAAGTCGTTACGCCATTCGTGCAGGTCGGAACTTACCCGACAAGGAATTTCGCTACCTTAGGATGGTTATAGTTACCACCGCCGTTTACTGGGGCTTAAATTCTGAGCTTCGCTCCGAAGAGCTGACCCGTCCTCTTAACCTTCCAGCACCGGGCAGGCGTCAGTCCGTATACATCGTCTTGCGACTTCGCACGGACCTGTGTTTTTAGTAAACAGTCGCTTCTCCCTGGTCTCTGCGGCCGTCAACGCTCGGGAAGCAAGTTCCGTCACGCATCGGGCCCCCCTTCTCCCGAAGTTACGGGGGCATTTTGCCGAGTTCCTTAACCACGATTCTCTCGATCGCCTTAGTATTCTCTACCTGACCACCTGAGTCGGTTTAGGGTACGGGCGGCTAGAACCTCGCGCCGAGGCTTTTCTTGACAGCATAGGATCACCCAATTCGCGCATACGCGCTATCTATCAGTTCTCAGGCTATGTGAACAGCGGATTTGCCTACTGTTCGCCCTACAACCTTGGACACGGTCAACCATCGCCGTGCTGGGCTACCTTCCTGCGTCACCCCTGTTAATACGCTTACCTAGTACCGGTTCGGGTCGCGCGCCGCTCTCGCGATGTCTCCCGAAGGAGACGGTGCGAGTTAAGGGCGCTTAGCATCACCGGGTTCGGTATGGGCGGTTCTTCGCCGGTAGGAGAATATCAACTCCTTGTCCATCGACTACGCCTGTCGGCCTCGCCTTAGGTCCCGACTTACCCAGGGCGGATTAGCCTGGCCCTGGAACCCTTGGTCATTCGGCGGACGGGTTTCTCACCCGTCTTTCGCTACTCATGCCTGCATTCTCACTCGTGTAGGCTCCACCGCTGGGTTACCCCGCGACTTCACTGCCCACACGACGCTCCCCTACCCATCCACACGCCTGGACCACGAAGGCCTAGCGTTTGTGTGAATGCCACAGCTTCGGCGGTGTACTTGAGCCCCGCTACATTGTCGGCGCGGAATCACTTGACCAGTGAGCTATTACGCACTCTTTCAAGGGTGGCTGCTTCTAAGCCAACCTCCTGGTTGTCTGTGCAACTCCACATCCTTTCCCACTTAGCACACGCTTAGGGGCCTTAGCTGGTGGTCTGGGCTGTTTCCCTCTCGACTATGGAGCTTATCCCCCACAGTCTCACTCCCGCGCTCTCACTTACCGGCATTCGGAGTTTGGCTGACGTCAGTAACCTTGTAGGGCCCATCGGCCATCCAGTAGCTCTACCTCCGGCAAGAAACACGCGAGGCTGCACCTAAATGCATTTCGGGGAGAACCAGCTATCACGAAGTTTGATTGGCCTTTCACCCCTAACCACAGGTCATCCCCCAGGTTTTCAACCCTGGTGGGTTCGGTCCTCCACGTAGTCTTACCCACGCTTCAACCTGCCCATGGCTAGATCACTTCGCTTCGGGTCTAGACCCAGCGACTCATTCGCCCTATTCAGACTCGCTTTCGCTACGGCTTCCCCACACGGGTTAACCTTGCCACTGAGCACTAACTCGCAGGCTCATTCTTCAAAAGGCACGCTGTCACCCCTGCTAGGGAGGCTCCAACGGATTGTAGGCACACGGTTTCAGGTACTATTTCACTCCCCTCCCGGGGTACTTTTCACCTTTCCCTCACGGTACTGGTCCGCTATCGGTCACTAGGTAGTATTTAGGCTTAGCAAGTGGTCTTGCCGGATTCACACGGGATTTCTCGGGCCCCGTGCTACTTGGGATCCCCTTCGGGAGGCCACGTCATTTCGTCTACGGGGGTCGCACCCTCTGTGCCGGGCCTTTCAATGCCCTTCGACTATAACGCGACTTTCTGACTCCCTGACCGGGTACCAGCCCGGTCTGAAAGGTCCCACAACCCCGCCCATGCAACGCCTGGTAGCTATCACACATGAACGGTTTGGCCTGTTCCGCTTTCGCTCGCCACTACTCACGGAATATCTCTTCCTGTCGGTACTGAGATGTTTCACTTCCCGACGTTCCCTCCACACACCCTATATATTCAGGTGCGGGTCACTGGACATGACTCCAGCGGGGTTTCCCCATTCGGAGATCCTCGGATCACGGTTCGTTTGCCAACTCCCCGAGGCTTATCGCAGGCTACAACGTCCTTCATCGGCTCCTAGTGCCAAGGCATCCACCCTGTGCCCTTAAAAACTTGACAACAAAAAATTGCAGAGAACAAAGATAAATCTTTGATCTTACAAAGATGCTCGCGTCCACTGTGCAGTTCTCAAGCTACGGACGATCCCACCCGCTCCCACGGCCTACCAACACAAGGTCGGCGGTTCACCCAGGAGACGCGATGGCCCGTTCAGAGCGACCCCACCCATGCGGGCGGTTCCCTCAGGACCCAACAGTGTGCTTGGCAAACCCCATCCCCCGTACCCGTGATGTTCCACCACCCACGCAAAGTGGACAGGTACTGACACGAACCGTCTTGGACGAAGCTCTTCGTTAATGTTCCACCCTTGAGCAACCATCCACCCACACGTTCGGTGAGCGCCATGGCCTCTGCACAACCAGGCTCCGAAGAGCGCCGGCTGTGAGTGATGCTCCTTAGAAAGGAGGTGATCCAGCCGCACCTTCCGGTACGGCTACCTTGTTACGACTTAGTCCCAATCGCCAGTCCCACCTTCGACAGCTCCCTCCACAAGGGTTGGGCCACCGGCTTCGGGTGTTACCGACTTTCGTGACTTGACGGGCGGTGTGTACAAGGCCCGGGAACGTATTCACCGCAGCGTTGCTGATCTGCGATTACTAGCGACTCCGACTTCATGGGGTCGAGTTGCAGACCCCAATCCGAACTGAGACCGGCTTTTTGGGATTCGCTCCACCTCGCGGTATCGCAGCCCTTTGTACCGGCCATTGTAGCATGCGTGAAGCCCAAGACATAAGGGGCATGATGATTTGACGTCATCCCCACCTTCCTCCGAGTTGACCCCGGCAGTCTCTTATGAGTCCCCACCATGACGTGCTGGCAACATAAGACGAGGGTTGCGCTCGTTGCGGGACTTAACCCAACATCTCACGACACGAGCTGACGACAACCATGCACCACCTGTACACCGACCTTGCGGGGCAACCATCTCTGGAAGTTTCCGGTGTATGTCAAGCCTTGGTAAGGTTCTTCGCGTTGCATCGAATTAATCCGCATGCTCCGCCGCTTGTGCGGGCCCCCGTCAATTCCTTTGAGTTTTAGCCTTGCGGCCGTACTCCCCAGGCGGGGCACTTAATGCGTTTGCTGCGGCACGGAACTCGTGGAATGAGCCCCACACCTAGTGCCCAACGTTTACGGCATGGACTACCAGGGTATCTAATCCTGTTCGCTCCCCATGCTTTCGCTCCTCAGCGTCAGTTGCGGCCCAGTGACCTGCCTTCGCCATCGGTGTTCCTCCTGATATCTGCGCATTCCACCGCTACACCAGGAATTCCAGTCACCCCTACCGCACTCTAGTCTGCCCGTACCCGATGCAAGCTCAAGGTTGAGCCTTGAGTTTTCACACCAGACGCGACAAACCGCCTACGAGCTCTTTACGCCCAATAATTCCGGACAACGCTTGCGCCCTACGTATTACCGCGGCTGCTGGCACGTAGTTAGCCGGCGCTTCTTCTGCAGGTACCGTCACTTGCGCTTCTTCCCTGCTGAAAGAGGTTTACAACCCGAAGGCCTTCATCCCTCACGCGGCGTCGCTGCATCAGGCTTGCGCCCATTGTGCAATATTCCCCACTGCTGCCTCCCGTAGGAGTCTGGGCCGTGTCTCAGTCCCAGTGTGGCCGGTCGCCCTCTCAGGCCGGCTACCCGTCGTCGCCTTGGTAGGCCATTACCCCACCAACAAGCTGATAGGCCGCGAGTCCATCCCAGACCGATAAATCTTTCCAGACACTCCCCATGCAGGGGCATCTCATATCCAGTATTAGACCTCGTTTCCAAGGCTTATCCCAGAGTCTGGGGCAGGTTACTCACGTGTTACTCACCCGTTCGCCACTGATCCGACCAGCAAGCTGGTCATCACCGTTCGACTTGCATGTGTTAAGCACGCCGCCAGCGTTCGTCCTGAGCCAGGATCAAACTCTCCGTAAATGTTTGCTATCAACCCCCGAAGGAGCTAACAACCATACGAAGCGGACCCGAAGGTCCATAATCATGGCTACAAACCGAAAACATGACGTTTTCAATTCATACCAAATAAGAAGTCTCAACACGAACACACAACACACACCGAAGGTGCACACCATGCGCCCATGCAGGACAATTGGCATTAACTATCAAGCACACTGTTGAGTTCTCAAGCAACCGACACGCACCGACTCCAACCCGTTTCCAGGCCTTC
>NZ_JBIVFZ010000011.1:0-2866 GCF_044748475.1 Oerskovia enterophila
GGCATTAACTATCAAGCACACTGTTGAGTTCTCAAGCAACCGACACGCACCGACTCCAACCCGTTTCCAGGCCTTCACTCGGGGCAACTTCTTAATCTTATCAGACTCTCCGGGGCCTTCCAACTTCATGATTTCTCGTGAAGCGAGCCTTCCAAGTCGGCCACATTCCCTACTCCTCGAGGACACGAATGTCCTCAGAAGTCTCAAGGAGGTTTGGCTCACCCGGGGGATCCAGCCACTTCGCGGCGGCTCCGAGGAGCTTCGCAGTGGTGTCTGTTCCTCCCTGCCGGGCTGACTCAGAGAACATTACTGGGGGAGGCCCCTCTGGTCAAACCCGCTCAGGGTGACCCCGGTCACCGCGTCGGCGTGCCCCGAGCGGAGCGTCTCGGGCGCCGACGTCGGGCCCGGCGAGTGCGCAGCAGGACCGCGTCGCGCGCGATCGTCCGGTGCGCGCGACGCGGAGACCTTCCCCGCCGTCTCTCGGCGCCCAGATCCCTGGTGGCTGCCCCCGGCTCACGCCGGAAGGGACTACGGTCGGCGAGGGCGGCCGGCCCGGCCCCGCGGACGTGGATCCGTGCGCGCCGGACCGTCGTCGACCTGCACGATGGGCTCCGTCCCGGCCCTGACGACCCTTCACTCCCCGAGGAGACTCCTTGATCCGCGTCCACGTTCCCTGCAGGGTGCAGGAAGCCGACCTCCCTCGAGCCCTCGCTGTCTACGAGGAGCTCGTCGCCGCCACCAGGCGCGAGCTCGGCTGCCGGTCGTACGAGCTCCTGCAGCGCGCGGACGAGCCGACCTCGCTGCTCCTCACCGAGGAGTGGGAGTCCGACGACCATCTGATGGCTCATACCCAGACCGAGCACTTCATCCGTCTTGTGGCAGAGCTGGAGTCACTCGAGGTAGCCGAACCTGCTGTGTTCTTCCGACGCATCCTGTAGCTCGAGGACGCTGTCGCACGGTCTGGGGACCACTCTCATCCAGCGGGGAGGTCTGACATGACCTCCCAGTGGGCGCGGCGCTCGGTCTCGGGTACGTCCGTGAGCGTGCTGGCGACGGCCGCGACATCCTCGACTGTTGCGGCGGCACCTGCGTCGACGGTGACCCAGTACCCGTCGCGGTACGTTCCGAACGTGAGCCCATCGGAGCTAGCCCAGCCTCCGTCGACGATGCGGCAGCGGTCGGCGAAGTCCGCGTAGACCTGTCCTACGATCCAGCTCCCCTCGCCGGAGGACAGCAGCCAGCACGCGAAGCCGTCGGGGTCTTCCTCACCAGGGTCGCCCCACACCGACATCGTGATCGTGAGTTCCCGTCCGTCCCGGTCGACCCCGACTTCGGCGACTTCTCCAGTGAGCGTGCGGAGGTCGGTCCGGGCGCCGGTCAAGGTGGTCGTCGCGCCAGGGAGCAAGTTGTCGTACATCGCTTCACGTGCCGCGACGTTGCTCGCTCTGGCTGCAGCGGCCTCCTGGGTGGCATCCGATGCGGCCTGCCAGCCGTACAGCACGGCGACGAGGACGATCGTGAGTCCGCCGAACAGCTTCGCCCACCTCGGGAGTGCAAACGTCGAGATCCCCGCCACGAGGGCGCCGATCACCACCGGCACCGGGACGCCGTAGCGCGGGTCGAAGGGGATCTCGCCCTGCGCCACGAGCTCCGCTCCGATCGCCGCTGGGGCGAGCAGAGTGAGCACGACTGCCAGCCCTATCCGGCGCCGTCCTGTGGCTGCCCGCAGGATCGCGGCGTTGGCGAAGGGGATCCCGACGAGCAGCAGAAGGCCGAGAGGAAGCATGACGGCCGGGGCGAACAAGACACCGACGACCAAGGCCGGGCCCACTGCGGCGGCAAAGGCGGCGAGAACCCCGCAGCCCAGTGGCACAGCGACGGCAGCGAGGCGGTCCGGCGGGGTGCCGGTGTCCTCGGCGGCGGGCCGTAGGGCGGTCATCCGCCGATGCTAGCGCCGGCTGCGTGCGGATCCGCTGGCCAAGCGGCGAGGACCCCACCGCCCAGTGGTACCGCGACGGTCCGGCGTCGGGGTGCCTGTGTCACCAGCGGCCGGCCGTAGCGCGGTCACGGACGCTCCTCCGTCGGAGGGCCGACCTGAGCTGGTCGACACGACCGTCTGTCCGTCGACCAGCCCGACGCACGGCTGGTGGAGACGTCGCCACTGCTGCGCGCGGTCGTCAGGCCGTCGGAGCTTTGTCAGCAGATCGTCGAGCGCGGGCGCGGCCTCTCGCGACGCTCTGACACACGTCCCCGTCGCCGACGACCCCGCTTCGCGGCGCCCGGACCCCACCAGAGTTCGGTGAGCTCGAGTTCAGTCCCCCGTCCTTCTTTGCCCCAAGCGCGAAAGACGGTTCTCATCAAGCCCCGGCCTCCGCGATGTCACGAGGCTCCACGGAGGGGCGCACGTCGAGCGACGTCCATGCCTGACCGCGCGGGCTGTCGAAACAGCTGTCGATGCGCTCCAGACATCGATGTCAGCGAGCCGCCTCGGGGTGGACAGGTCGACACCCACACCCGCCGCGTGCCGCCGACCCCTCGGGAGAGTTGTCAGAAGCTGGCTGGGGTATAGCCCGGTGAGGTTCTGACACGTGGTCATGGCGGTGGTGTTGTCAGAACGTGAGCGGGGTATGGGCCGGCGCAGTTCTGACGACCGAGCTCTGGGTACAGAAGTGCCCCGGGCACAGGGTGCTCGGGGCTGGGTGTTCATGGCCGACTGCATTGGCGGGCCGGCGGTGCAGTGGGCCTTGTGGTGCCGGCGTGGCCGGATTGTGTGGGGGTATGCCAAAGGCCCACCCCGTGTGGGGTGGGCCTTTGGTGAATGGTTGTCCGGCGGCGACCTACTCTCCCACCCCGTCTCCAGGGCAGT